>NZ_CP028901.1:3019424-3623309 GCF_003058465.1 Orrella marina | reverse complement strand
TCCGGATCTACCCCCGCTGGTGATCACACAGGAATGGGTCGACCGTGTTCGCACCGAGATGCCCGAGTTACCACAGCAGATGCTGAACCGGCTGACAGCAGATTACGGTCTGTCCCATGCGGATGCGCAGCAGATATGCCAGGACCTGGATACGGCCCGATACTTTGAAGAGCTGGTCAAAGGGCTTCCCGACGGTCAGGCAAAACTTGCCGCCAACTGGCTCATGGGCGAGGTCGCGGCTGCACTGAACAGGGACGAGATGGAGCTGGCGAGTTGTCCGGTTTCCCCCGGCACGCTGGCAGGACTTCTCGTACGGATTGCCGATGGAACCATCTCGAACAAGATTGCCAGAGAGGTGTTTGCCGACATGTGGCAGGACGGCGACTCAGCGAACGCCGATAGCATCATCGAGAAAAAAGGACTCAAGCAGATCAGCGACACCGCAGCGATCGGAGCAATGGTCGATGAAGTCATTGCAAACCATGCCGCCATCGTCGAGGAGTATCGCGCTGGAAAGCAGAAAGCCTTCAACTCGCTGGTTGGCCAGGTCATGAAGCTCGCCAAAGGTAAAGCCAACCCCGCGCAGGTCAACGAACTACTCAAACAACGCCTCGACGGATGACGATCCAGTAACTGCTGACACAGGAATCAGTCCCCCGGCACCCGCCTGAAACATGCCCGCACGGAGAACTCCCTGCGGGCATGTCTGTTTTCAGAACGAACGGCTGTCTTTAATACCGTACCGGTCGCGATACGTCAGCACCGCCTGCTCGTGCTCGGCAAAGGTCGGATCGGTTGCAAGCAAGGTCAGGATGTCGGTGAGGTCCGCGATGGCGATGACAGGCAGGCCATACCTTTGCTCGACATCCTGCACGGCGGATCCGGGTGTCAGGTCGCCATCAGGCCCTGCGCGTTCCATCCGGTCGAGCGCAATCAACACACCAGCCGGCTCAGCTCCCTGCGCACGAATGATATCGACCGACTCGCGCACCGAAGTGCCGGCCGTGATGACGTCATCGACAATGACGACACGACCTTGTAGCGGCGCACCAACCAGCAAGCCGCCTTCACCGTGATCTTTGGCTTCTTTGCGGTTGAAGGCAAACGGCACGGAACCGACGTTTGCCTGCGCAACTTGCGCCAGCGCCATGGCAGTAGCCGTCGCCAGCGGTATTCCTTTGTAGGCTGGGCCAAACAGCATATCAAAGGGCAAACCAGACTCGATCAGGGCATGTGCGTAAAATTGCCCCAATCGTCCGACACTGGCTCCCGTGTTGAACAATCCGGCATTGAAGAAGTATGGACTGTATCGACCAGACTTGGTCAGAAACCGGCCGAACTTGAGCACACCTTCTTGCAGCGCGAAGCGCACAAAAGTTTCCCGGTCATACGATGGTGGATTGTTAGGCATTTGACACTTGGAGCGTGAATTGTTGGATCAGCTGTCATTATCTCACTCAAGGGGAATTCTGTGCTTCGTGTGACTTCAATAAACGTTAATGGCCTGCGCAGCGCCTTTCGCAAAGGGCTGGCAGACTGGCTTGCCATCAACCGGGCAGACGTGGTCTGCCTGCAGGAACTCAAGGCACACGCACAGGATCTGGATGAGTCTCTCACCGACCCTGCCCCTTACACCGGGCACTTTCACTTCGCACAGAAGAAGGGCTACAGCGGCGTCGGACTTTACCTGAATGCACAAGCCGAACAGGTACACCCCGGCATCGGTATTCCCGAGTTCGACCACGAAGGAAGGTTGATCGTCGCCCGCTGGCCTGGACTCACCATCGCTAGCGCGTATCTGCCTTCAGGCTCCAGCGGAGATGAACGACAGGCGGTCAAGATGCGATTCCTGGATGCCTTTCTTCCATGGCTGGAAGACCGCATGAAGGAGCACCGCGAAAGCGGGCAGGAATTGATTGTGTGTGGTGACTGGAACATTGCGCACAAGGAGATCGACCTCAAGAACTGGCGTGGCAACCGCAAGAACTCCGGGTTTCTGCCAGAGGAGCGCGCATGGCTTGACCGGATCTTCGAAGAGATCGGCCTGGTCGACGTGTTCCGCAAGCTTGAACCAGGCGAGGATCAGTACACCTGGTGGAGCAACAGAGGGCAGGCCTGGGCCAAAAACGTGGGCTGGCGCATTGACTATCAGATCGCAACACCAGGCATCGCAGGAAAGGCCTCCAACCCAAAGATCTACAAGGACGAAAGATTCTCGGATCACGCTCCCCTGACCATTGACTACGATTGGCAATTGCCAGTGATCTGACCTGGCGTATTACAGCTGAAACCAGACAGATCTGCACAGTACTTGTCCAGCATGCTGCTGGACTATGATTATCCCTTTGACATCAGCCTGCACCGGAGACTCCATGGCTTCGCAATCTACTACCGCTAGCGGTCCGATCCTTCTGATCACCGATCTCAGTCCACGCTGTGACCGCGCTCTGGATCGGGCAGTCAGTCTGGCCAGACATCACAACGTGAAGCTGATTGCTCTTCACGTCATTGAGCCCTCGTTTCTGAGTCGGCTCATTCTTCCGTCCTGGGCGACGGTACACAAACAGCATCAGGAAGTGGCTCAGCAAAGGCTGGCCGACGACCTCAAAGGTGCTGATGTCGAACTCGAGGTTCTGGTCGAGATTGGCTATCCCATTGATGTGATCAAGGATGTCACACAGAGTCATCACTGCTCGATGATTGTCTCAGGCACAGCCAGAGATGAGTCCCTTGGCCGAATCATGCTCGGCAGCACCGTAGAACGCGTGGCACGTGAAGCAGAGACTCCTCTTCTGGTTGTGAGAAACCGCCCGGACGCAACCTATCATCACGTGCTTTCCGGAACCGACTTCTCAGGCAGCTCACGCCACGCACTGCAGACCGCAGCCACACTGATTCCATTCGAGATGATGACGGTGTTCCACAGCTTTGACGAAGTGGCTGGTGTGCGCGATCTTGACCAGGCGACGATCGATGAACGAACCCGTCATCTGCAAAAGGAGGCAGAGGACTTTGTGAAGCAGACAGAGGGACTTGACCCACAAAAACTGCCTGCGACGGTTGTCGAATTTGGCGCTCCCGGACAGACGATTCCCCGTTTTGTTCAGGAACATCACATCGAACTGGTGGTGCTGGGCACGCATGGCGCGACAGGGATTCTCAAAACTGCGATGGGCAGTATTGCAGAGCAATTGCTGACACTGCTGCGCTGCGATGTTCTGATCGTCAGAGCGAAACGCAGCTGATCAAAAATGACTGAAAATGCGGGTAGAAGATCGTGGATGACTTCTCATCACAATTCCCGCAGGCAAGGCCTGAAGGATCAGGGCTGTTCCACTTGGCGACAGACTCGACAGTCGCCGGTTGTCAATCGTCAGTTAGCTCGATCCTCTTGCATACCTTGCATATCGATTCGCTCGATATCTGCCCGCCGGATCCACAACAACCAGATTCCGGGCAGCGCGATCAGCACGGTCACGAGAAAAAATCCGGGCCAGTCCAGCTTCTCAACCAGTGGTGGTGTGAGCGGGCCTGCAAGATAAGTACGACCGACCGCTGAGAGTGCTGAGAGAAGAGCAAATTGCGTCGCAGAAAACTCCTGCTTGCACAGCCCCATCAACAAAGCAACAAAGGCAGCAGTCCCCATTCCGCCACACAAGTTCTCAAGCGCGACACCGGCTGCCATCAGCCATACGTTGTGCGGTCCCACGGCGATGACCCAGTAGCCGAGATTTGAGACAGCCTGTAGCCCCCCGAAAAACAGCAACGACCTGAACAAGCCCAGACGAGCCATCAAGGCTCCACCAAAAAGCGCACCTAGAATAGTCGCACTCAATCCAAGTATCTTGTTGACCGTACCGACCTCGGTCGGACTGAACCCGGCTCCCCGAATCAGGAACGTTGTCGACAACGCACCTGCAAAGGCATCTCCGAGCTTGTAAAGAACAATCATCAGCAGCAGTGCCCAAGCCTCTGGTCTGCGAAAAAACTCCCCCAGCGGCGCTGTTACAGCCTCCTCCAGCGAACGAGGGGCCTGCCCCGGATTAGATGGTTCAGGCGCCCACAACGTTGCGAGTGCAGTCAGCAACATCAGACCGCCCATCAGGGAATACATACTCGACCAGCCTAGCCACTGATCAGCAACGACCAGCGCAAAGCCACCAGAGACCAGCATTGCCAGACGGTATCCAAGCACCGAAAGTGCCGCCCCCGCCCCGCGTTCATAAGTGGCCAGCACGTCTGTCCGATAGGCGTCGAACGCAATATCCTGGGTCGCGGACAGAAACGCCACCAGCACCGCCATCACTGCAATCGCACCCAGCGAGGTCGCCGGTGAAATCTGCCCCATCACAAGCAGTCCGAGCGCCAGCAGCACCTGCGTGATGAGCATCCACCCCCGTCTGCGCCCCAGAAACCCAGGGGAGTATCGGTCGATCAGAGGTGCCCAGATGAACTTCAGCGTGTAAGCCGTTCCTACTAGCGTCAGAAAGCCGATTTCCTGAAGAGAAACGCTTTCGACTGTCGCCCAGGCTTGCAGCGTTCCACCGGTCAGGGCCAGTGGCAATCCACTTGCAAACCCTAAAAACAACAGAGGAGAGACCCGTCTGCCGACATAGATACTCAGCGGAATGGACATCAGACCTCGTCTAGGTGAAAGACTTTGAAGTAAACCGGTACAGGGCTAGCGTCGCGCGCCATCCGGCGAGCCACTTCACTTCAGATTTGGGACCGTAGGTCGCTCGCTCCAGAATCTGCAGCCCCAGTTTTGTGGCGAGATCCTCGAAGTCCTTGATTGTGCACAAATGAATGTTGGGCGTGTTGTACCAGGCGTATGGCATCTGTCCAGTGACGGGCATACGCCCGCGCAGCAGAGAAATGCCGTGCGGAAAATACCCGAAATTTGGGAACGAAACGATACCGTAGCGCGCAACCCGGGCCATTTCGAGCAGAATATGCTCAGTCTTGTGCATCGACTGAAGGGTCTGGGACAGCACCACCGTGTCAAAGCATTGATCAGAAAACAGAGCAAGACCTTCCTCAAGGTTCTGCTGAAGCACATCCACGCCGCGCTGGGTGCTGGCCAGCACCCGATCATCATCGATCTCCACACCGACGCCAGTCACATTGCGTGTGAGCTTCAGATGTTCGAGAAGCGCGCCATCCCCACACCCAAGATCCAGCGCGCGCGAACCCGGATCAACCCACTGGGCAATTCTCAACAAGTCGGGGCGAAGGCGGTTATTCATGATGGCCTCCAGTCCGGGAAAGCTTTAGCGCCTTGTCGATACGCTCGAAGTACGCCCGCACGACACCGTGGTATCTCGGATCAGTGAGCAGAAACGCGTCGTGCCCGTGCGGGGCATCAATCTCCGCATAGGTCACAGGTCGCTCGTTGTTCAGCAAAGCCTGAACGATCTCCCGCGAACGCGAAGGGGGAAAGCGCCAGTCTGTCGTGAAGGACACAAGTAGAAAGTCCGCTGTTGCAGCAGAGAGTGACCGCGTCAGATCCCCTCCTGTATTTCTCGCGGGATCAAAGTAGTCAAGCGTCCTGGTGATGAGAAGATACGTGTTGGCATCAAAATACCGGGAGAACTTCTCCCCCTGATAGCGCAAATAGGACTCCACTTCGAACTCGACGCCATAGTCATAACGATAAGCGCCGTTTTCAGCAGGCTCGCGACGTGTCCTCCCGAACTTCTGGGCCATGTCGTCGTCCGACAAGTATGTAATGTGACCAATCATTCTCGCAACGGTCAACCCACGCTTGGGGACGACACCATGCGCGTAATAGTCCCCCTCATGAAACTCCGGATCAGTGATGATGGCTCGGCGGGCAACCTCGTTAAAACCGATGTTCTGTGCAGACAGCTTTGGAGTACTGGCAATGACAATGCAATGCGCGAGTCTGTCCGGACAGGTGATGGACCAACTCAAAGCTTGCATCCCGCCTAGCGAGCCGCCCATCACAGCAGCGAACCGCTCGATTCCGAGTCGGTCCGCCAGGCGGGACTGCGCACGGACCCAGTCCTCGACGGTCAGCACGGGAAACGCAGCCCCCCAGGGCTTGCCGGTTTCAGGACGAATCGAGGCTGGCCCGGTCGATCCGAAGCAGGACCCGAGGTTGTTCACACCGATCACGAAATAAATATTGGTGTCCACCGGCTTTCCAGGGCCAACCATGTTGTCCCACCAGCCAAGCTGATCAGGATCATCCTCACTGTAGCCCGCAACGTGGTGAGAGGCGTTCAGTGCATGGCAGATCAAAACAGCGTTTGACCGGTCTGCGTTCAGCGTGCCGTAGGTCTGCACAGCCAGCGTGTAATCACTCAGGGACTGGCCACTGTCTAGCGGCAGTGGCTCCTCAAAGTGAAAGTACTCGGTTCGGACGATTCCGACTGAACCTGGGATGGCGGTTTCAAGTGTCTGAACGGATATGCGTTCTGGCTGACTCGACTGCAATTGTGGCGAGAGTGGTTCTGTCATATAGACGGACCTCTTTAGCTGGATTTGTGAGGCGCCCGCAAGCGGATCAAGCAAATCGGCGCCATTCGAAAATTGTCTGCCCAGTTTACCATCCAGGCCCCGCATGCGGACAGCAGACACTCTGCAAGCGCGTCACAGGTATCGTACGAACCATCATCAGCATAGCCTCCCAGACTGCCAGAAAGGCAGAGCATGACGTAGACCGTCACGCATTGAGCCATGACTGTCTTGCGAATATGTCACACTAAAATTAATGCAGCATCCGGATTACGCCTGCTTCCCGGACATGCCAGCCGGCAACACCGGGCAACAGCAATCGCTGCACGACTTACGTGTTCAACTCAACTTCAGGAGAAAGACCAACATGACCAAAGCACCTCTATCCAGACGAGAGCTGCAATGTCTGGCATGGGTGTCCCAAGGAAAAACGAGCTGGGAGATCGGTACGATACTTGGACTCAGCGAAAGCACTGTCAACTTTCATTTGCGCAACGCAAGCCGCAAACTCAATGTTTATGGGCGTCAGGCATGCATCGCGCAAGCCTGGAAACTTGGACTGCTCGACCCGTCTATCGTAGAGAAAGAGACCCAGTGAACTCCCGACCGATCTGCTCGGACAGCTCCTGTTCGGGCCCTGAAGCCATCATGCGAACGATGATATCCCGATGCTCAACTATTCTTCCCACCACTCGCAAAGGACTGGCTGACTGCTGCGACACAACGACAAACGTCTCACCCTTGAGCGCTTGTTTGCCGGGCTGTTCTCCAAGACTGCGAAACAGCGATTCCGTCATTTCGAGGCGGATCGCCGCGCGGGTCCCAGGGCTCAGATCCGCTGGCAGGCGGGCGTACCCCAAGGCAAAAATGCTGCTGTCCACCCACGCGCTTTCAACGGTGAATTCCATATCGACTCCGGCCAGCGTGATCGTTCTGGATTGTCCGTTCACCTTGGCAGGAAACGCAGCAACAGCCAGTCCGTCTGCGACGGGAATTTCGCGCCAGTTGTACTCCGGATAGCAGCCGGCGAGAGCCACTGCCGCAAGCAGAATCAGGGTGCGCCCCCATACACGACAGGATTTCATGGTAGCCAAAAACATCTGAACCTGACCCTCAATATTTTGTGCATCCCACAAGTCAGGGACTCACGTACAATCGAACCGCAACCGCGGACAAGACGAGTCGAGTCTCCAGCAGGAGCCGACCTTGTGAAAATTTTAATGACTTAACAGGAAAACCGCTTGCTTACGAAGCTACAAAAACGCCTAGCAGCCATAGAGCAGTCGCCCGGGCTTCTGTCCCGGTGCCTGCGCGGTCTTGAAAAAGAGGGGCTGCGCACCAGCCCGACTGGCCATCTGGCCATGACACCGCACCCGGTTGCGCTGGGCAGCGCATTGACGCACCCCCACATTACCACTGATTACGCAGAGTCGCTGCTGGAGCTGATCACGTCGACGCACTCCTCTGTCGACAGCCTGCTGCAAGCGGTCGAGTGGGTTCATCGCCTGACGGCTGACGGACTCGGTGACGAGTTACTGTGGAACCATTCGATGCCAGCCATCCTTCCTTCCGAGGAGGACATCCCGATCGCCTGGTACGGTGAATCCAACACCGGCATGCTCAAGCACGTCTACCGCCGGGGGCTCGCCCACCGCTACGGCAAAACCATGCAGTGCATTGCCGGCATTCACTACAACTTTTCATTTGATCCGGATTTCTGGGAGCATCTTGATCTGGAAGGCGAATCTGCCCAGACTCGCGCCTCAGCAGGGTATGTCAGTCTCATCCGGAATTTCGTGCGTCATAGCTGGTTGTTGATGTACCTCTTTGGCGCATCACCAGTGCTGAACAAACAGTTTGTAAGAGGCAAACAGACGAGTCTGCAAGAACTGGATTCCGATACGCTCTATCTGCCCTGGGCAACCAGTCTGCGAATGAGTGACCTGGGTTATCAGAACAAGGCGCAGTCCACACTCAAGCCCTGCTACAACGACCTGCCAACCTTCTTGCAGCGCATGTACGAGGCTGTGGCCACGCCATGGCCAGAGTACCAAACCATGGGGACCCACCAGAACGGAGAGTGGATCCAGCTCAACTGCAACCTGTTGCAAATCGAAAACGAGTATTACTCGACGATCCGACCCAAACGGACAACCGGACGTGGAGAAAGACCCATCACCGCGCTATCAGAGCGTGGGATTCAGTACATCGAAGTCCGGTGCCTGGACATCGATCCATTCGAGCCAGCAGGCATCAGCGCACACACGGCTCGCTTCATGGACGCCTTTCTGTTGTTTTGTGCATTACAGAGCAGCCCGGACTTTGGCGAGGACGGATTCTGCCAGGAAAGTGCAGAAAACTTCAGCACGGTCGTCAAGGAAGGCAGAAAACCGGGGCTTGAGCTTCGGCAAGGTGGCATTCCCATCACACTTAGTGGCTGGGCGGAGCAGATATTTGAGGGCATCCGGGCATGCGCCACCCTACTGTCAGAACAGACCGGGGATCCCCTGTATCTTGAAGCGCTGGATTACCAGCACGCCAAGGTTCTGGATATTTCGCTGACACCTTCAGCGCGGGTGCTGGAAACACTCAAAGAGACTCACAGTTCGTTTCACGCATTCGGTCTTGAAACCTCGCGCGAGTACACACTACATTTCAAGCGTGCAGGTCTCACGGAGGCAGAGCGCAAGCAGGCTGAACAGATGCGGCTCGCGTCTGTTCAGGCGCAAGACGAGTTCGAGGCCGATCGCTCTGTCTCGTTTGAAGAATACGTCCGGCAGTTTCACGCGGCACTCAAGGCACCCATGTAGATGACCGTGCCGACGGCTGGCCCTGACATCTCCATCCGTCATGGTCAGGCCTGACGGTCCGGATTGCACAGCGTTCTCAGAACTGATTGAATACTTTTGAAATGCACGCCAGACCGGCCCGACACACTGGATGATTGCACATCGAATCACGTATCAACATCTGTTTCCAGACACTTGCCCGACCGTTCTGACATAGACTGAGCCTGTCAAAGGGTACTGCCCTCCAGGAATAATCAGACGATAAATCAGAGCCAGCATTCGACGCTGCCAGAATCAAGACGGCCACGCGAAGGAAATGAAGGAGAAGGAAAGAAATGAAGAAGGAGAAAGAATTGAAACAACGCAAAGCAGGAGGGGCGGGGGAAAGTGGCGCGCCCGACAGGAATCGAACCTGTATCGAGAGCTTCGGAAACTCTAATTCTATCCATTGAACTACGGGCGCCAAGTCCTGAATTATACCCATAACGAGCAATCCTGCTTGAGCTTGTCGGCACAGCCCGCATTATCGGTATAATTCTCGGGATTTCCGCCATTGCAACTTAGGGCCTGCCTCATGAGTCAATCTCACGAACATCAGCAAGAACACATAGAAGAGCACGAGTCTCCGATCAAAACGCCCAAGCAATTGATCGTGACTGTATTGCTGGCATTTATCGTTCCTATCATCATCATCTTCCTGCTGGTGAGCTGGGTCACCTCTGGCACGCGCACTGCCGCGGGTTCGGATACCCTGGGACCCGAGGCAACCGCCTTGCGGATCGCGCCTGTGGCCCGGATCGAGCTGGTCGACGCCAGCGCACCCAAAGTGATGCAGACTGGCGAACAGGTCTATAACGCCGTCTGTGCAGCCTGTCACACCTCAGGCGTCGCGGGCGCCTGGAAGTTTGGTGACAAGGCCGCCTGGGCTGGTCCAATCAGCACCGGTCTCGAAGCCATGATTACCGCTGTCACCAACGGCAAGGGTGCAATGCCCCCGAAAGGCGGCAACCCGAGCCTTGACGATCTCGAGATTGCCCGTGCAGTCGTCTACATAGCGAACGCAGCTGGTGGTGATTTCCAGGAGCCGGCTGAAGCTGCTTCCGACGAATCGGCCAGCGAGGAAAAACCTGCCGCGACTGAACCTGCACCTGCACCTGCACCTGCACCTGAAGCCAAGCCGGCAGCCGATGCGGCTCCGGCTCAGGCTCCTGCCCAGGAAACTGCCCAGGCCGCAGCATCGCCTGCTTCTGACGAGTCCACACCAGCAGCAACCCCGGCTGCGGCTGCGCCGGTGGTAGCGGATGCTGACCTGGCGCTAGGTGAGAAAATCTACAAGCAGGCTTGCTTCGCCTGCCATGCCGCAGGTGTTGCGGGCGCACCCAAGCTTGGAGACAAGGCAGCCTGGGGTCCCTACATTGCAACCGGCATGGACGCAATGGTCTCGGTCGTGATTAGTGGAAAAGGCGCCATGCCTCCCAAGGGTGGCCTGGCCAGTGCAAGCGAAGGTGACCTGCGCGCTGCAGTTGCGTACATGGTCAGCAAGTCTCAGTAACATCGTCTTGCGAGGCAGCACCAGAATCACCTCTGCCTCGCACTGAACGACCTGAACGGATCAAGAGACGTGTATCGCTAGTGAAGCAGGGTGGCATCCCTGAGTTGTTTTAAATAGAAAAAGGAGCAGCCATGCTGCTCCTTTTTCTATTTCGGATGTGCGACCAGCATAAGCGTACTCTTAGGGGTGAAAGTCCCGTCAGAAACTGGTCACAACGAGCGATGTGAAGTGCAACTGTATTCGGGCGATCAGGCCAGGAACCGCGAAGATTTCGTGACCACCACTGCGAGGTGGCGTAGATGCGGCGGTTATGTGATGAAGATATGTGTTTCTTACTCGGGCAGATCTCGCCTTCTGACTGAAGAGGCAACGGCTGTGCCTGAACGAGCAGTCAGCAGAGAACATCATCACAAGCTGGGCCGCAGATGCTGAAATTTGTGGTGAAGGTCTGAAGGACAGGGAGGCAAGCCCTCTGGTCATCGAAACGAAAAAGTGTCCGAGTCGGGAGTAACACAAGCCCTGACAGTCTAACCAACCATTTCAACCACCCAGTGCGGATCTGCGGTGCGGGAGGGGTGCAGTCCGTGAGGATTGCTCCCCATCCCGATAAGGAGAGATCTCAGACCGTCGCTGGGCTCTCCAGCAAAGAACGCTCCAGCAAAACCCTGCGTCTCAACCAGAGACTGGGCCGGTAACGCATATCACCGGTAACAGTTTGCATGTTCTCCAGAATCTCCAGAACCCTTGAAGTGCCCAGACTGTCGCCAAGACTGAGCGGGCCCGCCGGGTAATTCAGACCTAGCTTGACCGCCCGATCGATATCGGCAGGCGTCGCAATACCCTGCTGTGCAATCTCACATGCGATGTTGACGATCATGGCCTGGATGCGCTGACCAATGAAACCTGGTGAATCCTGGATGATGCTGACTTGAACCTGATCCATCGAAAAAATCGCGTGCGCCACATCACGCCAGTGTGGCGAGGTGGTCATGGCCACCATCAAGGTGCGGTGCCGCTGAGGAGACATTGCACCAAAAGTATCGAGACCGATGGTTCTCTCTGGATCCAGACTTTGCTCTGCAATCGCTGTCGCCACATCCTCACCGTACGGTGTCACGACAATCAGACTGTCCTTGTCAGGATGATTCCCCGTCTGGATAGCAGCACCGAGCTGCCTGAGCCAGGCCGTCGCGATCGAGTGCCCGTGCGGATGCTCCGGGCTGACCCAGACACTGGGTAGAGAATCAAATGCCGGCACTGGATCCAGCTCGGATTCAAGCTTTTTTCCATTGGCATACTGATAGAACCCGCCACCACTCTTGCGTCCGTAAAGTCCTGCAGCAACCCGCACGGCGCCCAGCGGTGATGGTCTGAAGCGGGTTTCATCGTAAAACTGCTGGTAGATTGACTCCATCACAAAGTGCGAAACATCCAGTCCGGTGAGATCCATCAGTTCAAATGGTCCCATGCGAAATCCACACTGTTCTCGCATGACCCTGTCAACTGTTTCGTAGTCAGTCACTTGTTCCTGGACCACACGGAACCCTTCCGTACCAAGCCCTCGTCCGGCATGATTGACAATGAAACCGGGCATATCCTTGCAGCGCACAGGCGTGTGTCCCATCTGTCGAGCGAATTCCATCAACACATCACCGACAGCTGGATCTCCGCGGGTCCCGTCGATCACTTCCACGAGCTTCATGAGCGGGACGGGGTTGAAAAAATGGAATCCGGCAACACGCTGTGGATGTGTACAACCCGACGCAATGGCAGTCACCGACAAGGACGATGTGTTAGTCACAAGAACGCATGACTCGCTCACAACCCCTTCAAGCTCCTTAAACAGTGATTGCTTGATATCGAGGCGTTCAATGATCGCCTCAACCACCACGTCGCATCTGGCAAGTTCGGACAGGCTTTGCGCAACGTGAAGGTTCTCGACAGATTCCCTTGCTGCGCTCTCGGTCATTCGGCCTTTGGCAACCAGACTATCCCAGACCTTGGCGATATCCACCTTGGCGGCTTGTACCGCTTCGGTGCGCTGGTCAAACATCATGACATCGAACCCGGCCTGTGCCGCAATCTGTACAATGCCTTTACCCATGGCGCCTACACCAACTACGCCTACTGTCTTGATCTGTGTCACGAGTTTTGCTCCTTTAGATGATTGCCTGATTCAGGCTGCTTCGCCCATCATTTTGCCTGAGATCATGTCCAAGCGTTCAATCGACCCCGACCAATCAGCCAACAGCAATCAGCCGCTTCAGCCACGCCAGGCTCAGACGTCTGAGCCTGTACTCATCACACCGCAACTGTTCTGCAACATCCTCACCGGCCGTGATCCAGAAGGACACAAAGGCACTTTCGGCTCGGTCGGTATCCTGGGTGGTGCGCCGGGCATGACAGGCGCAGCCCTGCTCGCTGGCCGTAGTGCACTCAAGGCAGGTGCCGGAAGGGTTTATGTCAGTCTTGCCCAGCATCGGCCTGATGTCGTGGTTGACTATGTCCAGCCAGAGTTGATGATCCGGCCCGCGCGGGAGATGCTCGCCAACGCACGTCAAATCAATGCATGGGGGTCGGATGCGGGATGGGATCCTCTGCGGACTCAGTCAGTTTATTCAGGGAATTGTTGCACGTGCGCGCGGCAACGCCGACAGTCATTGATGCTGACGCACTGAACGCACTCGCCAATGCAACGGTCGAGCCAGACTGGTCCGACGACAATATCGTCCTTACCCCTCACCCGGCCGAAGCCGCGCGACTGTTACACACCACAACCGATGAGGTACAGGCCAGGAGACTATCGGCTGCCCTCCGGATTTCCGGCCAGTATCGGGCATGGGTGGTGCTCAAAGGCCACCGTACTCTGATTGCATCTCCGGATGGCAGACTCTATATCAATCCTACCGGCAATGTTGCGCTTGCCACAGCCGGCACGGGCGATGTCCTGACAGGCCTGATAGCCAGTCTGCTGGCACAAGGTTATGACGTGGCGACGGCTGTTTGCGGCGCTGTATGGCTGCACGGTGCCGCTGGAGAGGCTATGACCAGCAAGCTCGGCGGTCCCATCGGTGTCACAGCATCCGACATCGTTGACTCTGTCCGAACACTACGCAACTCCAGTAGCGATCTGGAGCAGGAAATTGCCTTGTACGGTATCAGCCACCAGATACCTGGCCGAGCTTGACCGCCTGTTCGTCTATCGAACCGGTCAAACCGCTTTTTTCTTGCTGGCCAGCAGATCTTTGAGCATGTCCAGCCGTTTCGCCGGAGAGAGCCCGTTCGCCGGATCTTCAACCGTCTTGTTAGACACAAGACCCATTTCCGCCACGAACCGTGACAGTTCGCAGACCCGGTCCTGGCGAGCTCGGCGTCGACGGGAACACCACGTCAGATGCAGACTACGCTGCGCCCGGGTGATTCCTACATACATCAACCGCCGCTCTTCCTGGATGCGATTGGCCAGTGCCTGAACATCATCATCAACCGTCAGATCGTCCTCCCTGCCCAGATGTGGCAGCAAGCCCTCCTCGACTCCGACGAGATAGACATGCGGAAACTCCAGACCTTTGGATGCGTGCAATGTGGACAGTTTGACCGCATCGGGGTCCTCGTCCTGCTGCCGATCCAGCATCGTGACCAGCGCCACGTGTTGCACCAGTCCTGCCAGACCGTGATCCCGCTCCTGCGCCTTACTCTTTAGCCAGTCCACCAGATCCAGCACATTCTGCCATTTTGACTGAGCCGAACGGTCATCTGACGCAGTATCGAACAGATGGTTCTCGTACCCGACATTTGCCAGCAGCTCATCGAGCAGCTTGTCCACGGGCTCTATATGACCTGGCTTGTCAGCCCGCGTCTGAAATATCCGGATGAAATGGACAAATCCCTGAACCGCATCGAGCTGCTTTGGCTGCAATATCTGGCCAAGACTGTCACTTTGCGCCGCCTGCATCAGACTCACTTGATGCTGACCGGCGTACTCTCCCAAGGCATGCAGACTCGCCTGACCGATTCCACGTCGAGGTGTGGTAGCGGCACGAATGAACGCCGGGTCGTCGTCATCGTTGGCAATCAGCCGAAGATAAGCAAGCACGTCCCGTATCTCCTGCTTCTCAAAAAAGCTTTGGCCTCCGGAAACCGTGTATGGGATACGAAGATCCCGTAGCGCTTGCTCAATCACTCGTGCCTGCTGGTTACTTCGATACAAGATCGCAAAATCCTGCCACTTTGCCTGCTTCTCGAACCGGGCCGCCGATAGCCGCACAGCAACGGACTGAGCCTCCATCTGGTCATTGTCCATTCGGGTAACCGTGATCGGATCACCCACGCCGTGCTCAGACCAGAGCCGCTTGTCAAAAAGCTTTGGATTGGCTTCGATGACACGGTTAGCCGCTGCAAGAATTGTCTGGCTTGAGCGGTAATTCTGCTCCAGCTTGATCAGATGCAGGTCGGGATAGTCTTCGCGTAATCTGGCGAGATTCTCAACAGTTGCACCGCGCCAGCCGTAAATCGCCTGGTCATCATCACCCACGGCTGTGAACATCGAACGCGGCCCAGTCAGCTCGCGTAGCAACTGGTACTGACACGCATTCGTGTCCTGGTATTCATCGACAAGCAGGTATCGCACTCTTGACTGCCAGCGCGCACGGACCTCTTGATTCTCCGACAACAAGCGTAACGGTAGCAGTATCAAATCATCGAAATCGACTGCCTGATAAGCCTTGAGTGTTGCCTGATAACTGTAATACACCCGGGAGGCATCAATCTCACCAGACTTCTGGGCAAGCACTGCCGCCTGATCCGGATCCACTGCGGCATTCTTCCAGAGTGAGATCACCTGCTGCAGATGTTTGAGACGGGCACGGTCTGTCGTCTGGACAATGGCCTGGATGAGCCCCATGGCATCCTGGCCGTCCAGAATGGAAAAGCCACGCTTGAGTCCCAGTGCCTGGGCTTCTTCCCTCAAAAATCGCACGCCGAGCGAATGGAATGTGGAGATTGTGAGACCTCGGCTTGCGCTGCGACCGAGCAAGGATTCAAGGCGATGAGCCATCTCGGCTGCTGCTTTGTTGGTGAAGGTCAGCGCGTAGATGTGGCGCGCCGAATATCCGCACTCCTGAATCAGGTAGGCAATTTTGCGTGTGATCACTCGAGTCTTGCCAGACCCTGCCCCCGCCAGCACCAGACATGGTCCGTCAAGGTAGTGAACGGCTTCTTCCTGCGCCCGATTCAATGGAATCAAAACAAACCCTCACGTTTCAAGATGCTCGCCTTCAAATTTCAAGTGGATCGACTTCAATTTGCCACCGCAGACCCGCAGCACCAAACCTTGAGCCCAGCTCTGGCAGCCATTCGCTCAGTAGCCGCTGTAGCATGACCCGTGATGACGATTCGATCAACAGCTGCGCACGACATTGTCCTGCCACTCGTACCACCCGCAACGGCACAACGTCATAAAGCATGACGCAGTCAACTTCACTCGATGCCAGCCACGTCTGCGCACTCTCTCTGGCTTGCTCCAGGAAAGAAACGGCAACCGGGAGCTCCTTTGCCTGTGCAGTCATCAAGGCCTGAAAACTGAAAGGGGGTAACCCGGCTTGCTCCCGCTCGGCGATCTGAGACCGCGCAAAACCCTCGTAATCATGCCGTATCAAAGCCTGATAAACCGACTGTTCGGGATAGTCAGTCTGCACGATCACTTTGCCCTCTCCGGTATGTCGACCGGCTCGGCCGGAGACCTGAACCAGCTGTGCAAACAGTCTTTCCGGCGCCCGAAAATCCTGGGAGAAGAGTGCTGCGTCCGAATTGAGTACAACAACCAGACCGAGGTTCCTGAAGTCATGACCTTTGGACACCATCTGCGTACCAACCAGAATGTCAACCTTTCCCGAATGGACATGATCAAACAGCTTCTGAGCAGACCCTTTGGTGCGCGTGCTGTCTGCATCAATACGCAAGATCGTGCGATCCGGGAACAGCGTTTGCAGGAATTCCTCCAGCCGCTGGGTTCCTCTGCCCATTGGTTGCAAATCCTGGTCACCACACTCCGGGCAGGCACGCGGGACCTGTCGCTGCACACCGCAGTGGTGGCAATGCAGACGCATCTTGCCGGCTGCCTTGTGTAGCACAGTGAATACGCTGCAATGCTGGCACTGAGTCAGCCATCCACAACTCTGACAGTGCAGAACCGGAGCATAACCACGTCGATTCAGGTACACCAGCACCTGCTGTCCGCCCTCGAGTGTCTCTCGCATCGCCTCACTGACCTGGGGCGAGATGCCTTGTTCGAGTTGCAATCTTCGCGTATCAACGAGTCGAACGGACGGCAGCGGTACGGTCAGCGCTCGCTCTGTCAGATTCAGCCGATGATAGCGGCCGCGCTGCGCATGCCACCAGGACTCAAGCGAAGGGGTCGCAGAGCCGAGAATCACGGGACACCTGTGCTGGTGCGCACGCCAGACCGCCAGGTCGCGCGCAGAGTAACGCAATCCTTCCTGCTGCTTGTACGAGGCGTCATGCTCCTCATCCACAACGATGAGGTCCACTCGCGGAAGGGGCGCAAAGATCGCCAGACGAGTACCCAGCACCACCCTGGCCTGACCTTCAAGGATTGCAAGCCAGCTTGCCGAGCGCTGTCCATCTGACAGACCGCTATGCATGAGCGCAACCTCATGAGCATCCACTACGTCCTGCAACCGCTGGCCCAGAGCTGCCGCAAATTGCGGTGTCAAATTGATCTCTGGGACCAGGAACAGGACAGATCCTCCACGCCGAAGGACATGAATCGCTGCCTGCAGATACACCTCTGTCTTGCCTGCCCCTGTGACCCCGAAAAGCAGAAAGGTCTGAAAGCCGTTTGCAGCATCAATCGCCTCAACAGCTTGTCTCTGATCATGGGTGAGCTCGCGTTCTACAATCGCGTTGCTGACACTGGTGTCAGTCGACTCGGCTACGATCGTCCCCAGGACAGAGGACTGCTTTGACAACTTGGCGAGCCGTTTTCTTAGTCGCGCGACGGGACGTTTTTCCGGGGGGTTGTCCAGGTAAGACGCGGGTTTACGCAGCGTGACAGGTATGGCTGGCAATATCACCTCTCCGAGGGTACGGTGATAGTAGCGTGCAGCAAAACTGGCCATCGCCAGCCATCTCGTCGATAGCACCGGCAAATCATCAAGCACTTCCATGACGGGCCGGACCTGATCAGAGGCCATGGAAGGCTCATCATGAACAGAAACAACAACACCTATCAAGGTTCTCTGACCAAATGGAACAATCACCCTTTGCCCTGGTTCACAGCGGACACGAACCTCATACTCGAACAGATCACCAATGGGCACGTCAAGGGCTACCTTAGCCCAGAACAGGTACTGATTCTCTGCTCCGGTTGTCGGGAGTGAGTCTGCTCCGATTTCGCCTTCCATTTAAAGTGATTTCTCGAGAGTCCGGCTAATTGACTGGCCTGTAGTGACTTTCATGCCCCTGGACCGCCTGTGGATAACTTTGGGGAAAACACTGTTGAATTCCTGTTCAAATCCGCTGTCAAGGTAGAGTGCACCATGAGACAAGCATTAAAAAGCGGATACAATTCTTTTTATTTCAATGCCTTATAGAAAACATTTCGCCAGAAACTTATTGAAATGAGGGATAACCTGAATACCGGGACCAACTGTGCACAACTCAGAAAAAAAACCTTCTGAACCGTCCTTCTCGTTCAATATTTGTGGTATCGAGGGCTGTACTGGTGAACTTCATCAACAAGCGCCGCAACCACTTCGGGTGGAGTGAACTGTGAAATGCCATGCCCAAGATTGAACACGTGACCACCTTCCCCGACGTCTCCGAACGAATCCAGGAGTCGTCTGACTTCAGCCCGAACCGCGCTTTCGGGTGCAAAAAGTGACATGGGATCCAGATTGCCCTGCAACGCAACTTGGTCACTGGTCTGCTTTCTGGCAACAGCCAGATTGACCGTCCAGTCCACGCCAAGTGCATCGCATCCTGTACTTGCAATCTGATCCAGCCAAAGACCACCACCTTTTGTGAAGAGAATGACCGGGATCCGGCGCTCGCCCTCACCTAACGCAAGACCTGCAACAACCCTGCGCATGTACTCAAGGGAGAATTGCTGGTACATGCCATCGGGCAGGACGCCACCCCAACTATCGAACACCATTACGGCCTGGGCACCCGACTCAATCTGTGCGTTCAGGTAGTCGATCGTTGCACGTGCGTTGATGTCGAGTATATGGTGCAACAAGTCAGGCCTTGCGTACATCATGGTTTTGATCTGACGATACTCACGCGTGCCCTGCCCTTCGATCATGTAACAGGCGATGGTGAAAGGACTCCCAGCGAAACCGATTAACGGAACCCGTCCGTCGAGTGAGCGCCTGATCATCTTGACCGCATCAAATACATACTGCAATTTGCTCATGTCTGGCACAGTCAAGGCTTTGACCTGCGCCTCGTCACGAAGAGGCGTCGCAAACCGCGGCCCCTCCCCCTGCACAAACGACAATCCCAGACCCATCGCATCAGGCACTGTCAGAATGTCTGAAAACAATATAGCGGCATCGAGCGAAAAGCGCTCCAGAGGCTGGAGCGTTACCTCAGTCGCCCATTCAGGACTCTGCGCGAGACCCATGAAAGACCCGGCTCTCGAGCGCGTTGCACGATACTCAGGCAAATAGCGACCGGCCTGCCGCATCAGCCAGACCGGCGTATACGGAACTGGCTGGCGCTTTAGCGCTCGCAGGAAGACATCATTTTTCAGAGGAGACAAGCGCGAGAGTTGTTCTGTAGTGGTCACTGTTCATATCAATCTGTTAGGCTGACCCAAGATTGTACCCATCTACCGAGTGCACTGCTAACTATGCCTTCCTCGATGAACATCGCCGCAGCCCGTTGCCTTAGCTAACGTCCCGATATGTCTTGGCATCAATCTTGTGCTTGCGCATGATTTCCCAGAACGCGCGGCGATTCTTACCCGAGGCTGCTGCGGCACGTGCAACATTTCCGTTCTGCATAGCAAGTGCGTCCTTGACGTACTGCGACTCAAATTCCGAGATAAGTTGCGCTTTCACTTCACCAAATGTTTGATAGCGATTCTCGAGAACTCTGCGCAGACGCTCGACAATTGGCAGGTCTTCGGCAACCTGATGGCTATCATGCAACTGTGGAGTGCACGACCACCCTTGCCCCAGCGACTGGTCTTTTGGCCCCCAGATACTGCGCCCTTCCTGAGGGACTGAAAGCTGTGGACTGACTGCTTCCTGCGCACTGTAGCGACTTGCGCACCAAGGACGCTCAAGCGCCAGGGCACGCCGTAAGCGCGTATAGTCTTCGTAGCGTTCCCCTGTACCCATAATGCGATCGCGCAAGACCATCCTTCTGGGGGCCCTGGATACAGCGCACAGGATCCTTGCACGCAACTCCCCTACATTGATGGGAGTCTGAACAAAGTCAATCATGCCGAGCTCAAGCAGATCCACCATCCCGGCAGGCTGCACGTTCAGTAGCACACCAATTACCGGAATACTCGGGCCGCGTGGAATTGATGCAAGCAGCCGCCGCGTCCAGGCAAGTGTCTCCATCGAAACAGGCATAAGCAAGGCGTCATATCGGCGCAAGCGCACGGCTGCGTGGTAGAGAAGATCTGTCCTGAGAGAGACATTGAGCGAATCCGATTTGGGAGGCGGAAATTCGCCATCACGCTCCCATGGCAACTCATGGCAGACAATGCGTGTAAGCGCTGGCTGTACGCTCGAGAGTTGTGACTCAAACCAGTCCCGGTTGAGTTGCACGTGAAGGACTGCAAGATCGACTTGCTGACGCATGAGAAGAACTCCAGAAACAGAAAAGCCCTCAAGCGTATCCGCTCAAGGGCTTCCTGCCTATTCGGAGTTCACGCAATCTTAATGCGTACTCTTGTTCGCTCTCAGTTTGCGAGCAGCTGTTGCCTGCGCTGCAAGCATCTCGAGTTCCGCCTGGACAACAGCCAGTTCAGCCTTGTCTTTCACCTTACCGAGACTTTCCTCGGCACGACGACGAGCCTCAATAGCCTTGGCCTCATCCAGATCATCTTCACGAATTGCCGTGTCAGAAAGTACCGTGACATGGCCAGGCTGAATTTCAAGCAGACCGCCCGCCACAAAAATCGACTCTTCTGAACCGTCTTCCAGGACAATCTTGACCGTACCTGGACGAATGCGGGTAATCAGCGGAGTGTGGCCGGGCAGTACGCCAAGCTCACCTGCTTCTCCGGGCAGCGCAACAAACTTTGCGTTGCCCTGAAACAGGGACTGTTCAGCACTGACGACATCCACTTTAATTGTGCTCATACTCAATTCCCCTTATTGAAGGGTCTTGGCTTTCTCGAATGCTTCGTCGATCGAACCGACCATGTAGAACGCCTGCTCGGGCAGGGCATCGCACTCGCCATCAACGATCATCTTGAAACCACGAATGGTTTCCGAGAGCGGAACGTACTTGCCAGGCGATCCGGTAAAGACTTCAGCGACGTGGAACGGCTGAGACAAGAAACGCTGGATCTTGCGGGCACGTGCAACGGCTTGCTTGTCTTCGGGAGAGAGTTCATCCATTCCCAGAATCGCAATGATGTCACGCAATTCCTTGTAGCGCTGGAGGGTCTGCTGAACGCCTCGCGCCACAGCATAGTGCTCTTCACCCACAACGTGAGGGTCAAGCTGACGGCTCGTCGAATCGAGCGGATCAACCGCGGGATAGATACCAAGCGCAGCAATGTCACGCGAAAGCACAACCGTCGAATCCAGGTGCTGGAAGGTGGTTGCTGGCGAGGGGTCAGTCAGGTCGTCTGCAGGCACATACACGGCCTGAATCGAGGTGATCGAACCGGTCTTGGTCGACGTGATCCGCTCCTGCAGAACACCCATCTCCTCAGCAAGTGTCGGCTGATAGCCCACAGCTGATGGCATACGACCGAGCAGCGCCGAAACTTCGGTACCAGCCAGAGTGTAACGGTAGATATTGTCAACGAAGAACAGGATGTCTCGCCCTTCGTCACGGAACTTCTCGGCCATCGTCAGCCCGGTCAATGCCACGCGCAGACGGTTACCCGGGGGCTCGTTCATCTGACCGAACACCATCGCAACCTTGTCCAGAACGTTCGATTCTTCCATTTCATGGTAAAAATCGTTCCCTTCACGGGTACGCTCACCAACCCCTGCAAACACGGAAAGACCGCTGTGCTGTTTGGCGATGTTGTTGATCAATTCCATCATGTTCACGGTTTTACCGACACCAGCACCGCCGAACAGACCTACCTTACCACCCTTGGCAAACGGGCATACGAGGTCAATCACTTTGATACCGGTTTCAAGCAACTCGACCGATGGCGACAGTTCGTCAAACTTCGGGGCAGCCTGGTGAATGGCACGCGTTTCTTCACACTGAATCGGGCCTGCCTCATCAATCGGGCGACCAAGCACGTCCATGATGCGACCAAGCGTTCCAGTACCAACCGGGACAGAGATCGGGGCACCGGTCTTGCCGACCTCCATACCGCGACGCAAACCGTCGCTAGAACCCAGCGCAATTGTGCGCACCACACCGTCGCCAAGCTGCTGCTGAACCTCAAACGTCAGACCTTTCTCGGCGAAAGAACTCGAGTCGTCCTGCAGGGTAAGCGCTTCGTAGATGTGGGGCATTTGATCGCGGGGGAACTGAATATCCACCACGGCACCGATACACTGAACGATGGTTCCGTTGCTCATTTGATTTCCTTACTCGATAACTTGTAAAGGGCTGGCTTGCAGACAGTCTGTACTATCAGACGGCTGCTGCGCCTCCCACAATTTCCGAAATTTCCTTGGTAATCGCGGCCTGACGCGTCTTGTTGTAGACCAGCTGCAATTCACCAATCACTTTCTTGGCGTTGTCCGATGCGGCCTTCATGGCAACCATCCGGGCTGATTGCTCGGAAGCCATGTTCTCCGCTACCGCCTGATAGACCACACCTTCCACATAACGCTTGAGCAATTCATCGATCACGGACTTGGGATCGGGCTCGTAGATGTAGTCCCAGCTATAACTTGCCTTGGTCTCTTCACCTTGATCGACACCCTCGAGAGGGTGTTCGAACGCGCTGTAAGGGTCCTGAAGCTTCCCTGGCAGCGGCAGCAGACGGAAGAACACCGGTTCCTGTCGCATCGTGTTGACGAAACGGCTGGTTGCAAGATATACCGCGTCGACGCGACCTTCTTCAAAGTCATCCATCTGCACCTTGATCGCACCGATCAAACGGTCCAGTTCTGGCTTGTCGCCCAACCCGACTTCCTGAGAGACAATCTTTGCGCCTAGGCGTGTTAGCGTGCCCAGACCCTTGTTTCCAAGCGCCGTGAACTGCATCTTGACGTCTTTCTCCTGGAACTCCTTGTAGCGACCCAACAAGAGACGCATGATATTGGTGTTCAAGCCACCGCAGAGTCCCTTGTCGGTCGTGACAACCACCACACCAACCGCTTTGAGCTCTTCACGTTCATTGAGGTACGGGTGGCTGTATTCCGGATTCGCCTGCATGAGATGCGCAGCCATGTTGCGCACCTTGACAGCATACGGCCGGCCCGCACGCATGCGTTCCTGCGCCTTGCGCATCTTGGATGCAGCCACCATCTCCATGGCCTTGGTGATCTTTCGCGTGTTCTGCACGCTCTTGATCTTGGTACGAATTTCCTTAATTCCTGCCATCTTGGTTCCCGATTCAGTGGATCAGACGGATCAGTACGCGCCGTGTTTCTTGAATTCCTGCAGTGCAGCAACCAGTTCGGCTTCGTCGTCCTTGGACAGCTCCTTGCTGGATTCGACACGCTCGATAAACCCGGCGTGTTTGGCCTTGAGGTGATCCTTCAGCCCTTTCTCAAATGAAAGGACCTGGCCGACGTCGACATCATCAAGATAACCGTTGTTGACCGCGAACAGCACGACACCAAGCTCCCAAACTTGCAGTGGCTGGTACTGTGGCTGCTTCAACAACTCAACAACGCGCTTTCCGCGCTCAAGCTGACGGCGAGTTGCGTCATCCAGATCGGATGCAAACTGGGCAAAGGCAGCCAGTTCACGATACTGCGCGAGGTCGGTACGAATACCGCCAGAAAGCTTCTTGACGATCTTGGTCTGAGCAGAACCACCCACACGAGACACCGAGATACCTGCGTTGATAGCTGGACGAACACCTGCGTTGAACAGATCGGTCTCCAGGAATATCTGGCCGTCGGTAATCGAGATCACGTTGGTCGGAACGAATGCAGACACGTCACCCGCCTGGGTTTCGATGATCGGCAATGCGGTCAGCGATCCGGTTTGACCCTTGACTTCGCCGTTCGTGAACTTCTCGACATAGTCAGTGTTCACGCGTGCAGCACGCTCAAGCAGACGTGAGTGCAGGTAGAAAACGTCACCAGGATACGCTTCACGGCCCGGAGGACGGCGCAAAAGCAGTGAAACCTGGCGATAGGCCCAGGCCTGCTTGGTGAGATCGTCATAAACGATCAGTGCGTCCTGACCACGGTCACGGAAGTATTCGCCCATGGTGCAACCTGCATAGGCTGACAGATACTGCATTGCAGCGGAGTCAGATGCTGCAGCTGCGACAACAATCGTGTACTCCAGCGCGCCGTGCTCTTCGAGCTTGCGCACGACGTTATTGATTGTGGAAGCCTTCTGACCGATCGCAACATAAACGCACTTGACGTCTTTGCCCTTCTGGTTAATGATCGCATCAACCGCAACAGCCGTCTTACCAGTCTGACGATCACCGATGATCAGTTCACGCTGGCCGCGACCAATTGGAACCATCGAGTCAATCGCCTTGATACCAGTCTGAAGCGGCTGGGAAACGGATTGACGGGCGATCACGCCAGGCGCCACTTTCTCAATAATGTCTGTTTCTTTTGCGTTGATCGGGCCTTTTCCGTCGATTGGCACGCCCAGTGCGTTGACCACGCGGCCAAGCAACTCGGGGCCAACAGGCACTTCAAGGATTCGACCGGTTGTCTTGACGGCATCACCCTCAGACACGTTGGTATAGTCACCGAGAATCACGGCGCCCACCGAGTCACGCTCCAGGTTCAATGCGAGACCGAAAACATTGTTCGGAAACTCAAGCATTTCGCCCTGCATCACGTCGGAAAGACCGTGGACACGAGTAATACCGTCGGACACCGACACCACCGTTCCCTGGGAACGAACATCGGTCGAGGCACCAAGACCCTCGATACGGCTTTTTAGTAGTTCACTGATCTCTGAGGGATTGAGTTGCATGTTCAGGCTCCTGAATTCTTTTTGCTGGCGTCAAGCCACCAGCGCATCACGCATGCGGTTAAGCTGCGCTTGTACTGATGTGTCGAGCACGTGATCACCTACGATCACCCGTATCCCGCCAATGAGGGAAGGATCGACCGTGACGTGCGGTTTTAGTTTGATATTGAACTTGGGCTCAAGCATCTGAACCAGATCGGCAACCTGATTGTCATCAAGCGGAAACGCACTGGTGATCTGAGCCTGCGCGACACCTTCTGCCGCGTCCTTCAAGGACTCGAACTGTTCGGTGATCACTGGCAACAGAAGCAACCGGTCGTTCTCGACCAGAAGGCGCACAAAGTTGTGCATCTGTGACGAAAGCTGCTGGTTCTGCAGCAGAGCGTTCAAAATTTCGATGCGCTGATCATCCTCAAGTCGTGGATCGGACAACGCAATACGTACGTCCTCCATCGACATGAGTTCCGTCAACACACGCAATTCTTCTACACACGCCTTGGTCGCCGCCGCATCTGCCTTGACTGCAGCAAACAGGGCTTCCGCATAAGGACGAGCAACTGTGGAAATCTCTGCCATGTTTTGCCTGCCTATTAAAGCTGTGCCTTCAACTGAGCAAGCAGCTCAGCGTGGGCCTTCGCGTCAACTTCACGCTGCAGAATCCGGCCAGCACCCTGGACGGCGAGGTCGGCCACCTCGTTGCGCAGCGATTCGCGAGCACGTTGCATTTCCTGAGCAGCTTCCTGACGGGCCTGCTCAACAATGCGTGCGCGTTCGCTTTCAGCTTCAGCACGAGCCTGCTCGACGATATGAGCGCCGTGCTTTTCGGCTTCAGTCACTCGCACATGCAGATCGGACTTGGCCGATTCTTCCATGGCTGCAATTCTGGCCTTGGTTTGAGCAAGATCAGACTTGCCTTTATCAGCGGCAGCCAGACCCTCGGCAATTTTCTGCCGGCGCTCTTCGATCGCCTTCGTAATAGGCGGCCACACGAACTTCATCGTGACCCAACCCAGCACGAAAAAAACGATCATCTGAAAGAAGAGAGTCGCATTCAGATTCACGGTCGTTTTCCTATCACATCTGAAGTGTCCGCCTTGTGGAGGAGCACTTGACTAGACTGAATGTCCCACAATCGGTCTGTCATAAAACAACAGACTCAACAGCAGGCGGTGAGTGTTCTGCGCTCCCGTAAGAGCGCAGGAGAGACACTATTCAATCAGACGAAAGGATTGGCGAAAGCGAACAACATGGCGATACCAACACCGATCAGGAACGCAGCATCGATCAGACCGGCCAACAGGAACATCTTGGTCTGCAGTGCGTTCATCAGTTCAGGCTGACGTGCCGAAGCTTCCAGGTACTTGCCGCCCATCATAGCGATACCGATGCAGGCACCAATAGCACCCAGACCGATAATGAAAGCGCAAGCGAGAGCAACGAAAGCGACGTTGGTCATGACAACTCCTTGGTTAGTGTCTCAAAAAATCAAAGTTAAAAGTGGTACTACTCGTTAAAACAGATCGACTGTTATGTCTTTCTGCCGTCAGTGCCCTTCATGCGCCTGGCCGAGGTAAACCAGCGTCAGCATCATGAAGATGAACCCTTGCAACAAAACAATCAAAATATGGAAGATTGCCCAGATTGAACCAGCCAGAATGTGACCGAGGCCGAGCGCAAGGCTGGATCCATTGAATCCGGTGAATGCGCCACCAAGCAAGGCAACCAGCATGAAAATCAGTTCACCAGCAAACATGTTTCCGAACAGTCGCATCCCCATGGACACTGACTTCGCCGCATATTCGACCAGGTTCAGGAGAAAGTTGGCAGGGGCCAGCAAAATTGCGGCAAAACCGTTCGCATGAAATGGAGCCGTAAACAGTTCCTTCACGAATCCGCCGAAGTGCTTGATCTTGATGCCATAGTAGAACATCAGAAGCAACACACCAAAGGCCATACCAAGCGGCACGTTCAGATCCGCCGTTGGCAGAATCTTGTGATAGTAAAGCGGGTCACCCACTTGCGCACCGAGCCCGGTCGTCTTCCAGATCCAGGGCATCAAATCCACAGGAACGAGATCCAGTGCATTCATCAACACGATCCAGATAAACACAGTCAGCGCCAGCGGAGAAATAAACTTGCGACTTTCCTCATTGGGAACAATGCTGCGCGCTTGCTGGTCAACCATATCAACAAGCAACTCTACAGCGGCCTGCCATTTTCCCGGGACACCGGCCGTTGCACGGCGCGCACCGCGCCACATGAAATAGACAGCAATCAGACCCATCAACAACGACCAGAACATCGAGTCATAGTTAATGACACTGAAGTCCGCGATGAACTGTTGTGGTCCACCAATGTTGTTGTTATTCACCAGATGGTGCTGGATGTAATAGGACTGGGGGGAGACGTCACCAGCGGCAGCCATGCAAACCCTTTCTATTCGTTAAACCACTACAGACCCTGAGATCCGCAGCAATGCTTGACCCATCGCAAACCGGACGTAAAAAATCCGGCCTACCCTCTACATTAGCTTGGTGACCCGTCCGCCCGTAAGCAAGACAGCCACCCAATAACCCTTGAGCGTCACAACCAGACCCGCAACGACTGCAAGCCAGTTAACCCACTCGCCGTCCACTCTGGACAAGGCCCAGAGCAGGGCAATTGCGACTACGACTTTCAGTCCGTTACCGAGCAGGAACATAATCGGACCCGACCCCTTGGCACTGAAAGTTGACAACACCAGACGCGCCACGAAAACAGCGTTCGGCGCAAGGTAACTCATACTGCCGCACAAGGCACTCAAACCGGCTCCCCACCCCACAAACAGCCACAAGAGCAAACTAAGCAAGAATCCGGATACGGCTTGTGCCAGCAAAACCGTTGCCAGCCCTCGCCGGGAACGCGCTGCAATTTGTGCTTTCTGGGCCGAAGTCAGCCTGACCGGCTCACTTTTACCCTCAACCGGGAATCCATGCATAAAGTTTGAATCCATGATGCCCAGTCACTCACAAAATACGCCGGGCGGACTTGTCCAACTCGGCGTGATACAGAACTTTCCCTAAGCGGGTTTATCAGGATTGACAGGAAATTCACTACCTGTAAACCCCAAAGCCATAAGAGTATAGCGTGAAAAAGCAACTGAAAGCAAAAGTTGTAACCAGATTTAACTATGTTTAAAGTCTGGCTGTCGTTTTTCAAGGAAGGCGGCCATACCTTCCTTCTGGTCATCGGTCGCAAATAACGAGTAGAACTGACGTCGTTCGCCCAGCACGCCTTCGGCCAGAGAAGACTCCCACGCGCGGTTGACACACTCTTTTGCCATGATCACGGCAGGTAGTGACATTGATGCGATCACGGTGGCAGCTTCGATCGTCTGTTCCATGAGCTTGTCAGCGGAAATGACCCTCGAGACCAGGCCGGCACGCTCAGCTTCCTGCGCATCCATCATTCTCGCCGTCAAAACCATATCCATTGCCTTGGACTTTCCGATTGCCCTCGGAAGACGCTGTGTTCCTCCTGCGCCTGGAATGATGCCCAGTTTGATTTCTGGCTGACCAAACTTCGCTGTGTCCGATGCGAAGATCATGTCGCACATCATCGCGAGCTCACACCCGCCCCGAGTGCGTATCCTGACACCGCAGCAATGACGGGCTTGCGAACTTTGAGGATCGTTTCCCAGTTCCTTGAAATAAACTGCTCTCTGGTAACCTCGGTGAATGATTTTTGATGCATGGCCGATATATCAGCGCCAGCGGCGAATGCTTTTTCGCTACCCGTCAAAACGATTGCGCCGATGTTTTCGTCAGCGTCATACTTGAGCAATGCAGCACCCAGAACATCCATCAATGCGTCATTAAGGGCATTGAGAGCCTTAGGTCGGTTTAGCGTCAAAATGGCAACGCGGCCCTCCACCCGCTCAAGCAGCAGCGACTCACTCATTCGATTCTCCTTTCATTCTTGTAAAAGCTTCGTGCTCATAACATAACACCGTGAAACGACAAACTCTACATTACTCGATTGATCCATTTGATCCTGCCGGGCATCGCCTCAAGGTAACACTGCGTATTGAGGCGCCAGACCGAGAGAGGCAAATTCTGAGCATGCCCGCCTGGATTCCTGGAAGTTACCTGGTCCGGGATTTCTCGAAAAACATCGAAACGTTAAAGGCGTTCTGCGGAAAGTCTGCCATCGAAGTAAGCCAGGTGGACTCCCACACGTGGATCGTTGAGAACTGCGACAAGGCACTCACGGTCGAGATCGTGATTTACGCCTGGGACTCATCGGTTCGCACGGCCCACTTTGACGACACCCACTGTTTTCTGAACGGCACCAGTCTGTTCCTGATGCCACATGGGCTCGAGGACTGTGAGTGTGCACTGACCATCATGCACCCACCACACGCGAGCAACTGGCGCGCGTACACCAGCATGCCAGCCGGCAAGAAGCCCGGCAAGAAAGACAAAAAGCTGATCGGCTCGTTTCTGGCACCGGACTATGACGCACTGATCGACCATCCTTTCGAGATTGGTACCCCACAGGTTGTCCGCTTCAAAGCCCACGGTGCAGCGCACGAGTTTGTAGTCACCGGACACTACCCCAACCTTGATCTGGAACGAATTGCTGCAGACACTCGCAAGATCTGCGAGTCGCAGATCGAGCTGTTCGAACCTGACACGCAACACCCGCCCTTTCTGGATTGTTCGCAGAAATATGTCTTTATGCTCATGGTCACACACAATGGATATGGCGGACTTGAGCACCGGGCGTCTACCGCGCTTATGTTTGCACGCCGAGATCTCCCTACCAAAGGTCAAAATACTCCACCGGACGGGTACACCGATTTTCTGGGGCTCGTGAGCCATGAGTACTTTCACACATGGCATGTCAAACGGATCAAGCCTGCTGAGTTCGTACCATACCGGCTCGACCGCCCTGCCCACACCCGCCTGCTCTGGGTGTTTGAGGGCTTCACATCCTATTACGATGACCTGATGCTGTTACGCAGCGGTGTTCTGGACCTTCCGGGCTATCTGAAGCAGATCTGCAAGGGCATCAACCAGGTTCACAACGGAGGGGGTCGCTTCAAACAAAGCCTCGCACAAAGCAGTTTTGATGCCTGGACCAAGTACTACAAGCAAGACGAAAACGCACCAAACGCCATCGTGAGCTATTACACCAAGGGTGCACTGGCAGCGATGGGTCTGGACTTGATCATTCGTGAGCGCAGTCATCGGAGCCGGAGTCTGGATGACGTCATGCGAGCCATGTGGAAGCGATATGGGCGCGACTTCTACACACAGACACCCAGCGGGCTGGACGAATCCGAACTGGCTCCACTCATTGAGGAGGCTACGGGCGTTGACGTCAGCCAGGAGATCCGGCAGTGGGTGTACCGCGCCGAGGATGTGCCGCTAGAGGCACTGCTCGCAAGATCAGGCTACGAGATGACGTGGACCAGCACTGACGAACTGCCAGGTCTGGACCTGACCCTCAAGACACAGGATGGACAGTTCGTCGTTCGCAATGTGCTTGAAGGAGGAGCAGCCCACAGAGCAGGAATCAGTGCTCACGACAAGCTGGTCGCACTGGCAGAAATCGAACTGGCAGGCGACAACACCCAGCTTAAACGGGTACTTGGAATGCACCATCCCGGTGACAGAGTCGCCGTCCATGCGTTCAGGGACGGCGTTCTCAGGCGCTTTGAGGTCGACTTGAGCCCACCGGGAAAGACCGCATGCAAGATCCAGCCCGTTATATCGCTTGATAAGTGAGCAAAACATGACTTTTGTGCCTGAGGATGTCGTGAACAGCAATTTGCCGCAGCGGACCGATCTGAAGCAGATCTTTCTGCATGACGTGCCACTGCTGGATGTCAGGGCCCCCATTGAATTCACTCAAGGTGCATTTCCGGCTGCACAAAATGCCCCCCTGATGGATGACGAGCAGCGCCATCAGGTCGGGATCCGCTACAAGGAGTCTGGCCAGGAAAGCGCCATTGAGCTTGGTCACCAACTCGTACGCGACGAGATCAAAGCCGAACGAGTCAGGGCATGGGCTGAATTTGCACGCCGCCATCCCGGCGGTGCCTTGTATTGCTTCCGAGGCGGATTGCGCTCCCAGATCGCGCAGACCTGGCTGCACGAGGCCGGCGTGGAATTTCCGCGCATCACAGGCGGATACAAGGCCATGCGCCAGTTCCTGCTGCAGCAACTTGAAACGCTCTCAGCGGATACCGACTTCATACTGATCGGTGGCTTGACCGGTTGTGGCAAGACGGACGTGGTCCATGCAATCAACCACGCGATCGACCTGGAAGGACTGGCCCAGCATCGGGGATCAAGCTTTGGCGGACGAGTCGAGCGACAGCCCTCGCAGATCGACTTTGAAAATCAGCTAGCGATTGCCATGCTCAAACTCCACGACAAAGGTGTCAGCAGGATTGCGGTAGAGGACGAAGCACATCTGATCGGTCGTTGTGCCATACCGCAGTGCTTCAGGGAGCGAACCGCGAGCGGGTCAATGGTATGGGTCACCGGGCAGCTCAAGGATCGGGTCAACCGGATACGCCGTGACTACATAGACAATCTGCGTCAGGATTACGAACTGGCATTGGGACCTCAAACCGGTTTTGAGCACTACCGGAATCACCTTGCACGCAGTCTGCATAACCTTCGCAAGCGCCTTGGAATGCAGCGTTATGCAGAGCTTGAAGCAAAACTCCAGGACGCCCTGCAAGCCCAGGAAAAGACAGGCAAATCAGAACAGCATGCAAGCTGGATAGAACCGCTGATGACCGAGTACTATGATCCAATGTACACCTATCAGCGAGCGCAGAAAAACTTGCCTACCCTTTTTGAGGGCACGCTCAGCGAAGCAATCGATTTTCTGAAGGCTCAGCCCCCGGTTTCTTCCCGGCCCACCTAATGGCAATCAAGACAATGTGCGCGGCCCTTGCTTATCCTGAACCACCCCATGGCTAAAGCCAGAGGGGGTTCTGAAGGCGTGCGTGCGAGGGGTATCCGGGCTCTCCGTCTGGCGACGTACAGCATCCCGGCCGGGACCTTGCACAAACCTTCTTTGCCGCGCGATCGACTCTGACGCAATAGCCACCGTGGGATTGCCGCAAGGCAACCCGCTTGTCGATTCGTGAAGCTGGCACAGTCCCGCGCGTTCTGGTAGCGATTGCGCAACCGCCTGGCCCTTTGGCCCTTTGCGAGCCGGGACGGACTGTGCCCGTCTTGCGTGGCGTGCTTTGCCAGGAAGGCGCTATCGCAATCCCGCTGCACGATCATGCTGGCACTCTCAACCTGAACCCTCGCAATGCTACGCATGACGAACAGGTTCAACTCCCCTGTACTTCGGCGTTACTAATGAAATTTCCTTGTGAGATACGTCTTTCAATCGCCTTGGCAGCAATGACACCATCCGCCATCGCAGTTGGCACACAGGGATGCGTACGCTGGGTGACTTCTCCAATCGCATACAGCCCCGGGACACTCGTTTCAGTTGTCTCTGGGCTCACGTGGATGAAGCCGCGCGAATCACGCTGGACTGGCAAGGCACCGATATAATCTGCGCACGGCTCCCATCCGTAAAAAACCAGAATACAGTCGAATGGCTCACCATTGACTGTGCGAGCCTGAGTGTCAAGATCAATGTCTCCCGCGACCACATCACCAGCAGGGACCTGATTGACAAACTGCTGCTGGGCACGCACCGTCCTCGCAAACAACTTCACATTACGGGCCCCTTGATCACGGGCATACAGATAGTTCTCGAACGCGTTATCCCCTCCCCCGAGCACAGCCACCGAAAGCCCCTGAAAAGGGTATTGCATGACTTGCTGACCCGGCCCTACCAGGATGCCCGCCGGGGCGGCGCCCTCAATACCGGCGGGAGAGCGTGCGCGCACACCTGACGCGATCACGACGTGCCTCGCGTACTCTGCATACGCGGAATGGGCACCACCTACCCGGTCCTGCAAACCGTCTGGACCAGCGCAATCGGAGGATGCACAGCACAAAGTGACGGTGAAGCCGGATTCACCCTGCTTGTCACGAGCATCACTGTCAACTTTGAGAACCTTTGTCTCGCAGCGCAATTCAAGTCCGGCGTTCTGTATCTGCCTCGCAAGGTGGCGGGCCATATCCTGCCCCGTCTGATCAGGACTTGTTACCGTCCAGACATCAAGATAGGAATTGGTCCTCAACAGACCGCCAGGCTCTGGTGCCGATTCGACCAGCAACACGGTCAACCCCAGTTGTTTGAGCCAGACGGCACAACTCGCTCCGGCTGGCCCGGCCCCAATCACGATCGCATCCCACCATTTGCTCATGCTCCGGCTCACCCTCTATGGCCCTTTGGCTCACGTACTCTTATCCTGAACCGATTGTAGGTCGACTCACACTGCCAGCTTCACAAAAGTTCCTCGCGATACGGACTCTTCAAACCCGACACTCACCGTTGGGTAATACAATTCCACCAAAATCCCCTCTGAAAACAACCATGCCCACCAGAAAAATTGTATTTTCCAGAATCGCTCTGGACGCCAGCATTGGCATTCTCGACCATGAGCGCAAGAGTACACAGCCGATCCATGTCGATGCAGAAATCGATGTCGATATCGCGCAGCAGGTCAACGATCATGACATTGGTTCCGTACTGGACTACCGTGAATTGCACGACATTATCGTGCGCGAGTGCACCCGGGGTCACGTCAACCTGCTCGAGACGCTCACCGACAAAGTTGCCCATGCACTCCTGGTCCGGTTTGATGACATTCGGTGCGTGACCGTCAGAATTACCAAACCATCCGCATTTGCCGACTCGGCAGGCGTGGCGATCGAAGTGACTCTTAACAGGCACGACTGCTAGACCAAGGCAAATCAATGACGCAAGTTCAACCCATTGAGTTTCTGGATACCCGGAACCTGAAACGAAGCAGCAATCGAAGCACAGGCAAGGACAAGGTGTCTACCAACAAACTTGAGAAACGCCTGCTCAGAGAGACCGGCAAGGCCATCGCCGACTATCAGATGATCGAGGAGGGTGATCGCGTCATGGTGTGCATGTCGGGAGGCAAAGACTCCTACGGTATGCTCGATTTGCTACTTAAACTCAGAGATCGTGCACCGATCCGGTTCGACGTGATCGCTGTGAATCTCGACCAGAAGCAACCCGGATTTCCGGAAAATGTACTTCCCGACTACCTCAGATCGCTGGATGTGCCATTTCATATCGAGGAGCAGGACACTTACTCCATTGTCAAGCGGTTGATTCCTGAAGGAAAAACGACTTGCTCGCTATGCTCCAGGCTACGGCGCGGCGTACTGTACCGGGTCGCATCGGAACTCGGCGCAACCAAGATCGCACTGGGGCACCACCGTGATGACATTCTGGGTACGTTTTTCCTGAATCTGTTCTTTGCCGCGCGGCTTAAGGCAATGCCGCCCAAACTGGTCTCCGACGACGGACGGCACACTGTCATACGCCCACTGGCTTACGTCAAGGAATCTGACCTGCAGACCTATGCCGATATCCGGGAGTTTCCCATTATTCCCTGCAATCTGTGTGGCTCCCAGGAGAACCTCAAGCGAAAGGAGATCAGTCAGATGCTGCGTCAGTGGGAGCGGCAATCTCCGCAGCGGGTATGGAACACTTTCAAGGCCCTGGCCCATGTTGTGCCATCACATCTGATGGATGCGAATCTGTTTGACTTCAAGAGCCTCAAACCCGACGGCAATACATTTGAAGATGGAGATACCGCGTTCGATGAACCCGAGATTGAGCTCCCCGACTCTGTCCTGACAGCGTTTTCTGAGGACGACTGATTTGGAGCGGTATACCCTCTGCTGGAGTTCGCATCGGTGATCTTCTGAGATACGATCATTCCTGAGACAACCGATATCAACCACAGGAAACCCTCGAGATTATGGACGCCAGAAAAGTACTCGTGACAGGCGCAAGCGGCGGCATCGGACGAGCTATCGCGCAAAGGCTGACAGATGATGGTTACCAGATCATCAACATTGACCTGGTCGAACCACGAAACCCGGTTTCGGGAGAAGTCTGGATCAAGGCAGACCTGACAAATGTAGAAGAGGCCAGGACAGCGCTTGAGCCATTGGTCAAGAGTGGTGATGTACTCCGAATTGTCAACAATGCAGGATTTATCCGCCCTGCCACGCTCGAAAACACCAGTATCGAGGATTTTCAGGCGGTGGTTGACCTGAACCTGCGCGCGCCTATCCTGGTGACCCAGGCACTGATGCCAGCTATGCGTCAGGCAAAATTCGGACGGGTCGTGAACATATCCAGTCGCGCATCTCTCGGTAAGGAGTTACGCACCGCCTACAGTGCGACCAAGGCGGGGATGCTGGGCATGACACGGACATGGGCTATGGAAGCGGCGGCTGACGGAGTCACAGTCAATGCAATCGGGCCAGGGCCTATTGCAACCGAACTCTTCCTTTCAGGCAACCCACCCGACTCCCCAAAAACCAGACAGATCATGGAAACAATCCCGGTCAAGCGAATGGGCACGCCTGAGGACATTGCACATGCTGTAGCGAGTCTGATTGACGACAGGGCAGGTTACATCACAGGCCAGGTGCTTTATGTCTGCGGAGGGATGACAGCAGGCATTTCGCACACAGCCTGACTATTACTGATCTGACACCCGCTCCCGCGCTGGCATAGCCACTGGAGCGGGAGTCTTGCAGCACAAGAGACTGAATGATGAATAGTTTCGTCCGACACGCCTGACGTCTCACGCATCGCCTTCCTGACTGGCGTAAAAGCCATCCCAAGAGGCTGACCCCGTGTCAATTCCGATCAAGTCCAGCACACGTGCAACCGAATGATCCACCAGCTCTTCAATTGTTTTGGGCAAATGATAAAAGGCCGGTAAAGGCGGAAATATGATTCCACCCATTTCAGTGACAGCCGTCATGTTGCGCAAATGGGCCAGGTTAAAGGGTGTCTCTCGCACCACCATCACAAGCCTGCGCCGCTCTTTTAAGGTCACGTCAGCTGCCCGGGTGATGAGGTTATCCGAGAACCCGTGTGCGACAGCGGCCAAGGTGCGCATCGAACAGGGCACGATAACCATTCCAGCTGTCTGAAATGCTCCACTTGCGATAGTTGCCCCGACATCCCGGATGTTATAGACGTGATCAGCCAGCGCATAAACATCCTGGCGGTTGATCTCAAGCTCGTGTTTCAGATTCAGCACGCCAGAAGAGGAGATCACCAGATGCGTCTCGACATCTGGACGACCTCGCACTCGCTCAAGTAGCCGGGTCGCATACAGTGAACCTGTCGCTCCGGTAACACCGACTACCAGACGTTTTTTACTCACGCGGTTGCGCCTGCTTCCTGTAGCAAAGTCTTGAGCTCACCATTCTCGTCCATTTCAGCCATGATATCCGACCCGCCAATGAACTCACCCTTGACGTACAACTGGGGGATGGTTGGCCACTGGGAATACTCCTTGATTCCCTGACGAACCCCATCATCTTCCAGAACGTTGACCGTCACCAGTTTTGTCACACCACTCTGACGAAGAATCTGGATCGCACGCCCGGAAAAACCACACTGGGGAAACTGCGCCGTGCCCTTCATGAACAAGACGACCGGGTTGCCGGTCACGGTTTCTTTTATAAAAGTCTGAACGTCTGACATGGTGTTCTTTCCAAAAATTAAATAATTAAAACAAGGCGAGTCTGCATTTCTCGCCTGACATTCTGTGAGGTCGCCCCCAAAATCCTTCAAGACATTGATCGTGCTTTATCCTTCAAGCATCAAAGGTCCCACTCAACAAGTAAGTTGAACGCCATTACGCGCAACCCCACTGAGCTATTGACCACGCTATGCATCATTATAGGGAGCAGTTGTCCTCATGGCAGGGGATCACACAACGCAAGTGGGGTTCTGTCTACAGGACGATCCTCAGGCCAATCCACTTCCCCTAACGACGCCAGACACCGCCCGATATCCGGTCAAGGCCGGCAAGATCCGGATCGGTCCTGACATCATCAAACCCGGCCTGACGAAGCAAATATCGCACAGACTGACCTTGATCGTATCCGTGCTCGACCCATAAACTGCCGCCTGTCTTGAGCCACATGGGCGCTTTGGTGACAATTTCATCCAGCGCCGATAGCCCATCCTTTCCGTCGGTCAGAGCGACTGCAGGTTCGAATCGCAGATCACCCTTTAAAAGATGTTCGTCGTCCTGGTGAATGTATGGAGGATTCGAAACAATGAGATCGAACAATTGCCCTCGCTCCAGCGCGTCAAACCAGTTTCCATAACAAAACGTAATTTGCACACCAAGCCGGCGTGCATTGCCCTTCGCTACGTAAAGCGCCCCCTGACTGGCATCTGTTGCAGTCACGCTGGCATCTGGCCTTACCCTCGACAGTGCAATCGCAATCGCGCCGCTACCTGTTCCAAGATCGAGCAGTGCAGGTTTCTTCAGGTCGGAAATCAAGGCAAGCGACTTCTCGACCAGCAACTCTGTCTCGGGTCTCGGAATGAGTACCTCTGGGGTGACTTGTAACTCGAATTCCATGAAAGACCTGCGGCCGATCAAATAAGCCATCGGCTCCCCCGCCAACCGCTTCTGCAGCAGACAGTTGAACTGGTACAACTGATCGCTGCTCAGCGATTCATCATCATGTGCAAGCATCCACGCCCGAGGTCTTTCCAGCACATGCTCCAGTAGCATCCGCAATTCGAGCCTGGGCAATTCTGCCCTTGCCAGGCAATCCTTGATCGATGGCAAGCTCGTCAACTCCTTAGAGACCATCAGCCAGTGCGGCCAACTGGTCCGCCTGATGCTGGGACAGCAACACCCCGGTCAGCTCATCCAGGTCTCCCTCCATGATCGCACCAAGCTTGTACAAAGTCAGATTGATCCGGTGGTCCGTCATCCTTCCTTGAGGGAAGTTGTAGGTCCGGATACGCTCGGATCGATCCCCCGTTCCGACCAGGCTTTTGCGCTGGGCGGCTTCCTTGTCCTGCTGCTCTCGCAACTGGCGATCCTTGAGCCGGGCTGCCAGCACCTGCATGGCCTTGTCCTTATTACGGTGCTGCGAACGGTCATCCTGGCACTCTACCACCAGCCCGGTAGGCAAGTGGATGATACGGACGGCCGAGTCAGTCTTGTTAATGTGCTGACCGCCCGCCCCACTGGCGCGAAACGTGTCGATGCGCAAATCAGACGGGTTGATCTGAATGTCAGTCTGCTCATCAGCTTCGGGCATTACCGCAACTGTACAAGCCGACGTATGGATTCGGCCCTGAGATTCCGTCTCAGGCACACGCTGAACCCGATGCGCACCTGACTCGAATTTGAGCCGGCCATACACACCATCTCCTTCGATCCGGATAACCACTTCCTTAAAACCACCCAGCTCGGCCGGGCTTTCAGACATGAGTTCGACTTTCCAGCCCTGGCGCTCGGCGTATCGACTGTACATGCGCAACAGATCACCGCAGAACAGGGCACTCTCATCTCCACCTGTGCCGGCCCGGATCTCGAGAAAAACACTACGAGAATCGTCCGGATCCTTCGGCAACAGAAGGATCTGCAGATCTGCCTCAAGTTTCTCGATGCGGTCCTTGCATGCGCCGATCTCCTCATTCGCCATCGCTTTCATTTCAGGGTCCGACAGAAGATCTCTGGCTTGCTTGAGATCGATCTCGGTACGCTCTAGTTCGCCAAAGGCAGTGACAACTGGTTCCAGCTCGGATCTTTCACGCGAAAGCTGTCGAAACTGCTTCATATCATTGGCGGTTTCGGGCTGAGCAAGCATGGCATCGACCTCTTCGAGCCGTCGAGCCAGTTGCTCAAGGCGTAATCGCATGGATTCATTCATCGGCAAGGTCAGTCCAGATGGAGTTATTTAATAAAAAGTGCAAGATGGCAAGCCCGATCACGATCAGGCTTCAAAAAGCTCATCAGGCCGTGCCACGCATCGCCTGACGCCCCATGGCATACACGGGGTTTGAGTGTCGCAGCTAACGCCGGATATCGCGGGAAGGAAAAAGTCGTGGCAACCAGCCCATCAATTGCTGCCGCTCTGTCTGCTCACACTTGTGAAGTGCGGCCAGTGTGCCATGAAGATACTTCTGGCTCAGTGCGTGAGCCATCTGCTCAAGAACCAGTTCAGGTGACTCACCTCTTGCCAGTGCCCTGCGAGCCTTTTCCAGCTCTTTATGCTGGATATCCTGCGCACCTGCCTGAAGAGACTGAATCACGGGAACGGTCGAACGCAGCTCCAGCCAGTTCATGAAATTACGTACTCGCGCATCGATAATAGCTTCAGCCTGGACGACAGCAGCCTGACGGGACTCTGCACCGGACTGAACCACAGCACCAAGATCATCCACAGAATACAGATACACATCATCGAGACGACCAACTTCGGGCTCGATATCCCTGGGCACAGCAAGATCGACCATCACCATCGGTAGCCTGCGGCGCTCGCGCGATGCCCTCTCTACCATCCCCAGTCCGAGGATGGGCAAGGAGCTTGCCGTACAGGATACGATGACATCGAATTCAGACAGTCTGCCAGGCAAGTCCGCGAGGCGCATGGTGGACGCCTCGTAACGACTTGCCAATGTTTCAGCACGCTCGATTGTGCGGTTCGCTACCGCAATCTGTCGTGGGTTACGCGCGGCGAAATGGGTGGCACAAAGCTCGATCATTTCACCTGCACCAATGAACAGGACGCGCGAATTCGAGAGGTCACCAAACACGCGCTCAGCCAGGCGCACAGCGGCAGCCGCTAGCGAAACCGACTGTGCGCCGATTGCGGTCGTGGACCGCACTTCCTTGGCAACAGAAAATGTGCGCTGAAACAACTGGTGAAGCAAGGTGCCAAGCGAGCCTGCTTCTTCTGCCACGCGAACGGCATCCTTCATCTGCCCGAGGATCTGGGGCTCCCCGAGCACCATGGAATCAAGACCGCTGGCAACCCGGAACGCATGCCGGACCGCCAGGTCGCGATCATGAACATAGACGTGAGGCGAGAGCGAGCCTGAATCGATCTGGTTGAACTGAGCGAGCCACTGCGGCAAGTTTTGCGCGACGTTGCTGTCAGTTGCACAGTACAACTCGGTCCTGTTACAGGTTGAGAGGATGGCCGCCTCGCGAACCTTGCCACCAAACGCCTCTTTTAAAGACTTGATCGCGGGCCCGACAAGATCTTCAGACAAAGAAACTCTCTCGCGCACAGAAACTGGCGCAGAAGTATGATTCAGACCTAGCGTGTAGACTCCGACAGACATAGGATCTCATTCTGCCGCCTGGATGCGACAGACAGGTTGATGATTGACGTCAAGTACGATTATAAGTGACAGACTGCTTACACGTCGCAATAGTTGAACAAGATGACAGACCAGCCCCCCCCTGTTTGTTGATGGCACGGCTAAGAGCATCTGACCACTCCCCTCAGCCCACGGCTTTTAAAGCCAATATTAATGCGGGTTAACACTGACAATCGATGGAGAGTGCTCGGGGATTTTGCGCTGAAGCAGGGGTTTGAAGCCTGTTGCGTGTGCGCGACAATTTATTTTAGTGTATGATTCCGTTCCTGATGGCCCGGTAGCTCAGTCGGTAGAGCAGAGGATTGAAAATCCTTGTGTCGGTGGTTCGATTCCGCCCCGGGCCACCAAAGTTTGAAGCCCCAGCGTGAAAACGCTGGGGCTTTCTTCTTGGATCAACTCGGCAGCAATTCTGGTGAACCCATCCAGTGGACATGGTGATCGATGCCACCCGACAACGTGACGGTGCATCACGAACATCACACGTCACATTTGCCTTGAAAGCTCCGGCAAAGATGCCGTACACCCCTCGCCAACTAACACCTTCTCGCTCTCATCCACCCCTCTCTTCCTGGACTCCAGGCCGCCCGATGACCGCAGCCGTCACTCTTTCCGTCTTTATAAATCAACAGCCAGGGCCTGCGGCAGGCGTGCTATTCACAACACATCTGCGACTGGTTTTCCACCTGTATTCTTTCGATCCGCTACAATCACAAGCCTCAGGCCCTCAAGGCACTCCTCGAGGCACATTCAAGGCGCCGTCTGAGTGAAAGTCCGGCAAAGTCGTAGCGCTCTTGCTTCTTGATTCACTCCTTCATCTGCTTGCGCAGCTTCGCTGCCCTCTCGTGCCCTGTTCCCTCACCCCTTATTGAGACCTTGCCATTAATTGGCCGGGCTTCCGCAATTCATCAAGAAGGCACACTGCAATGATTATCCTTAAGAACGTGACCGTGCGTCGCGGCAGCAAAGTCTTGCTCGACAAGACGTCTGTCACGCTGAACCCTGGTGAGAAAGTCGGCCTGGTTGGTCGTAACGGCGCGGGGAAATCATCGCTGTTTGCCGTGCTCAACGGCAGCTTGCAAGAAGACTCTGGCGAGTTCTCGATCCCGCCTCAATGGCGCATGTCGCAGGTGGCGCAGGACATGCCAGAAACCGAACAAAGCGCGACAGATTTCGTGATAGAAGGCGATACCTTCTTGTTGGCCGCGCAGGCCGAAGTCGCCGCTGCTGAAGCCGGCGACGATGGCATGCACATGGCTGAGGCCTACATGGCATTGCATGACGCCGGCGCCCATGATGCCGCCTCCCGCGCCCAGGCACTGATCCTTGGCCTGGGGTTCAGCGTGACCCAGCTCGATGACCCTGTGAACAGCTTCTCGGGGGCTGGCGAATGCGCCTGCAATTGGCTCGTGCACTGATGTGCCCGTCAGATTTGTTGCTGCTTGACGAACCCACCAACCACCTGGATCTGGATGCTCTGGTCTGGCTCGAAACATGGCTCAGGAACTACGCCGGCACTATGGTTGTCATCAGCCACGACCGCGAGTTTCTGGATGCCGTCACCAGCGTGACTCTACATATTGATCAAGGCAAGCTGGTGCGCTACGGTGGCAACTACAGCAAATTCGAAGACATGCGTGCCGAACAAATGTTGCTGCAGCAAGCAGCCCATGCCAAGCAACAAGAAAAAGTCGCACATCTGCAGAAATTCATTGACCGATTCAAGGCAAAAGCAAGTAAAGCCAAACAGGCACAAAGCCGCGTCAAGGCGCTGGAGCGAATGGAGAAAGTGGCTCCGTTGCTGGCCGACGCTGAATTCCAGTTTGGTTTCAAACAACCCCTCAGCCTGCCTAATCCGATGCTGTCGATGGCAGGTGTCGACATTGGCTATCCGCCGTTGCCTGGTGACACCCAGGCGGTCCCCGCGGATGCCAAAGCGACCGTCATTGTTCAGAAAATCAACCGCTCTGTGCTTGCAGGCCAGCGCATTGGCATTCTGGGAGCTAATGGGCAGGGCAAGTCCACACTCGTCAAGACCATCGCCAGTGCATTACAGCCACTCTCAGGCGAACTCATCACCGGGAAGGGACTGAATATTGGTTATTTCTCGCAGCAGGAACTGGATGTGCTGCGCCCCGCCGAAACTCCGCTCGAACACATGATCCGCCTGGTGCGCGAGACGCCCGCCGCGACCCGACCCGGCGCAATGGATTGCCGTGAACAAGGATTGCGTAATTTCCTTGGGACCTTTCACTTCAGCGGCGATATGGTAAAGCAAGCTGTCGGCAGCATGAGTGGGGGAGAAAAAGCACGCCTGGTGTTATGCATGATTGTCTGGCAGCGCCCCAACCTGCTGTTGCTTGACGAACCGACCAATCACCTGGACCTTGCCACCCGCGAGGCGCTAGCCATGGCCCTCAATGACTTCGAAGGATCGGTGATGCTCGTTAGCCACGACAGAGCGTTGTTGCGTTCAGTATGCGATGAATTCTGGCTGGTCTCTCGCGGCGGCATCAGTGACTTCCTGGGCGACCTGGACGACTACCAGATCTACCTGCTGGAAGAAGCCAAACGCCAGCGTGAGCTTGTCTCACGACGCGCCGCATAACGGGCCATCAGCTATGCCGGTGCCGCCAAATCGATGGGACCGGCACAGGCATTGTCAGTTTTTAATGACTCGCGCATTAATTCTGGCATGCCTTTTCATGTATGCGACCGAACCCATCAAATATGTATCATTTTGTAACACCACTATCTTTATGGACGGGAATAGATCAAAGTGGCGCTGGGACTTTTTCCCTGAATACATTTAGGATCTACATTGAAGACAGAAATCGGTATTGTGAAGTGGTTCAACAACGACAAAGGCTTCGGCTTTATTATGCCTGAGCAAGGTGGCAAGGACCTCTTCGCACACTACAGCGAGATTCAAGGCGAAGGCCACAAGTCTCTTGAAGAGAACCAGCGCGTATCGTTTGTTGCAGGACAAGGTCAAAAAGGCCCCTGCGCGACCAAGATCCAGGTGATCTGATACATCGCGTGTGCACTATGCACACGATGAGCGCTTAGCAGTAATAACGGAACCGTTTCACATTTGTGGGGTTCCGTTTTTTATTAGGCGTTGACGTCTCCGGCATTCAGGCCCATTTGCCAAAAATCGACTTCCAGACGAGTCGCTTCACGGAAGGTGACGGCCAACGCATCAAACCGCTCTGGCGCCTGTTTAGCTAGCTTCTGGTCCATCCAGTCGCGTTCGACTTGTGCTGCAGCCTGAAACTCTGGACTGATGTACATGCTGATCCATGCTTCATATGGATTTGCGTCGCCACGCACGGTAAATGACTGGGCCACCAGCCATTTGGCAATTTCAGCATAGCCAATCAGGCATGGGGCAAGCGCCACGTGAAGATCAAGCAAGTCGCCACGATTGCCTGCGTCCAGTACGTATCGCGTATAGGCAACCGTTTCTCGAGCCTCGGGAAGCTGCGCAAGCTCTTGCTCACCAATCCCCCATTGAGCGCAATACTCAATATGCAAGCCCATCTCCAAGTCGACAATTGCCTTCAGACTGTCGAGGCTTTGACGCAACTCATTCATATCGCGGCTTTTGTAGACAGCAAGACCCCAGGCCCGGGCAAAATGTACGAGAAACAGATAATCCTGGCGCAGGTAATGGCGAAAGGCCTCTGGGTGCAGCGTGCCTTCGCCAAGCTGTCGAACGAAATCATGCTGGCAGTACGCTCGCCAGTCAGACAGACATCCTTGAACCAGAGCATCAAAACCAACTTCATTTGAGCGTGACATGTAACCTCCGCAGGTCAAAGCAGAAAGAATCATTTACAAACGGGCTCGAGACACGACATCAGCCCCTCTCCTCAAAGTACCGTTCCGATCATCAAAACCTGCTCTGATGCAACCACTGCGCACTGCTTTGGATCGGATACGGTGAGCGAGTCACCACCAAAACAGCCCTCGCTCAAATGAACCCGGGACGCATCGACGATGCGTCCCGGGTTCATTTGAGCTCGAGACTACTCAGCCGGTCAATGTAGCCTACCAGCGTTCGAGAATGGGATCCATCCCTGCTGCCTTGAGCGCATCCGCGCGTGTCTTCATCCAGTCTTCCTGGAAGGCGTCATCACTATCATGCTGGCGACTGTTAACGTCTTTCCAGGCAGCTTCCAGCACTTCCTGTCTTTTGACCAGATTTTCCTGATTTTGCTGCAGGTCATCGGTCCACATGCCTTTGTCCTTGAATACATTGACGGCACCTTCGTGAAGCGGCACGACCCACTCAAGACGCTGTTTATCCAGCGCCCAGCCATCAGCACCCGGGGCTGCATCCTTGTACATATCGAAGGTATCAATCATGGCATTGGTTACCTTGCTCACCAATGACGCATCCCGATCAGCATAGGTCATCAGAATCGGGTACGGGTAGGCTGACGAATGAACACCATTTTCCGCGCTCAGTCCTGCACCTTCCGTGGCATAAAGCGGATAAAAATATGAACCAACCGCCTGAACCCGTGCCCAGCCTTCCTTGTCCTCGGGGTCCATGACAGGATAGGTAATGCCTCGGTTGGACTTCTCCAACGCATACGCTTTACCTGCAATAGATGATCCGAATACAGAATCCGCCTGGTTGGCCACAATGCCATCCCAGGCTGCACCATAGCCACCAAACTCGACTTTCTCTACATCGTCCCAGGTCAAACCACCAAAAGCCAGCGTGGCTGTCATGTTCTGGTTCAGTGCAGGCGCTCCGATAATCCAGGCGACACGTTTACCTTTGAGATCAACCGGTGTCTTGACCCCGATGTCGCCTGCCGTCATTGCCGACAGGGCAGACTGAACCGAGTTAAGCATCAGGTTTCTGACAGGCTGCGGCCCCCACGCCCTGGATCCAAACTCGTACATCCCTTCCTGCGCAAAGAAGACCCCCCCCCACGCCGTTGACCGAGAAGCTGACCTGCCCCTCGCGTAAAGGCAAGTTGCGTGACACGTCGTTCTTGCCTGGCAGTACACGGATGCTGACACCGTACTTCTGCCGGAACGCGTTGCCAATCGCCACCGCCTGGTTGTAACCGGCTGACCCCACATCGTATGCACTCCAGGCCAGCACTTTCGGGAGCTCCAAGGTGTTTTCCTGTGCCAGCGCAACTGGGGACAGCATCAGTCCGACCAGAGATAAACCAGCCCATTTGAAAGTACGTTTCATATTTTTGTCTCCTGTAAGTTCATGCACGCAAACCAGGTATCAGTGCTTCTGTTTTCTCTGTTTGAAAGGGCGCGACATACCCGCCTGGATGTTGTATTCATGTGGTTTCATATGGCTTTTCGTTTGCGTACCCAATCTGCCAACCAACCACAACGGCTGACGTCCTGACCAAGGGTACCAGCAATGATGTCGCCTTGAACACTGCAACGCGATGCGCGTGACGAACAGGCGGATCGGACTTAGACGATGAACCAGGGATCTGGTCCATCACACTGACCAGATCAAACTGATCAATTCTGAAATCGCCTGATGGCGAGTTTCGTCGCAACAACCTGTTGGCCAGGCAGGCACTTAACCTGCTTTAGCAACTCTGATGCGCCCATAAAACTCAGCACCTGTAGAGCCTGCCCTTTTACCTGAGATAATTCTTAACAAAGGGAAATCACCTAGCCCGGATTTTTCACGGAAATGGGCGGCATTTGTTTAACCCATTGATACAATTGGGATTACGCCAATAACGCTTCGTAAGAAGCTTAAACAAAACCGCCCATGAATGATTCTATCCCAACCCAGCTTCGCTTTCCTGCCAGTGCTGGTTTCACCGTGCGTGCACAGTTTGATGGTGGTGCCCTGTCGAGCGATTTCGGCGCCATCCTGCTTCGGGGTACGGATCTGCAAACCGGGCTGATCTCGCGTCTGGCTGGCGCAATCCATGACAAACGCCATCCGTCGTATATCTCTCATTCCATGACCGATCTGCTGCGCCAGCGCGTGTTCCAGAGCGCATGCGGATATGCCGATGGCAATGACGCCAACGCCTTGCGTGCAGACCCGATGTTCAAGCTCGCCGCGGGCCGTGCACCGCTGGACGCAGACACCGACCTCGCCTCAGGCCCGACGCTGTCATGGCTGGAGAACAATCTGACTCGTCGTGATATCTATCGTCTTGCCAAAAGCTTTGTCCACGCCTTTATCGACAGCTATGCCCAGGCCCCGGCCTTGATCGTGCTCGACATGGATCACTCCGAGGATCCCACTCACGGCCAGCAGGAACTCGCCTTTTACAACCACCATTACCGCCACCACTGCTACATGCCGTTGTTTCTGTTCGAGGGACTCTCGGGCAAGCGCCCCACAGGTCGGGAAAATGCCGCCATCATCGCGCGTGTGGTGCGCGCGCTGCGCCAGGCCTGGCCCGACACCCACATCATCTTGCGCGGTGATGGCCATTTCTCCAACCCGGAACTCATGGCGTTATGTGAGCAGGACCCCGCAATGGACTTCATCTTTGGACTGGCGGGCAACAAGGTGCTGCTACCCCTGGCGCAACCGTTGCTTGAGCGAGCAAAGTCCCATTACCAGTCGCGCTGCGAAAGCGCCCGCCATCTCGGCTTGCCTGCCCCGGGTGCAACCCGCCTGTATGACGACCTGTCCTATCAGGCCGGCACCTGGCCCAAGGCCTATCGGGTCGTGCTCAAGGCTGAGGTGATGGCGCTGGGCGAGAACCCCCGGTTTGTGGTGAGCTCACTGAACGAGCCCACAGCCGAGTTGCTCTATCGCGAGCTGTACTGCGCTCGCGGCCAGGACGAGAACTACATCAAGGCCATCAAGAACGATCTGGCCAGCGATCGCACCTCTGACCACACCTTCCTTGCCAACCACATGCGGATGTTCTATGCCTGTGCAACGGATGTGCTGATCCACAGCCTGCGTGAGAATACGCTGGCACACACGGAGCTGGCCAGAGCGCAGCCCGGGACCATCATCCTCAAGCTGTTCAAGCTCGCCGTGCGGGTCGTGCAGTACAAAGACCGGATTCGTCTGTCCTTGCCCACAGGGTGTCCGGTGAAAGGGATTCTGGAGCGGGTGACCGAACTGCTCTACCAGACACAGCGGCCACCCGCACCGGCCTGAGCGCAGACGCGCGATCAGACAACCCTTTAAAAATTCAAAACCGAGACATCGGAGGTTGATGCACGCTTGTTGCTGACCCGTTCAGGCCGAAATCGGCGAAAGCAGGTAAGAAGTTGGCAAAATCCACTCTCCAATCTGCATGGCACGCGCAACGGAAACGTCAAAGGGTGCAGAAATCAGGAAGAACCAGGGAAGTCGCAGCACTCAGGCCCGGTTTATGAAACGTTCGGGCTAGTTGCAGTCTTACTCATTCGCAGATCCAGAACTGACGCCCTCAAGCTATCCGTTGAAGCAATGGTCATGGGCGCACGCCACGCATTGCCTGTGGCGATTGCATGTGCACTGGTAGGGGTCATCATCGGGATCATCAATCTCACCGGTGTGGCTGCGACATTCGGCGGATACGTAATCGCGGTTGGTGAAAACAGTCTGTTTCTGGCGCTCTTTCTGACGATGATCACCTGCCTGGTGCTGGGCATGGGAATCCCGACCATCCCGAACTACATCATCACAAGCTCACTCGCGGCCCCCATTCTGCTGGAGCTCGGTGTACCACTGATCGTATCCCACATGTTTGTGTTCTATTTCGGGATCATGGCAGACCTCACCCCACCGGTCGCGCTTGCTTGCTTTGCCGCAGCACCCATCGCAAAGGAGTCAGGACTGAAGATCAGTTTCCAGGCATTGAGGGTTGCAATCGCCGGCTTCATCATGCCGTACATGGCAGTCTATGCGCCTGCGCTGATGATGCAAGGTGATGGCGGATTTCTGGCAGTTGCCTACATCGTCTTCAAGGCACTACTGGCTATTGGTTTGTGGGGGCTGGTGCAATTGGCTACCTGTTCGGACCGCTTGGCTGGATCAGCCGACTGATTGCCATTGGTGCCGCAGCATTGCTGGTCCTGGCAGCACCGCTGACAGACGAGGTCGGCCTGGTGCTGTGCATTGGATTCATCCTGTTGCATGCATGGCAGGTCAGGCGCAAGAGTCGTTCAGCGCCGACCGCTAGCGCATAGTGTCCGGATGAGTGTCGTGATGTGGGGCGTATGTCTTGCGCTGGCATCCATGCCGGCCGCAAGCGTGCGCTTCATCGAAACGGATCAGTTCACTCTAGCCTGGACGCACTCGATCGAGAAGGTCCGCTGGGAAGAGGATTACCGGATCGTCACACCTGAAGACCGATCTGAGCAGAAATCTTCTCGGCCGCGCCTGACCGCAGATCACGCCCGTATCCGGGGATCAGCGGCAGGAATGGAACCCCCGTCAGATGCCAGACTGCTGGACGGATGGTATGTCTATCAACCTGAGCAGCCGCTCGAGCCTGTGTTGCGCCTGACGCGCTCGGGGTATACCGCCGACTACGAATGGTGCGTTAACGGGAACTGCGTGTCCATGGAGTCGATTTTGCCGAGCGACGGTGGCGTCACCTTGCTTTATGCATGCAAAAACCCTGCAGCCCTGTCACAGTAGAATGATGGCGGTTTTTGGCGAAGTGGTGTCAGGAGATGTTTGTAACCGAAAGACTAACCGGTTCAAACATATCGTCGGGTCCGGCACTTTGACATTGCAACTCGGGAATACTGACTGAGCGGCGCTGATCGCAACCGCCCAGCGTCACATCACTGCAACATCCCGGGTAACCACGTTGCCAGCGATGGAAACGCAATCAGCACTGCAACCATCAGCATGCTGCACAGGATGTAAGGAATCGCAGCGAGGTAGATTTCCTTCATCGAGGTTCCCTGCGGCGCCACACCTTTCATCACGAACAGCAACAATCCAAACGGCGGTGTCGTGAAGCTGATTTCGAGCGAAAGCAGTACGACGACGCCAAACCAGATCGGATCGAAACCCAGAGACTGAGCCAGAGGAAAGAAGAATGGCACGGTGAGCATCATGATGGAGATCTGCTCCATGAATGTGCCAAGCACAATCAACACAGCAAAGATAGCCAGTAGCATCAGGATGGGCGACAGATCAAAACTTGTCGCCCAGTTGATCAATCCACTTGATGCTCCCGAGAACGCGAGCAACTGACTGAAAGTCGCAGAGCCCAGAACAATCATGAAGGCCATGAGCGTTACCTTCAAGGCCCCCTCAATTGAGGCGAGAAATGCTTTCCACGTCATGCAACGGTAGGCAAATCCGAGGATGACCACACCCAGTGCGCCAAATGCGGCAGACTCCGAAGGGGTCGCCCACCCGAACAACAACATGATGACAACGATGGCCATCACGCCGACCATGGGCAGCACATCTTTCAGGAAAATGAGAAGCTTCTGAGCGAGCGGAATTTCAGGTACGTCATAAGATGGTGCGGCATTCGGATCGATCCGGGTCTGTATCCAGATGAGCAAGACGTACAAGCCTGCCAGCAAGAAGCCTGGAATGATGCCCGCAACCAGCAAAGCACCAACATCAATCTTGGCAAGTGTCGCGAGCAGAACGGCCAGCGCCGATGGCGGAATGATGATCGCCAGGCCACCGGTGCCCATGATAGGTCCGATGGACATGTGCTTCTTGTATCCGCGCTTGACCATTTCGGGAACAAGCACCGACCCCAGCAGGGCCGTGGAACCCATGGATGACCCACTGACCGTTGCAAACCCTGTTCCACCAACGACCGTCACGTACGACAGGCGTCCGGGAACCTTACCCATCAGAACGTCCACCGCATTGAACATTCGCATGCCCAGTCCGGTCCTGAAGAACAGTTCCCCCATCAGCAGGAAAAGCGGAATCGGAACCAGACTAAAGCTTGAGAGTGCTCCAAAACCGTTGTTCAGCACCTGAATGATGCCGTTGGCCCCTCCCATGAAAATCCAGGCACCGATCAGGTTGGCAGAAAGAAACGCAAACGCAATCGGCACGCCGATCAGCATGAATGCGACGATCAGGCCGAGCAGAAGGCTCAGTGCAAGATACCACTCCATCATTCTTTGAGCCCCGTCTCGCCGGTGTGAAGAATTTCACGACCCACGACAAATTTCATGAATTCAATAGCCATCAACGTGAAGCTCACCGGGAAGGTAATGTTCAGGAGCCAGGTCGGATAAAAGTAGGCGCGCACATCCAGATCACCCCGATCCAGATTCATCTGGACGAGCTCCGCCCCTTTGAACGCCATGACCGCGCACACAATTACACAGAGCAGACAGACAAGCCGGCTAAAGACATTCAATGCTGACCTGGACAGAGCTGCAGTTAACAGCTCGATATGGACATGACCCCGTTCCCGCACCAGCCAGGGCGCGCCGAGCAATGTCAGGTAGAACATGCCGTATTCAGTCGACAAAAATAACCAGGCGGTTGGCTGATAGCCCAGATTTCGCTGCATCACCGAAAAGATCACGGCCACACCGAGCCAGACCAGCAGGCTGCCGGAGACGATGGCTAGCCCCGTCACCAGCCCGTTGTACGTTTTAACCAGCGTGCGCATTGAAAATTCCCTGCATAAGCCTGCCAAGTGGCTATGGGCTTGCAAATGAAACCATCACAAAAACAGGCCATCCTGGTCGCATTGCAACTGGTTATGGCCTGTCTTCTCTCATTCAGTCGAAAGACTCAATCAAGGACGGTTAAATTTCTCGATCAGTGTGTCGTAATACTCAAGACCCATTGGCTGCTTCTGCATCTGCGTACGCATGCGATTCCAGGTTGCCTCGCGTGCGCCGGTAGAGAATTTCTCTGCCGCAGCACCCTCCAGGTTTACGACCTGCATTCCATCCGCATCGAGTTCAGCCAGTTGCTTCTGAGCAAGCTCAGCAAACTTCTCCGCACTCTCGCGCTCATGCTCGATCGCAACTTCTTGCAGAATCTTCTTGGCGGGATCGCTCAACTTGTTCCAGCGATCGAGATTGACAATCACGCCCATGTCCGTCGAGAAGAAAGCGGGATTCACACGATACTTTACAAACCGGTTCCAGTTAAGGTCTTTCAGACCGATCTGCGTCCAGCCCGTTGAGTTGACCACACCACGCTCAAGTGCTGAATAAACTTCGGGGGTCGGAATGCTGATTGGCTGAGCGCCCAGCACGTCTCTGAAGAATGCGTCGTAAACAGGGTTGCTACGCAGCCTCATCCCTTCTACAGTCAGGTTTCCGTCTGGATCCAGCTTGGGAGGGTTGATGGTGTAGAGGTTGTACTTGACTCCACTATCAAACCAGCCCAGGTAGTACACACCCATCTTGTCCTGGTGAATCTTGTTCAACAGATCAATACCGCCATTTTCCCGGGCATAAACTGCGTCAGTGTTGGATGCGACCATCACATCACGTTCGGGAACCGCGCCACCATAAAAACTGGCGGCGGTGTAGGCCATGTCAACGACACCGTTACGCACCGCGTCGGGTTGTTGTGGAAGACCAATCACTTCCGGGCCACCTCTGACCTGAATCTGCACCACCCCCTCACCTTTCTCGTTCACTTTTTTCACGAAATCCAGAAAGCTCTGGGTATAGACAAGGTTTGGCGGGAACGCATGCACCGCAGTGACTGTCTCAACCGCAAAAACAGGGGAAGATGACAGAACTGTCATCGTGGCAACTGCGGCAAACCAGGACTTTTTCATCGATATTCTCCTTGCGTGCATTGACAACACAACTGCATATGAATTTTTTGGGCAGTGCAACATTCACACCGGGCAGACTCCACTCAGGGCTATTCCGGGTCACTCTCGTACGGCATCCCCGCTGACCGGAACCAACGTGACTCACGATCATCAAACCTCTGAATCAGACACCATACAAATGTATTTCTTTTATAACAATAAAAAGACTAACATAATCTTTGAACAGTTCAAGATTTTTTTGTTGAAGTCCGTTTGACGATGCTTCCCCGTTCGCCTGTGATGGGCTGCCAGTAACGGGAACTGGACTCACCGGCCCGCCCAAGATCAACCTGGATCCGGTAGCGATCCGGACGGTAGAACGCATCCAGATGCTCCACACCGCGACCTCCCTTGTCGTACACGACTCGCTGCAAAGCAATAAGCGGTGCCCCGACTGGCACATCCAGAGCCTGCGCAATCTCCTCTGTCGCCAGCGTTGCAGAGATAGTCTGTGTCGCATGGTCTACTTTGACACCACTACGTTCCAGCAACATGAACAAGGAGGTGGTCGCCAGTGCTTTCTCGTCATAACTCTGGGCGATGTTGGCAGGAACGTGAGTGATCAGATAAGAAAACGGCTTTCCCTGCATGCTGCGCACGCGAACCGAATACTGGACCCTGTCGCGAGGCGCAAGCTTCAACCGGGACGCGACCGCAGCAGAAGCCGGGCGGTAAGCAAATTCAAGCAACTTGATGCTCGACTCTTCACTCATCCGCACGAAATTCGGTAGCAGATTCGAAACATCGGCCGTAATCTGCGCGGCCTCCATCGGCCTTTCGAGCACAACCGTGCCAACCCCTGGGCGACGGGTGACCAGACCTTCGTCAGCCAGTGCTGCCATGGCCCGTCGGACCGTAATCCGGGAAACCTGGTGCTTTTGTGCGAGCACCAGTTCGCCTGGCAAGCGAGTCCCCGCAGGCATCTCGCCACGCTCGATTGCATCTTTGAGCAAGAGGTAGACCCGGTGGTATTTGGTGCTGTTCACGATTTGGAAATTGTCTTGTTATTGATGATTGTCAGGCTTTGTGTTCTGCTATAGTTTGTTCTATAAATACGACAATTAATTGCACTTAACGAACTATACGCAATTCGCTTCAAGAATGGAACAGGGAGAGTCTGCAATGCCAGTCCTGAATGTATCCCTAATAAAAGGCTACGACGCCAAGACACGTCAGGCACTAGGTGAGTCGCTTACTTCAGCTGTTCTCCAGGTCATTGATGCTGCGCCAGAAGCCATCGTAGTCTGTATCAATGAACTTGACGAGCAGAACTACTATCGCGGCGGCCAGGCCAGACGCGCGGGTCTGGCCAAAGCGGCGCCGATGGAAACCGTACGAGCATTTCTGCACGCCATGCAGGACCGAGACCTTGCCAAGGCAAGAACCTATCTTGCACCGGAATTCAAGATGACATTCCCAGGCGATGCAACCATGACGCGGCTCGAAGATCTTGTCGAGTTTTCCAGACTTCGCTACCGCTTCGTCCAGAAAACATTCGAATCCTTTGATACATCATGGAAAGGCGATGTTGCTGTGGTGCACTGCCACGGCACACTCAATGGTGAAGCACTTGACGGCATCCCGTTTAAAGGCGTGCGTTTCATTGATCGGTTCGAACTCCAAGGGACGCTGATTGTCAGGCAGCAAGTCTGGAATGATCTCGCTATCTTCCTGAACACACCTGGCCAGTCATCCACACCCGCATCCGGCGCCAGCGCAACACGCTGAGCAAGCCCCGCCAACCATCAGGCAGCTGCAAGACAACCCGTTGTCGCAAGCTGCGAGTTCACAAAAAAAGGGATAGCAGCCATGACCCCAAGAAATATCACCATGACAAGCATTCAGGAACAGATGCGCACAGATCTTTGCCTGGCGCCTGGCGTCTATGACGCACTTTCTGCGCGTATGGCCCAGCAGGCCGGATTTGAAACCGTCTACCTGTCAGGTGCCAGCGTGGCATACACCCGACTGGGCGGCCCGGACATTGGTCTGCTGGGACTGACTGAGGTCGCCGATGTCCTGCGCTACATCAGCGAACAGACCGATGTGAACGTGATCGTCGACGCGGACACCGGATTTGGCAACGCGATCAACGTGATGCGCACAGTTCGCCTGCTTGAACGCGAAGGCGCCAACGCCATACAGCTAGAAGACCAAGGTTTTCCCAAGCGCTGCGGCCACCTTAAAGGCAAGTCACTAGTATCCAAAGCCGAAATGGTCGGCAAACTCAAGGCCGCCCTGGATGCCAGGCGATCGGAGAACACCCTCATCATTGGTCGAACCGACGCCATTGCTGTCGGCGGCATTGATGATGCGATCGAGCGTGCTGTAGCGTACCAGGAGGCTGGCGCAGACATCGTCTTTGTGGAAGGTTATCGCGGGCAGGAACACGTTGACCGCATCATGCACGCGCTACACGGCAAGGTCCCATTGATGGCCAATATGGTTGAAGGTGGCGACACGCCGATCGACTCTGCGCAGACGCTCAAGGAAAAAGGGTACTCACTCGTGATTTTTCCGGGAGGACTGGTGCGAGCACTGACTTTTGCCATGCAGGGATATTTCGCATCCCTGAAGCAAACTGGCACGACCGACAGCTGGCGCGACCGGATGCTTGACTTTACCCAGCTCAACGACGCCCTGCAAACGCCTGCCGTGCTTGAACTTGGCCAGCGGTACGAGCCCTGAAATGCCCCACACCTCAGAAACAACCAGGAGCCTCCCATGATCGAATCCAACAAAACTGCCCGCGAAATCTTTCACGAAGTGATGGCCAACCCTCAGCGCGTGCCGTTCGGGTTTGGCGAGAAAGCCATCCTCGTCAACGTTGACTTCCAGAAGGCCTACACCCGCACGGACCTCTTCAAGACCGCGTATGAGACTGACCCACGCCAGATCGAATACGTCAACACACTGGCCAAGGCATTCCGAGCACTGAACTGGCCAGTTGTCTGGACGCACGTTGCGTACATGGAGTCTGGCGAAGACGCCGGCGTATGGGGAACACGAACCAACACCGAGGACTCTCTGCAGAACATCAAAGTCGGCTCGGTCCGATCCGAACTCGACGACCGTCTCGAGCTCGATCGTGCGCAAGACGTTTTCATCAACAAGCGCATGGCGTCAGTCTTCTTTGAAACCAACCTCCAGTCCCTGATGGTCTGGCACAAGGTGGACACCGTCATCATCACAGGCGGGTCGACTTCTGGCTGCGTTCGTGCCTCAGTAGTAGAGAGCCTGTCGCGGGGCTATCGCACCATTGTGCCGATGGAGTGCGTTGCGGACAAGCACGAAAGCTATCATTTTGCCAACTTGACGGATATGGTTCTGAAATACGCCGACGTCATGAAAGTCGAGGATGTCCTGTCCTGGCTCAAGAGCCAGCAATCCTGACCTGCGAGGTGACCGCGATGAAACCCAGCCCTGGCTACTACGACTACTGGTCCTACGAAAATCGTCCGAAGATCACCTGGCCGGGCGGTGCCCGCGTCGCATTCTGGGTGGCACCCAACATTGAGTTCTACGAGCTCGACCCTCCTGCCAATCCTCATCGAAAAGCCTGGCCGACGCCGCATCCCAGCGTTCCTGGCTACTCGATTCGTGACTATGGGAACCGGGTCGGACACGACCGACAGATGCGAGTCCTGGATCGATATGGTGTAAGGGGATCTATCTCGCTGTCGACTGCGTTGTGCGAACACCATCCCGAGATCATCGCAGCCTGCAAAGAGCGCAACTGGGAGTTCTTCAGCCATGGCATCTACAACACCCGCTACACCTATGGCATGACTGTCGAACAGGAACGCGAGATGATTCGTGATTCCTTGCAGACCATTTATCGGCACACCGGACAGGAATGCGCGGGCTATCTGGCACCTGCCCTGTCACACTCGGACCACACACTGGATCTTTTCAGTGAAGTCGGCGCCGAACTGTTTGGCCAGGAAAGCTCCGCAGGCATCTACACATGCGACCTGTTTCACGATGATCAACCCACACCGATCAAGATCCAGAGCGGGCGTCGTTTTGTATCCGTCCCCTATTCACTGGAGATGAACGACACAATCGTCTACACCGTGAACAAGGTAACGCCGCGCCACTACCTGACCATGCTCAAGCGTCACTTCGACCGACTGTATCAGGAAGGAGCCACCTCCGGAACGGTTATGTGCATTCCCACGCATAACTATCAAGTCAGCTGCCCACATCGCCTGGCAGCCCTGGAAGAGGCGCTGGACTACATAACCAGCCATGAAGGCGTCTGGGTGACCACAGGCCGCGAAATCGCCCAGCATTACATGCAAAACTATTACGACCAGGCGGTCAAAGATATTGACGGTAAAGCCAGCGCAGGAGGTGCAGCATGAGCCAGCTCGACCACACTTACCTCCAGTACTCAAAGCGTCGTTACGGATACGACCACGACTGGTACGAGTGGAGCATGCTTGAGAGCCGTGCACCACTGGTCTGGCCAGACCGAAAGCCCCTTGCTGTCTGGATCAACGTCAGCTTGCAGCATTTCCCTCTTGACCAGAAAGGCAAGCCTTTCAAGACGCCTTTCGGCATGACTATGCCCTATCCCGACTTACGCCATTTTTCTTTGCGTGACTACGGCAACCGGGTCGGCATTTATCGTTTTCTGAAGTTCTTTGAAGCAAACGGACTGCCTGTTACGTATGCCATCAACGCATCACTGGCAGGGTCAGCACCCCAGTTGATAGAACGTGTCTGCCAAAGCGCGGGGGAAATCGTCGCTCACGGCTGGGACATGGATCACCTGCACTCCCCGGATCTCTCCCGTGACGCAGAGTCCGAACTGATTTCCAGGTCTGTCGATGTGCTGCGGGCTGCCACAGGGAAGAAGATTCAGGGCTGGCTCAGTCCAGCTCGCAGTCAGAGCTGGAACACGTTATCCCTCCTGCCGGAGGCTGGCCTGTCGTATTGTATGGACTGGGTTAACGACGATCTTCCCTATCCGGTTTCCGTCGAGACGGGACCGCTGACCATGCTGCCCCTGAACACTGAGGTCGAGGACAGCTTTGTAATGGGGAGTAACCTTCACAGCGAAGACGAATGGGCAGATCAAGTCATCGATGCAACGGACTTCATGCTCAAGGAGGGCAGGACCCAGAACGCTGGACGCATGCTTGGCATCAGCCTGCATCCATGGCTGACTGGCCAGCCGCACCGGATTGGATGCGTCGAGCGCGTGCTTAATCACGTGCTGGCCCATCGCGACCAGATCTGGCTCGCAACGGCGGGCGAGATTGTGAGCACATTCGCCGAACAGCAGAAGCAGGCGGCACAGAAACCATGACAGAAACATCCGAGTCAGATGTTTTGACCGTCGATAAACTGCCCGAAACGCACGTACCGGTGGTGATTGTCGGTGCGGGTGCCTGTGGCCTGGTTGCGGCACTTGCTGCGCGGGATGCGCGCGCAGAGGTTCTCGTGCTTGAACGTGACACGCTCCCACGTGGCAGTACGGCAATGTCTTCAGGGCTCATTCCTGCTGCCGCCACCCGATGGCAGCAGGCACTGGAAGTCACTGACAGCCCTGATCTGATGGCCAGCGACATCCAGCACAAGAACCATAACGAAGCTGACCCGGTGATTGTTCAGATGGTCACGCAACGCTCCGCGAAAACATTGCACTGGCTTGCGGATCGCCATGGTGTCGAGTTCAGTCTGGTAACCGGGTTCCTGTATCCGGGACACTCCGCATTGCGTATGCATGGAACGCCACGCCGCACGGGTGACGAACTCATGGGCGCTCTCACCAATGCCGCAGAACGGGCAGGCATTGATATCCTGTGCGAAGCCCGGGTAGACACTATTCTTGTCACCCACTCAGGTACTGTGTGTGGTGTGCGAGTCAGTCGACCTGACGGATCATCAGAAGAGATTGGTTGCGATGCAGTGATACTCGCCTGCAGCGGCTTTGGCGGTCACGCAGAGATGGTTAAACGCTACATGCCTGCAATGGATGCCGCGGTCTACTACGGGCATGCCGGCAACCAGGGCGACGCGCTCAGGTGGGGCGCGCGGCTTGGTGCCCAGGCACTGGATCTCGCCTCCTATCAAGGTCACGGCTCGCTGGCATGGCCTCACCAGACACTGATCACCTGGTCGGTCATGATGATGGGCGGCATTCAGATCAACAGTCTGGGTGAGCGTTTTTCAAATGAACATGAAGGCTATTCGGAACAGGCCCGTCGTGTACTGGCCCAGCCCGATGGCATTGCCTGGAACATCTTCGATCATCGCATTCATGACGCCGCGATGGAGTTTGAAGACTACCGGCAAGCCTGGTCCGCTGGCGCAGTGCAAAAGGCAGACTCTGTCGAGGCACTGGCCGGATTAATGCGGGTTCCCGCGGACACCTTGAGCGAAACGATCGGCCAGACGTGGGCGCTTTGCGATCAGGGAGGTGTGGACAGCATGGGACGTCGCTTCCAGACAGACCAGAGATTGACCTCACCCTTCTATGCGATCAGAGTGACTGGCGCCTTGTTTCACACCCAGGGGGGCTTGCGGTCGACCCTGAAGCGAAAGTACTCAGTGCCAACGGCCAGCCAATCCCCGGCCTGTATGCAGGTGGCGGAGCGGCTCGCGGCGTTTCCGGCTCTGGGGACAGTGGTTACCTTTCGGGCAATGGCTTGCTGGCCGCCGTGATGCTCGGAGCAACGGCAGGGGAAAGTGCCGCACGTCAGACTTTGGACAAGTGACGTTCAAAGTGACTGCCAAAGCGCCTGCCGGTGACCAGCAGCATCATTGCTGTTAAGCAATCACAAGCGGGCAGACTGTGTGCGGATGCGTACCCTGATCTTATCTGTCACCGCAAGTGTGGGCCCGTGGTGCACTGCTGATCCGGTCAAACAACGGACATAGCGCGCCTGACCATCAGGCACCTGGTGCGAACCAGGGGAAGTCCTTTCTGTACCGAGACTCAAAAGCGTCGATCTGATCACGGTATGAAAGCGTTAGCGATAGCTCGTCGAGCCCTCTCATCAAGCACTCTTTCCAGAAAGCGTCCACTTCAAAACTGGCATCACCGTCATCCCAGCGAATCCGGCCCTCTTCCAGACTGACAGTCAGCTGGGTCAGAGCATCCGGACCAGCCAGCACGCCCATCAGTCTGGCATGGTCGTCCGGGTGCAAACGCACTGGCAAGACACCATTTTTGAAACAGTTGTTGTGAAAGATATCACCAAACGTTGTGCCTACCACCACTCGTACGCCGTAGTCCGCGAGCGCGTAGACCGCACCCTCTCTCGAGGATCCGCAACCAAAGTTCTCTTCTACAACAAGAATGCGCGGGTGCTCTCCTTCACTCGTATTTAACGGATGTGATCGGATCCCGCCATCATCAGAAAACCGCATGTCGTGAAACAGGAACTGCCCATATCCCTGTGCACGGTCCTTCTTGAGGAATCGAGCCGGGATGATCTGATCCGTATCCGTGTTCGGCCCACGCAGGACTGCAACGCGGTCGGTCAAGGTGGTCAGGGGTTCAAACGTGGTTTCTTGTGTGCTCATGATCAATTCGCGCCAGTCAGTGTTCGTACGTCAGTCAGCTTGCCGGTCACAGCCGCAGCGGCTGCCATCGCTGGACTCATCAGATGTGTTCTTGCACCAGGACCTTGGCGTCCCACAAAATTTCTGTTCGAGGTGGATGCGATGCGCTCACCAGGCTGACCAATGTCACCATTCATGGCCGCACACATGGAGCAACCCGGAGAGCGCCATTCAAGTCCTGCCTGCACGAAGACCTTGTCCAGTCCCAGCGCTTCAGCCTGCTCCTTGACCAGTCCGGATCCTGGCACCACCATTCCGGGCACACTCACCTTTCGCCCCTCAAGGATCTTTGCTGCCTCTTTGAGATCGCTCAGCCGGCTGTTCGTACAGGAGCCGATGAAGACACGATCAATGTTGATGTCCGCTATCCGCATGCCGGGCTGCAGACCCATGTATTCCAGCGCCTGCCTGGCGCCATCACGTGACTGCGCATCTTTGAGCAGATCTGGATCCGGCACGACACCATCGATGGCACAACCCGCATCAGGACTGGTTCCCCAGGTCACCATCGGCTTGATCTCGCTGGCATCCAGCACAACCTCACGATCAAACTGCGCATCATCATCCGAACGCAAGGTGCGCCAGTATTTCAGGCCTCGATCCCAGTCCACACCCTTCGGGGCCTGCGGCCTGCCTGCGAGATACTCGAAAACGGTATCGTCTGGTGCAATCGAACCCAGCCTTGCACCTGCTTCAATGGACATGTTGCAGACGGTCAGACGTCCATCCATATCCAGTGAGGTAATGGCTGATCCTGCATACTCTATCGCATGTCCCACTGCGCCGGAAGCACCGATTCTGGCGATGATGGCCAGGATGATGTCCTTGGCTGAAACTCCGGGGTGCAATGCTCCTTCGACGCGAACTCGCATAACGCGCGGCTGGCTCTGCCACAGTGTTTGCGTGGCCATCACGTGCATGCTCTCGGATTGCCCGATTCCAAATGCAATCGCACCAAGCGCACCATGCGTCGATGTATGACTATCGCTACAGACCACCGTCATACCGGGTAGCGTCAGTCCTTGTTCTGGTCCCACCACATGCACAATTCCCTGCCGCTTGTCTGCCAGATTGAAATGCGGCACATCGCCCCATTTCATGTTGCTGTCGAACTGAGTGATCATCCGTGCAATCTCGGGTGTTGCCGCATCCTGAGCACGCCGCCCATTCGTCGGAACGTAGTGATCGGGCACACCAAACACCTGGGAAGGATGACGCAGTTTCAGGCTCCGGGCCCGCAACTGGTTAAAGGCGTGAAAGGAGCCTTCGTGCACGATGTGCCGATCAATGTACAGCAATGAGGGCCCCTGCTCTCTGGGCACGATGATATGCGGTGACCAGATCTTCTGAAAAAGTGTCTGACTCATAACCTTGATACATCCTTTGAATATGCGTTGGCAACCGCATCCCGACTGCGTCGGAACAACCCGTGCACAGCTCGTGGACTTTCTCGTAGTGTACCTACCATACAAGCAGATGAGCGTAATTTCATCGTATTTATTGTGCTACTTATAGTACATATAAGCAGGCTATCTTCCCCGCATGTATTGGACGTCCCTCACTCAGCAGCAGTACAACACTCCCAACCTCAGGTCGATTCCTCAGACTGGCACGATTCTTCACACGCAAACCCGTCCGAACGCACAGTCTGCTCGGTCTGGGACATCTGGTTCTGGCATTTCCCGCACCTGCTGTCTGGACTTGGTACACAAAAGAAGCAAGCAGATTGATCTGGATCAGGCGTTGGTGGCCAGATGCTCGATTCATATTTCAGTTATCAGATATGATGCTGATAACTACTATCATTCGCATTAACATCATGAGCCAACTTCTTTCCATCAACCAGTGGGTTGACCCTGAAATCACCGTCATCGACGAAGGTCGCTCAGTCACATTCCACATCCAGGACTGCTTCGACTTCCACGGTTACGACGCAGTGGGCGGGGTCGTACTGGGGTTTCGGTTGCTACAAGCCGTTCAGCGCGAGCTCAACCACGGCCTGCCATTGAGCCGACGGGCAGTCAGCCTGTTTACTGCGTTCCCCGGACTTGGTGCCCGCGATGTTTTTGAACTGGTGACCCGCATGTGCAGCGAGCAGCGATTCGAACTCGATACGAGCTTCGAGCATCCGGTCGCACTCAAAGGCGTGGCTGGCGCCTTCTATTTCCAATTTACATACGACGCAAAGTCTGTCGAACTGTCCCCGATTGAAGGCGCGCCAAGTGCAGACTTCATTGCAACTGGCAAGGCAAGCAAAGATCCCAACGCAAGCAAGGAGCTGCTCGCGCACTGGACGAACCTCAAGCACGAACTCGCCAACACCCTGTTGCAACATACAGCCGAGCAAGTCATCCGGAAGCTATGATGCAACGCGCGAAGTCGCTGGTGATGCCACTGGCGATATTAATGTACTGGCAGTTGATTGCCAGTTCGGGTCTGGTTTCATCCTATCTGCTGCCCGCTCCGGAAACGGTATGGACTGCGGCGAAGAGTCTTTATGCAAGCGGCATACTGAGCCACAGCATTCTGGTGTCGCTCAGTCGTGTGTTTCAGGGATTTGGAATCAGCTGCGTGCTGGCTTTCGCACTGGCACTGCTCGTGAACGGCTCCCGCACGGTTGAGCAACTTCTGTCTGCACCTTTGGCCCTGCTTCGCATGATCCCGCCACTGGCCATGACGCCACTGTTGATCCTGTGGTTCGGGATAGGCAGCACAACCCAGCTGGCGATCATCATTCTGGCATCGATCTTCCCTGTGTTCCTGAACACCCGGGACGGGTTGCGACGGGTCGACCCGTCACACCAGGAACTAGCCAGAAGTCTTCAGCTCGGCCGTCTTCGCTACTTTCGATGGATCGTACTGCCTGGTGCCGTTCCCTCGATCATCACAGGAGTCCGGGTCGGATTCGGATACAGTTGGCGCGCCCTGATCGGGGCAGAGCTTATCGCCGCGTCGGCCGGTCTGGGCTATCTGATCATTGACTCTCAGGAAATGATGCGCACAGACGACGTGATGGTTGGCATCCTGACCATTGGCATGATTGGCTGGCTGCTAGACACCCTGTTTGATCAGCTGCTCTGCCGCAAGCTGAGCAGGCGATTTCCGGAAATTTGCCGCTCATGACCATCCTCAAGAACATCACCAGACGTTTCGGTGACCAGGTGGTCATCAATGACCTGACCGTCGAACTCGGATCCCATCCGGTCACGGCGCTTGTCGGCGCGTCTGGATGCGGAAAATCCACCTTGCTGCGAATCGTTGCAGGCCTTCTCACCTGCGATTCGGGTGTTATCGACGCCAATCACAAGAATATGGCCGTGGTGTTTCAGGAACCGCGTCTGCTTCCGTGGCTGGACGTCCGTGAGAACCTTGCTCTGGCTCTGTCTCGCGCGCACAACAGTGACCCGCAGTGCATCCAGCACGCACTGGGTCAGGTCCATCTGGCAGGTATCGAACAGAAGTTTCCGCGAGAACTATCCGGCGGGATGGCTCAACGTGTTTCGATTGCCAGAGCACTGCTGCAGAAGCCGGACATCCTGCTGATGGATGAGCCATTCGCTGCACTCGACGCCATCACGCGCTCAGAACTCCAGCAGATGCTGATTTCACTTGTCGCACAGGAGTCACTGCAATGCCTGTTTGTCACACATGACCTGAATGAGGCGGAGTTGATAAGCAACCGCCTGCTGGTCATGCATGCGGGCAAGATCGTCGCCTCCTTCGTGAAGCGAGACGGGCAGTATCCATGCAGCATGAGCGCCGACATTCATCAGTATCTGAACCAGAGTCTTGGACATAACGAAAACCTTTCCCATCATTGAATCAGGAAGCATCATGAAAAAAGTAATTACTTCGATTCTGCTCAGCGCCAGCGCACTGGGTGCAACTGCAAGTGCTGAAACGCTCGACATCAGCTATGTACGCTCGCCTTTTAACCTACAGATGATTGTGATGAAGGAGCACGGATTACTTGAGAGCGAAATGGCGAAGCAGAACGTCGATGTGAAGTGGCACGAAATCACGTCCGGCTCACAACAGGCGCAGGCTCTCGCCAGTGGAGACCTGGACATTGCCGGCGTCATGAACACAGCATCCGTACTAATGGCCAATGCCGCAGGCAATCCTGTCCAGATACTGGCTGGCGTCTCGCGACCGACCGATACTTTCGCGATCGTGGGTGCGAAAGGCGGACCCAGCACCGTCGCCGAACTCAAGGGCAAAAAGGTGGCCGGACCGAAAGGAACCGTGCTGCACCAGACTCTGGTTGCCGCACTGGTTAAAGAAGGCATGACCATCAACGATGTTGAATTCATCCAGATGGGGATTCCTCAAGCGTTCGCAGCCCTTCAAAGCGGCCAGATTGACGCCGCACTGCTTGCTGCCGGCGCAATCATGAACGCGCAGCGCGAAGGCGCGCAGACTATCACGACAGCAACAGGACTAACTGTGCCGACGCTTGTCATGGCAACCAGTGAAGGCGTCGCACACAAACACCCTGAGTGGATCGATGCAGTGATACGCGCACACGACATGGCCGCCAGGTGGATATCCGAGAACAAGGAGCAGGCTATTGAACTTGGTGCCAGACAGCAAGGCGTCAGCCTGGCAGATGCCAATACGCTATACGACTGGGCACATTTCACGCAGCGACTGGACCAGAGTGACATCCCCAACCTGCAAGCTGAGATGAGCTTCATGCTCGACAACGATCTCATGCGCAAACCGGTGAACATTGAAGCCATCATTCTGCCCCAGGCCATGCAGGCCAATTGATGTCTCCCGCCAGACATCAGTCTGACGCCAGGCCCCGGACAGACAGAGCAAGAATCGGCTCAGTCTGTCCGTTGCTGCGGGCTTTTCTTACACACATGACTTCCATCACCCAAACACCATGAACGAATACTCAGTAACTGTCTGCGATCAGGACGGCATCATCACGCTGACACGGGAAGACCTTCTGAAATACACGGGTTACGGCAATGTGATCGCTGCCGCGTTGATGATCCGCGTCTGCAAGGCGGCCTTCGACAGGCTGTCCCCGAGTGAGCCAGTCAACCGAAGGGAACTCTACTGGACGCTAGGATTCTGTGGACCCGGGATTCTGGATTGCGTCGAGATGATCAGTCTGGCGATCCGCGAAGGCCGATGCCTGCAAAAGCCGATGCTCGACCACCCGCAAGCGCCCATGTCAATTGGTGGACAGTTTGTGTTCGACATCACTTACAGGAACCGGAGCGTGCGCATCTGGCCAGATGCGCGCATCTTTGATGATGAGTTTCGAGAACAAGTCGCGAACTGGCAGGACAAACCGGTATCTGAAGAGCGTCAGGCGTTCCTTGAATACAAGCATCGCAAAGTGTCGCAAATCCTGAACGAGCCCGAATCAACGCTGTTCACGATCGAACATGGATCATGACGGTCCCCCGTGCATACAAGCGCTCACACGACGTAGCCAGTGAGCAGGATTTTGCCTGAATGAATTCAGTAAGGCTGACTATTATCTTCAAAATATTCCTATACTTCGACCATGATTTAAATCGTGGACAGGGACAGGTATGGCAATTCTGGTAACGGGCGGAGCAGGTTTCATCGGATCAAACTTTGTGCTCGACTGGCTCGCACAGAGCAAAGAACCTGTCATCAACCTGGACAAGCTGACGTATGCCGGCAATCTCGGAAACCTGGTCTCTCTTGAAGGCAACTCATCCCATGTTTTTGTTCAAGGAGATATTGGAGACCGCTCTCTGGTCTCCCGACTGCTGGTTGAGTACAAGCCACGTGCCATTCTAAACTTTGCGGCGGAGAGTCATGTCGACCGGTCCATCCACGGACCAGGTGAGTTCATCCAGACCAATATCCAGGGCACGTTCAACCTGCTCGAATGCACTCGAGAGTACTGGCTGAACCTGGATGAGCAGGCGAAATGTAATTTTCGGCTTCTGCATGTGAGCACCGATGAGGTGTATGGGACACTTTCACCTGATGCACCTGCGTTCACCGAAGAGCACGCTTACGAGCCAAACAGTCCCTACAGTGCCAGTAAAGCCGCCTCAGACCACCTGGTGCGAGCCTGGCACCATACGTACGGACTACCAGTACTGACAACCAACTGTTCGAACAACTATGGTCCGTACCACTTCCCTGAAAAGCTCATCCCGCTCATGATCGTCAACGCGCTCGCTGGCAAACCGCTCCCCGTCTATGGTGACGGCATGCAGATTCGCGACTGGCTCTACGTAAAAGACCACTGCAGCGCCATTCGCAGGGTCCTGAGCGCCGGGCATGTTGGCGAAACCTACAACGTTGGTGGCTGGAACGAGATGCCCAATATCGAGATCGTCAAGACTGTGTGTACCATTCTTGACCAACTCAGACCCAAGCCTGATGGCAGCAGTTACGACACCCAGATCTGCTACGTACAGGATCGCCCTGGTCACGACCGGCGTTACGCAATTGACGCTCGCAAGATTGAGCGTGAACTGGGATGGAAGCCAGAAGAAACTTTCGAGACAGGTATTTACAAGACGATCAGATGGTATCTTGACAATCCGCAATGGGTACAAGACGTTCAGTCGGGCGATTACCGTGAATGGGTCGGCAAGCAATACGGTTCAGTGGCAACGCCCTGACTTTGATAATCCAAGTATGTATCCATCGCTGCCCAACCAGTTTTTCCAGCCACATACACGAATTTTGGACTGAACCTGACATGACCATCAAGCGCAAAGGCATCATTCTCGCGGGCGGCTCTGGTACCCGTCTGCACCCGGCAACGCTCGCCATCAGCAAACAACTGCTTCCCGTGTTTGACAAGCCGATGATCTACTACCCTTTGAGCACGCTGATGCTCGCGGGCATCCGGGACATCCTTGTGATCAGCACTCCTCAGGACACACCCCGATTCGAGCAGCTGCTCGGGGATGGCAGCCAATGGGGCCTGAATCTGCAGTATGCAATCCAGGCCTCCCCTGACGGGCTCGCCCAGGCGTATCTGATCGGTGAGTCATTCCTGGACAACAGTCCTTCGGCACTGGTTCTGGGGGACAATATCTTCTATGGTCATGACCTTCACCTTCTGCTGGCCAACGCCGTACAAAGGACGAATGGAGCCAGCGTCTTTGCCTATCACGTGCACGATCCGCAACGATACGGTGTAGCCGAATTTGACGAGAACGGCAAAGCCCTTTCGCTGGAAGAAAAGCCCAGTCAACCCAAATCTAGCTATGCTGTTACCGGTCTCTACTTCTACGACAACCAGGCCGTGGAATTTGCGAAATCCCTGAAACCATCGCCACGAGGCGAACTCGAAATCACGGACCTTAACCGCATGTATCTCGAGCGCGATCAGCTCAATGTCGAGATCATGGGCCGGGGTTATGCCTGGCTCGACACGGGTACACATGAATCATTACTGGACGCGAGTCAATTCATTGCGACACTGGAAAGCAGACAAGGCCTGAAGGTTGCCTGCCCTGAGGAAATAGCGTTCCGGCAACAGTGGATTGACGAGGCCCAGTTAAAGGAACTTGCACAGCCACTACTCAAAAACGGATACGGGCAGTATTTGCTACGTCTCATCAACGACCGTATCTATTGACACGAATCCGCATTGCCATTGACCGACGGGATCAAAAGCCACAGACTGTCGGTGTAATCTTCTCCGTTTAAAGAAGACGAGATGGTCTCGTGATGATTGAATCTGTTCATAAGGTCTGGGTCTTCCGCCAGTTCATTGTCGGCAACGTTCGCAGGGAGTTTCAGTCACGCTACCGAAACTCCCTGCTGGGTTCTACCTGGGTCGTTTTGAGCCCCTTGTCCCAGATCCTGATCTACACAGTCATCTTTTCCCAGATCATGAAGGCCAGACTACCTGGCGTTGAAAGCACATTCGGCTACAGCATCTTTCTATGTAGCGGCATCATCATGTGGGGACTCTTTTCAGAGATAACCAGCAAATGCCAGAGCATGTTTCTCGATAATGCCAATCTCATAAAAAAGGTCAACTTCCCGAAGCTGTGTATCCCGATCTCCGTCACGATCAACGCTCTACTCAACTTCCTGGTCATCTTTACGTTATTCACAATTTTTTTGCTGGTGAGCGGAAATTTTCCAGGAATCGTCTACCTGGCGATATTTCCGCTGTTGGCCATCCTGGTTCTTTTCTCAGTCAGCCTGGGAGTGATCGTTGGCATCATCAATGTATTCTTTCGAGATGCTGCTCACTTCTACAGTATCTTTCTCCATTTCTGGTTCTGGCTTACACCAATTGTCTATCCTTCTTCTATTCTGCCGGAACCAATCAAAGCACTTATCCAGATCAACCCGATGACGGGATTCATCAAGGAGATTCAAACAATCATCGTCCATAGGCAGTGGCCTGGTAGCGAATGGATCTATCTCGGAGCCTTCTCACTCACACTGTGCACATTTGCCGCGATCTTATTCAAAAGAAGAGCGGCAGAAATTGTGGACGAGTTGTAATGCCAGCAATCTCTATTAAGGGCTTAAGCAAGGTCTACCGCCGCTACAGGACAAAATGGGCAAGGCTGGCAGACTGGCTTGACCCACTGGGAAAGACCAGATACGAGTCTCAATGCGTGCTCGACAGCATTAGCCTCGACGTTAACAAAGGTGAAGCGCTGGGGATCGTGGGTTTCAATGGGGCAGGAAAAAGCACATTGCTCAAACTGATATCCGGAACCAGTGCGCCAACCAGTGGAAGCATTCAAATCAATGGTCGAGTTTCAGCGCTGCTTGAACTCGGCCTGGGATTTCATCCAGACTTCACCGGTCGGGAGAACGCCTACATGGCCGCTCAACTTCTAGGGTATCAGTCGAATGAAATCCACGACCTAATGCCTCACATAGAAAGGTTTGCTGAAATTGGCCATCACATTGATGAGCCAGTACGCACATACAGCAGTGGAATGCAAATGCGCCTCGCATTTAGCGTCGCCACAGCGAAACGTCCGGACATCCTGATTGTTGACGAGGCATTATCCGTAGGTGACGCCTACTTTCAACATAAAAGTTTTGAGCGTATCAGACAGTTTCGCCGGGATGGAACTACCCTTTTGCTGGTCAGTCACGACAAACAGGCCATCCTGTCCATCTGCGATCGGTGCATCCTTCTGGATAAAGGGCGAATTCTCAGGAGTGGCCCTCCTGATCTCATCATGGACTACTACAACGCCATGCTGGCAAGTGGTCAGGAGCAGACCATCGCAGTGGTCAAGCTGCCAGACCACTCATATCGAGTCGTTTCCGGAACCGGCGAGGCAACTACTCTTACGCTTGAGCTACTGGACCATCAAAACTCCCCAGTTGAAGTCGTACGAGTAGGTCAGACCATCACATTGCGAGTGAAAGTGAGAGTACACGCAGACATCCCGCGACTGATTGTTGGCTATGGCATCAAGGACAGACTTGGTCAAGTGATGTACGGCACGAACACACACATCAAAGGCATTCCGGTTCTGAAGACCAAGTCTGGAGACGAACTAGCAGTCGAGTTCCGTTTCGACATGACTCTGGGACCCGGGGAGTACTCAATACAGACCTCTCTTTCGAGCTCTGAAACACACCTGTTAAATAACTATGAGTGGCGAGAACGCGCATTGCTTTTTAAAGTGATAAACACCACAGGCGAGGAGTTTTCTGGTTGTAACTGGATGAACCCATCCGTCAAAATTGATAAGCACCATGACTCATATTGATGGTTTTGCCTATTGCCGTTGATCTTACGAATACTAACGAATCCCGCTAAATCCGAATTCCATTCGGCGCTAGAGAATTTCAGAGGCCACGAAAGTCCTGGCGCAACACTCGCCAAGGAAATCCCGGCGATAACAAGGCCAGATCGCCACGTATAGCACGATACTTAATGACAATGCGTTTCGTGAATATTACTGATGAAACGACATCTTTGAAAATAAATATCAAGGAAGAAAGAAAAATATTTTCAAAAGAAGAAGATTAAAGGAACACACGCCTCCGGAATGCGCTTGAGGATGTCAGGCATTCTTCTTTCACCACCTGAGGGGTGCTCATAGCCGCAGAATCGGAGTGCACCATGTTTAAAAAAGATCGCTCAGTGCGATCCCATTCTGAAATTAGAAAGAACCATGAATTCGCATTCCAGAAAACTCTGATTCAAGGCCTGAGAAGCATGGTCCTGTCCAGCCCAGGAGCAATCCGCGTCGGAAAGAAAATTCTAAAAACAAACCCGTGGGTGTGGAATAAAATCAAGAACAAGCTTTTCTTTCAAGACAGTATTAGTTTTGGATTCACAACACTCAAGCACGGCGACATATTGATTCACTTCTCGAATGCGCCACTGGTCGACGAGAGAGGAATAGGAAGGGTCACGAGAGAGCTGCTCAAATCACTTTCAAAAAATCTTGAAGCTGTTTCTTCGCACTGCTCCAGTGATGAAGAATACAAACATGTTTATTTTTACTCTTCAATCCACTGGTGCCCGGCGGACCCTCCACGACCGGCAGTGGTTATGATCCATGATGTCATTCCGCTTCTTTTTCCGGACCAGTTTCCCAGACCAATCGTAGAAGACTGGAAGAACAGACTCCGTGAAACCGCCAGAAAAGTTGATCACATAGTTACGATCAGCAAATCAAATGTTCAACACCTCCAGCATGAGCTAGCCATTGATCCCACAAGAATCTCGGTCATCCACAATGGCGTCTCCCCACTAGAGACTCGAGCAGACTGCAAAGTAGATTTGCCCCACGCACCGTTCATTGTTTACCTAGGCTCATATGATCGGCACAAGAATGTCGAGGTTGTACTACAGGCCCTTACAAGCCGGAAACTAGCTGAAATCCACCTTGTCTTGATTGGCGACAACCACCGGTGCTCGGGAGTGGCTCAAAGGCTTGGAATCGCCGACCGGGTGCACTTTCTCGGCAAACTCGATGATGGTGCTGTCGCAAACGTTCTCAAAAAATCCGTTGCCCTGGTTTTTCCTAGTCTTTTCGAAGGTTTCGGACTTCCACCACTCGAAGCCGCGTTGCTCGGCGTTCCTGTCATCTGCAGCAATCGCCCTGCCATGACCGAACTGATCCAGACGGGGTTCATCTTTTGTGACCCGCTAGATCCGGAAGAATGGGAAAAGGCGATACTCAAGGTTGCAAAAGCCGGAGTGCCAATCGCTGACCTGGCGAAGCTGACGACACTCGTCCAGAACAGGTTTAGCTGGGAAAGATCTGCTGACCAACTGACGCAGACTTTAATCAAATGCGCCCGAACAAGTTTCCGTAATAAATAACCTGTTGATCACATGCCATCAATCGCTCTTAAATCTTCCATTCGAAAGCTGCAATGAAAGTTCTTCATGTATACAGAACTTTCTTTCCTGACCCGCCCGGAGGTTTACAAGAGGCTATTCGTCAGATCTGCATATCAGGGCAGCGATTTGGCCATGAGTCACGCGTATTCACGCTATCCCCCAACCCTGATCCAAACCATATTGAAAGAAGCGGAATTCATATTCTGAGATCCCGGTCCTGGATTTCTCCCGTTTCATGCGACATCGGCGGACCTGATGCGTTCATGCTCTTCAGGAAACTGGCTAAATGGGCGGATATTCTACACTTTCACTTCCCGTGGCCGCTTCTTGATTTTCTAAACATAACCCTTGAAAAGTCTAAACCCAGATTAATGACTTATCATTCAGACATAGTCAGGCAAAAGTTTATCGCGAAAATATATGCTCCTTTGATGTGGAGAACGCTACGGTCAATGGACAGAATAGTTGCTACGTCGCCAAACTATGTCGAAACCAGTCCGGTCCTGTCCTGCAAACAGCTTCAGGGACGCGTTTCAGTGATTCCACTCGGCATAGACGAAAATCATTACCTAACGGGTTCTGCAGACGAAATCGACAATGACAAGTGCACGGATTCTTTCCAGACGCCCTACATTCTATTTATTGGAGCACTCCGCTACTACAAAGGGCTCGATATTCTGTTACACGCTGCTACCGCGTTCCATGGCGATCTGGTTATAGCAGGAACCGGATCTGAACACGACTTTCTTTGCACACTCAAACAGAACCTGAATCTCAAAAACGTACACCTTATCGGACAAGTATCTGAAGCGAAGAAGATTCGACTACTTAAAGGCTGTAGCGCCTTGGTACTACCTTCTCAGCTCAGATCGGAGGCATTCGGAATGAGCATGGTTGAAGCCAGCATATTCAGCAAGCCTTTAATCAGTTGTGAAATCGGAAGCGGCACCAGTTTCGTCAATAAACACAATGAATCCGGCCTGGTTGTACCTGCTGCCTCCGCTCGAGATCTTGCAAACGCAATGAATCAGATCTTTCACGATCAAGTACTGGCAGAGCGACTTGGAACCGGGGCGAGAGCCCGTTACGAGAGGCTTTTTTCGGGGAGCATCCTTGGAGCGTCTTACTCCAGGGTTTACGGCGAAATCCTTGCCCGGTAGGACACTGAGCGGCCAACTCGACCTGCTGCAATACACAGGCGTCATCCTGGGCAGGAAGTAAACATCAGGCAAGTTGTGCCCGAAAAGCTCAACAACCGAGGTCTTCATTTGTGAGGGCACGAGTTCACGTAAAACTGAAACCCGTTGCGGCCGACCTGTTCTGATACTCCAGACCGAAATCCTGGAAGTTTCTGGATCACCGTGCAAACTCAGAGACTGGCAGCGAGTCCTCACCACCTTCCGGGTCTATGCAACAAACAGTCCAGACCGTCGCGGTAACTATGGCGCTACCAACCGATGCAACATCCTCACAGCAACAATCTCGCGTTAGACTGTCGTGCTGGAATCGACCGCGACCAATCATTGAAACACTTAATCTAATGAAGATCTCCATTGCAGGCACTGGGTACGTAGGGCTTTCTAATGCGATGCTCCTCGCTCGACATAACGAGGTCGTTGCTCTTGACATCGACCCTCTAAAGATTGACTTGATCAACCAACGACGATCACCAATCGAGGATCCTGACATCCAGGAACACCTGCAGAAGGACGACCTTAACCTTCGTGCCACCCTGGACAAGTATGAGTCTTACGCCGGCGCTGACTTCGTCATTATCGCAACACCAACAGACTACGACCCCAAGACAAACCGGTTCAACACGACATCGATCGAATCAGTCATCCATGATGTGATGGCCATCAATCCAGATGCCGTCATGGTCATCAAGTCTACAGTCCCCGTGGGCTATACGGAACGAATTCGCCAGGCGTTCGGGACTGACAACCTGATCTTCTCACCGGAGTTTCTCAGAGAAGGCAAGGCGCTACACGACAACCTGTACCCATCGAGAATTATCGTTGGGGAGGAGTCCGAACGGGCCAGGCTATTTGCCGACCTGCTGGTACAAGGCTCTCTCACTCCCAACGTCCCGGTGTTGCTCACCCGAAGCACGGAAGCTGAAGCGATCAAGCTCTTTGCCAATACGTATCTAGCCATGCGGGTTGCATACTTCAACGAACTCGACACCTACGCCTGCACCCATGGTCTGGACACCCGCCAGATCATTGATGGCGTTTGCCTCGACCCGAGGATTGGCAGTCATTACAACAATCCGTCTTTCGGCTATGGTGGCTACTGTCTGCCAAAGGACACCAAGCAGTTGCTTGCCAACTACCATGAAGTCCCTCAGAATCTGATCAATGCCATAGTGGAAGCGAATAGCACGCGAAAGGATTTCATCGCTGACGCAGTCCTCAAGCGGCAACCCAGCGTGGTTGGCATCTACCGCCTGATTATGAAAGCAGGGTCAGACAACTATCGCTCTTCAAGCATTCAGGGCATCATGAAAAGGATTAAGGCGAAAGGAATCGAGGTCATCGTTTACGAGCCTGTTTTGTCCGAGAAGACGTTCTACAATTCCCGGGTCGTCAATGACATCGACGCATTCAAGCGCGAGTCGGACCTGATCGTGGCCAATCGCATCACAGACGAGATCCGGGATGTGTCCGATAAGGTTTATAGTCGCGATCTGTACAGTAGCGACTGACATCACCAACAAACTCGTCGAGAGCGAACACACCAACATGAAAGTACTTGTGACCGGCTCCGCCGGATTTATTGGTTCAACCCTCGTTCTGCGTCTGCTCGCTCGTGGAGACACAGTCATCGGGATCGACAATCACAATGATTACTACGATCCAGCCATCAAGGAAGCCAGGCTTGCCCGGTTTGCCGAACACCCAGATTACACTCACATTCGAATCGATCTGGCCGACAAACAGGGCATCGAAAATGTGTTCAAGTCGCACAGGCCCGAACGGGTTGTCAATCTGGCCGCACAGGCAGGTGTTCGTTACTCGATCGAGAACCCACTCGCCTACATCTACAGCAACATCGTCGGGTTTGCCCATATTCTGGAAGGCTGCCGTCATTATGGCGTCGAGCACCTCGTTTACGCCAGCAGCTCCAGCGTCTACGGGGCCAACACAACGCTACCGTTCTCTGTTCATCACAACGTCGACCACCCACTGAGTCTGTACGCGGCCAGCAAGAAGTCCAATGAGTTGATGGCGCACACTTACAGCCAGCTCTACAGCCTCCCGACGACTGGATTACGTTTTTTCACTGTGTACGGTCCCTGGGGTCGCCCTGACATGGCGCTGTTCAAGTTCACTAAAGCCATCCTGGCAGATGAGCCTATCCAGGTGTTCAACTACGGAAAGCATCGTCGGGACTTTACGTACGTTGATGACATCGTTGAAGGCGTGATCCGGGTGCTGGATCGTCCCGCACCGGTCAACCCTGACTGGAATGGTGACCAACCGGACCCTGGCACGAGCAAAGCCCCATGGCGCGTGTACAACATTGGCAACAACAGTCCAGTTGAATTGCTGGACTACATTGCCGCCATCGAAAAGGCACTTGGCAAGAAGGCGCAGATGGAGTTGCTACCGCTGCAGGCGGGTGATGTACCCGATACGTATGCAGACGTTTCGGATCTGGTCCAACAGTTCGATTACAAGCCGAGCACTCCTGTCGAGAAAGGGATCGCGAACTTTGTGGCTTGGTATCGAGATTACTTCAAGGTATGACAGACATGCATCTGGATGACATCAGACTGGCCGTCATTGGCCTTGGATATGTTGGGTTGCCGCTCGCTGTTGAGTTTGGCAAGGTACGCCCGGTAGTCGGGTTCGACATCAACACCAAGCGAATCGACCAGCTCAAGGCGGGTGTTGACCAAACACTCGAAACCTCCCAGGAAGAGCTTGAATCGGCGAGCGAACTGAGCTTCACGACTGAGATCAATGATCTGACTCCCTGCAACTGCTACATCGTGACCGTTCCAACTCCAATCGACGAGCACAAGAGGCCGGACCTCACCCCATTGATTCGAGCCAGTGAAACCGTCGGTAAAGTGCTCAAGAAAGGTGACATCGTTATTTATGAGTCCACGGTTTATCCTGGATGCACAGAGGAAGACTGTGTTCCGGTCCTGGAGAAGCAATCGGGGTTGAAGTTCAACGTAGACTTCTTCTGCGGTTACAGTCCGGAACGGATCAACCCAGGTGATAAAGAGCACCGTGTAACGACCATCAGGAAGGTCACCTCAGGATCAACACCAGAGATTGCGGACCTTGTCGACTCACTCTATCGACAGATCATCATAGCTGGCACCCACAAGGCGAGTTCCATTCGTGTAGCCGAAGCCGCCAAGGTTATCGAGAACACCCAACGCGATGTCAACATTGCACTCATTAACGAGCTGGCGCTGCTTTTTAACAAGCTCGGCATCGACACGCTGGAAGTGCTTGAAGCAGCTGGCACCAAATGGAACTTCTTGCCTTTCAGACCAGGGTTGGTCGGCGGTCATTGCATTGGCGTCGATCCATACTATCTGACACACAAGGCGCAAGCTGTTGGCTATCATCCTGAAGTCATACTGGCCGGGCGCAGAATCAATGATGGCATGGGTGCCTATGTCGCAGATGAGGTCGTCAAGCTCTTGATCAAGCGTAAACAGAATCCCGTGGGCGCACGCGCTCTGGTTCTGGGTCTGAGTTTCAAGGAAAACTGCCCAGACCTCAGGAACACTCGAGCGGTCGACATCATTCAGAATCTCAAAAACTACAACCTCGAGGTCGACGTTCACGACCCGTGGGTTGATCCTGCCGAGGCGATGCACGAATACGGAATTCAGATTGTTCCGTCGCCAGAATCGAAGCAATATGACGCGGTGATTCTGACTGTGGCCCACAAACAGTTCAAGGAGATTGGTGCAACGGCCATCAGGGGCTGGCTAAAGAACGACCAGGGCGTTCTGTTCGATGTCAAGGCGATCCTGCCCAGGGAGAGTGTCGATGCCAGACTGTAAGCGAACCAAGAGAAAACTGATCGGCGTAAACCATCGAGGCAAGAGACCAGCTCTTGCCCCAGCACGGCATAAGGGACTCTCAACCAACTCCGCAGACCCGTGCCACTCAAGCGGTTAAAGTCTCGACTCCAGAGCGCACACCCGGATCACCATGCCATCGCAAAGGGCATGCTGTGGGTGGTGTTTTTTGTGTTGCTGGGATCCATTGCTCGAGCGGGTAAAGAGGTTGCGATTGCCTACCGCTACGGGGTGAGCGCAGATGTTGATGCCTATCTATTCGTATTCAACATGGTCACCTGGCCAGTCGGGGTCTGGTTCAGTGTTCTGACAGCCGTCATGATCCCACTGGTCGCAAGGATACGGGAGAATGCACCAGATGATCTGCCACGCTACAGAGCAGAAATTGCCGGGTTCAGCCTCATGGTGGCAGTTGGCCTGACTGTACTAGCCGGTTACGGCCTGACATACCTGTTTTCAGGAGACTTAAGCGGACTAGATCCGCAGACAAGATCAATTGCGAATGACATCAGCCATCTGATGGTACTACTGATACCACTCGGTCTGCTTATCAGCCTGTACTCAGCCTGGATGTTATCTTCGGGGCATCACGCCAACACATTGATGGAAAGCGTGCCTTCAATCGTAATGGTGGGGGCACTTCTGATCTTCTCAGTTGCCGATGCCATGTTACTTGTCTGGGGCACACTTGCAGGCTTTGCCTTCCATCTGATCAGTCTCGGTTTGCCTCTGTGGCGACGCAGCGAGATCGACTTCCCGAGGTTCTCATTCCAGTCATCCCATTGGGCTGCCTTCTGGCATGGATTCGGGATCATGGTGGTTGGACAGGCGATCATGAGTCTCGTAACAATCATTGATCAATTCTTTGCAGCCCATCAAGGCACAGGTGCTGTCGCGACCCTGAGCTATGCGAACAGAGTGTTGATGCTTCTGCTCGGTGTGGGTGCCATGGCTGTGTCAAGGGCAACCTTGCCAGTATTCTCACGCGCAATTGCCAGCGGAGAGAAGCAAGTCAAGCAAATTGCTGTCCACTGGATCAAACTCATGCTGTTGCTAGGCGTTGCCGCGTCTATCGTGAGTTGGCCTCTGGCAAACTGGGGCATCAGTCTTCTTTTTGAAAGAGGAGCATTTTCCGCTGAGGACACGAAAGATGTCGCTCGAGTATTTCAATTCGGCCTGGTGCAACTACCCTTCTATTTCGCAGGGCTGGTATTGGTCAGTCTAATGACAAGTCAGCGAAAGTACCATTTCCTGTTCTGGTCAAGTGTCATCGGCCTGACAACAAAAGTCTTCGGAAACGCTGTGCTCTCCAAAGCGTTCGGGATAGAAGGGATAGCACTGGCGACTGGACTGACCTATGCTGTGACCTTCATGTTCTTCCTGTGGGCCCTAAAAACACAGGAAAAATAAGACATGGCTGAGTATTTCTTTAAAAACAAAATCTAAAGACTGATAAATCAAATAATGGCGCCTCACAATATAGTTTCGCTTGACGCAAAGCTGGATCGCACCGGTGACGACCCAGGCCAAACCCTGAGCCTCAAGAAAGCGTGAGTAGCACACTGATTGTCTCACGGCCACAGCGCCTCTATTTGTAATCATGATTTTCAGACGAACATGACTCGCCACATTCCGGAAATGCTCCAGAAATACTTGACAAGTTCCATCACTGCCGTAGTCCTGATGGGACTGCCCGAGTATTTAAGAATAAATGAATTTCCAGTCCCCCCGTTTGTCTGGGCGCTCTCCCTGCTAATCACTTTCGGCTTCATTGCACTGAGAGGAAGAGACCGAGTGGAGTTCACACATGCCACTCAGACACTCATAAAAGAACCATTATTCTGGTGGTGGATCGGATTTGTGATATCCGGGCTCATCGCGATTTTGGTGCACGGAGCACACTCATTTGCACTTGAGGATCTCATGCGCAGAGTGTCAGCAGCAGGCGGGTTTCTATTAATGCTTCTTTTCATGCTGATCAGCACGAATGTAAGAAAATGGGCGCAGACAGGAATTCTCTGGGGAGGCATTTTATTGTCCGCAAGTATCCTGTTAGGGTACTTGCGGATCGGGTTCATCGACGCAATTGACTGCCGACCTGGAGGATTTCTAGTCAACCCGAACACGGCAGCTTATGCGCTATGTTTCTGTTTGCTTGGATCCTGTTCCGCATGTAAAAGCAGAACCTTGCAGACAGTTTCCCAGACGTTCTTTCTTTTCGCAATTTTCATTACAGCCTCGCGCTCGGGGTTGCTTGCAGCAGCGATCACCATTGCCGCACTGGCATTCACCCAAAGGGTTGATGTCGTGAGAACTCTAGGCTTGACTGTAGTTTTGTTAGCATCACTGGCAACCATTTCGCTGCTTGGTGTTACCCATAACAGGACAACATCCTGTCTCCAGGAAGTTGTAAGTGACAGGTTCAACTTTGGTGTGTTTCAAGTGCAAGGACCTGAAAACACCGGGACGGCCGTTCCCGCCAAACCACTTAAGCCAGATGGGCCTGACGAGCGCTCTTTAATAGATCACCTGTACACAAACCCTTCGACCCAAGAGAGAATAGAGTATGGAAGTGAGGCTTATGAGCGCTTTATCGAAAGCCCATTGACCGGAGATGGAATTGATCCAGAACTTGGAAACCAGACACACAACGAGTTTCTGTCACTCACTTCACAACACGGACTAATCGGATTAATTCTGTTTATTTCGTTCTGGTTCGTTCTTTACAAATCAGGCGTCACTATTCTCGTGCTACTCCCGTTTTTCTTCGTCGCCATGTTTTCTCACACTTTCTATTATGAGCGGTTCACGCTCATTGTTCTTGCATTTCTCACCGCCACCGCAATCACCGAACGTCGCAAGAGGAACGGACCAGATACCACTCTTCAATCAACACGAAATAGCAGCCTCAACAGTTAGATGCTCATGAAAATCAGCCAAAGAGTCTGCATTTTTCTACCTTCCCTTGAAGGTGGCGGAGCCGAGCGCGTCATGGCGACGCTTGCCAACGAGTTTGCCCGTAGAGGATTCACTGTGGATCTGGTGCTCGCGAAGGCGAAAGGGCCCTATCTCTCCAGTATCAGCGATCAGGTCAATATCGTAAATCTTGATTGCGACCGTGTATTCAGTGCCCTGTTGCCGCTGTCGCGATACCTGAAAAGCAAGAAGCCTTCAGCGGTTCTGAGCGCGATGACGCACACTAACGTCATTGCCATCCTCGCACGGATGATGTCAGGCGTACATACACGGTTGGTGATCTCCGAGCGGTCAACCATTTCAATGGAGGCTGGCAAGGCAACCGGACTTGCTTCCAAAGTAATCTACACACTGGCTCCGCGACTGTATCGACGAGCTGACAAGATCGTGTGTGTCTCACAGGCTGTTGCGAGCGATCTTCTGGAGTTTGCCCGACTACCTCAAACCCTGGTTCAGACCATCTACAACCCGTTTGACCTGCAAAGAATCAGAGCGCTATCGCAACAACCTGTCGAGCACCCTTGGTTCGCACCCGGGGAGCCGCCCGTCATTCTTGGAATTGGACGCCTGACTGAACAGAAGGATTTTGGTCTGCTCATCAAGGCATTCACTCACGTCAGAAAGAAGTACCCATCCCGGCTTGTCATTCTTGGTGATGGTTCTGACCGTGAACATCTCCTGAAGCTCGCCAACTCGCTCGGACTGAGTCAGAACGATTTCGACATGCCAGGATTTACCGACAACCCGTTCGCATATCTCGCACGCAGTAAGGTTTTTGTACTCTCATCGCGCTGGGAAGGCCTTCCTGGTGCCCTGATCGAAGCAATGGCGTGTGGAACACCCGTCATTAGCACCGACTGTCCAAGTGGACCTAACGAGATCCTGCAAAGTGGTCACTGGGGAACCATCATTCCTGTAGGGGATACCCAGGCGCTCATCATGGCACTGACCGAGCAACTGGATCCCGACACAGTCCGCAAACTGCCAGATGTACGAGTACGTGCCGAGGACTTTGCACTCGAGCAATCGGCCACCAGCTATCTGGGCAGTCTGGCTTTGCCAGTCTATCCGCAAGAAGGGAGAGCGAGCGATTGAGTCCGAGAATTCTTTTTATTTCGACAACCCTCCATACTGGTGGTGCAGAGAAGCAACTGGCGAGACTGTTAACACAGATGCAGCAGAACTCTGGGGAAAGTTCGATTACAACCGCAGTCATTTCGTTGACCGAAAGAGGCAAGGTTGCCGATGAGATTGAAGCAATCGGAGTCCCGGTCTGGTGCCTGAGTCTGCAAGGAATCTCGACATTGCCCAGGGTCGTTTGGCGCTTGAGACAAATGACACGCCAGTTCCAGCCTGACTTGATTCAGGGCTGGATGTATCACGGCAATATCGCAGCGAGCCTGGCAGGCAGAATTGCCGCTGGCAATCCAAAGATTGCCTGGGGAATCCGGCAGAGTTTGCCGGATATTAGTCGCGAGAAACCAATGACAAGGAAGGTAATCGCCCTGTCTGCGCGCGTTTCACGCGGTCCGGATCAGATCATTTACAACTCACATACGGCCAGGTCTCAGCATGAAATGTTCGGCTTTGACGCGACCCATGCTCGTGTCATCGACAACGGCTTCGATCCTGATCACTTCCATCCCGATCCCGCAGCCAGGCGCGCACTCAGGACTGAGCTTGCCATTTCCGAGCGAACCCAGCTGATCGGACTTGTTGCAAGGTATCACCCCTTGAAAGGTCAGGACATCTTTCTTCGGGCAGCAATGAGACTTCTGGAGATCAACCCTGATGCTGACCAGCACGTAAAGTTTCTGATGGCAGGCAGGGATGCGACACCAGACAATCCGGCTCTAGCTTCCTACTTTCAGAATAGCCATCTGGCCAGACACGTCATCTGCCTGGGCGAGAGATCTGACATCCCTTCCATCACAGCAGGGCTCGATATTGCAACATCGACCTCTTGGGGGAGGCGTTCCCGAACGCGGTCGGAGAGGCCATGGCCTGCGGCGTACCTGTAGTCGCCACCGATGTCGGGGATGTTTCCCGTATTATAGAAGGTGCAGGCATCACGGTGACGCCTGGAGACCCCGATGGCATCGCCAGGGCATGGACTGAATTGCTCGCGGATCCAGATCGAAGAGAAATGTACGGAAAGCAAGGACGCGAGAAGGTCATTCGCGAGTTTTCCATCAAAGCGGCAAGTCAGTCCTATTCCAGCCTGTATTACGACTTGCTCAGTGCGACATAACGCGGGTGATACCAGTACAGATGACAACCATTGGCCTTTCTATTGACTCCATGACAATTTCTATTAATAGCGCGCTGAATCCATGTGTGGCCTGACCGGATTTTTTGCTCCCCCAGAATCCTGGCCAGAGCACGCGGAAGATACCGTCCGACGAATGGCATCGACGATATTCGCCCGCGGACCGGACGATAGCGGCACATGGAGTGATCAGCAACACGGCATTGCTTTCGCGCACCGACGACTGTCCATTCTTGATCTGTCTCCGGCCGGGCATCAACCGATGCACTCACACTCTGGTCGATACGTGATTGTGTTCAATGGAGAGATATACAACCATCTCGACTTGCGCAAGGAACTGGACGACAGCGCTTCTGGGACCTCACGCTTTTGCTGGAAAGGGCACTCAGACACTGAGACGCTACTCGCAGCGATTGAGACATGGGGACTGGAGACCACGCTAAAAAAGGCGGTGGGCATGTTTGCGCTTGCGCTCTGGGACCGACAGAACAGAGCCCTCAAGCTGGCACGCGACCGGGTTGGAGAAAAGCCACTCTATTACGGATGGGTTCGAGGCGCGCTCGTATTCGGGTCTGAGCTCAAGGCACTAAGAGCCTTTCCGGGGTTCGACAACCCGATCGAACGACAAGCGCTAGCCCTCTACATGCGGCACAACTACGTACCTGCACCTTGGAGCATTTACCAGAAGATCTGGAAACTCCCCCGGGCTCCTGGGTTGAGTTTGATATGCCGGAAAATACAGCCAGTGCCGATCGTGGGCAGATCCGGAAGTACTGGTCGTTCCGGGATACGGCCCAGGCTGGCATTCAAAACCCGTTCAGAGGTTCTGAAGCGCAAGCGATCGATGCACTTGAACAGCACATCAGGCAAAGCCTCAGAGGCCAGATGCTCGCAGACGTTCCACTCGGTGCATTCTTGTCTGGCGGCATCGATTCGTCCACAATCGTCGCACTGATGCAGTCGATCTCAAGCACGCCTGTCAAAACATTCACGATCGGTTTTCACGAAGGCGAGTACGACGAAGCCAAACATGCAAAAGCCGTTGCCAGACACTTGGGGACTGACCATACAGAATGGTACCTTTCTCCCCAAGACGCCCTGGATGTTATTCCGACACTGCCGGCCCTGTATGACGAGCCGTTTGCTGACTCGTCACAGATTCCGACACATCTGGTTTCGAAGCTTGCACGCCAGCATGTCACGGTTTCCCTGTCAGGCGACGCCGGTGACGAACTGTTCGGCGGATACAACCGCTATTTCTGGACGATGTCAATCTGGAAAAAACTCTCGCGTCTGCCCCATCCCATCCGCAAGGCGCTATCTTCGGGAGCCTCAGCCATTTCCCCTGCTGCCTGGAACCGCATTTTCTCTTCAGTCGAATTTGCACTTCCCTCACGTCTGCGATACAGCAACCCAGGCGACAAGCTGCACAAGGCAGCCTCATTGTTTGGAGCAAAGCAACCAGAGGATATCTACCTGAAGCTCGTCTCACACTGGGACGACCCAGCAGCGGTTGTCCTCGGAGCGGTCGAACCTGAAACAGCGGTTACAGACGCTGACCAATGGCTCGATTGCGACGATATCGAGCGTCGAATGATGTACCTTGACTCCGTGACCTATCTGCCCGACGACATCCTGGTCAAGGTCGACAGGGCAGCAATGGGCGTCAGCCTGGAAACACGGGTCCCGTTTCTCGATCACCGTCTGATCGAATTTGCCTGGAGCATTCCACTCTCGATGAAGATTCGAGAGGGACAAGGAAAATGGCTGCTCAAGCAAGTGCTTTACAGGCACATTCCCAGAGAAATCATGGATCGCCCCAAGATGGGGTTTGGTGTCCCTATAGAACAATGGCTACGAGGCCCCCTGCGTGGATGGGCTGAAGACCTGCTTTCAGCTGAAAGGCTGGAACGAGAAGGATTCTTTAATCCGGTCCCGGTTCGCCAGAAATGGGAGGAGCATTTGTCGGGCCGCCGTAACTGGGCCTACTACTTATGGGACGTGTTGATGTTTCAGGCATGGATGGACTCTGAGCGTGCCTAAACTACTTTTTCTGGTTACCGAAGACTGGTACTTCGTTTCGCACCGCCTTGAGCTCGGGAGGCGTGCCAGCCAAATGGGCTACGACGTGGTTGTCGCGACGCGCTGTGCCGAACACGCGCACCTGATCGAGCAGGCAGGCATCCGGGTCGTACCATTAGAGTTATCCAGACGCGGAACTCGCCCGTGGACAATCATGCGGGAAATCATGCGTGTGCGAGCACTCTATCGCCGGGAACGACCGGATGTGGTACACCATGTCGCACTAAAACCTGTCGTAATTGGCGGGCTTGCAGCCAGATCTCTCGGCATGAGGCGTGTCATTTCAGCAATCGCCGGAATGGGTTTTCTATTTACAGACCAGGATCGGGCAAACAGAACCCGCCGGATTCTGCAATACGTTCTACCTGTCGCGATCGGCCATGGCCTCGCAATCGTTCAGAACTCTGATGATTTTTCGATTGTGCAAGACACCGGCATCCACAAGGACCGCATCCGGTTGATTGCGGGCGCAGGCGTTGACATTGACAGGTTCGCTCCGTCCGCTGAGCCAGAGGGAAGTCCTGTGGTCATGCTGCCCTCACGAATGCTTTGGGACAAAGGGGTGGGGGAGTTTATCGAGGCGACCAGAAGCCTCAAACAGCAGGGGACACAGGCGCGCTTCGTGCTGGTCGGCGACCCGGATAGGGACAATCCCGCAAGCGTTACCGAAACTGATCTCAAGTCATGGGTAACTGATGGATTAGTGGAATGGTGGGGACACAGTGAAGACATGTCGTCAACGCTTGCCAAATCTGCTGTCGTCTGTTTGCCCTCTTACCGGGAAGGCATGCCAAAAGTACTGCTCGAAGCGATGGCATGCGGAAAACCTTGCATTACGACCGATGCACCGGGATGTCGAGACGCTGTTCAGGATGGATACAGCGGCCTTGTGGTCCCGGTTAAAGACGCCGAGAGCCTCGCACGTGCAATCAAGCACCTTCTGGATCAGCCGCTTGAACGATCACGAATGGGGGTCAATGCCAGGGAGCGTGCGCAGAGCACATTCAGCCAGAACACAATCAACAATGCGACACTTGAACTCTACAAGGAAGTGCTTGCATGAAGGTATTGATCACCGGCGGAACCGGATTTGTTGGCCGCCCCCTCAGCACCTATCTTGTCTCGCGTGGACACAAAGTCGTCGTCAGTGTGCGCGACCGGCGTCGGTTCGAACAAGTGGTGCGCTGCACTGACCCGGGTCTTGATGCAGTTTTTCCGATCGAGGTCGCCTCGTTGAGCGCGTCAACAGACTGGACAAAAGCCCTCGCTGGTATTGACGTCGTGATTCACTGTGCTGCACGAGTGCATGTCATGAACGAGGTATCCGAAAGCCCCGCAAATCTCTACTTTGAAACAAACGTCGCCGGTACGGAAGCACTCGCCGATCAGGCAGCAAAAGCGGGTGTCAAACGATTCATCTTCATAAGCTCGATCAAAGTAAATGGCGAATCGACCGGTCTGGATCAACCGTTCACCGCAGACGACGAGCCAGCCCCAATCGATCCCTACGGCATCTCAAAACGTGATGCCGAAAAGCTCCTTCTGAATCTTGCCAACGAGACTGAGATGGAGGTGGTTATCATCCGACCGCCACTTATCTATGGTCCGGGTGTGAAGGCAAACTTTGAAACTTTGATCCGTTCAATCTCGCGAGGCACCCCGCTACCACTAGGGGCGGCAACCCATAACCGGCGCAGCCTTCTCGCGCTTGGAAACCTGATTGATTTGATTCACATTTGTCTGGACCACCCTGGCGCTATGAATCAGATCTTTCTGGCTTCAGATGGTGAGGATCTGTCAACAGCTGAGCTCGCGAGAAGGATAGGACTAGCACTAGGCAAAAAGGCTCGACTCATCTATGTTCCGCGCTGGCTGGTCAAGCTAGGCGCGACTGTACTCAATCGCCCTGGCATCTACGGTCGTCTTTTCGGGTCACTCAGGGTCGATATCAGCAAGAACAAACGATTGCTTGGGTGGGTTCCACCCGTTTCTATCGACAGTGGATTGAGAGACACCACCCAGGCATTCAATCAGCCCCCCCTTTAACCAGAAACGGAGTGGCCCACCAGCCTGGTTCTCATGTGAACCGACAGCGCATACGCCATACCTCGCCAACCGGGTACAGTCAGTCACAGAGCAGATCAGCTTAGGAGTGTGCGCATGTCAGACAGAAGCATCACAATCGAAGGGCGTACCATCGATCGGCAAATCGTTGAGGAGCGAAGTCTCAAACTGGCGAGCGGTCTGGCATCGCTTGGCATTCGCGAAGGTGACGTCGTAGCTGTATTTATGCGCAATCGACAAGCTTACCTTGAGACGATTCTCGCTTGCCGGCGACTCGGGGTCTATTACTGCCCTGTAAACTGGCACTTCACCGCCAAAGAGGTTCAGTACATCCTCGAGGACAGCGGTGCAAAGATCATCTTGACGCAAACAGAGTTGTTGCCAGTCGCAATCGAGGCAAACGCAAACGACACTGAGGTGATATGCGTAGGCCTGAGTGACTCTCTCGCAACCGCTACGACTGCCGTTCCTGCAACGTACATCGAAAAAGCGCAGGATTACGACAAATGGATTCGCTCCCATTCAATCTACGAAGGCCCGATTGTGTCACCGCGCGGTCATATGGCCTACACATCTGGAACCACAGGTCGCCCCAAAGGGGTTGTACGGTTTCCCGTTCCGCTAGAAGACCTCAAGGAGAACCAGGCGGTCGTTGCACGCATCGTTGAAAAAGCATACGGTTTGCGGCCTGGTGCTCGTGCTCTCCTGCCTGCGCCGATCTACCACAGCGCACCCAGCCTCTTTTGTCAGATGTCCTTGCTGATGTGCGATCACCTGGTCGTGACGGATCGTTTCGACCCGGAAGATCTGTTGCAGCACATCGAGAAGTACCGCATCGAAGTCGCATACATGGTACCGATCATGTACGTGCGTCTGCTCAGACTGGAGCCAGCTATACGGCAAAAGTATGATGTCTCTTCGCTTCGATTTGTCGCGTCAACAGGATCGCCCTGCCCTCCTGACGTCAAGCGACAAATGATTGAGTGGTTTGGGCCTGTCATACATGAAACGTACGCATCCAGTGAAGGCGGGTTAATCACACTCGCAACACCTGAGGACGCACTGGCCAAGCCTGGCACCGCGGGCAAGCCTGTCGAAACCGCGACGATCCGTATTCTTGGCGCTGACGGAAAAACGCTGCCTGCTGGTGAGGCCGGACATATCTATGTCAAAAATACGGCCTACGCAGATTTCACCTACCGAAACCGACCAGAGTCAAGACAGGCAATCGAGCACGATGGCCTGATCACGCTGGGCGACATTGGCTATCTCGATGAAGATGGCTATCTGTTCGTGTGCGATCGGGAAACAGACATGGTCTTGTCCGGCGGGGTCAACATCTATCCAGCCGAGATCGAGCACGCATTGGTCGGCTACCCTGGAATTGCGGACTGTGCCGTGATTGGGATGCCTGACGAGGAGTTTGGCCAGCGTCTGGTTGGTGTGATCCAAACCAATGGAGAGCCAGAAATCCCGGCTCTGGATCTTGTTCAGTGGCTCTCCCGACAACTGGCCAGGTTCAAGATCCCGCGGTCCTATCTGTTCATGGAGAGCTTGCCAAGAGACCCGAACGGCAAGATATCAAGAAGCAGGCTGCGCCAGAACCTGCTGAGATCAACCAGGGCGGATTAATTGCCGTGATTCACGGTAGCCCTCCGGGCATGCATCGTAACGCTAACTCGTCAAGACCTCTTCTGTTCCATACCTGTGATCGAATCAATCATGGCGGCAGCCTGTCGCATCGGCCATCTGCCACTTTTTGCTCGCACCATGAAGTCACCGACTACTTTGTTGAATTGATCTGGCACCTCAAGGTTGATTGTGTGTCCACAATTTGGGAGAACACAAAGTGCTGCCGAGGGAATCACGCGTTTGAGCATCAGCCCTGGAGCCAGACATGGCCAGTCTTCGTCACCATTCAAAACCAGTGTCGGGACGGTAAGTCTGGACAGGTCATCCTGCAGGTCATACAGGGACGGCCTCTCACGCTGCACCCCCAGTTGGGTATTGGCTGAGCCCAGCGCACTGTGGGTCTTTAACTGTTCGACAAACTCATCAAAGCCCCGTGCATCATCACGCTGAAACGGAATCCGTGTAGGACCCTGTGCATACCGTTGCGCAAAAGCTTCCATGCCAATGTCCATGAGCGATGACGCAACCACTTCTGCTTCGTGCCTGAACTGGCTGCGCTTCTCGGGCTCTGCGCCATAACCAACTCCGGCAACGCACAACGACAATGCGCGAGCAGGAAGGGTCAACCCAAAATGCAGAGTTGCAAATCCTCCCATGGAAAGGCCAACAATGTGTGCCTTCTCAATCTCCAGCGCATCCATGACGCTCGCAATGTCGCGCACTGCCTGTGCCTGAGAATACGCCTGAACGGACTCAGGCACATCCGACGGCGGATATCCTCTGGCATCGAAGACGACACACTGATACTGTCGACTGAAATGCCGAACCTGAGCCTCCCAGCTTCGACTGTCCCCGGCAAACTCGTGCACAAAAATGATGGGTTCTCCCTGTCCGGTCGACTGGTAGTGAAGACGAACTCCATCCGAAGCTACTGCGTAAGGCATTTCAGTACCTCTATCTGACAATCTGGTTATGTGTCGGAACAATGTCTCACTGATACTGGACAAGCAATCAACCCGTGAGACACTCTCAGGCACGCTGGATATACATCGCCGTCGCCTGCTTGCGCCAGGTTAACGCACTCACCAGAATAAACAGACAACTGGATAAAGCAAACGGATCAGCGGTATTATTTGGTTAATATAACGTATGTATATGATTTTCAATTATATATTTGAGTCCATAGTACACTATACGAACGCAGACAAATCTGCAAGACAGACAGCCAACCTAGAACCAGGAACTCATGAAGGTCAGCGACAGAATCCGTCAATCGATCGAGCAGCAAATTAGAGAAGCCAGCTTACTCCCGGGAGATCCCGTCGACGAGTCCAAACTGGCAGCCACTCATGCTGTCTCTCGTACGCCCGTGCGCGAGGCGCTGCTACAGCTTCAAGCTCAGGGCCTTCTGACCAGTCTGCCTCGCGGCGGCATGGTCGTGGCCAAGATGGACGTTCAACAGCTCCTTTCGATGTGGGAGTTGCTGGCAGAGCTCGAAAGCCTTTGTGCTAGATATGCATGCGAGCGGATGACTAACGAGGAACGCAAGTCACTCCAAGACTTGCATCAAAACACCCTGCCGATCGTTGAGTCAAATGATGAACTCGGATGGCAGCAGGCCAACATGGCATTTCACGAGATTCTATACAGAGGCTCGCGCAACCCCTATCTGCGTCAGGACATCCTGCGCATGCGTACCCAGACAGGTGCCTACAGGCGGCATGCATTTGGAGCAGTAGGACGTATTCCGGCGTCCTACGCCATGCACACTGATATCGTAAAAGCCATCATAGATCATGACTCCAGACAGGCTGCCAGCGCTATGTTTCTTCATATGAGTCCTGGTCACGGCACCAGAGGCGTCACAGACATGATCGTCAATATGCCCAGGGACTTGCTGAACTGACCGCATGGACCAGAAGCTGAACCAGTTACATCACAGCGCTGGTCCAGCACAGTCTCTTGGGCTGTGTTATTTGTTGGTCCAGATATCTGACTCGATCTGACCTTTCAGCTCCGGATAATCATCACTGTTAAACCGAGGCGTGCCAGTGCGCTTCTGATCCAGATAGTCTCTGGTGAGCTTGATGACCACCTTTGAGAGCAGCACGATGGCGATCAGGTTTACGCTGGCCATCAGCCCCATCGCAGCATCGGCGGCGTTGAACACCGTCAAAACACTCTCGTAGGCACCCCATACCACCATGAGCAGCACGCCCGCGCGAAGTGCGTTACGCCAGAAATGTCCGTGGGCATTCAGATAACTCAGTGCGTTCTCTGCGTAAGCGTAATTGCCAATGATGGACGTAAACGCAAACAACAGCACCGCGATCGCGATGAAGTAGACCCCGGCACCGCCAACATGAACGGAAAACGCCTCCTGTGTCAGGGCGGCACCTGTCATCCCCGGTGCCCCGGACAACACTCCCGACAACAGAATGAGAACTGCCGTGGCCGTGCAGATCAGAATTGTGTCGATAAACACACCCAAAGCCTGAACAAAGCCTTGGGACGAAGGATGATGCGGTTGCGGGGTGGCGACAGCAGCAATGTTAGGCGCGGACCCCATGCCAGCTTCGTTGGAGTACAGGCCACGCTTGATACCCTGAAGCATGGCCCCTATCACGCCGCCCACAGCTGGCTCGAACCCAAAAGCGCTCTTGACGATCAGCGCAATGACTCCAGGCACTTCCGTGAAATTGACGATCATGACGTAGATCGCCAGCAACAGATACGCGATTGCCATAAAAGGCACCAGCAACTCGGCGACTTTAGCAATTTTCTGTATCCCTCCAAAGATGATGACTCCGGTGAGGACCGCGATCGCAACACCCACCCAGAGCTTGGGCACACCAAACGCCCCTTCCATCGCCTCGGCAATCGAATTAGCCTGGACAGCATTGAACACCAGCCCAAACGCAAGAATGAGACAGATCGAGAATATGACAGCAGCCCACGGCGCCTTCAAGCCGTTTGCAATGTAGAACGCCGGACCACCTCTGAAGTTGCCCTCTTCGTCCCGTACCTTGTACAACTGGGCGAGCGTGCTCTCCGCATAAGCGGTCGCCATACCGAGAAGCGCAACCACCCACATCCAGAAGATCGCCCCTGGCCCACCCAGTGAAAGGGCAACGGCCACACCGGCGATGTTGCCTGTCCCGACTCGCGAAGCCAGGCTTGTACACAATGCCTGGAACGGCGTGATTCCACCCTTGTCTGCCTCCGGAGCCTGCATCACCAACCGGAAAAACTCCGGAAAGTGGCGAAACTGCAAGAACCCGAGCTTGAGCGTGAACCACACACCAACGGCCAGCAAACCGTAGATGAGAACGTAGTTCCAGAGGATGCCGTTGATGAAATCGATAATGAGGTCCATGCGTAATCCAGTCAAAAGTCAAGTCACCCGGTGCACCACGCCCAGGCTCTTCAGCACCCGTATTGTATTGTCCGGTCACCTGTTTGCCACACGCAGAACCAGGCAATTCTAAGATCTCTTTTATCCCACTCTGGCATCAAAAGTAAGTGGTGAAAACAATAACCACCACACTGGAACGCCGAGTTTTGCGAGCAATCCGTTCTGTACAGGAAATTTGCACGAATGATGACTCACACCCTTTCCAGTCGCCGCACACGTCTGCCCTGCTGCGAGACGGAACAACTACACGAAGAATCGCTCCAGGTTGCAATGCTGCGACGTGACACGGCGTGTCGCAATCAACGCCTGCGTCAAGACGAGCGTTTCGCATCCTTTGTTTGAGCCACTTTATGGCACGGATATATTCAGAAGCACAAAGTCAACGTGAGATAATGAAAAGTTCGAAGCGTTACACTCGACCAATCACCCGATCTCCTCATTGTTCTCTACGCCATGAACCTGTCAAGTCTGCTTTCCAATCATTTCGATGATCACATCGAGACAGCAAGCCGAACGCTGGATGCGCTTGGAACCCCGTTAGAAGTCGCGATCGAGGTCTGTTTTCAGGCACTGACCAATGGCTCCAAGGTGCTCGCATGCGGCAATGGCGGATCTGCTGCTGACTCACAACATTTCGTGGCCGAACTGGTTGGGCGCTTTGAGCGGGAACGCTTGCCGCTTGCTGCGGTCACACTGAGCGCGGACACATCGATCATGACCGCAGTTGGCAACGACTATGGATTCGACCAGGTTTTTTCGCGTCAGGTAGCTGCGCTGGGCATGCCGGGGGATATTCTGCTTGCCATTTCGACAAGCGGTAACTCTGGCAACGTCCTGCAAGCCATCCAGACGGCACATGAAAGAGAGATGGCTGTCATCGCTCTGACAGGCCGAGACGGCGGCAAGATCGGACAGATGCTCTACGAAACCGACGTTCATTTATGCGTCCCACACCACCGAACCATGCGAATACAGGAGATGCACATTCTGTTACTCCATCTTATTTGCGACGGTATCGATGCCTTGCTTCTGGGGGAGCCACAATGACAGTACACAGCACATCCATTTCGAGTAAAAGCAACGGAGCTGTCCTGCACGACCAGCATTCGACCCAGCCAGCATGCCCGGGTACAAGTGCTATGCGCCTGGTCCTCATGAGCGCGATGACTGCCATGAGTCTCGCCATTGCGGGTTGCGCACCCATGGTTGTCGGTAGTGCGGCCCTGACAACCGCTTCAATCGCATCGGATCCACGTACGACCGGCCAGCAACTTGAGGACACCGAGATCGAGTTCAAGACAGCCAGTCTGTTGCAGTCACAGTTTTCGGAACTCGCCAGGATCAACGCCTCGTCTTACAACGGTGTCGTTCTGCTGACTGGTGACGCCAGTGATGCAGAGGTCCGTAACAAGGCGGTGAGTCTGGTCAGCGGCATACCCAACGTGAAGTCGGTCATCGACCGGATCAACGTCGGCAGCAAACTGCCCTTCTCGCAAGTCACCGCGGACACATGGTTGTCTTCGAAAATTCGCACCACTCTGATTGCCACCCGAGGTATCCCTTCCGGCTCACTCAAAGTGACTGTTGAGGACGGTAACGTATACATCCAGGGCATCGTGACCCAGCAGCAGGCTTCCGACATCGCAAGGACCGTCAGCTCTATCAGCGGAGTCAAGGAAGTGTTCACCCTCTTTGACATCCGCTCAGAAGAGGAAATCAATCGACTGAGAGGTGGGACCGACCCGAACCCGGTGCAGACAGGTGGCAGTGGAGCATCGGCCTCTCAGCAACCTGCCACAAGCACGAGCGTGGCACCGGGGCCAACCCCAAGTACGGTACCCGTTTTACCGCAATCCTCCCCACAGGCACGACCCATCTGAGTTGCAGGCAAATTTCAAATGCAAACCTGACCGAATGACACCATGAAAAAGCTCGTATCAATCCTGGTTCTCGCCTGCCTGATCGGCGCAGGCGCGTGGTTCCTGTTAGCGCCGAAGCCCCAGGCGCCAGCAGTCACGTTTCATACTCTGGAAGAGCAACAGATCCCGCTTGAGGACATGCGCGGCAAGGTCGTACTGGTCAAGTTCTGGGCAACCAGTTGCGTCACCTGTGTACGTCAAATGCCCGATACAATCGCTCTTTACGAAGAGTTTGCGCCTGAAGGTTTTGATGTTGTAGCGGTCGCCATGTCTTATGATCCGGTCCCGTACGTTAAACAGTTCGCCCAGACTCGAGAGTTGCCTTTTACCGTGGCGATTGACGGCTCCGGCGAAGTCGCCAAGGCGTTTGGAGATGTCCGACTGACCCCGATTGCCTTTCTGGTTGGCAAGGACGGGTCCATCATCAAGCGGTACCTGGGCAACTATGACAAACAGGAATTGAAAAACACCGTGCAGACAGCTCTGGCGAGCTGATCATTCCCACCACTCCACACCACATAAGGGTCCGCCATGTCGAACTCCGCTGACTCCCTCGCACTCGCTCCGGATCTCGTTGCCCGGGTTCTGTCAGAATCACTGCCGTATATCCGACAATTCCATGGCAGAACGATCGTCATCAAGTATGGTGGCAACGCCATGACAGAAGAGGTTCTGCAGCGAAGTTTTGCGCATGACGTCGTTCTGTTGAAGCTTGTCGGGATGAATCCGGTGGTCGTGCATGGCGGCGGACCGCAGATCGATCAGGCGCTGAACCTGATTGGCAAGAAGGGAACTTTTGTGCAGGGAATGCGGGTGACCGACCATGAAACCATGGAAGTGGTTGAATGGGTACTTGGTGGCCAGGTCCAGCAAGACATCGTCATGATGATCACCGAAGCGGGCGGAAAGGCCGTCGGCCTGACCGGAAAGGACGGCGGACTTATCCGGGCGCGCAAGAAGCTGATGGAGAACAAGGACGACCCCGAGAACCCGTTTGATATCGGATTCGTTGGTGACATCACGCAGATCGATCCTGCTGTGGTTAAAGCCTTGCAGAAAGATCAGTTCATACCGGTCATTTCACCAATCGGATTTGGAGAGGATGGTCTGGCGTACAACATCAACGCGGATGTGGTGGCGGGCAAGATCGCAGAAGTGCTTGGCGCTGAAAAGCTGCTGATGATGACCAACACCCCTGGTGTACTCGACAAAGATGGCAATTTGCTGGGCGAGTTGTCTGCTCGCAAAATTGACGCATTGTTCGAAGACGGCACGATATCCGGTGGCATGCTGCCCAAGATCTCGTCTGCACTCGACGCTGCCCGCAACGGAGTCAAATCCGTGCATGTCGTCGATGGACGGGTGCCGCACTGCCTGTTGCTCGAAGTACTGACTGATCGAGGCGTAGGCACCATGATCTCGTCGCACTAATGTCTTACAGGCAACTGACACGCCCTGCGACTCGCGTTCGCAGGGCCAGCATTCACAGATCAAGTCACCGTCCTGATGACTGGGTGTGGCTATTCGATCTGGACAACACCCTGCACGACACCTCCCACAAGATCTTCGCGCACATCAGTGTCGGCATGACTGAAGCTGTGATGGAAAGTCTGAACGTCGATGAGACCACTGCACATGAGCTACGCCGTAAATACTGGGAGCAATACGGTGCCACCATGATCGGACTGGCCAAACACCATGATGTCGACCCCCACCAGTTTCTTTATCGCAGCCACTCTTTTGATGTCAGGCCCCTGATCAAAGCAGAGAAAGGATTGGCTCACCGCTTCAGAAAGCTACCCGGGCGCAAAGTTCTGGTCACCAATGCGCCTCTGCACTATGCCAAAGCCGTTTTGATGCACCTCGGCATCCTGAAAGACTTCGAAAGCATCTGGTCTGTCGAGCACATGCGGGTTCACGGACACTACCGCCCTAAACCCTCTGTATCACTGATGCGCCACATACTGGCTTGTGAAGGGACACGTCCAGGTAGAACCGTTCTGATCGAAGATACACTCAGCAACTTGAAAGCCGCTCGCGCAGTCGGGTTGCGCACAGTGCACATTTACCATCCAGGCACGCCCTTTGCGCACAGAAGAAAGGGCCGACCTCACTATGTCGACCTGCGCATCAATCAGATCCGGGACTTGCTGACGGGACGACGCAAGCTGACCCGCAGATCCACATTATCTGAGCCATCGTATTTACACCGTGATTAAGCAAACGCGACAGTTGCTAAGGGCGATCGCTACAGACGGGACAGTGTGGGTCGCGCGGGACCTTGACTTCATGCCAGTGCATCAAACGCACATCGAACATCACCAGCCGACCTTTTAGTGTTCGACCAAGCCCGGTCAGGACCTTGATGGCTTCGGCAGCCTGAAGACTGCCGATAATACCAACGAGCGGAGCAAAAACACCCATCGTCGCGCAACTGGTCGGGGTGACGTCCTCTGCCTCCGGGAAGAGGCAGTGGTAGCAAGGACTTTCAGCATCACATGGATCGTAGACAGCAATCTGGCCGTCGTACCGTAAGGCAGCACCAGAGACCAGAGGAACCTGATTTCTCACGCAAGCGCGATTGACGGCATGACGGGTTTCAAAGTTGTCACAACAATCCAGAACCAGATCAACCTGTGCGACCCTCTCGTCGAGCAACGCCTGATCGAGCCGGGTCGCATGGGTGGTAACGATCGTATCCGGATTGATTTGTACCATTGCCTGGCGAGCTGATTCCACCTTCAGCATGCCCACACGATCACTAGTGTGCATGATTTGCCGTTGCAAATTGCTCAACTCGATGTGGTCATCGTCTGCCACCTCGATATGCCCCACCCCGGCTGATGCCAGATACAGACAGACAGGAGATCCCAGCCCGCCTGCACCGACCACCAGCACCCGGCTGTCAAGCAGACGCGCCTGCCCTTCTATCCCAAGATCGTCCAGCAGGATATGGCGGGCATAGCGCAGTAGCTGTTCGTCATGCATGTGCAGGCGCAATCAGTCTTTCGAGGCAGCGACCTGTGGGTCACCCGGGCCTGGATCAACGTCTTTTCCTTGCAGGAAATTGACTGCCTGTTCAAGCTGGAAATCACCATCTTCACCAAACCGGAACGGCTTGGGCAACTCTGTTGGCACATTATCCGAAGCCGGCTTGGCACCATGCCGGAAACCACTCGGCTTTGCCTTTTCTTCTTGAGCCTGACCATTGGACAGATGCCGCTGAAGATCTGCTTCGCGCGCAATTGTGAACAGATTGCCCTGTCGAGTATCTGTTACATAAATATCCGGCTCAATCCCTTTGGCCTGAATCGACCTGCCATTAGGTGTGAAGTACCGTGAGGTTGTGAGCTTGATTGCCGTGTCCTGTGACACTGGCAGAATAACCTGGACCGAACCCTTGCCAAACGTCTGGTTACCCATGATGGTGGCACGATCATGATCCTGCAAGGCCCCTGCGACAATCTCGGACGCAGACGCTGAGCCCGCATTCACAAGCACAACCATAGGTACTGTCTTGACCCATTCTGGCATGTCTTTCAGATAATCCGGCTCACCGCGTGCATAGTCGACCGGGTTGGCAAGATACTTGTGACGCGAGTCCGGAATCCTGCCATCGGTCGAAACAACCAGCATATCGGGTTCAAGAAACGCAGCTGACACCCCAATCGCGCCCGACAGCAGCCCGCCCGGGTCATTTCTCAGATCAAGAATCAGCCCCTTGGGCGCCTCTTTCTCTCCGATCTCTCGCAAATGCCTCACCAGATCAGTACCTGTGCGCTCCTGGAACTGGGCAACCCGGACATATCCAATGTCGTCAGGCAACATCTTGCTGCGAACACTGCGAACCTTGATCGTGTCACGGATCAGCTCAACCACCACGGGCTGATCCTGCCCCTGCCGCAGCACGGTCAATGTGATGGGGGTCTTGATCGGTCCACGCATCATCTTGACGGCCTCGGTCAGGCTCATCCCTTTGGTCGACGTATCATCTACCTTGATGATCAGGTCACCGGCCTGAATGCCAGCTCTTTCTGCCGGCGTGTCTTCTATAGGGGAAATGACCTTCACAAAGCCATCTTCGGAGCCGATTTCGATACCCAGGCCGCCAAACTCGCCCTGAGTAGAAGTCCTCATTTCCTTGAAAGCATCTTCGTCAAGATAGGCAGAATGAGGATCCAGATCAGTCAGCATGCCCGAAATTGCGCTGCGGATCAGATCCTGATCAGTAACATCCTCAACATAATTCGACTTGATAGCCGAAAAGACATTCGAAAACTGGCGCAAATCGTCCAATGGCAAGGGTGCCGAATTTTTCTGCGCCATGGCAGAAATGCCGACGCTAAGCATGACCCCCGCCACAAGGCCGGAGCAAACGAGTCCAAGATTGCGCAAATGACGACTGGTCATCAATTATTCCTTTCAGATCAGACCCGGACAATCTGCCGGCTCAGGTCTGCCTTATTGGCTTTTAAAGTACAGCATCGGGTCAAGCGGATTACCTCGATGCCTGAGTTCAAAGTATAGGGCCGATTCAAGCTGACCGCCTGTATTGCCAGCACTGGCAACCACATCACCTGACTCGACAATATCCCCGGCATCTTTCAACAGACTCTGGTTGTATGCATAGACAGTCAGGAAATCATCGCCATGGTCAATGATCAGGATATTTCCAAACCCCCTGAGCCATTTAGAAAACACAACCGTGCCTGACGCCACCGCCCGCACCGGCTCACCTTCGCTGGCATCTAGCAGGACACCCCGCCAGGACCCTCCTTCAGGCCTTTTAGAGCCAAACCTCGCAAGTGTACGCCCCTGCACAGGTCGACTCATCCCCCTCTTGACTCCACTCCCTTGCGGCAGGGTCGCCAGTGCAGCCTCGCGGGCTTCCCGAGTCTTGAGAGCCTGTTCCTGCCGCCAGCGCTCGATCTCGACCGAGAGTCCCTGAATCAGACGTGAGAGACGCTCCTCATCTTTTGCCAGCTGACTGGCTTGAGAGCGTTCCTGTGCAAGCTGCTTTTCAATCTGCACCAGCACTTTCTGTCGCTGCTCTTTTTCCTGAACCAGCAACTCACGCTCCTGCGCGAGCATCTCTTTTGTCTGCTCAATTGAGACTTTCTGAGCATTTTGAGCGACCCGGAGCGCGGAAAGTTCCTTCTTATTGTTGCGCAACTTTTCTATAGTTTCGGTTCGGGAGCGTGACACGAACTCGAGATATCCCAGATCTCGTCCAAGCGCCTGGGGATCCTCCCCTGCGAGCAAGGCACTCCACTCATTCAAACCGCTACTGTACTGGGCACGCAACTGCTTTGCCAGTGCTTCACTTTGTAGAGCAACCTGCTCATTGACGACTTCGATGCGGCTCTCAGTCTCAGACAGGTCCGCCTCAAACTGCCTGAGTGTCACGTCAAGCTTCTCAAGGCGACGGACTGTCGCAGAGATCGCCACTTCCGACCTCTGCAAGGCATCCGCGGCACGGCTCTGCTGCTGTTGTGTCTTCGCGAGTTGACCTTGCAACGATTCAAGCTTGTTGCGCAATGCCTGCTGCTGCTGAACTGCCTGGGCTTTCTCCTTCTCAAGATCGCGCGGCTGGGCCTGAGCCATTGTTGCAGTCAGCGTCAGGCACGCAAACAAGCACAATCCCAACCTGCCAGGCGTTCGCAGCATCATGCTGATCAAGCCTTCTTGGCTTTACCCTGCGCTGCCACCGCGGCCATGGCTGCCTCGATCACTGCAGGATCAGCCAGGTAGTAATGACGCAACGGCTTGAGTTGTTCATCAAGTTCGTAAACTAGCGGCTGTCCGGTAGGGATATTCATGTTGACAATATCCTCGTCCGAAACGTTGTCCAGGTGCTTGATCAGTGCTCGCAAGCTGTTGCCATGCGCAGACACCAGCACCCGGCGTCCAGACTTGATCGCTGGCGCGATCGAGTCGTTCCAGAACGGGAGCACGCGATGCACTGTATCCTTGAGACACTCGGTCGCAGGTAGCTGGTCCGGGCTCAGGCGTGCGTAACGTGGATCAAACTTCGGATGGCGTTCGTCGTTTTCATCGAGCGGCTCAGGCGCGATCGCATAGGCGCGACGCCAGATCAGAACTTGTTCATCTCCGAATTTTGCGGCGGTCTCGGCCTTGTTCAAACCTTGCAGGTCGCCGTAATGACGCTCGTTCAGGCGCCAGTTGTTGTGAACAGGGAGGTACATCTGGTCCATGGCGTCAAGCGTAATCCAGAGCGTGCGAATGGCCCGTTTCAGAACAGAGGTGAACGCCAGATCAAACTGGTACCCCTTCTGCTCAAGCAGCTTGCCAGCCTCCCAGGCTTGCTGCCGACCTGTTTCGGTCAGATCAACGTCGGTCCATCCGGTGAATCGGTTTTCCAGATTCCACTGGCTTTCGCCATGGCGCATCAATACGAGTTTGTACATGTCTGTGGTCGTTTCCGGTTAAATGTGTGTGCTCATTTTATAATCCCTGTCATTGTCCGTGATGGACGTCACTTGCCTCAAGAGGAACTGTGGACTTTTTCCTGGAAACTAACAACCTGATGCTGATCGGCACGGCCATCCTGTCCGGTCTCATGCTGATCTGGCCAACCATCCAGCGCAAGCGCGCGGGCTCAGTGGTCGGCACGACAGCCGCCGTACAGATGATCAACCAGCAGAATGCAATGGTGATCGATATTCGCCCTCTGGCCACCTACCAGAACGGTCACATCCCCCAATCACGTAACATTCCTCTCGCAGACCTGGACAAGAAGACGGCCAATCTGCCCAAGGACAAACCAATCATTCTGGCTTGCGATCGCGGCCAGACCGCAGTTGGCCCTGCAGCCAGGCTGCGTCAGGCCGGATTCACGAACGTGTCTGTGCTTGAAGGAGGCCTGAACGCATGGGTCAGCGCGGGTCTGCCGACATCGACCAAACGATAGAAAGCTGCGGTGCAAGTACACCGCAGCGCTGAACAACCAACAGGAGATCGAATGAATCCCGTTTTGATGTACTGCACGGGCTATTGCCCTTACTGCAACATGGCAGAGGCATTGCTGTCCAAACGCGGCGTCACGTCAATCGAGAAAGTATTTATTGACCAGGATACAGCCCGGCGCACAGAAATGATGGAGCGCACCAAGCGCAGGACAGTTCCCCAGATCTACATCGGCGACACGCACGTTGGCGGTTATGATGAGCTCGCTGCGATGGACCGGGCAGGACAACTCATGCCCTTGCTTGAAGGCAAGGATTGATCTGGCAATGACATGTGCCATAGCGATGCGGGTTCTGCAGAACCTCTCGCGCGACACCTTCACAGCACACATACCCCGAACTTTTTTAACTGGATTTCCGAATGGCTGAACAGAACAAAGCTGCTGACAACAGTGCTCAAACCGACTCCCCTTCATTCAACCTGCAGCGCGTCTACGTCAAAGACATGTCGCTGGAGATGCCTAATGCCCCGCACATCTTCCTTGAGCAGGAAGCGCCGGCAGTCGAGGTCAACATCGGCATTGGTGGTCAGCGGATTGCGGACACCATGTTCGAAGCAACAGTAACCGTCACGGTCACAACCAAGATCAATGACAAGGTTCTGTATCTGATCGAGGCAACACAAGGCGGAATTTTTGAGCTGGCCAACATCCCGGCGGAGCAAATGGATCCCTTGCTGGGCATCGTCTGCCCGACCATGCTGTACCCGTATCTGCGTGCGAACGTCGCAGACGCCATCACCCGTGCTTCACTGCCTCCCCTGCATCTGACGGATGTCAACTTCCAGGCTCTGTATCAACAGCGCATCGCCGAGATGCAGAAAGAGCAAGGTGGCCAGACAAATGGTCAGGCAGACTCCGGCATTATTCTGCCCCCTGGTGCAACTCGCCAGTAATCATGCACGGATGATCGGCACACACACCAGATGAACCCATCCCCGTGGCCTTGCCGATCCAGACCGCTGCCGCCTGGAATCAACGCTGGAATCAAATCATGAGCATTGGGGATCACCCTCCTGTCGCCGTGCTTGGCGCAGGTGCCTGGGGAACTGCACTGGCTGCTGCAGCCAGCAGAACGTCACCCACTTTGCTTTGGGGCCGCGATCCGGCTAGAACCCGCGCGATACAGGCGCAGCGCACGAATGATCGATATCTGCCAGGAATCACCCTTCCCGCCCGACTCGGCTATGCTCCAGACCTGGACCAGGCGCTTTCTCACGTTACCTGGACACCAACACAGCAGGATCGGCATCCTGGTCTGATCATTCTTGCCACGCCCGTCGCTGGATTGCGCGCAATCTGCCAGCAGATCACTGACTATCTCAATGCCTGCGACGGCATGATTGCCGGCATGGTCTGGACATGCAAAGGACTCGATGCCGAGACCGCCGAGTTGCCGCAGGAAATGGTGGAGTACGCTCTGCAGTCTGCTCGCCGTCCGATTACATTCGGAGCACTGTCAGGTCCCTCCTTTGCCAGAGAAGTTGCGCAAAATCTGCCCGTCGCGCTGACAATTGCGAGCGCGAGCCAGGCCCTTTGCGAAACGGTTACACATGCTCTCCACACAGGCAACGTTCGTATCTATCGCTCGACCGATGTCATGGGTGTCTGCGTGGGAGGCGCACTCAAAAATATCATGGCGATCGCCTGCGGTATCTCCGATGGACTGAAACTCGGAAACAATGCCCGCGCAGCGCTCATCACTCGGGGACTTGCCGAGATGACTCGGTTCGGAGTCGCGCTCGGTGCGCGCGCAAGTACATTCCCCGGACTGACAGGCCTCGGCGATCTGGTACTAACGGCTACTGGAGACCTTTCGCGTAACAGACAAGTTGGTGTTGCGATCGGGCAAGGCATGTCAGCACAGGACGTTCTCGCTGCCGGCATGACAGCCGAGGGCGCACGCTGCACGCGCGCCGTTCTGACTCGAGCACAGGCGTTAGGTGTGTCAATGCCGATCACGCAAGCGATCAACCGGGTGCTGTTCGAATCGATGTCACCCGAACAGTGCGTCGCCCAACTTATGGCACGAGATGCCAGGCAAGAATCTGAGTAACGTGCAAGCACGAGTGTTCGTCAGGCGCCATCCTTTGTGTGATCAGACTCCGTCAAGATAATCGTTCTGTCGCCAGGCCTCATACACGATGACAGAAACTGAGTTTGACAGGTTGAGGCTACGCTGACCTGCACGCATCGGCAACCTCAATCGCTGCTGCGGTTCAAACAAACTGAGATGTTCTGCTGAAAGACCTGCCGTCTCCCGTCCAAATACAAAGACATCGCCTGGCTTGAATTCAACCGCGCGCATCAGCCTTGACGCACGCGTAGTCATGCAGAACCGGCGATCAGCAGGGGCGGCAGTGGCGTCCAGAGCATCTGCCAGCGAATCATGTATGAGCACAGGCTGCCACTCGTGGTAGTCGAGTCCGGCGCGGCGCAGGCGTCTGTCGTCGAGTTCAAACCCAAGCGGCCTGACGAGATGCAACTGCGCACCGACGTTTGCACATAGTCGGATGACATTACCTGTATTAGGCGGGATTTCGGGTTCAACCAGGATCACATGATACATGGCCGTGATTGTGCCAGACAGATGAATTTCGCGCCGCACAAACCACCCCGATCTGTTGCGCGCCAGCCACTCGAAGCGCGTTCGCGGCCGACTCAACCAGTTCCCGCGACTCCATCCTGTCGAGCACGAGGGTCACGATATGCCCGCGCACTTCCGAACTGGCCTCAAACCTTGTCTGCGATCCGCTGTCATCCATCCACTCGTAGCGAGTCAGCCATCGATCACGAACCGGTGTCAGGCTTTGGCGACCCAGCGCCTGTGCAAGCTCTCGAGCAGGACTGCATTGACACGCACGCAATCTGTCAGGTGCGACAGGCAGAGCAATCCAGTTTGAAGGCAAAGCAACACTGCCATCGAGTTGCATCCTGATCGCATCCAGCAAGCGCTCTGCGATCAATGGGGCGAGCGTCAGATCGGTGCGCGGTCCGGTGAAACGGTCCAGCATCAGATCAACGGGAAATCCGGCATCGAACGCACAAATCAACCAGTCAAAGGATGCTGTGCCCCTTGTGCATGAATGACAACGCCGGCGTCTGACGGTACCATTCTCAGCTGCCGTAGAATATAGCCTGTCATCGAGGTCGTCCGAGCAACCGATGCACAGGTTGCGTGCTTGTCGAACATGAAACGTATCTTCAAGGCACCCTTGACACATTCTGCCCTGGCGGGACGGCCCCAGGCAAAGTGGACACTCCGTATAACGCCAACCGGACAGTGCAGCCAGCATACCTGAACGGAACAGCCCGGACAGCCGACCCGGGACTTTTTGCCCTGCGCCCACCCCAAAGGCACCTACGCTTTCTGACTCTCTTGATCGACGAAAAGGCCAACGCATGCTGACACCCTTGAATACTCCTCAAACCGGAGATTTTGAAGGGACATTGCCGCCCTCGTCATTTGAACTATGACAGATTCAGCCACCACCAAACATCTGGCCATTCGAGCGCAAGATGTCATGCTGCAGTTCGACCGGCGCGGTAGACCGCAATCAGGTGATTTCCTGCACGCAGAAATTGCTGAACGCATGCGCCAGCGACTCAAACTGATCCGGATTCAACCTGAGACCGTTCTGGATGCTGGCTGCGGAGCAGGGGAACGCACGGAACTTTTGCGAGACCGGTTTGCGCAGGCAAACATCATCAGCCTGGATCACAACCCGCGCCTGCTCGCCGCCTTGCGAAAGTCCTACAGGCTAGAGGGGTTCGGTCGCTGGATTTCTCGATGGAAGGGTCAGCAAAAGCACAGAACCGTCTGTGCCGATCTTGCGACCACCGGTCTCGAGCCAGAGTCTCTTGACATGGTCTGGTCAAATCTCGCCTTGCACTGGCACCCGAAGCCCCACGATGTCATTCGAGAGTGGGGCAGAATACTTCGACCAGAAGGCCTCGCATTCTTCAGCTGTTATGGCCCGGCTACCGCGATCGAACTACGCGCAGCCCTGAGAGACGCCGATCTCGACACAAGCACCATGCCCTTTGTGGATATGCATGACTTTGGTGACATGCTGGTCGAACACGGGTTTGCTGATCCTGTCATGGATCAGGAGACGCTGACGCTCACTTACAGGAGCGCTGACGCCTTGTTGCGCGATGTGGCAGCACTCGGTGGCAACGCCAGCAGCGAACGCCGGCGCGCACTACCTTCTCGTCAATGGCTGGAAAAACTCAAACGCGCACTCGAATCAACAGCCGACACGGACGGACGCCTAAAGCTGACGATCGAAGTCAGTTATGGTCATGCCTGGCGCCAGGCGATTCGCCAGCAAGGCTCTGAAACGCTGATCAGCCTGAATTCGTTGAGAAGAAAAGGGCCTCAGTTCTGAAGCGTGCACCAGATCAGATGTGATGTCGCTTCCCTGTGAGGCGTCGAATCGTGCAACCATTCTCTGTACTATGCCCTCGGGTCGAGTCACACGGATTGCTTGCTGGTGTAGCCAGTCAGCATCACAACGTCTCGTCTGGACCCAGGACGCGACCTCATCAATCTGATCGACACTGCCAATCTCGTCAGCCACGGTCAACACTTCATCCATGAGAGCCAACAGTTCCTGGCGCAATGGCACGCTACGGCCGCCGTCAAGTCGTAGATAGTCTGCATTCAACCCGAGGAAACAAGCCTGGGCTCGATTGACCGACTGAAGCGAAGGACTCACGGAATGCATATCGTCCTGTCGCAGCACCCATTGGGAAAGCGCCTGCACAAAACCGGCGAGGGAACACGCCCTTTCCACGGTCAGAGAAGCATCCATAACCCGTATTTCGACCGTCCCCAGTTCGGGCCGCGGCACCATGTCCCAGCCAAGATCCGCCGGATCGGACCGACCCCCACTGCCCAGGAGTGCAATGTAATGCTCAAAGTCATCCCAGGTCTGGATGTTGGTCGGCATACTGGTTGTTCCGCCTCGCTCCAGTCTGGACAGCAGTCGAGCGCAGACCATACCGACGGACTGGCCTGTCATCACAGGGGAGCTCGCAGACAGGGCGATCAGATGCGGCACATACGGTGTCAGCAATCGAATCAGTCGAATCGCTTCATCCCCGGACTTCACGCCAACAAACACACGCGCCGCGTAAAAGGATGCCGCTAGCTCTGACTCGACCGCCTGACCGGACGGTCGCACTGCGTTAGCCTCCATCCAGAATGTGCCAGGATGCGCACCTGCGCCACTTAAAAAGCTCTGATTAGCCAGCGCAGACCGAATCGCCTCCGATCGGATTTCGCTCATCTGTGCAAGCAGTCCGGCTGGATGCTCGTGTTCGCCGGAGACCAGCTCCAGAAAGTCCTGTCGCGCGCCCGTTCGAACACGACGGCTGGCATGGCTGGACTGGTCGAGACTGGCAATGATGTCTGAACCTCGACGTACTAGCGCCTGACTCTCCTGATCGACAATCTGCAGTTCAAGCGCAAGGCCGAACATGCCAGCAATGGAAGACTCGAATGGAATACGCAATTGACACCTCCCATTTAACAGTGCATTCCATAAAACTTGGATGCATGTGGCGGATCATACCTGCGGGATTGTTTCAATTACGTATTAATTGGTGACGCAATAGTCACACTTGTTACAACTGAAGGGAAAAAGCCACGGAGTTTTGATCCGTGTAGCAATCCCCCGGGACGATCTGCGGGTGTGCGCTCTTCAGAGCTGGCCAGCCTACCCCGTTCCTGATCGATCAGGAACAGGTCACTCAGTCAGTTAAAAGTTACCGAACCAGTTAAACGCGACCGAAGCCTTGTAAAGCATGTAAATGGCCAGCATGAATAAAAGTCCTGCAAAAACTTTCTTCAGGGCCGGTACAGGCAACTTGTGGGCAACCTTTGCGCCGATCGGTGCAAAGATGACGCTAAAGAAGAGCAACACCAGAAGAGCCGGCCAATAGACATAACCAATCATACCGGGAGGCAGGTCGGTCGCATTCATGCCCGACCAGACATAACCAATCGTGTTGGCAACCGCAATCGGAAACCCGAGTGCGGCAGAGGTTCCGACCGCCTGGTGCAACGCCACGTTACACCACAGCATGAACGGCACGGAAACGAACCCGCCACCTGCACCCACCAGGCCCGACAAAAAACCGATACCGGCACCTGCAGCACCTGTTCCCAGGGGCCCTGGCATCTGACGGCTCGGCTTGGGCTTGCGATTGGCGACCATCTGTACCGCCGAATAACCGACGAACACAGCAAACACCAAGGCCAGCCAGCCTGTTCTCAGGGCAGCAAATACCGCACCACCTGCAAGCAATCCGCCAATCACGATACCTGGCGAGAAGCTCAGAACCAGATCCCAGCGTACAGCGCCTTTCCGATGGTGCGCTCTTACACTGGACATGGAGGTAAAGATGATGGATGCCATGGAGGTGGCGATCGCGGCATGCACAACCAGCTCCAGTGGCAGTCCCTGCGCAGTCAGCAATGCAGTCATGAACGGTACCAGCAACATGCCGCCGCCAATGCCCAGCAGTCCTGCTGCAAAGCCCGCGACACAACCGAGTATCGCGTAAGCCAGAAAAAACAAGGGTTCCATGATTGGGTGTCGTCTTGATTCAGAGTAATCGGAAAGTATACCGGGGTAGCGCTCCGTAGCGCGTCCTTTTGCCAGATTGAGTAACTGAATCCATTACTTGCGCCAGAAGCCGGATGTAAACAGCACTAGCACCGTGAAAAGCTCGAGTCGCCCTATCATCATCGCAAAACTGCACAACCAGATCTGGAAGTCGTTCAAGCTCAGATAATTGCTCGAAGGACCAACATCTCCCAAGCCTGGTCCGATGTTGTTCAAACACGCGATGATCGCAGTGAATGCGGTCCTGGGTTCAGCCCCGCTCAACAGCATGAGTGCAACCAGCACCGCAATCGACAGGCCGTACAAGAGCATAAAGGCCAGCACGGATGTCAGAACCTTTCCCGGGATAAGACGGCCTTTGAGCAAAACCGGGGTTACGGCATGCGGATGGAGGATACCGATCATCTCCTGGCGCGTCTGCTTGATCAGCATCAGCACTCGGATCATTTTGATGCCACCACCCGTCGAGCCTGAGCTCGTGCTGAACATCCCCAGGAGAATCATGAGCAGTGGCGCAATCAACGGCCATTGTTCATAGTCAGTGTTCGCAAAGCCGGCTGTTGTTGCAATCGAGACCGTGTTGAAGACTGCGTAGCGGAGCGCAGTTAACGGATCCTGGTAAACATCTGTCACCCACAGATACAGGCCGATCAGGACACCCATGCCTAGCACTGTAGCGACGAAGGGAATCGCCTCTGGACATCGACTGTAGGCGCGTATACCGCCTTGCTGAAAGGCCTTGAAGTGTGTCGCGAAATTGATTCCTGACAGCAACATGAAGACGATGCAGATCGCTTCGATGAGCGGGGAGTCAAAGTACGCAAAACTTGAGTCATGTGTCGAAAAGCCACCAAGCGCAACCGTTGATGCCATCTGACACCAGGCATCAAACCAGGACATACCGGCCGCGCGGTATGCCAGAAAACAGACGATCGACAGGCCAAAATAAATCGCATACAGCGCCTTGGCAGTGCTGGCGATACGTGGTGTGAGTTTCTCTTCCTTCATGGGACCCGGTGTTTCTGCGCGAAACACCTGATGACCACCCACGCCCAGCAAAGGCAGAATTGCGACCGCAAGCACGATGATCCCCATCCCGCCGACCCAATGCATGGTGAAGCGCCACAAGTTGACCGAAGGCGCCATCTCATCGACGTTCGATAACAGTGTTCCGCCCGTTGCTGTCAGTCCAGACATCGACTCGAAGTAAGCGTCCGTGAAAGACAAATGCATTCCGTTGCCGTTGAAGTACAGCAGCAGGGGAATGGTGCCAAGCAGAGGCAGAAACGACCACACCATCGAAACCAGCAGAAAACCATCTCTCGGACGCAGCTCAGCCCGATATGCGAGGGTGCCAAGCCACATGACGACACCAATTAGCAAGGCAATCGCAAATGACTGTATGAACAGCATCAGCTGCCCATCTTCCAGGATCACGGACCAGACCATGGGCACGAACATCGTCGTGGCAAACAGTGCCATGGTGAATCCGAGCACGTGGACAACCGCCAGAAACCGTTTCATGAATCCTCAAAAAAACGACGCAGATACCTGAAACAGCTTCTCGACCTTGGCCACCTTGGCCTTGGTCGGCACAAACACGATGACATGATCTTCTGACTCAATAAAGGCATTCGGATCTGAAATGATGATTTCGTCTCCCCGCACGATTGCACCGATACTGGCCCCTTTTGGCAAATCAAGCTCCGATATTCTTCGCCCGACAACCTTGGAGGATTTCCGGTCACCATGGGCAACCATTTCCAGCACTTCCGCGACACCGCCCCGAAGACGGTGCGCTGCCACAATGTCGCCACGCCTGACATAGCAAAGCAACTCACTCATGGTGGCCTGTGAGGGTGAAACAGCAATGTCGATGTGACTGCCCTGCATGAGTTCACCGTAAGCTTGACGATTGATCAGCGCAATCACTCTGCGTGCACCCATCCGTTTGGCCAGCAGAGAAGACATGATGTTGTCCTCGTCCTCACTGGTCAGCGCAAGCCAGGTGTCGGTGTCCTCGATCCCTTCTCGTTGCAGTAGCGACTCATCAGTGCCATTGCCGTGCAGGACCAGAACATTGTCTGGTAGCGTACTGGCGAGCTCCTCGCAACGTGACATGTTCTGCTCGATGATTCGCACGTTGTAACCGTTCTCGGCCAGGTTGCGTGCCACCCGAGCCCCGATGTTGCCACCACCGGCAATCATGATCCGGCGCACCGACTCCACGCTCTTGTGCATCTGGTGAACAGCCTGGTGTGCGTGTTCGGTATCTGCAATCAGCAAAAGCTCGTCGCCAGGCAGCAGAACGGTATCGGGAGACACCGTGACGGGCCGCCCTCCTCGCAAGATATCGACAACACGTGCATTGACATCCGGACGCATCGCCCTGAGGTCCTGAAGCTTGTGATTGGCCATGAAGCCGGAAATACCGACCCGCATGGTGATAACACTGACCCGGCCATCGCCAACCTCGACAACCTGCAACGCTTCGGGAAACTCGATCAGCTTCTGAAGGTACGATGTAACGCTGCCCTCTGGACTGATTACGGCATCGACACAAAAGCCTTCTTCTCCAAGCAGCTCTGGCATGGCCGGCAGTTCGGACGAGCGGACTCGGGCAACCCGACGGGGAACATTGAACACCATCCGTGCAATCTTGCATGTCACCAGATTGACCGCATCACTGGCCGCGCAAGCAATCAGCATGTCGGCATCCTCTGCTCCCGCGCGCCGGAGTGACGAGACCAGTGAACCATCTCCCACCACGCCTCGAAGGTCAAACCGCTCCTGCAGGTCAGAAAGCCGGCTTGCATCAGCATCGATGACAGTGATGTCGTTGTGTTCAGACACCAGGTTCTCCGCGACACTGGTGCCAACCCGACCTGCTCCGACAATCAGGATTTTCATGATCCTCGCTTACGCGATTCGATTCCAAGTTGCTTGAGTTTTCTGTAGAGATGCGTACGTTCAAGCCCGGTACGCTCAGACACACGTGTCATGCTGTAATTCTCCCGGGCGAGATGGTACTCGAAGTAAACGCGCTCAAACTCGTCACGCGCATCACGCAGCGGTTGATCGAGCGAGATATTTCCAAGCAGATTCGACGGGCCTTCCGGCTTCTTTTCTTCGGGCGGTTCGGCAAATGGATTGGCCAGCGGTGGCGGTGCGATCACTTGCGCCGTCGGCGGAGGTGGGACCGGCGTCACTTTTCCAAGCGTGGGCTTGAAGGGCCTGCTCAAAGCCGAGGAGATGGTCTTTAACAAGCGCTGAAGGGTGATCGGTTTCTCCAGAAAATCCACAGCCCCGATACGTGTCGCCTCGACTGCCGTATCGATTGTTGCGTGACCACTCATCATGATGACGGGCATGTCGAGCAACCCCTGTGAGCCCCACTCCCGCAACAGCGTCACGCCGTCGGTATCGGGCATCCAGATATCAAGCAAAACAAGATCGGGACGAATCCGAGCGCGCGCTGCACGTGCCTGCGCGGCGTTCTCGGCCATTTCAACAGTGTGCCCCTCGTCGTACAGGATCTCGAAGAGCAACTCACGAATGCCGACTTCATCGTCGACCACCAGAATGCGGGCCATAGTTTCTTTTTAATTTACCTAGAGCTGTTGTGATTATCGTTTGCTTGCGACGCCTCGTCTACCGGATACGCAGAAGCATCAAACGGCGCAAGCATGATTGTGACGCGCGCCCCCCGGCACGCAGATTGGAGAGTTCGATATACCCACCGTGCTCTTCCACAATTTTTCTGACAATGGCAAGACCGAGACCGGTTCCTTGAGCCTTGGTCGTGACGTAGGGCTCGAACGCTCGCTGGAGCAACTGACTCGAAAACCCTGGCCCGTTGTCGGCAACTGTCAGTAAGACAGCTGGCTCGCTGGCATCGTCACCCGACCCGCCCAGAGTCACCTCTGTCGAGACCTGAATCATACCTTCGCTTTGCGTCTCAGCGAGGGCCTCCCGGGCATTTCCCAGCAAATTATGAATCACCTGACGTAGCTGAGTCGGCTCGCCGCGCACTTGTGGCAAATCAGGATCAAGCCGGATATCAAACTGTACCGGGCGACCTCCGTCACGGCTTCTCGAATCATAGGGATCCCATCCGTAAAGCGTCAGAACATCTTCAATCAGCGAATTCAGGTTGACCGGACCGTAAACCGTCGGTGGCTTGCGCGCATACTCCCGAAACTCGTCGACCATGTGCTTGAGCGAGGAGACCTGATTGATGATCGTGTTGGTTGAGCGTTCCAGCAGCGCGGCATCCTTTTCATCAAGCTTGTCTACGAGCTTCATCGCGAGTCGCTCGGCCGAAAGCTGTATCGGCGTGAGCGGGTTCTTGATTTCGTGTGCAAGTCTTCTGGCCACCTCGGCCCACGCAACACTGCGGTTTGCAGAGATCACCTCTGTAATATCGTCAAACACCACGACGTATCCGTTGCCACGCCCCTCACCGGTAAGATGGGTGCCACGGGCAAGCAATGTGAGTGTGAGAGGTCTGTCTCCATCCCCGGTCCGGGGCAGTGTCACTTCAAATTGCTCCTGCCAGTGCAGTCGTTCGCTACCCATTGCAACATGCTGGGAGAAAGCCCTGCGAATGGTTCCGGCAAACTCGACCATCCCGTTGGCAGTTTCGAGCGGCCTACCCGCCACTTCCCTGAAGTCTGCTCCCAGGATGGACTGGGCCCCCTGGTTGAAGATGGTCACCCGGAACTGTTCGTCAAATACCAGTACGCCGGCCGAAAGGTTGGCCAGGATACTCTCGATGTAGAGCTTGGATCGTTCGAGCTGACGCCGGTTGGTATCGACAAGTCGCCTTGCCTCCTCCAGTTGATGGGTCATGGCATTGAACGAGCGGGTCAATTGACCCACCTCATCGTTCTGTGGGGGCTCTGGTAAAGGCCGATAGTCTCCGACACTAACCGCGCGGGTCCCTGATGCCAGCGCAAGCAAAGGCTGCACCAGTCGTTTGGAAAGATACAGCGCAACAGCCATGGCAGCAAAGACGGCCAGCAACAGCGCCAGCGTCAACGTAACACCAAACAGTTGCTGCAACCCATGCCTGGACATGGCGAGTTCCTGATAATCACGGTAACCTGCCCGGACCTCCTCAGCATTGAGAACAAGCTTGTCGGACACTGGTTTGATCAGTTGTAACCAGCGCATTTCATTAATCAATGGCCCAGTGGACGAGACCATGGGGGTCGCCAGCGGCACAATCACCCTGAGCAACATGCTGACTGTTTCATCTCCGACCAGCCCTTCAGTCATCGACTCTGCGGCTGTATAGCCACGCGTCACCCTGAGCTGATTCAGGACCTGGGATGGAGGCGGCTGGGGCAGCAACTGTCCAAGTTGCTCGGTTACGAACGCAACTGGCCTGCCAGAGCCGGTAAAAACCATGGCTTCCTGCACTCCAGTCACTTCCCTGACCCGGGACAGAATCTCTGGCAGATCGGACTCGTCCGCCCCTGAAAGCAACGGAACCATGGCGCGTGCGCGGGTGTCGAGCTCGTTGAGCTGGGCGTCCAGTGCCGCACGTCCCAGCGCCAGGCCCGCATCAAGCGCAGTGTCAACCCGAACGTTGAACCAGGACTCGATCGACTTCGACATGAACTGTACGGAAACGGTGTAGATCAATGCGCCTGGCAACACCCCGATCAGAGCAAACGCCAGTGCGAACCGGCCGGTCAGCCGGGCGCCGAACTTTCCCTTGTACAACTGATATGCCAGCCTCGTAAACAAACCGATCACCCACACAAACAGCCCTGCTGCGAGCGCCACATTCAGATAGACAAGCAGTTCGTGATACTGAGCCAGCAAAGAAGCGCTAGCCGTCGACCAGGCCAGCAGGATGAAGAGAGCAAGCCCTCCTGCGATTCCAAACGCAATCAGCCATCGCCCCCAGTGCTTCATGAATTGTCCCTCTCTCGACCAACACTGAACTCGAACTCTCGCCATGGACTGATCAGCGTCCAGTCACTGCGCTTGTTGGCATCAAGCTGCATGGGCCGGGAAAGCTGGGTTGCATCAAGCATGATGCGAACCCGGCCTTTGTAGTCAGCATCTGATTCGAACCGATCAATCGGCGCGACCTCCCAGCCGCGCACCCGGCGCACCAGATCAAGCGCCTCGTTATAGGTCGCCACAACCAGGCCCAGATCCCCGATACTGACTCGCCACTGTCGGGTTAGAGTATTGAATGAAACACGTCTGGTCAGCCTGGCATCGACCAGCACCTTGTCAAACCACCACCAGCGTGGCTGGTCAATCTCGACCTCGATCGTGAAGGTCAGCGCAACCCCTCTCTTGAGGGCCTCTGCCATCGAATGGCTCAGGGACATCTCGATATCGATATCCATGCTCAGGTGTCCTTGATGAACTAGCGGCTCGATACGCTGCACAGAAGCCTGAGCGTGATCGGGTAACTCCGCATCGCTGGCCTGCCCGTAAGCCTGCCCTCCTCCTGCGCCAAACCAGACAAAACCCAGCAGCAGGCACACCTTGAACAGTTGTATTGCCCGACCCGAAACCAGATGATCAAATCCCGTCTTCACGATCGCATGAATCGCCAGCGCCCTCACGCCCTGGCCTCTTTTGTGAATAGCGCATAGAAAAACCCGTCATGGCCACACGTCATCTGCTCTCCTGCACTCTCAGGAAGAATCAGCCCGGGCGCTGGCAGACGCCGGGCATCCGCATGGCGCTCAAGCATGGCTACGGCCTGTGCCTCACCTTCCTGCTCAAAAATCGAGCAGGTTGCCAGCAGCAGGCGGCCACCCGGGACCAGCGCAGGCCAGATAGCATCAACAATCGCACGCTGTAGCGCAACTGTCTGCTCAAGATCGGACTGCCTCCGTAGCCAGGCAATATCAGGATGGCGTCGAACCACACCCGACGCCGTGCACGGCACATCCGCAAGGATCAGGTCAAAAGGTGCCGACCCAGCCCACGCTCTGCTATGGAGCAGATCAGCATGAACCAGCTGGACGCGTTCAGGGTCGAGCAGACCAAGCCGCTCGAGGTTCTCGCGCACCATCTCCAGTCGTCTGGCATCCTGATCCACTGCTGTCAGCGAAACATTCGCAAGCTCAAGGATATGTGCGGCTTTGCCGCCCGGGGCAGAACAGGCATCGAGCACCCGCGCCCCGCCCCTCAGGCCAAGCAACGGCGCTGCTTGCTGTGCTGACAGGTCCTGCACAGACCACCAGCCTGCTTCGAATCCCGGCAAACGTTCGATCGCCCCCGCGCTTCTGACCTTGATGGCGGCACCGCCCACATGGACCGCCTGTACACCAGCGTCTTCCAGCGACGACAGAACCTGCTGCACACTGGACCTTCTCTGGTTGACCCGCAAGACCAGGTCCGGGGCTGTCTGACTGACCTGCAAGATGGATTGCCAGTGATCGGGATAAGTATCACGTACCTGGGCGATCCACCAGGCAGGATAGTTCCATCTGGCAACCTCATCCCTCGCCACTGCCTCGACAAACAAGGTCCGCTCCCTCTGGAATCTGCGCAAGATCGCATTCAGAAGCCTGGGAGCAAACGATGCCTTGCTGACAAGCCTGGCAGCGCGGACAGACTGATCAACAACCGTGTGGACTGCGTACCGGGGCGCACCGTCTCCAGGCGGGCACTGGAACGAATCCGGCACCCCCTGCCTACCCGTGGCAGCCTCCTCGACCATGGCAATGTCAAGCAACAGCAGACTCAGCGCAACCAGACTGTTCAGGGGACCGCTTTGAGAACGCCGCTGCATGGCAATCGAACGCCAGGCCTGAGCCAGGCCCCAGTGACGCATTGCATACATGGAGAGCGCTTGCACTGCAGCGCGTTCGGAAGGATGAACCCTGGACAGCAGTGCGCTCAACGATCTTCCTGACTCAACCTCCGAAAGACAGCGGGCCGTGGTCAGCAAGGTTTTGTTAAGGGACAGTCGATTCTCGGTCATGTTTGGATTTTAGGGGCAAGAAGACGCTTCTCGTCTGACGTAAACGCTAAAATGCCGGATTGCCTGCACACAAAGAGTTCCACATCATCATGTCAACCCCAAAGGTCGGATTCGTCAGTCTCGGATGCCCGAAAGCACTCGTTGATTCGGAGCGCATCCTCACACAGTTGCGCACAGAAGGATATGAAATCGTACCTGACTATGACGGTGCTGACGTGGTCGTGGTCAACACCTGCGGATTTATTGACAGCGCCAAAGCAGAGTCGCTCGACGCCATCGGCCAGGCAATCACTGAGAACGGACGTGTCATTGTCACTGGCTGTATGGGGGTTGAGGAAGATGTCATCCGGGAGGTCCACCCGTCGGTTCTGGCCGTCACCGGCCCCCAGCAGTACGAGCAGGTCGTGCGTGCAGTCCACGACGCCGCTGCACCGCCGGTCGAGCATGACCCCTTTGTTGACCTGGTGCCTCCCCAGGGCATCAAACTCACGCCACGACACTACGCTTACCTCAAGATCTCGGAAGGCTGCAACCACCGCTGCAGCTTCTGCATTATTCCTTCCATCCGGGGGGACCTGGTCAGCCGCCCGATTGGCGATGTACTGGACGAAGCCCAGAGACTAGTGCGTGCAGGCGTCAAAGAATTGCTGGTCGTCTCGCAAGACACCAGTGCCTACGGTGTCGACACACGGTTCAGGACCGGATTCTGGCAAGGCAGACCCGTGCGCACCCGCATGACGGAGCTGTGCGATGCCATGAGTGAACTTGGCGCGTGGATCAGGCTGCACTACGTCTACCCCTACCCACACGTGGATGAGGTCATTCCCCTGATGGCGCAGGGCAAGATTCTGCCGTATCTGGACATTCCCTTCCAGCACGCCAGCCCCCGAATCCTGAAGGCAATGAAGCGTCCTGCGTTTGAGGACCGCACACTGGAACGCATCCACAAGTGGCGCGAGATCTGTCCGGACCTGACGATCCGGTCAACCTTCATCGTCGGCTTTCCGGGAGAAACAGAAGAGGACTTCGAATACTTGCTCGACTGGCTGACTCAGGCCCAACTGGATCGGGTAGGCTGTTTCCAATACTCACCGGTTGAAGGGGCCAGTGCCAATGCCCTGCCCGACCCGGTCGCGCCCGAGATCATGCAGGATCGCTGGGAACGGTTTATGGCACATCAGCAGGCGATTTCACGTGCCAGACTGGCCAGAAAAGTCGGCACGGAAATCGATGTCCTCATTGACGAAGTTGATGAGGACGGCGCCATTGGTCGATCCAGCGCTGATGCGCCCGAGATCGATGGCTGTGTCTACATTGAGCATGATCCGGATAGCGGTGTAAAGCTGGTGCCTGGGCAGCTGGTCAGAGCCCGGGTCACCGACTCGGACGACTACGATCTCTGGGCCAGTATTCAGGACTGAGGCGGGTGCCAGCCGGACAGAAATACTGCTACCGGCTGGCGCTTTCCGCCCGCGCGCTGCAATTCTGTCACCCGCAGAATGCCTTCACCCGTTTGAAGGTCGATACCATCTGCTGAGACGCCAAGGAGTTCGCCGGGCTTACGCCGCGTGCCCTGCGCCTGACGACTGGCTGAATCATTAGCTAAAGCAGTCGCACAAAACACCTTGACCGGATCAGCCAGTCCCGGCAATGTCAGCTTGGCCCCCGGAAAAGGTGTGAATGCCCGAATCCTGCGCGCCAGTTCGGTCGCCGGGCGTGACAAGTCAAGTTCAGACTCCTGCTTGAGCAACTTCTCTGCGTAAGTCACCCCGTCAACGGGTTGTGGCGTTCTGACGAGTGCTTTCTTTTCAAGCAACTCAAGTGCCCGCACGATCAACGACGCACCGCAGGCAGCCAGCTTGTCATGCAGGGTCTGCCCGTTATCGCCAGGGTCAATGGCAACCTCTGCCTTGATCAGCATATCCCCCGTATCGAGCCCTTCGTCCATCTGCATGATGGTGACGCCGGTCAGATCGTCCCCGGCCTCGATTGCTCGCTGGATGGGTGCTGCGCCACGCCATCTGGGCAAAAGACTCGCATGGATGTTCAGGCAGCCAGACTTTGGCAGATCGAGTAGCCATGCGGGCAGAATCAGCCCATACGCTGCGACAATCAAGACATCCAGATCCAGCTTCTCCAGCTGATGGCGAACCTGCAAGGCCTGCTCCGCATAGCGGCCATCAAGCTTGAGACCCGCCGGTTGCAGCACCGGAATATTGTGTGCGACCGCAGCCTGCTTGACCGGACTTTGTGTCAGTTTCATGCCCCTGCCTGATGGCCGGTCTGGCTGGCTCAGGACCACAACAACCGAGTGGCCTGCCTCGATCAAGGACTCCAGGGCAGTACTCGCAAACTCGGGGGTACCCGCAAAACCAACTTTCATTTGACAACCCTTCTTTCGCTAATTTCTCTACTTTCTGTGTGAACAACAAGCAGGTGCCTGCCTGCTCGCTCCATATTCGGGGACTGGGTGCTGGACAAGACAAGGCGCTCAAACTCCCGTATCCTTTAGGCACTAAAAATCAGACGTTCAGAGTTACGGACGTCCGCAAGCAGACTCCTACGAGCAAGTCACTGCAAATTCTTGCCATTGCCTATTGTATGAGGGCTAAACGTCATACCTGGCGCCCAGGCGAATCAGAGTCCGGGTGTTTCTCCTGAATTCAAACGAGTGGAATAATCGAACTATGCAAGACATCACAGCCGACTTTCTAGCCAGCATGGGCATTGACAGCACACCCGCGTGGGCATCGATGCTGATTGCCAGCATCAACGTCATCATCATTCTGATTCTGGCGTTAATCATTCGGGGCGTCGTGAGCAGACTCCTCACAACACTGCACCAGCGCCTGAGCGCCCGTGCACCGGGCGTTGAAGAGCGCAAACGCATCGACACGTTGAGTCGGATATTCGGATACATCTCTTCAATCGCGATCGGCGTGGTGACGGCCATGCTGATTCTGGCAGAGCTGGGCATTTCGATCGCCCCCCTGCTCGCCACAGCCGGTGTGGTTGGTATCGCTATCAGCTTTGGGGCACAGAGCCTGGTCAAAGACTACTTCATGGGTTTCGTCATGCTCATGGAAAACCAGATCCGCCAAGGCGATTTCATTGAAGCGGCAGGAAAGAGTGGCACCGTTGAAGAAGTTACACTGCGTCACGTGCGTCTGCGCGACGGAGAGGGCGCCGTTCACTACCTTCCCAACAGCGCCATTACCACCGTTACTAACCACAGCCGGCAATTCGCCTACGCTGTAGTTGATATTGGTGTGGCCTATGATGCCAACCTTGGCAGAACATACGAAGTCATCAAAGAAGTGGGTCAAGCCCTTCGCCAGGATCCGGACCAGAAAGACAAGATCCTTGACGATGTCGAGATCCTCGGTGTCAATCAACTGGAAGACTCTGCCGTCGGCTTGCGACTCAGAATGAAGACCGATGCATCAGCCAAATGGGGGATTCGTCGGGAGTTGCTGGCACGACTCAAACAGGCATTTGATACCAACGGCATCGAGATTCCGTTCCCGCAACGAGTCCTGCGCGTTCAGCGCGAAGAGGACATTATGGGCAATGACTCTTCCAGACAAACCAGGTCTGGCCAGGTCTGAACGTCCTGCATGTCAGATCCCGCAGTCTCGCGTCCACGGGGTCTGACATGGCCAAGATGGCCGAGAGGATTTCAAGGCAAGGTTTGCAGTCGGTTCAGGGACGCTCCGGACCCTTGCTCCTGCATCGGTCTTCTTCGAATCAAACATCCACCTGGCGGCGGGATGTATCTGCGCAGCCAGATGCGGCCACCGACTCGCTGACCACACCGGGCACGGGACTCAGCTGGCCGAAGCGACCTGCTCTTCGCGTCGTTGTTTCAGAATCTTGTTACGAATACGATTCTGTTTGAGGCTGGAAAGTCTCTGCACAAACACTTTACCGTTCAGATGGTCAAGTTCGTGCTGGATACAGACTGCAAGCAACCCATCCGCATCGAACTCCCTGGACTGACCGTTCTCGTCCAGTGCGCGAACCTTGATCTGCGCCGCACGCTTGACCTCGTCGTATACCCCTGGCACCGACAGACAGCCCTCTTCGTAGACCTGAACATCCTCACTGGCCCAGATGATCTCCGGGTTGATCAGAACCATCAGTTCACTCTGTTCCTCGGACAGATCCATCACAACCACCCGCTCATGCACATCAACCTGTGTCGCAGCCAGGCCAATTCCTGGTGCGTCGTACATGGTTTGCGCCATGTCCTTCACTAGTTGACGAATACGATCATCCACCTGCGCGACAGGTTTAGCGACCTTATGCAGTCTGTGATCGGGATAGCGGAGAATATTGAGGATAGCCATATCGTTATTTTAAGTCAGAGTCTAGCTCTTGCAGCAACAATTGCACATCGCCAGTGGTGTTATCGCATGGTTTGATACTTTATGAGTGTGACTTTGTGTTGACTTGTTTGACCACTGGAACAGACTGCAAGCTCAACTACCTGCACTCACGACCGGCCAGACACCCGACCACTGACCCGCCAGGGCAAGCAGGACACACAGCAGGACAACGGCCCATGCTCGGGCCCGCCCCCAGATAAGCCATGCCGCGGCCGCGAACGCCACACACGCGTCAATCCACGTCTGAAACGCAGTCATCATGATCGGGTTGTACCAGGCGGCAGCCAGCACGCCCACCACGGCAGCGTTGGCACCCGCAAAGGCTGCAAGGGCCCAGGACTGCTCCCGCAATCGGTTCCACCACGGCAGCACACCGCATACCAGCAACATCCCCGGCAGAAACACAGCCACCAGTGCCAGCATCGCACCTGGCCATCCAGGCAAGGACTGATCAAGCGCTCCCACCCATGCAGCGAAGGTAAAAAGAGGCCCCGGTACTGCCTGCGCCAAACCATAGCCTGCCAGAAAGTCATCCCGACCAACCAGTCCGGTATCAACCACAGCACTCTGAAGCATCGGCAGCACGACATGTCCGCCACCGAACACCAGAGCGCCAGCCCGATAAAACGTTGCAAACATTTCCGTCACGGGTGCCTGAGCCACCACAAAAGGCAGACCCAGCAATAGCGCCAGAGCGACCAGCAGCAGCACAATTCCTGCGACAGGACGGACCCGAACGACACCCACTTCACCAGTCAGATTCGCCTGCGCCTCCTGCCGCAGCAGAACCAACCCGACCAGAGCACCGGCAAGGATGGCCCATATCTGACCCGACCAACCGATGAACCAGATTGTCAGCGCGAACCCGGCCAGAGCGACCACCCGGGTCACGGTCGACTTGCAGAGACTGGACCACATTCCCCAGACCGCCTGGGCCACGACCGCGACCGCGACCAGTTTGAGTCCGTGCACAACCGTCATCGCCCACTCTGACTCTGAACCAATCCCATAGATCGCCAATGCCACGAGAACGACTGCAGATGGCATTGTGAATGCGAACCAGGCCGCCAGCGCACCCATGAAACCACCGCGATGCAACCCGATCAGGAATCCTAACTGACTCGACGCTGGACCAGGCAGGAACTGGCACAGGGCCAGCCAACCACTGAAGGTGGAGTCGTCAACCCATTTTCGCTGCCGCACAAACTCGGTATGAAAAAAACCGATGTGCGCCACAGGGCCGCCAAACGAAGTCAGGCCCAGTCGCAGGAACACCAGAAAAATCTCTATCACGCTATAAGCTCTTTGAGTCCGTGTCTAAAATAGTCAGGTCAGACACCCTGTTCTTGATTGTGTTCATCCATGTGGCGTGCCTCACGCCACGCGACGGTTATCGTCGCGGCGATCGCCATTTGACGTGACCACACACAAAAACACATTTGTTTCATACGAGGAAACCACACAACAGTGCCCTGGCATGGACAGGTTTGTATCGCAAAAGAGGATGAATCTGAACCGCGCACTGAATATGTACAAAATTGTTACGAACGCAAGTGTAAGTGACTGATCATGTCACTGCATAGAACTCGACTCACTGAACAGGTGTAAAAAGCACTTGTTGCAAGGGATTGTTGTGAGGTTATCGCCAAAGGCCTACGATGTTCCCAGCCTGCCCCCTGCACATGCGACTAATTTTTGTCCCGATGTCTAACCTGCCCTGAATTTAATGAAGCCTCATTTACTGCTTTGCGCTCTGGCCACGCTCGCCATCCTGCCTGCCGCCCATACCGAACCGATTTGTACGACTCAGATCCGGGGGAGTGATGCGCTTGAATTCGACACCAGCGTCATCCGGATTCCAGATACCTGCACCACTTTCACGGTCGAACTCATACACACGGGGATACTTCCGAAATCAGCAACCGGACATAACTGGGTTTTGACGACTCAGCGTGATCTGGAAAAGGTCGCCCGAGACTCGTACCGGGCAGGCCAGGCGCAAGGCTGGATCATGCCGGATGACAACCTGATCCTCGCCAGCACACCTATCATCGGGCGTGGGGAAACAGCATCCGTCACGCTGGACGTCAAGAGCCTGGATCCGCAGGTCAAATATGCTTTCCTGTGCACGGTCGGCGGTCATTCGCCCAGGATGCGCGGAACGCTGGAGCTATTTTCTCCGTCCACGCCATAGCACATCGGGGAGGAGCCGGGTCGGATCAGCGCACCCCAAAAATGGCTGTCCCCACGCGAACCTCGGTCGAGCCTTCCTCGACCGCCAGTTCCAGATCTGCGCTCATACCCATTGACAGCCGCTCCAGACACTGCGGATCAATCCCCGCGTCAAGGGCCTCCTGACGACACCTGACAAGCATCCTGAAACAGTCGCGCACAGGTTGAGGATCGTCTGACAACACCGCAAGCGTCATCAGCCCTTTCATGCGCAGATTGGGAAACGCCTCCAGCTGGCGCAGCAAGGGCATCAGTTCTGAAGCAGGCAATCCAGACTTGCTATCCTCTGGCGAGGTTTTAACCTGAACCAGCACATCAAGCGTGCGCTCGAGCGGCTCCAGACGGCGCTGCAGCGCCTCGGCCAAAGAACCGCGGTCAAGCGACTGCAACTCCGACGCCCATCTCGCCACATCCTTGGCCTTGTTAGTCTGGACCTGACCAATCACAACCCATTGCACATCGAGATGCTGGAGCAAAGGCGCCTTTCGAACAACTTCCTGTGGGCGGTTCTCGCCAAATCGGCTGAACCCCAGGGAGACAGCCTGCTCAATTGACTCCACCGGGAAGGTCTTGCTTACCGGCAGAATGCTGACATGCGACGGATCTCGACCAACCCGCTCACACGCCAGGCGAATCCGTTCCTGCACTGACTGCACACGCTGCTGCATTGTCTGACTGATCATGATTTCAACCCGTGATTGTTGCGATTGCGCGATCCAGACTTTTTGACACACATTCAGGATGCGCACTTCGGCTGGACTGCTCATCTGAGGCTCACAAGCGTATCATTCTTGCATCACCTGACAAAGACTATGGACAATCGCTTGTGGCCCTCTCTTCGCCAAGCACCCTCGAACTGCTTCCCGACATACTGGTTGCGCTCGCAATCGGCCTGCTGATCGGCGGGGAACGGGAATGGAGTCAGCGAGAACGCCAGAGCGAGCGAGTCATGGCGGGCATCCGCACGTTCGGCCTGCTCGGGCTGTCGGGCGCACTGGCGGTCCTCCTCAGCGAGGCCCTGCATCCCGTTTCCTGGGCGATTATTCTGGCTGGCGTCATGACGCTGATTGTGGCGGGCTACATCGCCGAGACGCGTGCAAGCGGTGACTGGGGTATGACAACAGAAATCGCAATGCTCAGCACATTTTTGCTCGGATCACTTGCAATATCTGGCCAGGCGACACTGGCTGCTAGCCTGGGCGTCCTGGTAGCACTGCTGCTGAGCATGAAAAGTCTGCTGCACACTCAGGTGCACCGCCTGTCTGAACACGAAATCTCGGCAACCCTCAAGCTGCTTTTCATTTCTGTGGTCATGCTACCCCTTCTACCCAACGAGACCATGGGTCCACTAGCAGTCTTCAATCCGTACGTCACCTGGTGGATGGTGGTTCTGATTGCCGGTCTCGGATTTGCAGCTTATGTCGCTGTACGGATTGTCGGGCCTGGCAGTGGCATCATGCTCACAGCCGCACTTGGCGGCATGGTTTCCTCAACCGCCATGACGGTCACGCTGTCCAGACTATCGGCTAGCATCAACCAGCCCGCCACAATCGCGGCCGGCCTGCTACTGACGTCTTCGATCATGTTTCCACGCATACTGCTGGAAGCGGCTGTTATCTCACCCGCCGTGGCGATGGAGATCGCATTGCCCATCGGTCTGGGCATGGTTTGCTATCTGACTGGTGTCGGCCTGCTGCTTTTGCGTGCGCGCAAGCAGCGCGACGTCGACACAGGATCTGTGGAGCAAGCACTGAAGAACCCGTTCGAACTGGGTCCTGCGCTGCGTTTCACGGCACTGCTTGTCGGCATCATGTTTCTGGTCGAGATTGCGCGAAGGGCCTTTGGCGATGCAGGGGTGTTCATCATGGCCGCCATTTCGGGGGCAGCCGATGTTGACGCCATCACGCTCTCACTGGCCCGTCTGGCCAACAACGGCCTGGATCAGTCGGTTGCCGCAAACGGCATCCTGATGGCAGCCATCAGCAACAGCACATTGAAGCTCGCACTTGCCGGCTTCATTGGCGGGCGCAGGCTACTGATGGACTGCCTGCCCGCCGTCGCAGTCGCCACGGCGATCATGGCAGCAACTATCATTTTCTGAGAAGCGTTGGCGTCTCGAACGGGGCCTTGAGCCGCATCGATCAGACTACATCCACGATGCCCGCGCCTGCAACCACCTCACCTACCACCGCGGCCTGAGTACTTCCGTGTTGGCTGGCGAGCCTGAGGACCTCGTCTACAGCATCTGGTGAACACGACACCAGCAAGCCACCCGACGTCTGAGGATCTGTGAGCAGAGATCGCCAGAGCAAGTCACCCTGGGGAAGGCCTGTGACTGACGACCCATATGCATTCCAGTTGCGGCCAGATGCGCCTGTCACCATGCCGCGCTGCGCCAGCTCGAAAACCCCATCGAGCAACGGCACCGAGTCTTTGTGTAGCCGGATCGACACACCTGCGGCTCTGGCCATCTCGTGCGCATGACCGAGCAGCCCAAACCCGGTCACATCGGTCATGGCATGTACAGAGTCCATGCTGGCCAGTTGAGGCCCTGCACGATTCAGCAGGGTCGTACTGCGAATCATGGCTTCATAGCCCTGCTGGTCAAGCTGTTCTTTCTTGAAGGCCGCAGAAAACACACCGACCCCAAGTGGCTTGGTGAGTACGAGGCGGTCGCCAACACGCACATTGCTGTTGCGCCGAATCTGGTCTGGATGGGCCAGTCCCAGGGCGACTAACCCATAAATGGGTTCGACTGAATCGATCGAGTGACCGCCTGCGACCGGAATACCCGCCTCCTGACACACGGCTTGACCGCCTCTGAGTACTTCGCCAATGGTCCGGGTTGACAGCACGTTGATCGGCATGCCGACAATGGCAAGTGCCAGGATGGGTGTGCCGCCCATCGCGTAGACATCGGACAGCGCGTTAGTCGCGGCAATCCTTCCAAAGTCAAACGGGTCATCCACGATTGGCATAAAAAAATCGGTTGTTGCAATCAATGCTTGCTGATCATTGATTTTATAAACTGCCGCATCATCAGCCGTTTCGGTGCCAACAAGCAGATTGGCATACGGCTGCACCGCCGGCATAGCGGCAAGCAATTCGCTCAATACACCGGGTGCAATCTTGCAGCCACAACCACCACCATGTGCAAGTGAGGTCAGTCGGGGTTCTGTGGGAGAGACAGCTGCCTTGGCTGGCTGACTACCGTCATGTTCAGTGGACGTGTTCATGGTCTTGATTCCTGAAGTGTGAAACGCATCAGACGCAATGTTAGCCCTGGTCATGCAACAATGCCGGTATGGAACTGCGTCAGCTTCGCTATTTTGTCAAAGTTGTCGAACTCGGCAGCATGGGAAGGGCTGCGCAGGCCCTCGGTGTCGTCACGTCAGCACTGAGCCAGCAGATTGCCCGTCTCGAAACAGAGCTCTCGACTGTGCTGCTAAGACGAAGTGCCACCGGCGCCACGCCGACCGAGGCTGGTCTGGCTTTCTGGCAACAGGCACAACTTGCCTTGCGTCATGCTGACGAGGCGGTTCAAGCTGCACAGCACGCCAGACTGTCCGGACATGTCAGTCTGGGCATGACGCCGACTACGGCTTCGGTGCTCGGACTGCCTTTGCTCAAGGCAATGCGCAGCCAGTATCCGGACGTGAGACTACAAATCGTTGAAAGCCTGTCTGGCAATCTGTCGACATTGCTCAGTGCCCGCCAGCTCGATCTGGCGATCGTCTTTCAGAGTGGTCAACGCGGGAAGTGGCTGACAGAGTTACTTCTGGACGAGCAACTCTTCATGATCGCGCACGAGGAACTGTTCCGGGCCGAAACTGACGATTCCATGACGCTTGCGACTGTCGCGAAGTTGCCGCTTGTACTCCCGAGTGGCAACCATGGCCTGCGTGCTGTGCTCAATGCCGCATTCGAGCGCGCTCAAGTCTGGCCTAACCTGGTCGCCGAAGTCGACGGCCTTGCCATGCTGATGGATGTGGTCCAGTCCGGTCTGGCCGCCACGATTCAGCCCGGCTCAGCCATGGCCAGAATCACGGGCCCCGGCCTGCATGCGCACGCACTAAGCGACAAGGAGTTGCGACGGCCTAGCTTTCTGGCGACACTACCAGAAGAAGAGCTCTCCCCGGCGGCACTGGCCATGCGTAACATCATCCGGGAAGTGGCCGCCACGCTCGTTGAAGACAACCAGTGGCCCGGTGCAAGTCTTTACAAATCGTGAACACCCAGTGTCAGATTGACGTCTAGCGTACAGAGATCAGCCAGAGTACAGTCATCTCATTTCAACGAATTCGATTGTTTCCAGGAGACGCCCATGTGGGACGTTGTCGTCGTCGGTGGTGGAAATGCAGCACTGTGTGCCGCACTGACCGCCAGAGAAGCCGGCGCAAGCGTATTGATACTGGAGGCTGCCCCTCGCGAATGGCGCGGTGGCAACTCTCAGCACACCCGAAACCTGCGGTGCATGCACGACGCGCCGCAAGATGTTCTGATCGACGCTTACCCGGAACAAGAATACTGGGAAGACCTGCTTAAAGTCACCGGCGGCATCACCAATGAAGAGCTGGCCCGAATGGTGATACGGGAGTCGTCACGGTGCCGGGGCTGGATGCGCAAACACGGGGTACGGTTTCAGCCTCCCCTGTCCGGCGCACTGCACGTCGCACGTACCAACGCCTTCTTCATGGGTGGCGGGAAGGCGTTGGTCAACGCCTACTACCGGAGCGCCGAAGCACTCGGCGTCGAGGTCCGCTATGAGACACCTGTCGACGCTATCGAGCTTGAAGATGGACAGTTCGTGGCAGTTCGAAGCGGGCAAAACCGGTTTGAAGGCAAAGCCTGCGTACTGGCCGCTGGTGGCTTCGAATCCAATCGCGAATGGCTACGTGAAGCATGGGGACAGAACGAGCGCGGTGAATGGCCTGCGGACAACTTCCTCATCCGGGGCACGCGCTTCAACATGGGAACGGTGCTCAAGCTCATGATGGATGCGGGTGCTGATATTATCGGTGACCCGTCCCAGTCACATTGTGTGGCGATTGATGCGCGGGCGCCACTCTACGATGGTGGCATCTGCACCCGGATTGACTGCGTATCGCTTGGCATCGTGGTCAACCGGGACGGAATACGGTTCTACGACGAAGGCGAAGACTTCTGGCCCAAGCGCTATGCCATCTGGGGACGACTGGTTGCCATGCAGCCTGGCCAGATCGCCTACTCGATCATCGACAGCAAGGCGATCGGACGCTTCATGCCGCCCGTATTCGATGGCACGACTGCCGACACAATCGAAGAGCTCGCAGGCAAGATCGGTATTGACCCGACCGTGCTTGGCAAGACCGTTCATGACTACAACCAGGCCTGCCAGCCCGGCACGTTCGACCACACCGTGCTCGATGATTGTCATACCGAAGGAGTCGAGCCCCGGAAAACCCACTGGGCACTCCCGTTGAACAAGCCCCCCTTCTATGCCTATCCGGTTCGCCCGGGCATCACCTTTACCTATCTTGGCCTGAAGACCGACAAGAATGCGAGCGTCTTCTTTGATGGTAAAGCATCGCCAAACGTGTATGCAGCTGGCGAGATCAACGCTGGTAACGTGCTCGGCAAGGGTTACACAGCAGGGGTGGGCATGTCGATCGGAACCGTATTTGGAAGAATTGCAGGCGCCCAGGCTGCCCGGGCTGCACTGACTCAGAATGAACAGGGAGTACGCGATGCAATCGCTTGAAACCATCGCAGACAAGGCCATTCACTGGCACGCAAAACCGTTATCAGACAACGAGACCGAAGTCGCCCGCATCATGCAGATCTGCAATGCCTGTCGCTATTGCGAAGGATTCTGTGCGACGTTCCCGGCCATGACACGCCGCCTGGCGTTTGACAACAAGGCAGACCTCAACTATCTGGCCAACCTCTGTCACAACTGTGGTGCCTGTCTGCACGCCTGTCAGTACGCGCCACCGCACGAGTTTGCGGTCAACGTGCCGCAAGCCATGGCCAAGGTTCGCAAGGAGACCTATACGGAATACGCCTGGCCCGCGACAATGGGCAAGCTGTATTCCAGCAACGGGCTGGCATTGTCGCTTGCTGTTGCATTTGGACTGGCGCTGTTTCTGATTCTGGCAGTGATGTCGACCGGCTCACTGCTTCACGAACCACTTGCAGGCGACTTTTACGCAATCTTCCCGCACAACACGCTGGTGCTGCTGTTTGGAACCGTCTTTGTCTTCGCCATCTGTGCGCTGGGTATCGGCGTTCGACGGTTCTGGAAGGATGTCTCACCTGGCAAAGTGACGTCTCCTGCCGCAGCCGAGGCGGCACATGATGCTCTGAAACTGAAGTACCTCGACGGTGGTCACGGACTTGGATGCAATGATGAAGACGACCGGTTCACACTACGCAGAAGAATGTTTCACCACCTGACATTCTATGGCTTCATGCTGTGCTTTGCGGCCACCTCAGTCGGGACTATCTACCACTACGTGTTTGGGTGGCAGGCACCTTACGACTACTTCAGCCTGCCGGTCATCCTCGGAACGGTTGGCGGAATCGGACTGCTAATTGGTCCTGCAGGATTGTTCTGGCTCAACATGAACCGTGCGCCGTTACATGGTGACCCGGCCCAGCAAGGGATGGACAGAGGGTTCATTGCGCTTCTGTTTCTGACCAGCCTGACCGGACTGTTGCTTCTGGTGTTTCGCGAGACAGGCTACATGGGCTTGTTGCTGGCCATTCACCTGGGCGTGGTGATGGGACTGTTCCTGATGCTACCTTACTGCAAGTTTGCCCACGGCATCTATCGCAGTGCTGCGCTGCTCAAGTGGTCAATCGAAAAACGGCAACCCAACAAACTTGGCTTGTCCGATTAAAGACGATCAACGGGTCGGTCCATAAAGACCCGATTGTCTGCCTCAGGGGCAACCCATGTGCTTGCGGTACATCGCTGGGTCATGCCCGGGCGGCACAGAGGAACATCGGCCGGTCTCTGCTGCCGCAGGCCCCGGCTCATACCCTCGCAACTGGTTGTACGCTCTGGTCTGCTTATCCGTAATAACCTTGAGGGTACGGTCATGATAGGACAAGTGCAGGAAACGCAGTCTGGCCATCGCGTCAGCGCTATTCTGCACCAGTTCCATCAGCCTCTCATCAGAAAAATCTCCGGCCCGGAAGTATGAGTCGATGGCCCGTTCCGCTTCAACATACTGAGACCCTAGCTCAATCGCCTCACCCTTCATCCGTTGATACATCCGCTCTAGCGCATCGCGCTGCGAACTGGACAATTCGATCTGGTCCGCCAGCTCCAGCAAGTGTGCTGGCCCGGGTACGCCGTTGAGTTCGGCAGGCCTTGCAAGGCCCCAGCCCTGCCCCTGTCTCAACGCAGACAAATCCTCCGCCGACAGCGTAGTGACGTCTCGATGCTGCTGCCCCGCATACTGGGAGTGTTCTGGTTGTGCACCCGCATGCTGGGCGTGTATCGGTTCGGACGACTGAAACACCGCGAGCCCCAGTAGCAGCACAAAACCTGTCGCTGCCAGCACGCGTCTGACAGGCTTTGGGTTGGCATCACTTGCACCGCCTGCACCGCGACGCGTCCTGTTCATGAGTTTCATTCGATCTCTCTCCATCACGAGATTCAGACGACATGCTGCACCCTGCATCGCCTGTTTCGGGCAAGCCTCTCAGAAAGTAGACCGTCCTGTATGGGCGGTGGTTCCCGAATACGGCATAGTGATCGTCAAAATGGATCCTGTCTCGGACTCAGTGCAATACAGGGTCTGGTTATCCGGGCCGCCAAAGGCAATATTGGTCAGAGCATTGCCAGCCGGACTGCTCCAGATGCCGATCGGGCACGCCTGGTGGTCGAGCAACCACACGCAACCCAGGCCAGGATTGGCAATCACAAGGTTGCCACGGGCGTCCATGGCCAGTCCGTCGGGGCCACTTGGCCCGTGCGACACAAAAAACCGACCAACTTTGGAGACAGTGCCATCCTGCATCAGCGCCGCTCTCCAGACCTCATTTCCGCGGGTCGCTCCAACAAACAGGAATTTCTCGTCTGGCGACAACACCACGCCATTCGGACTCGGGACGTTCGCAAGCATCAGATCCAGGTGTCCATCCGGACTCAACCGGTAGACCCGTCCAGTCGGATCATGCAGGCCGGTCTGTCCCTGATCCGTGAAGTAAAGATTGCCGTGGCTATCGAAGGTCAGATCATTGACACCTTTGAAACTCTCCGAGTTACGGCGACTGAGGTAAGGTCTGACGTCTGCACTAGCAATATCAAGTGTCATCAGGCCATTACGGTAGTCGGTGATCAGCAACACTCCGGGGCGCAACCACTTCATTCCATTAGGCTCACCCGAATACTGGACGATCAGCTCCCACTGTCCCGCCGGGCTGATGCGAAATACCCGGCCAAACGGGATATCAGTAACATACAGATTGCCCTGCTCATCAAACACTGGACCTTCAAGAAACGAATCGATCCACTCACCTGACTTGTTGGCATCGGCCCAGTCGGTCTGGCAGGACTGGCGAAACTGCTCTGGCAGGCGGGTCCAGACAGTTGCCTCAGCCCTTTGTGGTGGCGTCTGTAAAAAATACATAACATCTCCTGAAATAATTTAATCAAGGCTCAGGCAAACTGTTTTACTGACAGGCATTGTTGAAAACAGACGTATCAAGTTCCCAGAAGTCGAGCTCGATCAACGCAAGGAAATAAAGAAAACTACTCTTAGATTTCTTCGATTTTGAAATAAAAATTCTTACACGAAGGACAAAAAATCAGATTCGAAATAATTATAAAAATAAACTAAAAATTTATCTCACGATTAAAATAATAGAAGTAAAATCAACTCTTAAAGTTAAATTAAATATTAGAATTTCTTGCCTCGTTCTCATCCGAACAGATGGACCGGCAGGGAAACAAACGAAAAATTATTTCAAATTCATTGGCTTAAACAAAGGAGAATCGACAAGATGCATGATCGTGAATACGGATCGAAAGCAATTATCGGCGTTGCTGTTCCTCAGGCAAATCCAACTGTTGAGCCTGAGTTGGTAGCACTACTACCACCTAATGTAAATTTAGTCACAGCCCGGCTCAACAGTCAGTGCGTTAGTTCAAAGGATCGCCTTTACGAATACGAATCGAGTTTTTACAAAACACCTGAAACATTCGACACGCTCAAACCTGACGCTCTTGGATTTGCGTGCACAGGCGCTTCATACTTGATAGGATCCGATTCTGAAGACAAAAAGACATCAGAACTTTCCACAAGAACTGGAATCATAATTATGACAGCCGCGCAGGCAATCCGCGCGGCTCTATCCAGACTAAATGCAAAACGTATCGCGCTGCTTTCTCCTTATCCTGCATGGTTGACAGACGCCGGGCTCGAATACTGGAACAAGCAAGGCATCGAAGTCACCCACACAGAACTGATTTCTCTGCCAAGTGGAGACACTAGAGGTGTTTATGCAATTCGCAATAGGCAAATATTAAAGACTGGGGAGAAGTTTATTGGTAGCGGTGCTGATGTGCTACTAATGTCCGGGACTGGCATGCCAACACTACGAGCGATTCAGCCGCTTCAGGAGGAGCTTGGAATCCCAGTGATTAGTTCTAATTATTGCCTTGCGTGGGCCATGTTCGACTCACTTGGAATTCTTCCAGAGAGTCACCATGAGAAGTCACTTCTGTCTGGGTATGAAACGAATCTGGATAATTTGTAGAATTGTGATAAGGCAGATCCGTAGTCAAGAAAAAATTATTTTCAGGAGTACGGATCAAAACGCAACTTTATAGAAAACGTTTCAAGAGATAAACTTAAAGCAACAATACAAACCTTTAATCGAGCAGTTTCAATGCTCGATCTTGATCAAACTTTATATTGACGTTTCTGCGAACCCTTCATTTTCCATTGGAACCGTTCCAGTCAGAATGGACCTGGAATACCCAACTCAGATGCAGCCTCGTCCCATGTACGTGAAGCATCTATCATCGTCGGCCCGCCCCTGTGAAGCAGGACGTAAGACAAGCCCTCGGCGATCTGCTCCCGTGTTGCACCATACTCAAATGCACGAACAAGGTGAACACGCATGCCAGATGCACTCCTTCTCGATGCCTGACACACCACGCCTGCAACTTCGGCGATGGCTTTAGGGAGGCCACCACGCGCAGCGTCAAATATGGAGCAATATCGCTCCAACGCAGCGTTTTTTGAAATCCACTTGTCAAATGCCGAGTGAGAGAGATCAATTGTGTCAAAAGACTCACATGCAGCACCTATTGCTGCAGAGTCCGAGATCTCCTCATTTGTCATGCCCGCTTTCACACCGCGATCAAAATGGAAAAACGCGTATTTCTCTCGCGTGATGGCAATTAGGGCAATCCATACTACTTCCCGCTCCTTCATCGTCAAGACTCGCTCATCTAGCGTCAGCCTTGTGTACAGCGAATCGTAAGTCCTTAGCAAAGTAGGATCCGACTCACCTAGGAGACGATGATATGGCAACAGATATCCACGTTTAGCGAACATCTCATCAAGCAGATCCTTGGCTTCCTGTTTCTTTAAATCATGATTCATTCTAATTCTTCCTAAAATCTTGGTCTCACTATCAATCACATGCTGTGTCTAAATTTCTTGCAAAAGAAGATTGATCGAGCAAGCTCGACTATTTCCCGTTTAATACATCGCCATACCCACGGTCTCTTCAGGCAAACCGGATTATCTGAGCGTAAAAATTCCTGACATTCACGCTTAACCCACGGTATATCCGCCGTCAACACATAGCACCTGACCTGTAATGAATGAAGCTCGCTCTGACAGAAGGAAGCTTATCGCCTCTGCGATCTCCTGAGGATCACCCACCCGCCCCATCGGGACACCGCTTGTGAGTCTATTCCGTGCCTGCGAATCAGCTAGTGCCGCTTCTATCATCGGAGTTCGTACTGGGCCGGGTGCGACAGCGTTTACCCGTATCGGGTCCATGGCCGATTCGAGAGCGAGGGACATCACAAGACTATTCAAGGCTGCCTTGCTGGACGCATATGCCACGCCGTTTGGATACCCAACCAAACCAAGTTGACTGCTCACTAGAACGACACTTGGAGTTTCACACGAACTGGCACGCATGCGGGCGATAACAGATCTAGTCAAGAAGAAAGTTGACCTGAGATTCAAATCAAAAGTAGCATCCCACTGCTCACGACTAATTTGATTCAATCTTCCGCGATGAAATACACCAGCGCAGCAGACCAGTCCGTTCAAAGATGCATCGAGCGCCTCCTCCGCATCTCGGGGAAGATCATCGCACACATCCAGATCTAACAGATCCCTGATCAAAACGCTAACATCCGGAACTGCTCTCTTGAGCTCCTTTGACTGTTCCTGGTTTATAACCACGCCAACTACGCGCGCGCCATTTTGCGACAGTCGCTTTACAGTCTCAAGACCAATCCCGGACCCTGCCCCAGTCACCACTACTCGGCGACCACTCAGTTCGTTCGTCACGACATTCTGCAAACCTGCCTCCAGCACCAAACCAGGACGACTGCCAGGTGATGGATTCGTCACGCTTCGTGACCACCCATCACCTGAAAGCAGCCCTTACTATGGCTTCAGATTTCGCTCATTAATCAGATCGGCCCATTTCGTGCGCTCATCCATCAAATAGCTCTTGAATTGTTCCGAACTCCCACCAACCGGCTCTAGACCAAGAAAATTCATTCGCTCAACGATAGCCGGATCACTCAATGCCTCCGCGAATGCTGCCTGAAGCTTGTCAACAGCATCTTTAGGCGTACCTGCGGGCACTAGTGCGCCTGACCATCCACTCGCGTCAACGTCCACAATTCCGACGTCACCAAGACTTGGAATCTCTGGGGCAAGCTTTGTTCTTCCAGGTGCCATGACAGCCAGTGGCTTGACTTTATCTGTATTGATCAGGTCGGAAAGACCAGCAAGCCCATCAACGCCAAGCGCAATGTGACCACCAAGCAGATCAGTTTTCAACGGACCACCACCTTTGTAAGGAATGTGTTGCATTGAAACACCCGACTTCACACTGAGGAGTTCCATGCTTAAATGGGCATTCGACCCCGCCCCAGCTGACCCATAATTCACACCTCCTGGGTCTGCCTTCGCAGCATCAAGCACCTCCTGCATAGATTTGAACGGGGAGTTTGGACCTGCTACGAGAATGTTGCTGTATCTGGCGAGTTGTATGACTGGGATAAAGTCCTCAAACTTCCAGCCAAGGTTATCAAACATTGCCTCGCTCGTAGTGAAATTCGGCGCGGTAATCAGAATCGTGTAACCATCGGCGGGGGATCTCGCCACCGCCTGAGTGCCAATATTGGCCGAAGCGCCTGCCCTGTTTTCGACGATGACCGGTTGTTTAAGCGAATTAGACACTTTCTCACCAACGAGACGGGCCACAGCATCAGTTCCACCACCAGGGCTGTAGGGGACGATGATTCTTATTGGCTTATTTGGATAGTCTTGCGCCCAGGCGATACCCGTCGATAGCGCGAACGCCATAACAATCTTTCCAGTAAATCTCAGCATAGCGAATCCTTGGTTAACTCTTAAAGTAAATAAAAATCAAAACAAACACGCGTTGGCGTATGGAGTGCTTACCGCACTATCGTTCAAAATACTCTCCGCCATTACCGCCAAAGTTGTCTTGCTGCCGTCATTTTTCTTACATTCCTGCAACCGCTTGCTTTGCAAACGAGTTGTCTAGAAAGCTGCTCAAGGGCAATCCTTTATTTTTAATCAATCCGATCTTTTCCATAAGAAGAACACCGTCTTGCCAAGCCTGCTCGTCACAAACGATTCTCTGAACGCCACCTGTAGGCTCGTAATAAACCTTTAGCATCTCAAGAACACTACGTCCCTTAACGACATCCGCACCTTCGACCGGATTGAACTTCGCAACGATTTGAATCAACTCATCAAAGTTCTTTTCATTCTGCATGTAGTCCAGACCCATGCGGCAGACTTTAAGGAACTTGACGATCGCGTCACGATTGTCCGGGTTGGACGCGTTGGATTTGGAAACTAATATCGCGTCTCCCGGGAGCGGCACGTACGTGTGTGCTGGTGTGTACGAAAGGTCAACATTCATCTGCCTCAATGCGAACTTACTGTCCGGAAATACAAAAAACGCGTCTACGTCTCCTCGCTGAAGAAACGCAGCACCAGACGAAGAAGTTCCAGTCACGACCTTTCTTACTTTGGATGGATCAAGACCAACCGCAAGGCTCATCGCATCAAGCAAGACGTCGGTTGTTCCGCCAAGAGACATTACGCCGATGGTCTTGCCCTGAAGCTGGGCCGGGTCTGTAATTGGTTGGTTCGGTGGCGCAGCAAGTTCGAAAAATCCTTGGTATGCGACCTGACCAATCGTGATCAAGTCTGCATCCTGGTCTGCGATAGCGGGGCAAGACGTTGAGGATGAAGCCTGCCCAAAAAATGAGTTGGACGACGCAACTTGAATAACGCTTTGCGCAGTACCTGTGCCAACGCGAATGTCTACGTTTAGCCCTTCATCTTTGAACCATCCTTTAGCAACTCCAGCCAGAACGTAAGAGTGAACCAGATTGATTCGCGCCGGGGAAACCCAACTTAGTGTGGTTGGACTAGAAAATGCAATCTTCGGGAAAAGTGTGGCTCCGGCAAGTCCGGTCAATGCTGCGGATGTCGAGAAACAGAATGAACGTCGATTCATGATTAGTCCTTTTTTGGTTTTTCATGCCTTCATTGCACTCAAAGCCCATCTTTCTGGATCAGAAAAGCGAGACTCATAACAAGGTGGTCGTTGCAAATTCATCCGATTGCTTACATAAAGACGCCATAACAATCTGCGACGATCCATTTCCTCAAAATCTTCGAATGCTGTACGCGAATGCAAGATGACGTGGTTATTGAGAAACTGAATATCTCCTCTCCGGAAGTTCATATGCAAAATAAAATCTGCGCTGTGACAAAGTCGATCGAACTCATCCATGGCCTCAATCTGCTCTTTCGTCAATCTAGGTACCTCTGGAAATCTTTGAGCAGACTCAATATATTCACGGCAGTAACGATTAAAAATCTCTCCGTCATGTTGATGAAACAGCGCAGTTTCATAAAATGGTGAAACTCCATCTTTCTCCTCACCTCGTCTGTCATAGCTAAAAGGCCTACACAGAACTTTAAGGAGATCAGGGGAATGCTCCCTCATGTGGTTATAAATTGAAACCGAACTCACAATCGCAGATAGCCCGCCGGATTTAGCCGGATTTACACACAGAAGTGCAACACAATCGCATGAGTCACTGTGGAAATCCATATGCATGCTTGTCTGGTACCCTCTGACAGTCGGGTCGGATTTCCAGTCCTTTGCCATATTCATGACTTTACCGATTACGTCGCCTTTTGGATTCTGTGCCTGAAGACGCCCGAAATATCTACCAACCGCAGCATATCCATAGGCAGATTCTCGTTCACTCAATCCATCCAGCGGAAAGTCTCTGAACAGAACGAATCCCAAACCTTCAAGTACCTGTTTACCAGCGTTGCATAGCGTTTCGTGAAGAGTTCCATTCATTTCCTCGAATATCAAATCCGGAATTTGGTCTGTAGGGCACTCCTGTTGTTCAAGTTTGCGAGCCACATTTCGAATCTGATTTTGCTCATCAGGCGTAAATTCAACCACCCAGTCACTGTCTTCAAGATTTCTCGGCATCCATGCTGCGGGATGGACTGCTGTATCAGTGGTAATCATTTTTATTCCTCCGAACTGTTACTTGGCGGGGTTCTAACAAGAAACCGACGCAACGAAGACACGCTTGTGTAGAAGAAAATTCCGAAAATCATGAGGATCAGAACTGTGGCGAACATCTGATCTATCTTCAGTGCATTTAAGGTCATTACAATTAGCGCACCGAGCCCTTCATTACCGCCGAGGTACTCACCCACAATCGCACCTGTTACGGCGAGAACACTTGCTGTTTCAATTCCAGTAAGTACAAAAGGGAGAATGGCTGGAATTTCAAGCGACTTGATCACTTTAATCCGACGGGCACCGATTATTCGAAAAAGGTCATATTGCTGCTCGGGGATAGACCGGAAGCCCAAAATTGTGTTTTTAAGAATTGGAAAGAAAGAGAGCAAGGAAACCATGAAAATCTTTGATTCAAGGCCGAATCCAAACCAGAGAATGAAGAGCGGCATCAGTGCCACCTTTGGCGTAACCTGAGAACCAATCAAGAATGGACTCAAGACCACTTCAGCCATTTTAGATTTCGCAATGAGCGCCCCGAAGAAAACTCCAAAAGAAATTGCAATCGAGAATCCTATTAGAACTTCAGACACCGTGATAACAAGGTGACGCCCAAACCATGGTTGAGTAACAAGATAATAAGCTGATGCAAGAATCATTGAAGGTGAGGGTAAAACCAAGGGGCTGACGTTCAGCACTCTGGTCAGCACCTCCCAGATCAACAAAAACGTAACAAGGACGACTGCGGATACCCCGACACGCTTGATGTTCTGTACGCTGAACACTGTATTGCTCGTCTTTCCTCGCATCGATCAACCCTCGAGATCAAGTTTAATTTGGGAAGACAGTGCAACCGCTTCTGACTTGGCCAACCATGCAGCACCTCTAGGCCGCGGCTCGTCAATTCGGTACGTCGTCTTAATTCTCCCCGGGTGGGGAGTCATAACGATAATTCGATCCGCCAAAAGAACGGCTTCCGAAATGGAATGGGTAACCAGAACGACTGTTGCCGATGATGCCTGCCAAACTTTCTCGAGCAATTCGTTCATGTTTTCTCTGGTAATGGCATCAAGAGCACCAAACGGCTCGTCCATCAAGATCAGGCGAGGCTCGCATATCAGTGATCTCGCGAGAGAGACCCTTTGCCGCATCCCACCTGAAAGCTCAGACGGAAAAGCATCCAGGAATTCTTCTAAGCCCACCAGGGCTGCCAGTTCGGCAACTCGAGACTCCTCTTTCAGCGTTCCTGTTGCTTCTAGCGGTAAGCGAATATTCTGAGCAACAGTACGCCAAGGCAACAAATTTGGCTCCTGAAACACAAACCCCACTCGACCGGCCACTCTCACGAGCGCTTCCTTCTTTTCCCCATATAGAGAGCGACCGTCAACTTTTAACTCGCCGCTAGTCGGTGGATTCAACCCTGCAAAAGCTCTGAGTAGACTTGTTTTCCCGCACCCAGATTTCCCAACAAAGACACAAAACTCTCCTTCGTTGATCTGCATAGAGAGATCTTCGTATGCCAGGACAGATTCGTTGTAGCGTTTGGACAATCGCACGGTCTCGATGGCGAACTTTTCCAACTGTACATCCCCCCACTTTCCGGCCGTTAGCCAGATATCAAGATCCCATCAATTTGCTGGCAACAACATGGTGCTTTGCAGAGATGGGTTGAAGGCTGCTACTTTTTACTTTTTGACTTAAGTGCAGTTCATAGTACCGACCCGGTAATTGTCTTGTCAATAGAACATTTAAAACTGAATTTAATATCACATTTAACTGCATAAATTTTAGAACAATCGCCATATCGCTGCACTTTATACAGATATTTTTTATCATAATTAATTGATTTTAAATAACTTAAATTAAACACAGAAAATTCCAAGCACCCAACGGCTGCGATACCTGCCCCATGTAGGATCGCATGTGCAAAAGGATAAAATCGGCTAAATGTATCTTCGCTTTAATCCACCAACATGCCGAGTCCAGATCAGACATGAAATGAACGCTAGCAAAATCTGTGCCAGTAGAAAGGTATGATTGGCATTTGGCTTAGTTGACCCTTTGCACCGGCCATGAATATCAACAAAAGGCACCACGCACCAGAGCATGGCCGCAAGCGTGGTTCTCAGAAGTACTCCTGTCTATCCCAGAAGTTGGTGGGAGGGCGTTCGTCAGCTACCATTGCTGCTTGAAACCCATTAGATGAACCACCCTAAAGGCCAACATAATCCTCACGACACACCGGAGGCATTCCAATGAATGACATGACTGACATAGAAACCGCGAATCAGACTGGCGACACCACACATCCCGACATGTCCAGTTTCTGGATGCCTTTCACAGCCAATCGCCAGTTCAAGGCCGCGCCTCGCCTGTTCAAGCGCGCCAAAGGCATGTACTACACGACAGTGGATGAGCGGCCGGTCCTGGATGCTGTTGCCGGACTCTGGTGCGTCAACGCTGGTCATGGCCGTGACGAGATTAATCAGGCCGTGATGCGCCAGATGTCAGAGATGGACTACGCTCCATCGTTCCAGATGGGGCATCCGATTGCATTTGAAGCAGCCTCAAGCATTGCCAAAGTCATGCCAGAAGGGCTGGATCGCATCTTTTTCACCAACTCTGGATCAGAATCAGTCGATACCGCACTCAAAATAGCACTGGCGTACCATCGCTCCCGTGGAGAAGGTCAGCGCACACGCTTTATCGGCCGCGAAAAAGGCTATCACGGCGTGGGCTTTGGCGGCATTTCTGTCGGTGGAATCGTTTCAAATCGCAAGGCGTTTTCCGCCAACCTGATTCCCGGTGTTGATCATCTGCCCCACACGCTAAACATTGAGCATGCTGCATTCAGCAAGGGTCAGCCAGCCTGGGGGCTCATCTAGCCGACGAGTTGGAGCGAATTCTCGCATTGCATGACCCATCTACGGTTGCAGCAGTCATCGTTGAGCCCGTGGCCGGTGCAGCGGGCGTGCTGATTCCACCACAAGGCTATCTGAAACGTTTGCGTGAAATCTGCTCACGGCACGGCATTCTGCTGATTTTTGATGAGGTCATTACCGGCTTCGGACGGCTGGGCAAGGCCACAGCAAGTGAATACTTTGAAGTCAAACCCGATCTGATGACACTCGCCAAGGCCATCAACAATGCAGCCATTCCCATGGGTGCAGTGGCAGTCAACCGCAATATCCACGACACCATCGTCCACAGCGGTCCAGACAACGGAATCGAGCTTTTTCATGGGTACACTTACTCGGCACACCCTGCGGCCGCAGCAGCATGCATTGCAGCCCAGAAAGTGTATCAGGATGAGGGTTTGTTCGAACGTGCAGCCGCCATGGCGCCTAAGTTCGAAGCTGCGATCCATGACCTTAAAGGTGAGCCATTTGTCAAAGACATCCGTAATCTTGGTCTGATCGGCGGTGTTGAGCTTGAACCAAGAGAAGGCAAACCTGGTGCGCGTGCCTACGACGCATTCCTGAAGTGCTACGAGCAGGGGGTCATGGTCCGATTTACTGGCGATGTCCTGGCTTTCTCGCCCCCGCTGATCATCGAAGACAGTCAGATCGACCAGGTCTTCTCAGCCGTTAGAACCGCGTTACGCGAGCTTGCGTGAAATTTCCTGATCACTAACATCCACCTGAAGTTCCTGCGTTAAAAAAACGCACTTCACCCGCGAGGAGATGAAGTGCGTTCTGTTGTGCAGCGTAGTCTTTTTAACCTGACCTGCGGCGACCGTGCCTGGCGGCCGCAGGAGAGCAACCGTTCGAATGACGGCGCTCATTCAGCACGAGCAGGGCCTCAGGCTGCCTGGCGATCCTCGACCAGCAGCGGCTCCTGCTGACCGCCAATGGCGATCTTGCGAGGCTTCTTCTCTTCCGGAATGATGTTTTGCAGGCGAATCACCAGCAAACCATCAACCAGATCAGCCGACTTCACCAGAACCGTCTCGGCAAGCGTGAACTGGTGTGCAAAGTCACGCGTAGCGATACCGCGGTGCAGGTATTCTCCTTCGCGCGATTCTTTGACCTTCCCGGTCACGGTGAGTTTGTCACCTTCGAAAGTGATCTCAAGCTCGTCACGCTTGAACCCGGCAACAGCCAGTTCAACAGCGTAGTCATGCTCGCCGGTCTTGATGATGTTGTAAGGCGGGTAGCTAGGCGTCTTGTTCTCTGCCGTGGCGTTCTCGATGTCACCAAAGGCACTGAGCAGACGCTCGAATCCAACTGAGTTCAAAAGCAGGTTGCGTCCAAATGGATAGTTCATGATTCATCTCCTGATAGCAAGTGAATGTTTTGACACCGGCCTCGTTGAGCACCGGTTCACTTCAAGAGATGGGGATTCCACAACCCGTTTCAAGATGGTGTCCGGCAGAATTTGCAACAAATTGCAAACAGCGCTCACCTGTTACTTGTTCCATAAGTCTGTAGCCATATCGAACGCACCTGGGATCAGGGAAGGTGACTCGAATCAACGCGCTGTACGGCCGCACGTATCCGCTCGACCGTTTCGCCAATCGGTGCACGGCGAGAAACCTCCAGGCCGAGAGAACGGGCGATCGCGTTGACCCGCAGCGGATCCGAAGGAACACCCCCCCGATCAATGGCATCAATCAATGCGCGGGCACGATCGATATCACTCGGTACGGGTGAGTGGTCAGACAATCTGAACCAGCGCCTGATGCGCACGACAACTCCCAAATCGCAATCCTCCTGGAATCGATTACTGCCAAGTATGGCAAACACAACACCCCATTGTGCCAGCAGCTCACGCAAAGCAGATACTCCCATCGTGATGACCGACCAGTTTCAGGGTCCGGTGGCCCCGTTCTTTTAACCAACCTGCGGGTGTTCGATGGCCTTGAGCTGACACTGCGTGATGACGTTCAGATCCTGATGGACGACGGAAAGATTGTCGACATGCCAGCGGTCAATACCTCTGTGAACGACGTCAGTCAGACCATTGACTGTCAAGGCAAGGCCGTCATCCCGGGGCTCATCAACGCGCACTGACAATCGATGTTCTGCGGACTGCATGAGCTGGTAGCGATGACCGCCGACGTCGGGTACGGTCACCTGGTGGCTGCGCAACAGGCCCGGATGACTTTGATGCGCCGATTCACAACCGTCAGAGATGCTGACGGACCGGTGTTTGCACTCAAGCCCGCAATTGACGAGCACCTGTTTGCTGGTCCCAGGATCTTCCCCAGTGGTGCCATGATTTCCCAGACAGGCGGGGAGGTGTGACATCACTGTACGATCCGATTGACTCGACACAGTACTCCCTTGAAGAGATGAAAGTCGCTGTCGATTGCGCACAGGACTGGGGCACATACGTCATGGCTCACGTCTACACTCCGAAGGGCATCAAGCGCGCGATACAGGCTGGCATCCAGTCCATTGAGCATGGTCAGCTGGCGACACTGGAGTGTGCGCAGCTGATGGCAGACCGTGTCGTGTGGTGGAGTCTGCAGCCGTTCTTTGGTGATGCAGACGCTAACATCGAGACCGATCCGAAAGGAAAGGCTGCCCAGCAGATGATTGGGCGCGGCACAGAGCAGGCATATGCACTGGCACGCGAGCTCAGGATCCGGACTGCATGGGGGACAGATATTCTTTTTACCCCCCGGAATGTACATACGCATGGGCATCAACTCGCAAAGCTGACCCGGTTCTATGAGCCACTGGAACTGCTTCGGATCGCTACCGCCGGCAATGGTGCACTGTGTCAGCTTTCAGGGGATCGCAGCCCTTACCCAGGCAAACTCGGCACGCTTGAGCCCGGTGCCCACGCGGACTTGCTCGTCGTGGATGGTGACCCCAGCCAGAGTCTGGATTTTCTGGCGACCCCGGATAACAGTCTGAAGCTGATCATGAAGGACGGTCGGATTCACAAAAACACCCTTGGCTAACGCGGCGCAGCGACCCAGGCCTTGTCAGATTTGCGAAATTTGTTAAATTTGCCATTCTGCAATTCAATCTGCACGCAATCCATGCGACGATCGAGACAATGGCTCCCAAATCCGATTTTTCTGCGTTACCTCCGAATGTACTGACTACCCAGCAAGCCGCGAAGCGGCTCGGGGTATCTGTATCAACGGTTCAACAACTGGTCGAGGCCGGTACGCTCTCTGGCTGGAAAACATCGGGCGGGCATCGCAGGATCCTGTATGACTCTGTCTCCCAGTACCTTGAACATCGCACGGCCGGCCATAGTGCCGATGTCGTCTTCGGGAGCCAGACCAAACTGTTGCGTATCCTCATACTTGAGGATGAACCCATGCAGCGCACGCTTTATCAGCGCCGCATGGCGGGCTGGAATTTGCCTGCACAGATCAAGTTCTGCAAGAATGGGTACGAGGCGTTGATTGAGGTCGCACTTCAGAAGCCAGATGTCTTTCTGCTCGACCTCAGCATGCCTGGCCTTGACGGATACGAGGTCCTCAAGACCATCTCGGAGCGATCCGATCTGGGGCTTGCCCACATTGCGGTCCTGACCAATATGACGCGCGAAGAAATCGATGAGCGGGGCGGGCTACCGGTCGGTGTCGTCTACATGGCCAAACCCATCAATTTTGATGAGCTGCGAGGTTACCTGATGGCTTGCTGTGCGTCACTCGCAAGACGCCAGGCACCCTGACGGCTCATCGGCTCAAGGTTTCAATGGGAAAGTTTGCATCGCGTTTTTCTGAAGCACTTCTTGGTCGCCCGAAAAGATGGGCTTATCTTTTTGCGACATTGCTGACCGGCATCATCTGGTTCATCACTATTTCCCAGCTCAACCTTGCTCGGGAAATGCACATGCAGTCCACCGAAAAGAATCTGCTTTCAGTCACCCGGGCCCTGCATGCACACGCGACCAAGACACTCGAGCTCGCAGATCAGGCGGTGATGGTGATCCTGAACGAGTACAAGCGCAAGGGGCTCGATCTCGAACTCGCCACGCTGGTTCAGGAAACCGGCCTGAAAAAGGACATCTTCAACCTCTTTTCTGTTGTTGACAAATTCGGCAGCATCGTCCTGTCGACCCAGCCATTTGTACGCATCGACATCGCGGATCGCTCGCACTTCAAGACTCACTCGACGGTTGATACGGGCCGGCTTGAGATCGGCGAACCGGTGGTCGGACGCGTGACCGGCAAGGTGTCTATCAACATATCGAGGCGAATCAACGACGAGGACGATGGGTTTGCTGGCGTGGTTGTCGTCTCGATGGATCCGTTCTATTTCACAGATGTCTATGGTTCGCTTGGCCTGAGCGACGAGAGTGTCATCAGCCTGATCCGGGAAGATGGTCTGGTTCTGGTCAGACGCACAGACGGGCAACAGGCCGTCAGCGTGGATATCAGTGAGACTGACATTCTCGAGCGGGTCAAGTCCGGTGAGGGGCCGATCTTGGACTCATCAAGTCCGGTCGATCATGTCCACCGCCTGTGGGCCTACCAGCAGCTCGACAACCTCCCGCTCTACGTGTCGGTCGGTGTCAGTATTGATCAGGAGATCAAGCCCTACCTTGAGCTGCGATCACAGGTCTACTTGCTCGCCACCTTGCTGACAATCATCATCTACGGCTTTGCCTACTCGATTGGACGATTTGTGGAGAAGCTCAACAAAAGCCGACGTACAGCGGTCGACGCCAATCAGGCAAAAAGTGAGTTTCTCTCCAATGTGTCACACGAGCTACGGTCTCCGCTGAACGGCATCCTTGGGTACGCCGAGCTGCTTGAGCTCAAGGAAACCGATAAAGAAAAAATCAGTTTCATCCGCTACATCCATCAAAGCGGTGAACACCTGCTCTCGCTAGTCAATTCCCTGCTTTCGTTGAATCGCATCGAAAAGGGGCAGATCGAAACCAGCATGACCCTGGAGCCCATTCGCGACCTGATTCAAGAGGTGCTTGATGCCCACGCACACTCGGCAAAAGAAAAAGGATTGGCTCTGAGCCAGTTCATTGATATATCGGTACCTCAGACCATCCTCTGCGATCGCGTCAAACTGCTCCAGATTCTGCATAATCTGATACAGAATGCAGTCAAGTTCACATCCAGAGGATCGGTTCATGTCGATGCCAGGGCACGCGGCAACACTCTCGAGATTATCGTGGCTGATACCGGGTGCGGGATTTCAGAAGCTCATCAGAAAGTGGTCTTTGATCGCTTCTTTCAAGCCAGGGCCGACACACCTGTTGCAGATGGTCTCGGCATCGGGCTGTCAATTGCGCAACAGATGGCTCACCTCCTGAAAGGGAAGATCACCGTAGAATCCAGATTAGGGGTAGGCTCGACTTTCACACTCAGACTGCCGCTAGATGCAAGCATGCAGTCCGGTCCCGCCAACAACGGGCAAAGCCAAACTGAATCGCTGGGAGTTGACTGATGGGCAACGCGGAGCACCAGATCGTTGTAGTGGAAGACAACGCAATCAACGCCAGATTGCTTGGATATCAACTCGCCCATCTGGGCTTCGAGCAGGTGCAGTTTTTTGAGGAAGCCGCCGCGGCACTGGCATGGTTCAAGCAGAACACCTGCACGATGGTGCTGACCGACTGCCAGATGCGACCCATGAGCGGGTTTGAACTAACACAATCCCTGCGAGAGTACGAGTCAGGCTCAGATCAGCATCGTCGCGCAATCGTCATCGCAGTCACAGCGGGAGCCATGCCTGCAGACCTGAAACGATGCCTGGATTGCGGCATGGATGACTACCTGGTCAAACCGGTCCAGATTGAAGCACTGCGCCAGATGCTAGACAAATGGCTATCCCGGCAGGATCAAACATGACGCAAGGAATAATTGACCGGTCAGCTCTTTTGCACACCGCTGGCGAAGATCATGAACTAGGCATCGAACTACTCGAAATCTTCGTCAGAACATTTGCCCAGGATATTGAAACACTCGCTACGGCCATACAGGCCGATGATATCCAGGGTGCACGCCACATCCTGCACCGCCTCAAAGGATCACTCCAGATTCTCGGCGTACACCATGTCGCTGTCCGAATCGACAGGATCTCGGAGTCACTCTACGCCCCCATCGCGGTTGAACAGGCCAGAAGCCTGAAAGATCTGTTCGAGTATTTTCAGGCAATCATGGACGATGCCACCTCCATCCTGGACGCAGGCACACTCTGACCACAGTCCTGTTAACCGAGCTCGAAGGTTGTCACACCAAACATCCGGTGCATATCCAGCGCGGGCGCGCATCCGGTGTACATTCGCGCCGTCTCGAAAACGGGCTCCATGCCCAGATACCGGACAAGAGACAGGGCCTGCTGGTTCTGGTCAGGGATATCGAACTGGATTTGCGAGCCGGTTTCAACCTCTTCTGTCAGTGCGCCGTAAATCTGCAATGCAATCATCTCATCATCTGCAAATAACGGACCAATCTTGTAGCCGACCCGGCACGCGCGCAACACACCAAACCCTCGCAAGACCCCGTTGATCAAGACCGCCTTGGCGTGGCTACCCGGCTGCTGGATCCAGTACTCGAGAAACGCTTCACGCTGCCTGGGAAAACAGCGCCTGTCATAGGCAAACAGCTCCGTGAGCGAAACCTCGCGCACATCAGCCAGATCCCCTGCAGCGTCCGCCTGGACAGGCTTCGACACCATCTGATAGCGAACATTGTTGTAAGCAAGTTTAAACCCGCTACGCTGATAGTTTGCTTGCTGCGCAACCACACCATCGAGTCCGATCAGTCGTCCCTGAAGCCGGGCCATTGCCTCCTTCCAGATTGCCAGTCCGTAGCCCTTGCCACGGTGTTCCGGCGTTACAAGGTAAAAACCGATAAACCCGAAGTCAGGGCCATAACGGACCGCAGAGATAGAGGCGATCGGTACGCCATCAAGCAATCCCACAAGGAAACCCTGGGGATCAGCCAGATAGAAGACCTGGGCATCGTTGAGCCCGGGGTTCCAGCCCTCCTGGGCAGCCCACTCTATACACAGGTCCAGCTCGGCACGCGTCATGGTGCGTATTGTGTAATCTGGCTGGCTCACAAGCATTCTCCGTTCTGGATCTGTCAGTTCTCGCCTGATCGTGGCTTGATCACGGGTCTGGCACTCTGCCGGACGAAGGGGCACCGTCATTGCCTCTGACAGGTCAACTACACCCGGGACACCTGCCACCTGTCGACAGGTTAAGTGAGTTCTGAGCAACATCCCATCAGGGACATTACTCATGTGTTCCGAGCTCACTCCCCTGCTCACTCGCCGGATTCAAGACAGTACTTCCCGCTAGCAAAGTACCCGCCCGGGCAGGGCCCGGAGCGGTGAGTGGCCAGCGCGCTTTTGTCGGAAGACGCCACACAGTACCTGGCGCTCGCAAAATAGCCTGCGGGGCAGGATCCGTTGCGCTCAATCGCATAGCGTGCCGACGGACCAGGCACACAGTATTGGCCGCTGGCATGGTAGCCCGTCGGACAGGACCCCGATCGCGGCAACGGCTGCGGCGCTGGTGCAGCATCGGCCGGACTCCCGGCCACCACAGTCATCAGCAGTAGACTCTGTGCCACATAAAACCCACATTTGTGCAACGACAACCACCTACGAAACAGCATGAACACACCCCACTGAAGAACTGGCGCAATCAACCTCGGCACTGGCCTCGCCCTCATCGACAGTGCGCGGGTACCTGGACATTCTGTGTCGCCCTGTCAATTCCAAGTTTCAAGCTCGATACGCTGTTCGCGGTAAACACCTGACCACCTGTGGCCGTAGCCAGACACGTTCCGCCCCCACTGCTGCCAATATCAACGACATTGATTTTCAGGTGAGGTTTAGTCGCCGCCAGTCGACGGGCGACAGCGCATGGATCCCCGTTGCAACTCTCCACCCCGTCTGTTACCACCAGAATGGTCGACTCCCGGCCTCGGCCGTCCAGCATGTCACCCGCCCGGCTGATCGCGTCAGCAAGTGGCGTCCCGCCTTCAGGCTGCAAACCTTGTATCTGGCCTAGCAAGGCATTTCGAAACCCCATATCAAAGAACCCACGCACATCTGCCCGGGGACAGGTTCTGGCCGTCACCAGACCCACACTCATGTCCCTGGGCAGTTCCCGCACCAGATCGGACACAGCGGTCTTCGCCACAGAAATGCGGCGCGGCTCGCGCTCCATATGATTGATGTAATGGATATCCTGCTGCCCCAACAGCCCGGAGAACGAGTTCATGCGCCAGACTGCATCGTAATACTGCTTTTCCTCGTGCGAGAGCGTACCGATATTCAGCTTCATTGATCCGGATGTGTCGAACACAATCACCAGTTGCGGCACCAGATCCCGCGGTCGCTCCTCGGGACAGAACTCCTTGGCGTTGGTGATGGTGACCGGCTTGGGCTTAGGTGCTGGTTTGGGTTCGGGCTTCGGTACAGGCTTAGGCTCGGGCTTGACCGGGACAGGCTCAGACTCTGGCTCTGGCTCTGGCTCTGGCTCTGGCTCTGGCTCTGGCTCTGGCTCCGGTTCAGGTTCTGGTTCTGGCTCCGGTTCAGGTTCTGGCTCTGGTTCGGGCGCAACAATGTGCTCCACAGGTTCTGGCTCAGGCACAGGAGGTTCAGGCTGATTTCTACATGACATTGGACAAAAGAACCACCACAACAGGAACAACAACAGCAACAGGGCCAGCAGGCCGGTGAACCACCAGAACCAGACTGCCACGCTTCGCTTGCCTTGATCACCTTTCGGTTGCGGGGAAGATGGTGGCGACGCGACCAATGGAGCCAGTGGCAGGAGCGTAAGCGCTGCCATCGACTCGGGCAAGGCACTTGACCAGTACAGCACAACTGGCTCTTCGCCCACCACCAGCAGCGCTTCTTTTGGGACTGTGTTCAGTATGAGGCATAGTTGCTCAGCCTGTTCCTGACTCAGCACGCCATCCGCCTTTCGCTGCAGAATTACCGAGTGAATGGCGGCAAACCGCTGCTCGACGCCCGCAAGCACCTGCGCTGCCTGTTTCGCCGGCAAGTCTTCAAACTGTCTGGGCTGACCGGACATCTCGCTCAACCAGACGATCTCGCCATCCGATCCAAATGATGGCTGGGGAAACATCCCCAGGAAGCGGGGAGGCAGGTTTTCCCGGATGAGCGAGACCAGTCGATCCCTGTCCTGGGTCAACTGATCAAGGACTGATTGAGGAAACTGTCGCTGCGCGATCCTGATCATGCGACGGGGCTGGCTCCTGTAGGCGTTTCACCGCGGATTGATCGCATCAAGGATCCGAGCAGTCCGGTTGGCTCAGGGCAACATGGCTCTGAGCGTCTCAATCTCACTCTGTACACGACTGAGCGCTTGTTGCTGCGTGTCCGGCGAGGTGGACGCGGGCAGACGACCAAGTCGATCAACTTCTGCGCGTGCCTGCCGAACCTGCTTCTGGAGCAAGGCGTTCTGGGCTGCCTGCTGATCGACCTGGGCAATATAACTGTTCAGGGAGCGTACCAGACTGTCACGCCGGGCGCGTTCGACGACCAGTCCTTGCTCCAGGTCACGCTGTTCAGCCTGTAACTGTAACAAGGCAACATTCAGCTCATGGTTACGAGACTGCGCCAGTGCGAGTGCCTGTTGCTGGTCCTGGGAGCGGGCATCATAGGAGCCTGACACATCGCAGGATAGCTTGGTAAAGAAACTGGCTGACCGCGTCACCGCCGGGTCGCAACCCACCTTGTCCACCGCACATCCCGTCAGTAGCCAGGAAGCGAACCCCACCGTCATCATCCGCACCATCCTGCTGACACACATCACTTTGACCTGACCCACTTTCAACTCACCCCCATCATGAAGACGCGACGATCGCTGGCAGATCCTGGTATGTCTGCTCGATCAGACGCTGCAGATCGTTGCGTTCATTCTCAAGCGACTGCAACGCAGAGAGAAACTCCGCACTTCGCACACCCTGCCGGCTTTCTTCCATGGCAATCACGCGGTACTGCTCAATCTTTTTGTCCAGCCCGGCAAGCTCGTCAGTCATGATCTTGCGGTTGGCCTGCATTTCCATGAGTTGCTGACGATGAACGCGTTCGTTGCCTCTTTTCTGCTGGATATCGCGACGGATGCGGTCGAGCTCGGCCCGGTTATCCTTCAGCACCACCTCGTAGGTCGACATGCGTTGTTCAAGCAAGCGAGAGTCGGCCTCGACATCGCGGATATAAATCTGCATGCGCTGCTCGGCGTTGGCGTACTTTGCACGGCGATCGTCAAGCACGTAATTGGTGGTCGAGCCGACCGCACAACCAGCCGTTGCGGCCACCGCCATACACGATGCACGTTCCTCGCCCGAGACAAACAGACAGGCCAGGGCCCCGAGGCTTGCACCAACCAGGCACGCCTGAACCCCTGATTCGCTAAAGAACTCAGGTTCGTCTGAGCCAGACAGCCTGGCATCGGCGGAATATCTTGCATCGAACTCACCGGTGTAATAAGAATCTACCCAGCTCTTGCTGGACTGACACCCTGCCAGAGAGATCACCAGCGCAGCCAGCCATACAGTTCGCCATCTTGCGACTTGACCTGCTCCCATCATAGGAAACACCACCCTGTTTCTTCACACGCAGCCCGGTCGGCCGAGTACCGTAAGTCATCCAGCCTGTTAGCTGGCAGGTTAACTACTGAGCCACTGCACTGCAGCTCTCCAGCCACTGCTGGCGCTGAACTTTCCGATTTCGCATGTAACCCGTCAAATCTCCGAGGTAAGTATCGGCGAATGGTTCAAGGTTGATCCCTTTTCTCGATCGAAGGGATTGTCCGGCGACACGCGCCTGCTCGGCGAGCTCCTGTTCTGGATAAATACTGCCTAGTTCAACGATCGTATCAGAATATAGTCCCACAATCGTGTTCAAGGAAACCTCAGTCTGATCGATGACAGACTGGATGTTGGCGCATGTCTGCTGGCTGCTACGAGGCTGGACGGGATCACAGCTCATTCTGATGAAATCCTCACGTCGACCAACCTCTCTTGCGAGCTGACCAATCTGGGCACACAGAAACCCACCCAGCTGCAAGCTCGATCGCATTGCACGCTCGCGCTGCTCACGCTGGAGTTGATTGGCAGCCCGAAGTTGATCCCGCAGTTGATTAAGCTCCTGGCGCACCTTCTCGTTCTCAGCTTGCATAGCAAGACGCTCCAGTCGCTCGCTTGCACCATCTTCAGCTAATGCCTGACCGGTATCCGCCTGGTCCCGTCCTCGCTCGACCCACTGTGACTCAAGCGCCTGCACTCTCGCCGCAGACGTGACGGCGGGTGCCACAACAGCAAGCCTGAAGCCTGTGGTCGGCAACACATTGCGCTTGCCATCCCGGTAGTAGGGTTGCTCCACTCGCCAGGCGCTTCGCACCGCTTCCTGAGGTGTCAGGTAACTGGCTCCTCGCACAACATACCCACCAGACTGACCGTGGGCCCGTCCATGCGTTCGCATCTGAAACGGCTCGAACATCATCTCGTCAGCGTTGCCGAGCACGTCATGCAAACCCAGCGGGTTAGGTTCGAGCACTCCGGCCGGGCGCAACGTACCATTGGAAGACTGGGGTCCGGCAAACCAGACATACTGGCTCATCGGACCTGCCATGGGGAACACTCGCTCCTGAAACTCACTTGGCGAGACCATCAGCCCGCCACGTGCGGCAAATGACCACTCCACTTCGGTGGGCAGGCGCAGAAATCCCGACATGCCGTCTTCTCTGGGCAGCGCATCCGGATGATGCCCAAGCAACCACTGGCTGTATCGATCAGCAAAATCCACAGCATCAAACCAGCTGATCGATGTCCGGGGCCGGCGCAAGCGTGTGGCCGGCGCCGGACAAGCCCCGGTCATCAGAGCCTCATATTGCAACTCCGAGACCTCGTACTTTCCAAGCAGGTAGTACCGCCCAAGCTCACCCTGGGACTGAGCAAAGCTGCCCGCAATATGGGTGTCCCGGGTGCTCTCCAGGAATCCCCATTCGTCCGCGTCCGATCCCAGCGTCACCGGATAGTCATCCATGGGATGCTCAACCGGAATCAGCACCTTTCTAAAGGTCATGGCTCCCCCGCATGGCATGGGTAAAACCACATCGTCAGGCAAGGGCTGGGGATTGAAGTACGCCGCTTCCCACTTGATCTCGCTTTTGCTGGCCGCATGAGCGGGTTGACCGACCGTGCTCGCCAAACCGGCGAGCATCATCAGACAGACCCCACCTATACAAGGCAGATGCGCAACACCCAGGCTGACCGGGCGGCTGATTCGACTTTTCGAGAACATCAACACACACTCCCCCCGACTGGCAGTTTCCCGCCTTGTTTCAGATGTCACGCAGGCTTTCACTGGCTTGCACACGCATCGCCAGCCATCCACCGAAGCCTGACACCAGCAACGCCACCAACAGGGACAGGCCGATACCGGCCAGCCAGTGTGATGGATCAAGCCGTGTCATATACTCACCCTGAGGCAATGTCTGGCCCAGCAAGACGTTGAATGTCTGCGAGCCTGCCAGATACAGCACGGCCCCAATGACAAACCCGGTGAGCGCGATAGCACAGGCTTGCATCAGGACATAACCAAGCAGGGTGGCCCTTCCGTACCCCATCAGTCGCAACAAGGCGAGATCCTTGCGCTTTCGGTCTATATTGGCCGCGAATGCGCCCATCAGCGAGGCGAGGCACCCGATCACCCCGAGCCAGGCGATGACGCTGAACACCAGGCCCATCAGCCGGTCAATGGCTTGCACAGCCTGGATCTCGGACAGGCGTGACATGGTCTCGATCCCCTGCTGCTGCAGCATGAAAGACACGGTCTGAACGTCATCCAGACTACTTGCATACAGGCGTGCCCGGGGGTACTGCTCGCGGGCTACAGGGGTAACAGCCAGTTCAGACCCATCAAACGCATAAACACCGGGGGACGGTGCCTGAGCACCGTCCCGGAAGTCTTCGAGCATCGTCAGCAAATCAAGCGTGATCAATGCCCCCGGACGGGAAAATGCCCTGGCCTCCAGAATACCTTGCACGTTCAAGGGCACACTCAGGCGTTCGGTCGCTCCGCCACGCTGTCGCGCAATCACTAGCTGCATGGAATCGCCAGGCCTGACAGCAAGTCGCTGGGCAGCGACTTGCGACAGGATCACATCCGCGTCGCTTCGCGGACCCGGCTGATCAAGCAACATCGGATCCCCGCTGGCTGATGGAATCAGTTCCACATCGGGAAGATAGGCACTGACCGACACTCTCAGATCACCGGTGGTATTGAGTGAACGGGTCATGGGCATCACAAATCCAAGGCGGGGATCGCTGCGGATGGATTCAAACCAGGACCGGTCCAGCCCATGGCTGCCAATCATGCGCAATTCCAGATTAGACGGTTGACTGGCCAGCTCTACCCGCATGTGTGTCACGATGCCATGCTTTAAACCGAACAGCAGCAACAAGGGCGCCACCACCGAGATGACCGCGGCCACCATGCACAAGGTGATGCGCCGGTCATGCCAGACATCGCGCCAGGCCAGACTGGCCAGAACGCGCAGACTCGGAGACTGGGCAACACCGGTGCTCATGTGGTTACAAACTCCATCTGTGACGGACTGACAGAGCGGGCCTGCAAACGCGTCAGAGCAAACGAGTCGATCAGATCCCACTCATGGCTCACGACCACCATTGCGATATTCGCTTCGCGTGCGATCTCGAGCATGACCTCAAACAGACTGGCGGCATGATGAGGATCAAGCGCAGCGGTCGGCTCGTCGGCCAGCAGAATCGCGGGCCGGTGTGCAACGGCCCGGAGAAATGAGACACGCTGTCGTTGTCCCACGGAGAGTTCGCGCGGATAGCGTTCAAGCAGAGCCTCAATACCCAGTCTGACGATTGCATCCGTGAACCAGGGTGGCTGGGTAGACTGCCCCTGAATCCTGGCTTGCAGCAGGATGTTCTGCCCGGCAGTCAGATAGGGCAGCACCCCGCCGGTCTGTGGCACAAACCCAAGGTGCTGGCTGCGCAGATGCGCCAGTTGCGTATCACGAGCAGCATCCGGAGCGCGCACCAAATCCGTGATGTCCTGGCCAAGAAGTTCGTACTGGCCAAGCGAGCGAGGCGTGAGAATCAGTCCGAGCCCCTCGACGAGCGTGCTCTTGCCGCAACCACTCGGACCGGTAACTGCGACCACTTGACCTGCTTCCAGACGCAGAACAGGCAGGCTGACTGAGAACGCCTGGTCACCCGCCCCCCGGGACAGGACCATATCACCGATAGTGATGATCGGCATGGCTGGCAGCGTCAAGGTAACGCTTCAAGCGGAACCGGATAGACGTTATCTCCCGGATCGGCATCTGGCGCCAGGGCCACCCACCGGTCCAGATCAGCGTTGAAATCCCGATAGAGCGCGAGTTTACTGGTGAGGTTACGAATGAATTGTTGCTGCTGGGCCGCTGACCAGCTCTTCCAGGTCTGCTCGTCAAGGTTCAGCACATCACTTCGGTACGGCAGCCCCTCCAGATACTCACCGAGCAGCCCCAGTTCTGCAAGCCGTGTCTGACCGGCCTGGCTGATCTGATTGGGGTCACGTCCCATGGTGGCTGCCACCGAACGCAGTTGTTCAAACATGACCGATGGGGAGATATGACTCTGATTGGCGGCGTCAACAATCGTCCGGACTGCATCACTCATGTCGCTGAGCTGCGCCTTGGTCATCAGTACGCGCACCTGGGTGGTAGCACGAGACGGACTGGACAGGTCCCTGTCAGTCACCCAGGCTTCGATAACGCCTGGGGCCTGCGTGCCCTGCTTTTCTCCAAGGTACGCCAGCTGCATGGCATGCCCCATCAGTCGCGCGTCACGCGCCAGTGACTTCACCGGATCAGTACCTGGTTCCTCGCTGGCGGCCAGCGCACTGCCGATTGCCATCTCGCCCTCATTGGCTAGTTCAACCTGCTGCACAATCGAGCTGGCGAGTGCGTCAACCATCTGCCCGAAACTGTCAACACTGCCGGCCTGAACCGGGTAATAAAGAGGCCGGTTGACGACTGGGTTGAACGCCAGTTCTTCGTACTGAGCCTGCGCCGACTGGTGGTTGCGCTGACCCGCCGGCGTCTTGAGGTGAAGGACGTAGATCGCCACCCCACGCTCCTGCGCAGCCAGTCGAATCTGGGGTGCGTCGGACTTTGTACTGGAAAACGGGTCATATCCTGGCACTGCACCCGCATCCGTCACCAGAACGATATAGCGTCCACCAAACTGCTTCCAGTCGATCTGGGTAAGTGCCGTTTCAAGGCCAGCATAGGCATCCTCGTCAAATCCCTTGCTCGAAACAGTCGCAGGCTTGAGATCAGCAATTCGCTTCAAAAAGTCTGCGCCAGTCGTCATGGTTGCCGGATCAACGTAAAGCTTGCTGACGTACTCCAGCCCCGGCACAGCAGTTGTGCTGGCGCGATAGGCGATCAGACCGAACTTGACCTGACTGCCCACACCGGAATCTTCGATGCGTGTCGTGATCGTGCGAACTGCCTGGCGGGTACGATCAATATAGGGGCCCATGGAGATGGTCGAGTCAATCACGAACACCACGGCGGCCGTGAATGCCTTGAGTGTGCTCTGCTCAGGTGCCGCCGGTGTTGCCGGGTCTTGCTCCGCCTTGGCGACAGACGCCACCCTGAGCACTCGCAGGGGCTCACCGGCCTGGGTGTAAAGCTCCTGCGCTTCAAAGATCGGCAACAGATAGAAGTTCTGTTGTTGCTGCACAGCCAGTTCTGGCTCGCGCGCCACAACACCCGGCGCTTTGCCATCACGCTTGATGCGATCCATCAGCGGCTTGACCGCATCCTTCGGGCTTTCCGCATCGACCAGATCTTCAAGGGTCTTGCGATTCTCGTAAAACAGCACCGGATCCCGGTTGGCTGGGTTGGTGAATGCCAGTGTCAACTGCATCGTCCAGTCAACTGCACAGGACTCAGGCAGCCATCCCGCCTTGTTGCCACGTGTATCCGGGCCCACCTCGATCCAGTCCACCCCGTTCACCTCACGGCGACTGTAGACATAGAAACGGGAGAAAGCCGGTACCGGTTCGGTTGTCTGCCCAGCGACCTGATCATAAAGTCTGCAGTCAGGAGTCGTCAGTACCCGCTGATACAAAGACTTCTTGCCTTCCTGCAACAAAGGGCTGGTCTGGGCTTGCACCGCAGACACGGTGAGCGCGATCCCTACGATCGCCATGACCCTCAAACTTCCTGGAAACCCCGTTCCAGCAGTCATCCGAGTCGACCAGGCCAGCGCACTACTCGCAAAGGTCCTGCGGGCACGTCCCCGGCTGGCTGGCGCAGATCCGGATCTGCGTGCGTTGCGCTCAGATGTTTCAGTCCTGAATGCTTCTGTCATTGAACGGCCTCCAGATCTTTTTTAAGCTGTTTCACGCGCTCGGCCACCGTGTTCTGGTCAGGGTCCAACTGCAAAGACTTCTCGTACCAGTAAATCGCAGTCTGTCCATCTGCCTGTTCAAAGCAGCCACCTTCAAATGTCTGTGGATCAAACTCCCGGGCATAAGCCAGTGCGATCCGGGCATTGCCCGCCTGAGCCTGATGCGCGTAGAGACGCTGAATCAGATCACAACGCCCCGCATCCTTTCCAGCCTGGATGATCGCCATCACCAGGTCGGTATCCGGGCTGTCCTGCACACACTTCTGCAGAAAGGCCAGATCATCGGTCTGGTCTCGCATGGCTTGCAGCGAACAAGGTCCGGGTGCTGTTGCAAGACCCGTGGGCTGTTCACCTTCTACCGCAGCAGTTTGCTGCCCCACGACAGGTTCCTTGAGCCAGCGATCAAGCAATCCGGCATACCAGGCAATCGCCAGCCCCAGCAGAGCGAGCAACAGCAGGAGTAGCAGGATGGGCATTTTTCGCATTGCAGGCTCGCGCCGCGGTGGATCCGGACGGATCGCTACAAACGGCTCTTTCCCCTCTGTTTCTTCTGGTGGAGCCACAGTCGCAGGCTCCTGGACGTCCTGGGCAGGCGGCTGGATCTGTCTGGCAGCAGCGGGGGATTGCCCTGCAGCACCCGATGGGTAAATGCCTTGGCCCATGCGCAAGACACCCGCCCAGGAGTCACCCTGCGCCTGAACCTGGATCCGGCAAACTGTTCGCGGATCGGCGAGCAACTCGTCGACCAGTTCCGGGCCAATCCGCAAAATCAGGTCAGCCCCGCTTTGGGTGACATCATGGGGAACATGCCAGACTTCCGATGCACTCCAGCCCGAGCGCTCATCCAGAAACCGGCCGTCCTGATTGCGCTGCAGGGACATCCTCACCGACTGTCGATCCGGCGTTTCTGGCCCGCCAGCGCCAGACAGCACAAGACGCGCCCACCCAGGCCCCGCATCAGGCTGCACATCCACCCTCACCTGCCTGACACCTTGACTCACGCGACCTCCACTCTGGCAGACTTGAGCGACTTCAGAATATCGCCAAGTTCGGCATTGAGCTGAGCAGAGATCTCGCGACCGGCATCATGTCCGGCATTGCCCACAATCAGCGCGCCCAATGCCACCAGCCAGTCCGCAAGATAGATCCGGCCGTAATCGACCGCAGTATCGGTGACCGGCGGCAACTCACCCGATGCAATGCGGTCCGGCCTGGCAAACACCGAGTGGCCCGGGTTGATGCGGCTTGGCAACGTGTTGGCGGGATCAGTGTGATCAAACCCCAGCCACGCCACAAAATCCCCAAGAACAGCCTTGACTGCCAGCGCCTGTCGATCGGCCAGACGTTCGCGTTTGGTGCCAACCTGCTCGGTCCGGGACACCTTCACCAGCAATCGGGACTCCAGGTCATGGCGTGCAATCCCGGTGATCAGCTCATCTGCGATCTGCTCCAGGGTCCTGCGGCTCAACCCCAGATAACTGGCGAGCCGTGTATTCTCGGGAATGCCCCGCAAGTGATTGATCCATTCGCGCACCACGGCTCTCGCAAACCGCGCATCAGAGCCAGACACAGCCGGGGACACTGGCTCCACGGCCGGACCCGCCGAAGTGTCTCCAAACAGGTCCAGTCCCATGCCCAGCCCCAACCCGTCGTCCACTGGTGAAGAGCCAGATCCACCATCCTCGTGCGGCCGGTCCGTATCCTGTTTCGCTGCCGGGCTGTCCAGCCCACTGCGCATATACAGTGACTGCAAGACTTCGTCTGACAACAGCAGGCTCGTCTGCAACTCACCCAGCAGACGGGCCCTCGGAACAATGGCATCGACCACGTTCTGGGCAATGCGTTTGCGAGCCTGAACCTCATCTGCACCCTGATGGTAAAACCAGGGACCAAGTCGGCCCTCCACAAGGTCCTGCAAGGACCGTTCAAGCTGTTCGGCAAGGCGCGTGAGCTTGTGCTGTCTGATCGCAACCCGGGAGATATAGTCGCTCAGGCGCGAGATTCCGCCATCGTTCAACGACAGCATGGATCGCCACGCCTGCTCTGGTTGCGCGACATGCTCATTCACCAGTGCGTCAGCGCAGAAAGTGCGCTCCATCAGAGCCAGTGCATCGGCACTGGCCGGGTTGACCCTCTGCTCGACACCGTTATCCAGCGTGAGAAAAGTGACCGGCATGCGTGGTTTACGCACCAGAAAAGTGGTATCAAACGGCTGATCCGGCGACCACTCCTGCATCCAGTCGTACTGCGCAAAACGCTCGAGCATGGTCATCTTGACGAGATCTTCCCAGACCATCTCCATCATCGCTTCGCTCTTGTTGAGCGAGTCAGCAATCTTGAGATCAAACATCGTGATCGCCCAGATCAGTCCGGATGGCCGGTTTGCGCGCTGGCACGCAAGCTCGCCCTGCGTTCGTCTGATCCAGCCAGACAGCACAGGGCCGACGTCAGCCACATCCGACTGCTTGTGCGAGGCGGTGCAGACTACCAGTACATTCATCTCCTGCAGATCCGTATAGCGCTCGAAAAGATACGCCACCTTGCCTCTGAGAAACAGTTGCGCAACCGGATTGCTACGTCCATCCTGAGCCGCAATCGTTTCAAGGTGGTCCAGGGACTCGTGCTTCAGACGGCCGCGGTATCCGGGGAAATCCAGCAAGTCGACAGACTCGAAGGTGGACTGGACCGGCGCATTGGCCAGGCAGATCGTCAACTCTGCCGTGAGCGCGGCCAGTTCAGCACGGGCAATCGAATGGACCGCACCATTCCCATCCGCGCCACCTGCTTCATCGTCCAGGACCAGCACATCAATTGGTGCATCATCAGATCGACCGAGTCGCTCCAGCATGTCCACATTCATGATGCTGTCTCGCTGAACAAAACCCTCACCAGAGGACGCCGGTTCCACCAGTGCATTGAGCGGAGCCTGCACACTCTGCGGATACCCCAGCGCAGACAGACGCCCTGACAAGCGCAAGAACAGATCTGTAAACCCCTGGATACGACCCCACAGAAAGGCAAACAGCTGCGCCCGGTCCGATGGATCGAGGCACGGTGCCAGATCGACCAGTCTCGGCAGAAAATCACCCTCAAGCGAAGCGACGGTCCAAGGAAACCTCTCCTTAAGGTAATCCCAAAGATCGACCACGTCCTCTTCAGTCACACCCGCTACCCGTTCACTGCGCGCCCGGATCTGCATGGCATTAAGTGCCTGATGAGCTGCCTCGGCCTGTTCACCCGCAAACGAGAAACCGATCTTCTCCAGGTTGAAGTCATTAAAGAACGAGTTCACAAAAATCTTGACAAGTTCGACTTCCGAAAACAGGCGAAGCCGCAACGGAAACCCGCTGATCAGTGCATGGTGGGTGCGGGTGAAACGCGTCACGAGGCCCGTTGCCTCCTTGCCGCCCCCCGGGGGATTGATATGTTCCACGAAGTCCAGCCGCTGACCATCAAGCACGGTCTCGAGCTTGCCCGACTCGCCTGCAGCCAGAGCCGAAATCAGATATGACTTGCCCGCCTGGGACAACCCGAAAAATCCGACCGTTGAAGCGGAGCGCGAAACCTGCTGCAGGCTTCTGGCCTGGTTGCGTGCACGCCTGAGCTTGAGTACCAGATGATCTGCCTCGCCATCCAGGCGCCTGGCGCTCCGGCGGGTCCGCCCGATCCACTCAATCGCCCGACCGGACTGTTCATAGACCGAGTGCCAGCTTTCGGAGAGGCGATCTGCCAGTTCATCTTGTTCCATACCTGTCACCCCTTTCACTTCATTCACCTCACGCTACCGCTATCAAGCCAGTAATGGGTTTCACCGAACCCGGCATCGGCCATGGTGTTGAGCTTGAGGCTCAGCTTGTTTCTGGATGCGCCCTCTACGGACGCAATCTCGAAACTCTCGCGCATGAACCGGTCCGAGCGTCGCAGACTGACTTTCAGCACCAACCCCTGGGAAGACAACTTTTCACGGACCTGCCGGTCCTCGATCACCAGCTTGTATAGCGGTGACGCCGGCCAGCGCTCGACTGGCAACTGGCGAAATCCGATACGCATCGAGCCTCTGACCTCAAAACTCTGGTCTGGAAACTGGTAGTCAGGGTCGTCCAGACGGATGTCACTGTAGAAAACGTCAGTCGTCTTGATCGCATTGTTGTTATCGATCAGTCCCAGGTAACGTACCGTCGAGTAAGGAACAAACGCAGCCGACCGGAAAAAGAAGTTCGGCAGACGCAAGTCCTTGCTCAGCAGACAAATCATGGCGCCCACAGCGGCAGTGCTCTTGGGATCGTCAATCCGGCCATTGCGATGAAACGGATACCAGGCACCTGCCCGGTAGTGATGCATCGGGACGATCCGGCTAACGGGCAAGGCCTGCAAAGACCGGATGTAAGCGATCACCCCCGGTAGCCGCGAAGGTCGGCCAGACAGCAACAGCACGTCGGGCCGATACGCCCAGACCACCTCGGAGAGCGCCTGAAGCGTCTTGCAGATGTTGAACTCGCCACGCAGGAACCGTTGATGAAGCTGGTCGAGCCGCACGTCGATCATCACATCCATCAAACTGAATGCCGCTTCAGGAGACGCGCTGCGGCTCACTGCCCGCTCAACGTACTCCAGTACATCAGGTGAGGCAGACTCGTGTCCGGCCAGTAGATCACGTATGCTCAGAGGGCCCAGATGACCAGGTTCGAGCGGGTCGTGGCGTTCATACTCCTTGATAATCCGTAGCCCGAGCGGATAGAGCACCTGAAGGGTCAATTGCTGACGCAACAAGGACTCGTGCACGTTCAAGGGTTCTGACCCCATCAACTGCGAGACCATCGCTTCGGCATCAGGCACCCCCGCCTGAGCGATCGCATGGGTGATCTGTGGCACCACCATGAAACGCAGCACATCGAGCACGATGTCATCGCCCGCCACCCGGAAGCCGTCACGAAAGCGCTGTTGCGGCACGATATAGGCGCCACTACCCATGGATTGCAGGTCACCGCTGGCCTGATCGGCACGCTCACCACGATCCAGAAAGTAGTCATTAATGACCAGATCCGTCGTGCCGCCCCCGATATCGATCGTTGCCACCGAAACACAGGGCTGACGTGCCTCGTGACGTGCAGGCTGGTCGGATCTGGCCAGCGTCAGGAAAAACTCCTGGGCGCGGCCGCCAAACTTGTTCTGAATTTCACTAAAGAGGTATACCGCCTGGCTCCCGGTGGCTTCGTCCCACTGCAGGTGGACCTCCGGAAACGGTGGGTAGGGCTGGGCACTCTCATCATCCGGATCGGCATCGATAGCATGCCAGCCCATGCTCTTCCAGACAACACCGATAGCCTGGTGCATGCGTCTGCGAAAGATTTCGCGCTCTGGCTGCGGCATGGACGGCGGCACCGTGAGGATGATGGTCCGCAAATGACGCGGCATCCTGGAGTGGCTCTGACGCAATCGCTGGGCCGGACTGTTCATCTGGGTAAGCGCCTGCACCACCACTTCGCTGAGCATCAGCATCATCAGCGAGCTGCGCGAGTAGTGCGGATGGAACACCGGCATGCGCTCATCGGGGTCAAGCGTATAAAGCGCCTCACCGAGCTCATTGATCAGGCTGGAAAGCGGCGCGGCCGTTGCGTACGGCTCGGAGTCAAGCTTAAGACTGGCAGTATTGAAGCGCCATCCCGGCTCAAAACTGTCCGTATCCCATAGATAGCGTTTGGGACTCGAGAGACCTGTTGCGCCTTCTGTGCCACGCCTTAACGCACCGAGCCGCGCGGCTTCCTGGCCGACCCGCACGATCGTGGGCCAGAGAAAGGCGTCCGTACGACCGCTTTGAGCAGAAAAATTTTCTTTCCCGAACGACGCCTGAGCGAACTCGATCCGGCTCTCGAACGGATCCCGGTAGACTCGCTCGGGCTGACTCAGGTCTCGCAAGGCCAGTTCGTATCGCCGCCTCAAGCCATCGCTCTCCTGAGGGTGATCCTCGATCAGGATGCCACAACTTCGCGAATTGCCAACATCGAGCACCATGTCGACCATGATCGGTCGATACAGATCGCTGGGCGTATTGGAAATCAGCTTGATCTCCGGAATGTCGAGCGAGGCTCCGACCAGATCCAGCAAATTGAGATAATGCGCCTGGTGATGCAGCCCTTGAAGGTCGAGCTGCACTTCTTCGGCATCCCGGCGAATCTGCACACCAGCGAGTTCCTGATAAAGTTCAGCCAGCCAGTCAGCCACCCATTTCTGATCCAGAAACCAGCCGATCTCGTGCGTCTGGTGCGCCAGCGCAAAAGACGAGCCGGCCAGCACGTCATCCATGGTGGGAGACAGATACGTCGTATCCTGACGCCCTGCCAGCACCTTCGTATCAAATGCCAGCGTGATCCGGTGAGTATGGCCCAGATCATCTCCAGGTACGCGCACTACCCGCATACGAGCCCAGTTCAGCGGCCCCTGCTCGAACTGCCTTCCCGGCGCACATCGAAAGAAAGGTGCAGGCAACCAGCGTCCGTCAAAGAGTTTCAGGGACTCGTCCAGGTCCAGTTCAAACTGTGGTTTGAAAGACTTGCTGGTGTCCGGCGCCAGGTAGTAGCGTCCATCGCGCTCGTTCTCGAGCAGCTTGCCTGCCGGACCGGCCTGCGTGAGCAGGACAAACGCACCCGTCCTGCCCTTGAGCGAAAAGGTGGCTGCAAAGTCCAGAAACTGCACACCGCTGTCCATGATCAGCGCCGTCTGTTCCTCAAAACTCGTAATCTCTGCCAACATCACTGTCATCCTGTATCAGGGCATCTGCCTGATCGTTATCGGCAAGGCTCGTCCATCTGGTGTCTGACCCGTGCACTGCGATCGCCCAGACTGATCAGGCGTGCATGAAATCGCGGGGATGGCGAAGGACGAGCCATCGGAACACCTGGCCACAGTACCCTGCTCTGATATCTGCAATCGCCCGTCCACAATGGACGATTCGCCGAACCCTTCACACTGAACGCCATTACCACGATCAACTGTCACTTTTGCGCGCCCGTCCTCAAACTGGTATTGCAACCTGACGGGTTTGCCAGTCTGCGAATCCTGAATACCTCCCGCAGCACGCCAGTTGCCATTCAAGAACCGGACTGAGCCTGACTTCAAGGCATCGGGCGGGATAGCCAGCGGATTACCCAGCCCGCTGCCGGGATCGATCTGAGACGAAGGCGACGGGGCGTCCCGGGAGACTGGCTGATCATCAGCACTGATTGCAGGCTCCTGACCAGGTAACTCCTGGAACTCGTTCTCCTGGGCGGCATCCTCAGTGCCTGCCTCGGCAAGGGGCGATGGATCCTCAGTCAGTTCTGGCCCAAGGCCATCACCCGAAGTCTCGTCCTGTGCACTGCCCGACGCCGCTGTCACCGGGTCGACTATATCGGGGTCGGTGCCCCCCGGATCGACTGCTGAGGGATCAACGGTCGCAGGATCAATCACCCCGGCTTCGGTCAATCCGGTTGCAGCTGGGTCCACCGTCACAGGTTCCCGACCGATCGCGCGCTGCCACCAGCGCTGGACCTGCTGAACCACACCTGTCGGTTCCTCCAAAGCGGGATCTGGAGGCTTCAGGGGATCGGTCTGCTCGAGCTGGCTCACCGGCACAGATGGATCAGCACCTGAAACCGGCTCGTTCTGCATACAGCTTCGCAGTAACCAGAATAACAACAGCGCCAGTAAAAGCAGCAGGAGCAACCAGAGCCACCAGGGACGGCGTCTGGCGGGCTCCTGTGGACCAGGCGCTTGCGGCGGGATCGGTGGCGGCACGGCCGGTGTGACAGGCCTGAGGGTATGGAATGGGTCGGAAACCGGATGCACATTGCCTTGCTGAAACCCCCAGAAGGTCAGGACCGGCTTGCCGTCGACCAGGAACACACAGTCGCGCCCAGGAAAATGGAACACTTTGCCAAGCAGATTCTGCACGGTCTGCTTCTCTCGATCGGACACACCACCAAGCTTTCCGATCGCCTGCTCCATTTCCTGTTCGAACAGGTCCAGATCACGCAACGCACCGGTTCGTTCCTCATCCGTCGCTGCTGACCAAGGTACAACCATCCCGTCAACCGGGCTGTACCAGTCGATCACGGAGCGTGATTCGTTCACGCGGGGAACAGCCAGACAGTTGGCCGCCGCTGCGCCCACCTTCAGGCGAACCGCTTCCCTGAGCTGGGCGGCAACCGAATAGACCGGCTGACCTTCGTCACCGATTGCGGTGTATTGCTGCAAACTGCCACTGTTCAACAAAATGCCTGCCATCACCCGCTCACCATCGTGTTGCCCCCGGACTGCCGCCCAAGCTTCGCCGGGGCGGCCATCATTGGCGTCAGCATAACCAGACCTTAGTTTGCCGACAGTATGCGACAGTATCGCCCAAGAGCCTGGCGAATCAAACCAGGAGACAGTGACCAGAGCACACCAGCGCGATTTCTCACACAAAGCGTCCGGGCAACGTCAGACCACAGATGCTCAGGCGTTGATGACCAGACTGATTGCCGGGGCATACTTCTCGCCATGGCCCTTCTCGATGGCCTTGTCGAAACAGGCCACCAGATTCCGTGCGCCCGAAGCGTCTATACCCAGTGATTCAGCCATATCAACCGCAAACTGAACATCTTTTCTGGCGTAGGTCACAGGAAACGCCCGCTCCGGAAAATCCTGGGGCAAGATGGCCTTCATTCCGTGGTTGCGCAATGCGAAACTGTCAGCCGAACCGGTGGACATGGCGTGAAACAGGGTCTCGGGGTCGTAACCCGCCTTGACACAGATCGCCCGGGCTTCGGCCAGTGCCAGAACCGTCTCATACAGAACCATGTTGTTGAGTATTTTGACCATCTGCCCGGCACCAACGGGACCACTGAGGGTGATATCCGTTGCGAATGTAGCGATGATGGGCCGGATTCGCTCAAACAACTCCTCGCTCGCGCCCACCGGAACCGCGAGTGACCCTGCTTCAGCTGCCGCGCGGGTTCGCATGACCGGTGCATCCACAAACTCGATTCCACGTTCAGAGAAATTGGCGGCAATCTCCTTGGTGAGTGTCAAGGGAGAGGTACTGAGGTCGATCACGACCTGACCCGACCGGCACAGATTCAGCAATCCCGATGTCGCGTCAGTGGCGCCACCACCTTCGACAACAGCCCGGACAACCTTCTCCGAGGGAAGTGACATCAGGATCACCTCAGACTGACTGACAATTTCCTGAACCGATGCAGGCGTCACACCGTGCGCCCGAAGGCGCTCCAGCGGGGCAGCATCAGGATCTGTCGCCAGAACACGGGCGCCATACTTGGTTGCAATGTGACGGCACATCGGCTCGCCCATGACACCCACTCCGATAAATCCGATCGTCTGAAATTCACTCATCTGGAACCCTGTTGTAGTTGAAAAACATCCCTGGAAAGACTCGCCACTTCACTACCATAAACCCATGGCCTTATCCTGCCCCTGGCAGCGAGACGCTATGGCTCATTCTCTTGTCTGCGCAAGACTTGTGTCAACACAGATCCGGGTTCACCGTGTCAATGCATGCGTGCAGAACGGATCGGCCCACTACGCAGGAAGCATTCAGTCAGCGCGATCCACCACCTTGAAGAAAGGCATCTTGCGACCTTCCTGCGTTCTCCTGAAAACAGCCTGCACTGACGCGTCGATCCGTACCGATGGCCAGTCGCTATCAATAATGTTCGTAATCAACGTCGGCCCTTCCTCAAGTCGTACATACGCCAGCGTGTAAGGGGGATCGGCGCGCTCAACGCGACTGTAGGAATACACGGTCCCTCGACCACTCGCCTTGACCCAGATCGTGGCAGGACTGCCGCAGTGCGGACAGACCACGCGCGGATACCAATGCGGTTGATGACAGTCCTCACATGACTTGAGGAGCAGCTCGTCGCGCTCGGCTGCCTCCCAGAACTCACGGGTTTCAGGATAGGCTTTTGCAAAGGGATCCGTCAGATGATCCTGCAGCCGGGTATCAGACATGGATTACTCCCGCTCAAGAATAATGGTGGAATGGGCGTGACCAACCCCCACGACCAGACCTGGACCTGTCGCGAGCGCGATGTCGCAATCTTTGACCTGGACCATTGGGTGGGCTTCGCCGCGCAACTGACGCACCGCCTCAATCAGCTTGGTCATTCCGCCTCGATTGGACGGGTGGTTGTTGCACAGTCCGCCGCCGTCCGTGTTGAAGGGCAGCCCCCCTTGACCGGAGATCAGATTGCCTTCGGCCACAAATGGTCCTGCCTGACCTTTCTGGCAGAACCCCAGGTCCTCGAGCTGCAACAACACCATGATGGTGAAATTGTCGTAAATGGAGGCGTACTTGATATCTTTGACCGATACACGTGCTTCCTCGAAGGCCATCCTGCCCGTGACGGCCGCTCCGGTCACCGTGGCGTCGAAGTATCCGCCCCGACTGGTATTAATCGTTTCGCCAGTGCCGATGATGCGTACTCTGGGCCGGTTGATCCGATGGGCGATCTCACGACTGGTCATAACCAGAGCTCCACCCCCATCTGTGATGACGCAGCAATCCAGACGGTGCAATGGGTCAGCGATCATGGGTGAGCTCACCACATCCTCGATCGTCACTGGCTTTCGAAGCAAGGCGCGCTCGTTGTATTGCGCATGATGGGCTGCAGCGACTTTGACAGCCGCCAGCTGTTCGGACGTGGTGCCGAACTCGTGCATGTGACGCCTCGCCAGATTGCCGTAGATTCCGGTAATCGTTGGACGATAAGGCAGATCCCACACTGTTTCAGGACGCTCAGGTCCGGTTGCTCTGGGCGCAGTGCCAGTTGCCATGCCCGAACTCCTGGGATTGCCTGCCAGCGTGATCAGAGCAACCGAGCACCTGCCCTCCCGGATTGCCATCGCCGCATGCCGCAAGAGAATCATGTACGAACAGCCACCGAGCTCGGTGCCGTCGACCCATTTAACATTCAGACCGAGGTACTCGACCATAGAGATGGGACCTCCTCCAGGTGCGTCACCCGCACAGAAGTACCCGTCTACGTCCTTGAGCGTCAGCCCGGCATCTTTCAATGCACCCAGGGCCGACTCGGCATGCAACTGGCTGACTGACTTGTCGGGTGCGTGACGGGTGGGATGCTCGAATGCCCCCACGACATAGGCCTGCCTATTGATGCTCATCATGCCTGTCCATCCTCTTTACCCCTCCTCACTAACTCTCACCATCGTGTTCATCACAGCGACTTTCTGTCAGCTCTTTTGACTGTTCCCAATTCGGTTCTATCTTCGCATCCTGAACGACTTGATTTGCGCCGTCACGCTCATCAAAGAACAATTTAGCTATGATTAAGCGGTATGGGCTGACAGTGACAGTCAGCAACCTGGCTGATGTGATACCGGATACATTCTCCGGGAGACTGTTCGATACGCTGTCTGTGATGTCACCAGTTTAAATTTGCCCATACAGCATCTGATCCGTCAGTCTTGTACCTGGAAATCTGTTTCGCCTGGCAAGGTGCCCTCAAAGATGAACATTGACATTCTGTTTGACGTGTTTCGAGCACAGCCAGACCCGCTGCTATGCGCACTGCTCGCCGCGTTCAGCGCTTTTTTGATGGGGTTCGCGCGTAGCGGGATCGGGGCCGGCGGATTCGTGGTGTCCCCACTCATGGTGCTGGCCCTCGGACCATCGGTTGGTATCGCAGTAGTCGCTGCCCTCATGGTCCCGGCTGCGATCACCGGGTACCTGCAGCACCGCAAAGAAGCTGACCAGACAATGCTCAAACCGCTGATTCCGGCCGCGTTCGCAGGCACCGCCCTCGGCGGAGTCATCCTCTGGCTCCTGGTCTCCGGGGGAGAGATGGCCATCATCGATCGCCGACTCGAGATTCTGGTTGCCGGACTGTCGCTGGTCTACGTCGCCTTGGTGAGCCTGCGAAAGCAGATTGCCAGTCTAGGTAGCCATCTGGACAAACCGGGACCCGTTGGCCTGTTCCTGATGGGGACAGGCCTCGGGTTGAGCCAGACTGTCGCCAATTCCGGATCACCACTGATGACGGTATATTTTCTGTGTTACAGAATCGGAAAGGAGAAGTTCGTCGGTGCCCAGACAACCTTTCTGATGGTCCAGAACACCGTGAAACTGGTGCCCCTGGTTCTGCTTGGCATCCTGCACCCTGGCAACGCGACTGCGGCACTGATCCTGCTTCCACTAACCTTTGCTGGCAGCTGGCTCGGACAGCGTTTTTACAAACACGCCAGCGAGGGCGCATTTTTCAAGTTGTACATTATTCTGCTGATCATCGGCTTTATCACCAGCGTCTTGCTTCTGATTGGCAGGGATACAGTGTTCAAAATAACCTGAGTTTTAAGATGAGGCGAGGTGTAGGTCCCCTATGGGGTGCAATGAGGTTGCCATGCAAGCCTGTAAAGTGACGTCAAAGACCCATCCTGTTGCACCTCATGGCTGACCAGCGCCTGGAAACGAGAACCGGAACGATCAAGATATGACCACCAGAACAGAGCAACCGGCAGAACCGTCAGCAGAGCACACAGCTGACCACCCATCTGAGCGCCCGATCGTTGAAGATGAGTCATTTGATGAATTTGACCCGGGGCTGGTCCAGCTCCTGCTGGTGTCGGCCTTCGCCGGATGTCTGGTCGGTCTGGCTGGCGGTGCGTTTCACTGGGGCCTGAATCATGGCTCAAGCGCATTCCTGGGGTTCTTGCAGGATCTGCGTACAGACGGAACATCCGCGATCCCGGGATGGCTGATTGCGATGCTCATCGCCGGACTCAGCGTGGGACTAGCCCGGTATCTGGTCAAGTTTGCACCGGTCGCTGCGGGCAGCGGCGTGCAGCACGTCGAGGCCGTGATGCGTGGCGACGCGAAACCTGCAGGTTTGATCGTGCTGCCAATCAAATTCTTCGGAGGCCTGCTAGCCATGGTGCCGGGTCTGGCACTCGGACGCGAAGGTCCCACCATCCAGATGGCTGCGGTCATCGGCACGCAGTGTGGAAAAATCTTCGGACTACAGAAGGAAGACCGAACCCTGCTATACACGGCGATTGCGGGTAGCGGCCTGTCTGTCGCCTTCAATGCCCCGCTTTCAGGGGCCGCATTTGTCATTGAGGAAGTGGCCAAACGCATCACGGTGCGCCGGGTGCTGGCCACGCTGACTGCTGTGGCAACGGGCATGGCGGTCTATCGCGGATTTTTTGGGGACCAGTTGTCATTTACGGCAGGTGACGTGGCCCAGGTGCCCGGCACACAGCTAATCTTCTTCGTCTTTCTCGGCATGGTCATGGGTGTGCTGGGTGTGCTGTACAACCGTTCGATTATGTTCGCAATTGATGCGTACAACGGAATCGCCCCAAGTACCAGCCCGTGGATCAAGACAGGCTGCATTGGAGCCCTGTTCGGTCTGCTGGGGTATTACCACCCAGTCCTTGTGGGCAGTGGCGAAATGCAGGTCAATGTCCTGCTGGCCGGTCAATACGGCACCTACACGTTGCTGTTGTTGCTGGCGGTACGCTGGGTTCTCGGTCCTCTATCCTACACCAGTGGCACACCCGGCGGTGTGTTTGCCCCGCTGCTACTGGTCGGCGCAATCGTGGGTTCACTGTTTGCCCAAAGCCTGAACCTGGTGACAACCGACATGGGTATCATCCTCAGTCCCGAGGCTTTCGCACTGGTTGCCATGGCTGCTTTCTTCACAGGCGTCGTCCGGGCCCCGATCACCGGGGTACTGCTGATCTGCGAGATGAGTGGAACTGTTTCCCTCATGATCCCGCTGCTGCTGGCCAGTGTCAGTTCTGCAGTTGTTGCGAGTCTACTGAGAGGTGAACCGATCTACGACTCCTTGCGGGCACGCATGCATCTCTCAGACACCAAGTCGTAGGAAATAGAGGAAAAGGAGCAGGCGCGAGGAATGCACTGGCAACAGGCGCGTCATCGACGTGGCGATTCGGCATGTGTTCCCCTGTGCGCAGTAAAATGATGGCTGGTTCTAAAGTTTCACTGATTGATGGGCGAACCGATCGAGGCGCCAGAACGGTACCCGGGCCGTGCAGAAGCGGCTGACCGCTTGAGTGACGCACGATGTCATGATCAGGCGCACCACCGCCCGGCCAGTCGTTCTCGATCTTGTTTCAGGCTTCAGGTTTCGCTTGCCTCGTGCAGACACGAATCGAGAAGCCTTAACCCGCACCTGCTCAATGCCATCGCTCGATGGATCAGGAGGTAGCTGGTTCCATGGATCTTCGCTTTGGCGACTTGCTCTGCTGATGCTGTGATCCTGCGGGACCCCGACTCATAAGCGCGCGCGTCAGAAATCAAGGCCGCCGGCGACAAACTGATTCACGACGCCACCTGCAACCAGTTGCCACTTATTCGTCCTTATCCACCCTTATTTTGCGCCGATTCCGAGGTTATCTTGCTACGCCAGTTTGAACAATTGCTGGCTCCGTTTCCACCTGAGGAGCCTCTTCAGCCCCCAAAAGGGCTATTTCCGTTTCTGTGGTTCTGCACCCGGGGATCGAGGCGCTATCTCGCCTTTCTGGCGGTATTCAGTGCTGGTGTGTCAATCTATGAAGCCTGGCTGTTTGCCTTTCTCGGACAGGTGGTTGATCTGCTTTCTACCTGGCAAGTGGGCGAACCCGCATCGGCCGAGGTTCGCACGGTCTTGTGGGGCATTGGCATCGTGATGGTGGCCAGCATCGGGTTGGTCACCTTGCGAACCTTGTTTCAGCATCAGGCAATCGCGATCAACCTGCCACTGCGTCTGCGCTGGGACTTTCACCGGATGATGTTACGCCAGAGCCTGTCGTTTTTCTCGGATGAGTTCGCGGGCCGCGTCACCACCAAGGTGATGCAGACCGCGCTGGCAGTTCGCGAAGTGTTGCTCACTTTCACGGAAATCGTACTGGGAATCGGGGTCTATTTTGTGACGATTCTCGCCTTGGCAGCAGGGTTTGACATCCGGCTGATACTACCGTTTCTTGCCTGGATCACGCTCTTCGGACTGGCCATGCTCTACTTCGTTCCGAAGCTGGGCAAGGTTGGCCAGGAGCAGGCCCATGCCCGCTCCTCCATGACCGGTCGCGTGACCGATGCCTATTCGAACATCACGACAGTCAAACTCTTCTCCCACACGCGGCGTGAAGCCCAGTTTGCACGCGCGGCGATGGAAGATTTCAAGATCACGGGCTATCGTCAGATGCGCCTTGTCAGTCAGTTCGAGATCGTCAACCAGACACTGGTGACCGGCCTGATTCTGACCTCCGGCGGCTATGGGCTCTGGCTCTGGCATGGTGGCGAGATAGGTACCGGTGCCGTGGCGGCTGTCACCGCCATGGCGTTACGGGTTAATGGGATGTCGCACTGGATCATGTGGCAAATGGCATCACTGTTCGAGAACATTGGCACGGTCCAGGATGGTATTGCCACGCTGACACGCCCCGCCAAAGTACAGGACGAACCGGGTGCGCCTGCTCTGGAAATCACTCGTGGAGAGGTCGAGTTTGACAATGTCCGGTTTAATTACAACGGCGAGCGTCAGGTACTTGATGGTCTGACCTTGAAAGTCAGGCACGGCGAGAAGATCGGACTGGTGGGGCGTTCCGGAGCTGGCAAATCGACATTGATCAATCTGTTGCTACGTTTCTATGATACCGACAGCGGTGCGATCCGCATTGACGGTCAGGACATCTCGAAGGTCAGTCAGGACAGTCTCAGACGTGCAATCGGCATGGTGACGCAAGACACGTCACTGCTGCATCGCTCGATCCGGGACAATATCTCGTATGGGTTGCCCGATGCTACCGAGGCCGAGATCCGGGCCGCTGCGGCAAGTGCCCACGCAGAAGAGTTCATTGACCACCTGACTGATGCGGATGGACGACGTTCGTATGACACGCTCGTGGGCGAACGCGGGGTCAAGCTTTCTGGTGGCCAGCGCCAGCGCATCGCGATTGCCCGGGTGATGCTCAAGAACGCCCCCATCCTGCTTCTGGATGAGGCCACCAGTGCACTGGACTCGGAAGTGGAATCGGCGATCCAGGAAAGCCTCTACAAGATGATGGAAGGCAAGACGGTGATCGCGATTGCCCACCGCCTGTCGACCATTGCTGCCATGGATCGGCTGGTCGTGATGGATCAAGGCCACATCATTGAAGAGGGCAGTCACGCTGAATTACTGCAGAAGAATGGTGTTTACGCCCGACTCTGGCGCCACCAGAGCGGGGGTTTTCTGGGGAGGATGCTGGTCGGGACTGACCGAACACCGAAAACACGGGTCACCCGCTCGTACCGAAGAGGACTGCACATTCGCCACCAGTGCACGGGCAAGGAACAGCGATCCGGCTTTATCGAACATTAACCGTCGACCTTACACACTGAACCACCCCATGGCTAAATCCAGGGGGTTCTGAAGGCGTGCGTGCGAGGGGTATCCGGGCTCTCCGTCTGGCGACGTACAACATCCCGGCCGGGACCTTGCACAAACCTTCTTTGCCGCGCGATCGACTCTGACGCAATAGCCACCGTGGGATTGCCGCAAGGCAACCCGCTTGTCGATTCGTGAAGCTGGCACAGTCCCGCGCGTTCTGGTAGCGGTTGCGCAACCGCCCAGCCCTTTGGCCCTTTGCGAGCCGGGACGGACTGTGCCCGTCTTGCGTGGCGTGCTTTGCCGGGAAGGCGCTATAGCAATCCCGCGCTGCACGAACCAGCCTTGAGCACATCACAGCGATGCTCTGGACACCAAACGACGTGGTTGATACAGGAATACACCACATTATGGCTGGACTAGTAGCGGATGCGATATTCAGACATGCAGCGATGATACTCAACCAGTCTCGAATAACAATAAAACCATTCGCTCACCTCATGACTAAAGTCAGGGGCTTGCGCTCACAGCTGGTCATTGACCAGACGGGCCTCCGAAGTGCACTACTCAACGTGGACTGCGCCCGCATATACCGCAAGCCCGTCATCCCGGACAAACCCCATCAAGACCAGGTTGTGCTGTTGCGCCAGTCTGGTCGCCATCGCGGTCGGTGCTGAAACCGCGGCAAGTGCCACATGCCCGGCCGCCAGCGTCTTTTGCACCATCTCAAAACTCGCCCGACTCGACACCATCACCATCGCACGCTGGTTGACTCCTGCCGTTGCACCTATGAGTTTGTCCAGCGCATTGTGCCGACCCACGTCCTCCCTGACTGCAATGAGGCTCCCGTCAAGCGTCGCCAGTGCGGCCACGTGAGACGCACCCGTTGCCTGAAACATGGGCTGTCTGGCCGTCATCTGCCGGTGTGCTTCCAGAACAGCGGCAGGCGAGATCACGCCAGGCTCGACAATGGGGTAAACAGGTCGCAACACCTGATCAAGTGACTCTACCCCACACAGTCCGCATCCTGTACGTCCTGCCATCGAACGCTTGCGGGCCTTCAGCGCGTGGGCACGGGCGCTGGCAATGTCCATATGCAATACGATTCCGTCCGGTGTGGGCTCAACCTCGATGCCATAGATTTCCTGGGCTTTTCCGACGATGCCCTCCGTCAGCGCAAACCCGCGCGCGAAGTCATCCAGATCCGCAGGTGTCACCAGCATCGTGGCGTAGGTGATGCCATTGAACTCAAGTGCGACCGGCACCTCCTCAATCAGCACATCCTGAGATGACGGCTCGACTGTTCCATCTCGCCAGCGTTGTACGGTCAGGGTTTTAGTAGGTTGCAGCACAGGCGGGCAAGGCTCATGTAGTCAAAGTTGTTCGGTTCTGTGAAAGGGACATGACGCACAGACATGCTCACATTGCCATCCCCCTGTGTCATGACGTTAACAGTCACGCAAGATGATCGTCCTCACTGATCGGACGATGCTGCTGTGGTGGCTGACGGAGCCGGCTTCATGGGCGTGAGTGCTATCCGGTGACTGTCGACTGCTTTGCACACTACGGGATCCAGTACCACATCACCGGAACGCCCGTCCGGGTGCTGATCCAGAAATGCCAGCAGTTCTCGGCGCATACGTGGCTCCCAGAACTTGCGCAGGTGTTCAGCAATACCCTCCAGGGCCTTGTCCTGATCCGGCATCGTCACAAAGAATGCTCCGATCTGATTGGCCATCCGTACAAGCTGCCCAATGTTCATGATGGCTGTCCTGCTTCGTGTGGTAGCGCAGGCGTTGCGCCCTCTGCGCTACGCTCACCTCCCATTCCCTTGCCCTTGCGCTTGCCTTGGCTACCATACAGACGCTTTTGTTGCTCGGCCATGGCAGACCAGTGACGCTGCCACTGCGAAGGCTCGGTCACCCGCATGACGTCGACAGCGGTCACTTTGTATTCCGGACAGTTGGTCGCCCAGTCCGAATTCTCGGTTGTCACGACGTTGGTACCTGAGGCCGGAAAGTGAAACGTGGTATAGACCACACCAGGCGCCACCCGGTCGGTCACGAGGGCTCTGAGCACGGTCTCGCCGGCCCGACTGCGAATACCCACCCAGTCACCACCCCCGATCCCTCGCGACTCTGCATCCTCGGGATGCATCTCCAGCAGATCCTCGTAATGCCAGATGACGTTGGCCGTTCGACGCGTCTGCGCCCCCACGTTGTAATGGGACAGGATGCGACCCGTCGTTAGCAGCAACGGAAACCGCCTGTTGGCACGCTCGTCTGTTGGCACGTACTGCGTGATCATGAAGCGCCCTGATCCATTCACGAATCCGTTGACGTGCATGGTGGGGGTGCCTTCGGGAGCCTGGTCATTGCATGGCCATTGAATGCTGCCCAGTCGGTTTAGCTTGTCATAGCTCACCCCTGCAAATGACGGCGTGAGTCTGGCAATCTCATCCATGATCTGGCCCGGATGGTCGTAATGCATGGGATATCCCAATGCATTGGCCAGCGCCATGGTCACTTCCCAGTCAGCCAGACCGGCCAGTGGCTCCATCACCTTGCGCACCCTTGACAGGCGCCTCTCGGCATTGGTGAAGGTACCGTCTTTCTCCAGGAATGAAGAACCCGGCAGGAACACATGCGCGTACTTGGCCGTTTCGTTCAGAAAAATGTCCTGCACCACGATGCATTCCATGGCGCCAAGCGCTGCTGCCACATGCTGGGTGTTGGGATCAGACTGGACAATGTCCTCTCCCTGGCAGTACAACCCTTTGAAACTGCCATCAAGCGCCGCGTCAAACATGTTCGGGATCCGCAATCCCGGCTCCGGATCAAGTGTGACACCCCAGTCTGCCTCAAAGAGGCTACGGACTGTTTCGTTGGAGATGTGCCGGTAACCAGCGAGCTCATGCGGGAACGACCCCATATCACACGACCCCTGGACGTTGTTCTGTCCACGCATCGGATTGACCCCCACCCCTTCCCGGCCCATGTTGCCTGTGAGCATGGCCAGATTGGCAATCGCCATCACAGCCGTCGAGCCCTGGCTGTGCTCAGTCACTCCGAGTCCGTAATAGATCGCCGCGTTACCACCGCTTGCGTACAGGCGTGCCGCCGCACGCACCGCGGCTGCCGGCACACCGCTTGCTGCCTCGGTGGCTTCGGGCGCGTTCTCCTCACGCTCAATAAACGTCTGCCAGTCCCGAAACGCCTGGGTGTCGCACCGGCTTGCGATGAATTCGTGATCCAGCAGCCCCTCAGTCACAATCACATGTGCCATGGCGTTAAGCACCGCAACGTTGGTACCAGGACGCAACTGCAGGTGATGCTCTGCCTTGACGTGGGGGCTCTTGAGCAGTTCGATCTCACGCGGATCGATCACGATGAGTTGAGCGCCCTGGCGCAACCTTTTCTTTAGCCGGGACGCGAACACTGGATGTGCAGTGGTCGGGTTCGAACCGATGACCAGCACCACATCGCTGTGCATGACCGAGTCAAACGACTGTGTGCCCGCCGACTCTCCGATCGTTGACTTGAGACCGTACCCGGTGGGGAATGGCACACCCTTGCACACGTATCAACGTTGTTGGTTCCAAACGCCGCCCGGATGAGCTTTTGCACCAGCCAGGTTTCCTCGTTGGTACACCGCGAGGAGGTGATCCCACCGACCGAATCCCGGCCATACTGCTGCTGGATGCGCCGAAACTCGCCGGCTGCGTAACCGAGCGCCTCCTCCCATGAAACTTCTTGCCACGGATCGGTAATCCGCTTGCGGATCATGGGCTTTGTGACACGATCAGGATGGGTGGCATACCCCCACGCGAAGCGGCCTTTGACGCAGGAATGCCCATGATTGGCCTGCCCATCCTTCCAGGGGGTCATGCGCACAACCGTCTGCCCCTTCATCTCGGCCTTGAACCCGCACCCTACGCCGCAGTAGGCGCAGGTCGTGATAACCGCGTGCTCGGCCTGCCCCAGTTCGATCACGGATTTCTCCTGAAGAGTAGCGGTCGGACAGGCCTGAACACAGGCACCGCACGAAACACAATCACTCTCCAGAAACGGCTCGCTCTGGCCTGCACTGACGCGGGACTCAAACCCTCGCCCGCTAATCGTCAACGCAAACGTACCCTGGACTTCTTCGCATGCTCTGACACATCGGCTGCAAACGATGCATTTGGACGGGTCATACGTGAAATAAGGGTTGGACTCGTCTTTGACGTCATCCAGATGATTGGCACCGTCAAACCCATACCGCACCTCGCGCAAACCCACCTGCCCTGCCATATCCTGCAGCTCGCAGTTGCCATTGGCCGGACAGGTCAGGCAATCCAGCGGATGGTCCGAGATGTAGAGCTCCATCACATTGCGTCGTAGTGTCTGCAAGCGCTCGTTCTGTGTGGTGACAACCATCCCTTCCCGCACAGGCGTGGTGCAGGACGACGGATAGCCATTCTGGCCTTCGATCTGGACCAGACAGAGGCGGCAGGATCCGAAGGCATCCAGACTGTCGGTTGCGCACAGACGCGGGATATTGACCCCGGCCATGGCAGCCGCGCGCATCACGGAGGTGTCAGCAGGCACGTCAAGTCGTCGGCCATCAATGGTGACCGTCACGACCTGGGCAGACTGGCTTGCCGGCGTGCCCAGGTCCCGCTCACGAACACGTACGATTTCCTGCATGTCAGTCTCCCGATACCGTGATTGATGATGACTCGCTGACTATTCCAAAGTCCCCCGGAAAATGCCTGAGTGCCGAGAGCACCGGATACGGTGCCATCCCGCCGAGCGCACAGAGTGACCCTGCGACCATGGTGTCACACAGATCGTTGAGCAACTCCACATTCTGCCTGCGAATGGCCGAACCGGCTGGCGCCGTGACAATCCGGTCGATCACCTCCACACCTCGTCGGGATCCGATTCGGCAGGGAGTGCACTTGCCACAGGACTCGATGGCACAGAATTCCATTGCGTACCGGGCCATCCGGGCCATTTCGACGGTGTCGTCAAACGCCACGACTCCGCCATGGCCAACCATGGCGGAAATATCCTTGTAGGCCTCGTAGTCCAGTGGCACATCCCATTCGGACTCGGGCAGATAAGCGCCCAGGGGACCGCCCACCTGCACGGCACGCAATGGTTTGCCGGACGCGCTGCCGCCCCCGAAGTCATACAAGAGTTCTCTGAGCGTCACCCCGAAAGCCAGTTCGACCAGTCCACCCTGCCGGAGGTTGCCTGCCAGTTGAAACGGCAGCGTGCCGCGCGACTTGCCCATGCCAAACTCGGCGTAGGCTTGTGCTCCATTTGCCAGAACGAACGGCACCGTGGCAAGCGAGATGGCGTTGTTGATCACCGTGGGTTTGCCAAACAGTCCCTGAATTGCTGGTAGCGGAGGTTTGGCACGAACCTGTCCTCGCTTGCCCTCGAGACTTTCGAGCATGGCGGTTTCTTCGCCGCAGATATAGGCACCGGCAGCCATACGGACTTCAAGATGAAACGAGCGGCCACTTCCCTGTATGTTGTCACCGAGCCAACCAGCCTGAACCGCGCGATCAACCGCCTCGCGCAAGGTGGCGCAGGCGTGAGGGTATTCACTTCGGACAAAGATGAAACCAGCCGTTGCGCCCACAGCCAGGGCGGCGATTGTCATGCCTTCGATCAGCGCGTATGGATCGCCTTCCATCAGCATGCGGTCGGAGAACGTTCCGGAATCGCCTTCATCGGCATTGCAGACAATGTACTTCTGGTCAGCCTGTGCCGACAGAACCGTCTGCCACTTCACGCCCGTGGGAAAGGCTGCACCGCCCCGGCCCCGCAGTCCCGATGCTTTGACTTCGTCGACGATCTGCTGAGAAGTTAGGGCGAGTGCCTTTTGCAGACCCTGCCAGCCACCATGCTTCTCATAGTCTTTCACACACAGTGGATCTGTCACCCCGACGCGTGCAAAGGTCAACCGTTGCTGCCTGGCCAGGTACGGAATGGATTCGGTCAGCCCATGAAACAACGGATGTGACCCTGCCGTCAGAAAACCGGCATCAAACAGACCGGGCACATCGTCCGCGGTCACCGGACCGTAGGCCACGCGCCCTCGCTCTGTCTGGACTTCGACCAGGGTTTCGAGCCACAAGAGGCCTCTGGATCCATTGCGTACGATGCGAATCGACAGACCGCGTCTTGCAGCCTCCACCTGAATCGCCTGTGCAACCTCGTCAGCCCCCACAGCCAGCGCGGCTGTATCGCGCGGCACGTAGACCGTTGGCCGGCTACCAACCTCTCCCTGTTCTCCACCCGTAGCACCTTCATCCACCACGCTGTCATCAGCCGAGTCATGATCTGCCCTGGCATCGAGGCGATCAACAATAGTATCGAAACGTTGCGCATCGACCCGTGCATACGGTTGCTCGTCAATCATGATGGCGGGCGACTCGGCGCACAGGCCCAGACAGTAAGCCGGTTCAAGCGTGAAACTTGCATCACGGGAGGTCCCTCCGAGCGTACAGGAGAGACGCTCACACGCATGTTCAATCAGGCGGTTCGCCCCCATCGACTGACAGGCCTCTGCCCGGCAGATCTGTACCCGATGACGACCCGCCGGTGTACTCCGAAAATGCGAGTAGAAAGTGATCACACCGTGCACTTCTGCACGGGAGATCTGAAGTCGCTCAGCGATGTCACCCACTGCTTCAGGTGGGATATACCCGAATCCGTCCTGGACCGCGTGCAGCACAGGGAGCAATGCGCCCGGCATCTGGCCGAGATCCGCCAGAATCTGCAGCAACCGGGCGCGCTCGAGGTCGGGGAGCACGGGTCTTGCCGCCAGATTTGGCATATCCGTCGAAAAGCCCGGCGCACCGGGAATGGTTGGGACATCAGGGTGATTCATTGCTACGCCTCTCCATGCGGACAGGGCTTGTGTGCACTCATGAAACCGGATCACGAACCGCCCTGTACCTCAGATGCTAAGCCTTGTGCGATCACAAGACAATGGCAGGTACCTGATGGGTTGGGCGTAGCGAGTCAGCGCAGCGAACAAAGGAACATCTCTGACAGGAACAGGACCAGAACATCCTGCCATTTTTCTGATTCAGGGGGGTCGCGCGAGGGGATGGCTGGCACGAGGCTTCTTGATCTGATATGAATAGAAAAGGGCTGTTTTCTATACACGTTCGTTCGGACATGTATAGAAAATCGATTTTTTTATACATATCAGAACGAACTGCTTACCAGAGCCATGGTGACTGTCGTACGCAAAAGGCGCTGACTCTACAGATCTGACACGCCAACAACGACTATTCCGTTATCACGGCCAACCACCACTCCATCCTGCGGCACACAACAACCGGCATAGGCAGGGTATTGGCACTCAGCTCAAAACCTGAACCTCGGCGACCAGAAGATCTCGGGGCACCAGCGTCGAGTAAAGCCCAATGACGGGTCGTACACGCGCGGACGGAGAACTTGTGGCCCATTTGCCGGTACCTGAAACCCCGTTGACGGCAAGCGGATCGACTTCCTTTCTGAGCTTGTCGGCTTCGTGTCGCTCCTGCGTCTTGAGTGCAATCCTCAGCACAACCTCATATGGGTCATTGACTGGTCGAGGTGAGGCCTCACGGTGCACCCCGTTCAAGCCCACATAATCCATCCGCAATTCCGAGGCGTTGAGCTGGTTCATTTCGAATCGCTTTTTGAGAATCTCTTGTGTGAGCTGCGCTCTCGCCATCGCACCTGGCCCGGCAAAGAGCACCATCTCTTCCGCCATATACCCTTCCTGAATTCCAACCAGCGCTTTCAAGGTATTCGTTCTGGGGCGCCCTGCCTGGTCGATCAGTACCTCGACACGATCTTTACCTGCCTGCCTGAAACTGACTCGAGTCAGGTCGGCAATCACATCCGGGCACAAGTAGGCGCCAGGATCCTGGACTTCATAGAGCAATTGCTCCTTGCAAGTCGCCTCCGACACAAGACCACCGGTTCCCTCGAGCTTTGTGATGGTGACCGAATCGTCACTCACCTCGGCAATCGGATTGCCAACATTGTGCAAATCCGGCACATCCTTGTAGCCTGGATCTGCGAAGTAGCCGCCACTGACCTGGGCACCGCACTCCATCAAATGACCAATGATCATCCCTTTAGCCATCGCATGATGATCTTCAAAAGACCATCCCAGCTCAAAAGCAAGCGGGCCCAGGTAAACGCACGCGTCCGCCACCCTGGATGTGATGACAACATCCGCCCCGTCACGCAGGGCCTGCACGATTCCCTGGGCTCCCATGTACGCTTCCGCGGAAACAATTCTCTCTCGAGAGTCAGCGACGGCTTCACCTGTCTCGACAAATCTCAGACCGAGATCGCAAATCCGGTCGTCAAGCAAAGCGCCACCAACGGCCGCAACCTTGAGATTCCGGATGCCTTCGGACTTCGCGATTTCAAGGACTTTCCGTGCAGCGGCCTGTGGGTCCAGCCAACCCTGATTGGTGATGATTCGCACCCCTCTCTCTTTGGCAGATTTGAGAATCGGGGTGAGTCTCATCTCGAGATACGGGTCATATGGAGCCGTGTCGGAGTGCTCCATACGGGCCACTTGCGCCGCGCTCATGGTCACTTCGGACATCGAGTCAAAACACAGATAGTCCAGATTACCGCGCTCAATCAGATCAGCCGCAGGTTCGAATCTGTCCCGTGACCAACCCGTCGCACACCCGAGCCTCACCATCTTGTTATTGGCGCTCATGATCTTTCCTTTGCGAACGAATGACATACTCGTCTGAGACCACAACAGGCAAAGTCAGCATGAGAGACGACAAGGCTTTACCTGACTCGTCGAACGCCAACGTTCTCGAGCGCCCGCCCTCCAGGACATCGCGCAACACGAAGTTCAGCGCCCCGATACGTGGCGCCTCGTAGCGAACGATCGTCCCTCTGGTGATCGGACCGTAAAGTGCCTTGACGGCCTGCACGGTAACCTGCTGACAAAGCACCTCATAATCAGCCATGTCATACGCAATCACCGACACATTTGAATCGTTGCCCTTCTCGCCCGAGCGGGCATGGGCGATTTCACGTAAAGCAATTGTTTTCATAGAGCCGCCAAGGAATCATGGTAAGTGGTGGAGCAGCCGTAGGACGCACTGCTGTTTGATCAAGTCCATGGAGTCATCAAGCATCATAGCGTCAGCGCGGCCTTGTACAAACCGGAATGCGGGATCGTTTCTAACAACCCCTCCTTGACAAGGAAGAGGACGTTCAGGATGCGTCCGGTTCGACCATTACCGTCAAAAAACGGATGGTGGCATAGAAATCTTCTCTTTCGTACAAGTCAGCTGACCGTATCAGTCAGGAATGAAGATTGGCTTGAACGCAACCCTTCCGGTTTCCCGCTCTCACTTACCAAGTACAGCCTTGGACGCAACGATTTCGCGGCGTTCGACAAACGCCTCATGATGACGTTCAATGTCACGCAACTTGTACAAGTAGTTGACCATCAGACCATGGGACTGTTTTAAACCGTTCGGTGACACATCGCCCAGGAAGTTGAGCTGATGCAACTCCGCTCCGTTTCGCAGATGGAATCTGGCCACCGGATCCAGAACAATCCCCTTGGCATTCCTGGCGCGCAGAAAATAGGCACGCGCACTATCGAGCATGGCAGCTCGCACGCCCTGTGTCTTGTCTTCGTCCTCGTACCAGTGATCGTCGTCCAGTACCTTGAGTGCTTCAATCGTTTCCTCTGACAGCATTTCTGACTTTTCTGCGGCGCGCTCGCCACCGAGCCAGCGTGCGAACCCGGGGACAGGAGAGAGCGTGACAAACGTGTTGAGCGTCGGGATCTCGCGCTGCAGCGATTCGATCACGTGCTTGAGCAGAAAGCTGCCAAACGGCACACCGGCCAGGCCCTTTTGGGTATTGGAGATGGAATAAAAGACCGCAGTGCTCGCCTGCGCCGCAGGAATCGGAATGTGTTCGGGATGCAGCAGCGTCTGGATCGATGACGGCACTTCGGTTGTGAGTGCCACCTCTACAAAGATCAGGGGTTCCTCTGCAAGCTGGGGATGAAAGAACCCGAAGCAACGCCTGTCAACGGGTTCGAGGCGGTTGCGCAGATCACTCCAGTCCTGAACGGCATGCACGGCTTCGTATTCGATCAGCTTCTCCAGCACGTTCGCAGGTGTTCGCCAGTCCATCCGTCGCATCTCCAGGAACCCGGGATTGAACCAGGATTCGAACAGATGCAGAAAGTCCGCATCGACCGCAGCGAGTTCCGGATGCGCTCGCAGGAAACCTTGCAGGCTTTCACGCATCTTGATCAAACGATGCGTACCACCAGACGAGTGATTCAGGCGTCGAATCAGCTCCTGACGGCGTGGCTCGACTGCACGACCAAGGCGCGCGAGTGCCTCATCACCAGGTGATTGCTGATATTGCTCGATCGCAGCGCTGAGCGACTCAGGGTCCGCTGCGAAGTTCTGCGCCAGATCCAGAAAAAACGCCAGACGAGCTTCCTGAGTCGATGTTTCGAAGGTATCCAGAAGGCGCTGTGCCAGCATCATGCCCGAGGCTTCGCCACGCCGGGACAGCAAGGCTTGTGCGATTGAACTCAGGTCCAGCGCATCATCTGAATCCCCGGGCACCAGCTTCTTGAAGACGCTCCAGTCTCCCCGGATGAGGCGGTTGAACAGATCGCCTGTTCGGCTGTTTGATTTGGCGGTTTTAGTGTTCATGGCAGGATTCTACTGCTGGTTTGACTATCCAAATACAGAAATCCTTGATCGTTACCATTGTTCACACAATGCCCTTGTGTCTTTATCCAGTGCAGCAAGAAGGAACGTGTTACACGGCAAATGGACTTACGAAGTGGGTCTGTATCAAGTGGGTCTGTATGAAACGGTTCTGCTGCAACCGGATCACCTGCATTGACTCGTATCATCAGTCACAATGGAGAAACTGCCGGGAGACTCTCTGGACCAGAACCGGGATCCACCTCGCAATGGTAAAGCAGGTGATGACAAATGACGTCACACCACATGTGCGTATGAAACTGTCGGACTTCGAGTCCATCAAAACGAAAATAGAAGATTTTGGGGGGAACAACACCATGAAAGCCGTCGGATACATTCAACAGCAGGCAGGGCTTGGTGTCGAGGGGTTGATTGACCTTGAATTGCCAGTCCCTGTACCGGGTCCGAAGGACATCCTGGTCCGGGTCCAGGCGATCGCCATCAACCCGCGTGACATCAAGATGCGTGGATCACAGCGCGCATCTGCAGAAAGCCCACGCGTGCTAGGCTGGGACGCGGCGGGTATTGTTGAGGCAGTTGGTAGCGAAGTCACCGGCTTCGCAAAAGGCGACCACGTGCTGTATGCGGGAAACATGTTGAAGCCAGGTGCGAACGCTGAGTTCCATCTGGTCGATGCCCGGATTGCCGGCCAGGTGCCCAAAGGTCTCTCGTTCGCCGATGCCGCCTCACTGCCACTGGCCACTCTGACGGCCTGGGGCATGCTGTTTGATCGACTGGGTCTGCCCAGATCGGGTGGGCAAGGCAGGAACCTGCTGATTCTTGGCGGTGCAGGCGGTGTCGCCACCATGGCAATTCAACTGGCCCGCCAGTTCACGGATGTCACGGTCATCGCAAGCGCGTCTCGACCAGAAAGTCAGGCGTGGATCCGAAAGATGGGAGCACATCACGTGATCTCTCACCAGGACGACATCGCAGCCCAGATCAAGAGTCAGAAGCTTGGCCCTGTTCACTGGATCTTCTCCATGAACACAACACCAGCATCATTTACCGCCATGGCTGCGGTTGCAGCACCTTATGGCAAGATCGGATTCATTGACGAACCAGAAGGACTCGACGTCAACCTGCTCAAACCCAAGAGTCTGTCATTGCATGCAGAGGCTGTCTTTACCAAACCTATCTTCGAGACGGACGATATCGGTCAGCAACGCTGTGTGCTGGAGGACGTCGCACAAAAGATTGCAGATGGAACACTCCAGTCACCCGTAAACGCCCACTTCGGCACCATCAATGCCGAGAACCTGCGTCGTGCCCATCAGGCCATCGAAAGTGGCACATCAATCGGCAAGGTCGTACTGGAGGGATTCTGATCAGCGACCTATACGTGGCTCGACCAACAGCAAGAGATAGACAGCCAGAGACCGGCAGCAACGAGCCATCAACAGAAACACCCTCATCAAGCGGAGACAACCAGCATGATCAGCTACCAAGTTAAAGACCAGATCGCCGAGATTCTGTTTAACAATCCACCCGTCAATGCGCTCTCCGAGGAAATGCTTGACGAGTACCTGGGGCTGCTCAGGCGTGCAGCCAAGGACCCGGAGGTCCGTGCCGTGATTGTGGGCAGCGAGGTGCCAGGCCGATTCTGCGCCGGCTTGAATCTTTCTGCCATCTACCAGGGGGAGCCTGGAAAGGTTCGTGCCCTGCTAGACCGTCTCTATGTACAGATGACGGACACCCAGTTTCATATGGGTAAGCCAACTATCGCTGCAGTCGGGGCACCGCACGGGGTGGCGGGATGACTCTGGCGATTTCCTGCGACATGATCGTAGCCTCCCGATCGGCCACATTTGGATACCCCGAGATCGATGCAGGTGTGCTGCCTTCGATTCACTTCAGTCACTTGCCCCGCATTGTGGGGCGTCATCGGGCGTTCGAGATCCTCTTCACCGGACGCGCATTTGACACCTCGGAAGCCGTCTCGCTAGGACTTGTCAGCCGTGTAGCCGAAGATGGCAAAGAACTCGACGAAGCCAGGGCGCTCGCGCGCACCATAGGCGGTAAAGCCGCTGGTGTGGTTGAGTTCGGCAGAGCCGCTTTCATGCAGGCCAACGACAATGGTTATCGGCAAGCCGTTGCCGCTGCCGCAGACAGCTTCTGCAATATCGCTGCCACCGACGACGCCAGAGAGGGTATTGCCGCATTTGTCGAGAAGCGTAAGCCCGTCTGGAAGGATTGAGCGAGATCAGAATCTAGCGGCCCAGACAGACCGGAGACCGTCAGATCTGACGATCTGGATAAAGCCGGGACATCAGCCTTGCGGGTAGGCAACATGGCTCAAGTCTCGAGATATCGAGACTTGAGGAGTACGTTCTCCTGATGAAACTCGAGGTAAACCTGTTGCGCATTTGAAAAGCGGCCAACAGTCTGGGGTGACCGAGTATCAATACCCATTCTGCTCAAGGACTCTTCGTGGGCAACAGGCGAGACGATCAGTCTGCCATTGCCTTCGAAACTGATGAAACCCCGATCGAACAGATGATCGATACTTGGTGTTAAAAGCAAACCGTTTTCACCGTCCAGTCGCTCCTCATTCGTGGCATCACGCCAGGGCTTGCAGTGACTCGCGACCAGATGCTCCAGTCGATCAACACCGGTTATTCGGCAAGCCTTCTCAATACGATTGACTCTTTGCTTGAACAGCCCTTGTCCTCTTCTTGCCATGACAATGGCCAGGCGATCTGTGGACGTCATGGTCGTATCCGACTGCACCCGATGCAACTCATGCTCTTCCCACTGGACCAGACCGATCGCTGACGTATCGTGCCCGGAATCGGTTGCAGAAAGGCGAATGGCATTGACCAGACTGTGAGCCTCTGCACCCAGAATGTCGATCAACTCCGCCGCAAAATCTTCTGGAACCATCGTCAGATAAACACTTTGCAACCCCGAGCCGTTGGGTCTCAATGGCGCGTACTTGACAGGCAGGTACCGGGCAAGCCTGGACATGTGCTCCGATGGTCTGGCAGGCAGGCGCAGCGGCTGAAATCTGACATCGATACGCCAGCCGATCTTGTCCCAGTACGCACCCGCTTCTCCGAACTCGATCGGTTTGGGCGCCTCGTAGGCATACGACTGCGCAACTCCGATTGCCCGGATCTGCGTATTCGCAAACGAAAAAATGACGTCGCCGGGTTTGACCTCGCGCATGAAGTCATAGAACGGGTTGCTGTGTCCATTTGCCTTGCGCTTGGGCGACCAGAGATAGCCACCTTCTACTTCGTGGCGATAGGTCTGGTTCTGATTCACCCACCAATATCGCATTGTTCGCCTGGCAATGGGCTGGTTCGTCACACTCTGCATGAACCAGTCAAGGCACTCGGCAAACAAAGACTGGCCATTAAAGCGAGAGCGGCTCGAGAGCAACTAAAAAGAGCAACTAAAGTTTGGTTGAGTTTATCACCAGGACACGCTTGATCACTCAATCGATGTTTAGATCGGCACGATGGTTTCCCTAGCGCGTGAAGAAAGCATCTTCCGGTCGCAGAATCTCGACACGCCCTGGGTACACGCCATCGCCGACATCGACGGCCAACCCCGATTAGCGGATCCTGACACTACCGCATGACAAAGGGATTAGTGGGCACGTTCTGATCGTACGAAATCCAGACACTCTTGGTTTCCAGGTACTCGTGAATGGAGGCCATGCCACTTTCGCGTCCCAGACCGGAATGCTTCATGCCTCCGAACGGCATCATGTAGCTGACTGCCCGGTATGTGTTCACCCACACAGTACCTGCCTTGATGGCTGCTGACATCCGAAACGATCGTCCCATGTCCTGGGTCCAGATACCGGCGGCCAGACCATAGATCGTGTCGTTGGCAATGCGAATGGCATCGGCTTCATCATCAAACCCGATAATCGACAACACCGGTCCAAACACTTCTTCCCGGGCGATCCGCATGCCAGGTGTCACGTCTGTGAAGATGGTCGGCTCTACAAACTGGCCACCCGGCAAAGATGCATCTGTTGCGGGCCCTCCCCCCAGTACGCAGCGCGCACCCTCCTGCTTGGCGACCTCCATATAGTCGAGGATCTTCCGGTATTGCTGCTGTGTGGTCACAGGACCAATATTGGTCTCAGGTGACATCGGATCACCCTTGCGGGCGATGGACCCAAGCTCAACCAGTCGCTGCGTGAACGCCTCCTTGATGGAGTTCTGCACCAGGAGACGTGAACCTGCGATACAGGTTTGTCCCGTCGCAGCAAAAATACCCGAAATCACGCCAGAGGCTGCTGCGTCAAGATTGCAGTCATCAAACACGATGTTGGGCGACTTGCCACCGAGCTCCAGCGATACCCGCTTCATGCTCCTGGCGGCCTGTGCGTAGATTCTTGCACCAGTTGCATCCGATCCCGTGAAAGTGACTTTGGCAACATCTGGATGATCGATCAGCGCAGAACCGATTTCCGGACCGTAGCCGGTCACGACGTTAAAGACCCCATCCGGAAAACCGGCCTCACGGGTCAGTTCCGCAAATTCGAGTGTAGAAACCGAGGCAAATTCCGACGGTTTGATGACGACTGAACATCCTGCAGCGATCGCCGCCGCACACTTCCAGGCGACAAACAGCAAGGGAGAATTCCACGCAGTGATGGCCACTACGACCCCGACCGGTTCGAGCCGGGTGTAGGTGAAGTGCTCTGGCTTGTCGATCGGAACCACACTGCCTTCAATCTTGTCTGCCAGTCCTGCGAAGTACCGCCACCAGTTGGGGTGGTACATCACCTGTCCCCGCATCTCTGCAAGCAACTTGCCGTTGTCTCGAACCTCCGTCTCTGCCAAGCGGTCTGCGTTTTGTTCGACCAGATCTGCAAGGCGAATCATCAGACGTGCACGGTTGGACGGACTCATCTTTGACCAGGGGCCTTCGGTCATGGCCCGGGATGCTGCCTTGACCGCCAGGTCTGCGTCAGTGGAATTGCCCTGCGGGATCTGCGCCCATGCCTCGCCGCGGTATGGGTCCATGCTGTCAATCCAGCTTGCACTGCTCGGCTCAACATACTTGCCATCGATAAAGTGACCATATTTCTTCACAGCATTGTCTCCTCTCTGTGTCTCTTCGCACCGCAATGATGCAACGGAAATTCGTGATCCTTGAGCAGCATCAGGAGGCTCTTTGCTCCACTCTGCCATCGCTACGCCATCTAACTGCCCTCATAGACTGATACAGCCCACCAAACGCCAGATCGTCGCTCGAACATAGCGCCAAGACGGCGCTTGTGGCAACGGTTTTTGATGTGGCCGCATTTACTAGCCAGGCGCAGGGAGGGTACAGACCTGAAGGACAGCCAGCCAGGCTCACCCGGACACGAGCCATCCCAAAGCCCATTGAGCAGGCGCTGCTGTAATCCTTCAGTGCCAGAGAATGACTCTGTGTCCGGCAGGACAGCATGAAGTATTCAGCGCTGGACATTGTGAGTCGAACGCATGACTGACCAAAGAACACCTGAGATCTGGTTCAATGTCACTATGCCTGCGGCAACCGCTCGAAGATCACGTGATTGACTGGGCGGGCGCGGCTGCCCATTTTCTTGATCAGGAATACGAACGCATGTGTACATCGCTCATTTATCGAGACGCCAGCAATCGCCCTTATCTCGGCCGCACACTCGAACTCAGTGTGGACTTACCGTACCAGGTTTCCTTCGTGCCGCAACAGATGGCAATGTCATCCAAAGTGGGTGATCAGCCCGCACTCACCTGGCAAAACAACCATGCCTTTATCGCGGTGACGATGCCCGCAGCAGTCCCGGCAAATGGATCGCCGCTCGACAGCACCATCCTCAAAGTGGTTGAAGGCGTGAACGATGCAGGACTGACCTTCAGCGTGCAAGCATATTCACAGGCAGGCGGCCCTCAACCTGGGCTAAAGGAAGATCAGATCGCGCTTTCGGCGGCAGATCTCGGCGCCTACGTACTAGGGAATCATGCAACTGTTGCTGACGTGAAAGAAGCCTTGGCTGCCCTTCCCGTCATTCTGGAACGGGTACCCATCCTGGGTGGACTGGAGATGCCGTTTCACTATGTTGTGCATGACGTCTCAGGCGCCAGCCTGGTGATTGAGTTTCATCATGGGGTACGAACGCTATACGACAATCCTGTCGGGGTGATGACGAATGCACCTCCGTTTTCCTGGCACCTGGTCAACCTGAACAACTACACATTTCTCTCGAATGTTGATCGTTCGACTTCTCAGTTCATGGACTACAAAGCCATCGCGCCAGGATCCGGAATCGCCAAAGCGGGACTTCCTGCCTCAGACAACTCGGTGGATCGATTTATCCGTGCTGCGTATTACGCCCACTATGCAGAAAAGCAAGCCGATCCTGACAAGGCGGTCCAGATGGTGGCGCACATCATGAACAATTTCGACCGCCCGCGTGGCATCACGATTGACCCACCAGACGTTGGCAGTGGCCATATGCAAATTGAGGGACATGAAGGAGACGCCATCCCGACCGAGTTCACCACATGGACCAGTGTCACCGACCTGAACCGACGCCATTTTTATCTACGTGACAGCGGTGGCATGCGTTACGTGCAGATAGCCTTGAACAACATCAAGGACGCAAACAAGTTCAGAACACTGCCAATGTCCGCGCTGATGTCGCCGGTGGCGGATGTGACAGAGATGTTTTAGGGGTCGAACGATCAGACGACCCACAAGCTCGGCGGGGCGCTCGCATGGTCAATTTGAAAGCGGCCACACAATCAGCAACATGGGAACTGACACCGCAACCACTATGATTTCCACCGGCAAACCTAACCTCCAGTAGTCTTCAAAGCGGAAACCTCCCGGGCCCAGAATGAGCGTATTGTTCTGGTGCCCGATCGGGGTCAGAAATGCGCACGATGCACCAACAGCCACTGCCATCAGGAACGGGTCCGGGCTCGCACCCAGCGCCGTGGCCGTGCTAATCGCAATCGGGCACATCACAGCCGCAGTGGCTGCGTTATTCATCAAGTCCGAGATGAACATGGTCACCACGAGAATCAACACCAACCCCACAACTGCGTGACCTTGGGCGACATTCTCGATCATAATGCGTGCGATGAGTTCAGCTGCTCCTGTACTCTGCATTGCACCAGCAACTGGGATCAGCGCACCCAGCAACACGACAACTGGCCAATCAATTGCACCGTAAACCTGCCTGGGCGGCACAGTGCGCAGCGCCATGGACGCAAGCACGCCAATCGCAAAGGACACTGACGCGGGCAGAAGACCAAACGCCGCACCAGCAATGGCGAACAACATGATAAGACTGGCCTGCCAGGCCTTTCGCTTATCTGGAATACGTAGATCGCGCTGGGCCAGTGGCACACATCCGTTGTCAGCCGCGAACTCGGCGATCGACTCTGGCGGCCCTTGCATCAGTAACAAGTCCCCAGATCGCAGGTTAATGGATCGCAGCCGTTTCATTGACCGCTCGCCTTCACGCGACAGCGCTAGTAAGTTCACTCCATATCGTGTCCTCAGGAGGATATCCTTGGCAGAATGACCGCATAGCGGCGAACTGGGCAATACAGCGAGTTCCATCAACACAACATCGCCCTCTTCCGCAGAAGAGTCACGATCTGATTCGTCCCCTTCTGCCGTTTCGCCATCCTTTCTTGGTTTTGTGTTGCGACTCTTTGATACGTCACTGGTCACCGACTCGTCATTTGTCTCGCCTCCTGCAGAATCTTCGGCTTCTTGAGGTTCTTTGGACTCTTCGAGTTTCAGCCCAAGGATAGACAGCACATCGGTCAGTGAGTCGGCCTCTGCCTCGATCATCAGGATATCGTTGGCATGTACCCGTCGACCAGAATTGGCCGCGATGATTCGGACTTCGTTCTGCACGATCCCGATAATCTGGGCATCAATCTCGGCGAGCTCAGCTTCGATTTCGCGAAGAACCATTCCAGCAGCCTTGCTGTCCTCCAGGACCCTGACTTCGGTTACGTAGGCGCCTGACTCAAATCCCTCTTCACCCGATTGCCTGCGCGCGGGCACGAATCTCCACCCAGCAATCACGATGAACACGATTCCGGCGATGGCGACGACCAGGCCGACGGGCGTGAAATCGAACATCCCGAAACCACCCATGCCGGATTCAGCACGAAAACTGGAAACAATGAGGTTGGGTGGGGTACCGATCAGCGTGGTCATACCACCCAGAATGGTGCCGAAGGCTAACGGCATCAGTACCTGGCCAGGGGCCAACTCAAGCCGCTGAGACACATGAATAGCCACTGGCATCAGTAACGCCATGGCACCAACATTATTCATGAAGCCTGACAGAAATGCGCCCAGACACATCAGGGCACCGAGCGTGACCAGTCGCCCCGCGTTGGCGGGCAGGACAGCACGGGTCAGCGCATCGACAGCACCGGAGCTTTGCAAACCTTGACTTAGCACCAGGACACAGGCCACTGTGATCACAGCCGGGTGACCAAACCCGGCGAACGCTTCTGAAGGCGTTATCAGACCGGCTAGCACACAGGCAAACAATGCCCCGGCCGCCACCATATCGTGACGCCACCTCCCCCATAAAAACATGACAACCGTTGCTGCCAGTATTGCCAGAATGGCCCATTGATCGTTCGTCATGTACGCCTGCACTGTTGGTGAGGTTGAGGCAAGAAGATTGGCACGATCACCATGGGTGTTCCTGCGTCCGGTGGATAGCCGGTTAAAGACGATCCGTCTTTCACAATTAACCCGGATCGTGCATATTGCAAAGGGTATGCGCCAGCGCTACTGGCGAAATCAACATCGCCAACGAGAGCAGATGACCTCAGTGTACTGCGGACGATTGCTTCACAGATCACAGGACGGCGGGCTTTACATCCGTACACCTTCCGATCTTCAACATTCTTGCAAACTGGTGTGCTTAATGAAGGGCCCAGAATGATAGAGAGGATACGAGTATCCCTGTGGGACATCTTCACATTCTTCATGACTGGGCTTCTTGCCGCATTAGTGACCAGCGCATTCGTGGCGTATGCGGGTACATTCAGTGCACCGGAGCTTGCCTCGAATCTGTTGCTGACTCCTACTAAGGTGGACCCTGTTGTCAAGACAGAATCTGTTGCGGTTTAAGCTAAGTCCATTTCTTCAACCGCAGCGGTACAGCGCTGCCCTGTTTGCTCCCGGGGTGAATCCCCCGTGGAGCGTAGCGAAACGGGGGATTCACCCCTCGTGTCTCTGAAGTGATCCGGGATGCTCGCGCCACCGCCTTCGCAGGTGGCATAGACCTCATCGGGCTTTTTGTAGCCCAGCCCTTGATGGGGTCGTTCAGTGTTGTAAAACGCAAAGTACTCGGCCAGACCTACGGTCAGCTCGGCCATGCTGCTGTAGCCCCTGAGGTACAGGTCTTCGTACTTCACGTTGCGCCAGAGCCGTTCCACGAAGATGTTATCCAGTGCACGGCCACGACCATCCATACTGATCCGTATCTCTTCACGCTTCAGAATGTCGGTGAATGTCGTGCTCGTGAACTGGGAGCCCTGGTCACTGTTGAAGATCTCAGGCTTGCCGTGAGTTGCCAGGGCATCTTCCAGGCAGTCAACGCAGAATGCAGAGTCCATGCTGTTACTGATGCGCCAGGAGAGCACTTTGCGTGAGTACCAGTCGATGATGGCCACCAGATAGGCGAACCCTCGTGCCAGACGAACGTACGTGATGTCCGTGCTCCACACCTGGTTCGGCCTGACGACCTGCAAACCACGCAAGAGGTATGGGTAGATCCTGTTCTGCGGGTGCTTCCTGCTAGTGTTTGGCCCGGGAGCCATCCCAGCCAGCCCCATGCTCGCCATCAGGCGCTGTACCCGCTTGCGGTTGACCGTCAGACCACGATCTTTCAGACAGCGCACCATGCGGCGGCTGCCATAAAAGGGACGCTGCGTGTACGCCTGATCAATCAGGTGGCACACTTGCAAATCATCGCCACTCGCGGGTTTGAGGCTCTGGTGGCTGTACCAGGTCGCACGGGAAACACCCGCCAGCGCACATTGCCTGACCAGCGAGAGACTATTCGACGGATCAATCCAGCCCATTCTCGTCTCCAGGCTCATAGTCCGGACTTTTTTTTAAGCCAATCCAGCTCCATCTTGAGCCGACCAATCTCGCCATACAAGGCGTCCTCCTTGGCGTGCTCGACTGGCTTGGGGCCACGCTTGTTGGCAAAGACGCTGCCTGCATTGTCCAGGAACTCCTTTTTCCACTGCCGAACCATCATCGGATGCACCTCAAACTTCTGTGCGATCTCGTTGATCGTCATCTCGTTGCGTACGGCTTCCAATGCCACTTTGGCTTTGAAGTCGGCACTGTGAACCTTGCGTTTCTTACCTTCCGTCATGCTATTGCCCTCCAGGGACATTAGCTTAAACCGGTGTCTGAAAACTGGGGTCCACTTTATACTTCGATCACACTCTTCATCGCGCCACTGGTATTGACGATGCTCGGTATGCTGATTAAGCCTCTGGCAAACTACGCTGACCGATATGTTCTCAAGCACCTGCTTGGCTGGGCTACCAATCCAAAATCTGAAGCGCGAGACAAAGAGGAGGACTTACTTAAACATCAAATCAGACACCGCCATCTGGGGGATCTGAATGGGAAAATTGAAAATCCATTCCAGCTTTGCAAAGATTACGTCGAATACAAGCAACTCAGCACGACGTTCATGGCGCTCCTCGCACGCTACGGCTTCTATCGAAATTGTGCATTTATTTCTCTGACTGCAGGAACTGCCGCAGTGACACTGTCGACCACCTGGTCTGGTGCGATCACTTCCGCATCCATTTCCCTTCTTGCTGTCGTCCTTTTTCGCAAAAGAGCTGAGGAGTTCTACAGCTATCAGGCTCCAGCCATATATCGAGCGTTTCTTATCGACAAAATCACTTGGAAGACACGGGAAAAGGATGGCGTTGGTAACTGACCTCTACCTCTGATCAGAGTGAGCGACACCAGCCTGGTGTCACAAATGACGCGGCCACTGAAACTCGTGAAGCGGTTTCCCCCAAGGCTAATGATTGCCTAACCCAAGTCTAGGGTTCATCGGTTCAGAGCATCCATATCAGGATCTCATGCCTTACGGGCAGCCCAAAAACCGTCGGATAGCGACGATCTTTGTCTACCGTCGGAATCGCAACCCCGGTCTCAAAAGTCCGTCATTCTTGCTCATCCGAGCTGGATTCAGTGCCCACACTATCTATCTGAGAACAGGAAATCCGCATGATCAGTGAATTTTGACCAAATTATCGCAATTTTTAACAGACGTTAGATGCAATTTCACCGATCATGCAAATCGACAGACTTTATTTCCGATCGACAGACTTTATTTCTTGTTTTCAGTCTTCAGCTCACAGTTGGTCATCTACTCCACCGTCACACTCTTGGCCAGGTTCCGGGGCTTGTCCACGTCTGTTCCACGCGCACATGCAGTGTGGTACGCAAGAAGTTGCAACGGAATCACATGCAGAATCGGCGAGAGGTAGCCATAGTGTTCCGGCATACGGATCACATGCAGCCCCTGCTCCGCCTGAATCCTGGTGTCAACGTCTGCAAACACGTAGAGCTGACCACCACGTGCCCTGACTTCCTGCATGTTGGACTTGAGCTTCTCCAGAAGTGCATCATTTGGCGCGATCGTCACAACCGGCATCTCGTCTGTGACCAGTGCCAACGGACCATGCTTGAGCTCTCCGGCGGGATATGCCTCCGCATGGATGTAGCTGATCTCCTTGAGCTTGAGTGCGCCTTCCATCGCGATCGGAAAGTGCATGCCGCGCCCCAGAAACAGCGCATTCTCATGCTTGGCAAACTGCTCTGACCAGGCAATGATCTGTGGCTCAAGCGCAACCACCGCGCCAATGGCAACAGGCAGGTGACGCATTGCGCGCACATGCATAGCCTCATCTTCTTCACTCAATCTGCCTTGCGCTTGTGCAACCGCCAAGGTCAGGAGGAACAGTGCGGTCAACTGAGTCGTGAACGCTTTGGTCGAAGCCACCCCGACTTCGACTCCGGCCCGGGTGATGAAGTTGTAACGGCAGGCACGCACCATTGCGCTCGTTGACACGTTACAGATCGTCAAGGTTTCCAGCATACCGAGGGACTGGGCGTGCTTAAGTGCTGCCAAGGTATCGGCCGTCTCACCCGACTGAGAGATCGTAACGACTAATGTCTTAGGGTTAGGCACGCTATCCCGATAACGATACTCACTGGCAATCTCGACCGATACCGGAATTCGGGCGATCGATTCAATCCAGTACTTGGCCGTCATGCCCGCGTAATAGCTGGTACCACACGCCAGAATCAGAATCCGGTCGATCTGCTTGAACGCACCGTAGGCACCATCCCCGAAGAGCTCTGGCATGATCGACATGACGTCATCGAGCGTATCAGCAACTGCACGCGGTTGCTCGAAGATCTCCTTCTGCATGTAATGGCGATAGGGGCCCAGTTCAACTGCAGCACTATGCGCCTGCACCGTCTGTGCCTGGCGTTCGACCGCCTGCCCATGCGCATCAGTGATCCAGACATTACCGATCTGCAAATCCACCACATCACCATCTTCCAGATAGATGATCTGATCGGTTGATCCAGCCAGTGCCAGCGCGTCTGAAGCAAGGAAATTTTCTCCGGTGCCGATACCCACGACCAGTGGCGAGCCGTCCCGCGCGGCAACCACCCGGTGCGGCTCGTCCTTACAGATCACGCCGATTGCATAGGCACCTTTGAGTTGACGGACACTTGCCTGAACGGCGGCCAGGAGATCTCCCTCGTAGTGGTAATGCACCAGGTGAGCAATCACCTCGGTATCGGTCTGGCTCTCGAAGACATAGCCGCGCTCGATAAGGAGCGCGCGCAGCTCGTCATGGTTTTCAATGATGCCGTTGTGGACCAGAGCAATTCGTGGATCCGACCCATTGGTTCCAGAGAAATGGGGATGAGCATTGTGTGTCGCCGGTGCGCCGTGAGTGGCCCAGCGTGTGTGCGCAATACCCGTAAACCCGGTCACACCATCAACCGCCACCTGATCAATCAACTCAGCCACACGCTGGGTGCTACGAGCACGCCGCAACTGCCCATTGTCCGCATCATAGACAGCGACACCACAAGAGTCATAGCCTCGGTACTCCAGTCGCTTCAAGCCCTCGAGCAAGACTGGAACGATATCCCTGGATGAAACAGCGCCGACGATTCCGCACATGATCTTGATTCCTCGAACAGTAGTAACCCATCACCTGTGACGCGGTGTGGGTTTTGAATGTTGGTGGCTGACAGAACTCATGGCACAGGGCACTGTTCAGCTGTGACTGGGTTGAATGCAGTGATGAAGATCAATGCTGGCGTTTGCACTTCGTGTGTGCTTCGATTACGAGGAACAGGACAGGCGAGCTCGACTCGCTCTCACCGTGCACGCTCCATCATGAACACATTCAACCGATACGAGATTGTGCGACAAGCCCAAGGAAATTTTCTTTCTAATTTTAAGTATTTTTGTTCTAATATTGCATAGATTCAAATTAATAAACTTTTATTTCAATAAGATAAAATATTTGCAATAAATGGACGAATTAGACTTCAAGATTCTTAATCTACTACAACGAGATGCCAGCATCACCAATCAGGAGCTGGCCGATCGCGTGCATGCATCTGCACCGACCTGCCTGAGAAGAGTCAAACGCCTGGTTGAAACAGGTGTGATCGAAAAACAGGTCGCCATCCTGTCCCCGGAGGCATGCGGTCACCCCCTGACGGCCATTGCCGAACTCACCCTGGAGTCTCAGGCAACGGACGAAATTGAACGCTTCGAACAGAAGATGATGAGCGAGCCCGCGGTCACACAGTGCTACCGGGTCTCGACAGGACCTGATCTCATCCTGATCCTGCAACTGGCTGACATGCAGGCTTATCACGCGCTGGCACATCGCATGTTCACATCCGCCCACCGGGTGCGCAACGTGCGGACCTTCTTTGCCACCCATCGCAGCAAATTCGAGACGCGACTGCCACTCAGGCCGCCTCGCTCGTAGAAAGTCCAATCTGACGATAGACATTCAGGGCGACAGCCAGTAACGCAAACACAACCGACACGATCAACCCGTAGGTTGGCCCCAGATCCTGATTCAAGGCCAATGCGGAGGCTACCAGTGCCGCGCCCACTGTCTGGCCAAACGTGCGGGTGACCGCCTGCGTGCCCCCTAAGGCACCGGAGCGCTCGCGCGGTGCCGTGGTCAACAGAACCCGGTTGTTTGGCGTCTGAAAGAAACCAAACCCCACCCCGCACAAAATCATACAGAGCATCACCCACAAATTGTCTATCCCGGGAGACATGAACGCAATTGAAGCCATTCCGATCGCCATACAGCTTGCGCCCAGCGCACACAACAGTGGAATCGAATGACGATCGGCCATGCGCCCGGCCACGAGTGCCATCACGCCGGCACCGGCTGGCCAGCCCGCCATCAGCCAGCCCAGCGTGAGCTGATCTCGCTCAAGCGTATCCAGCAAAAAGAAGGGAAGCGACACAAACGCCGCCATTTGGGACGAGAACGTCAACTGGGAGGCACCGATCGCGTAGCGGAAGGGTCGGATTCGCAGCAAGTCCACTGGAAACAATGGTGCGGTCTGTGTGGAAGAGCGACGCACCAATCGCACGATAATGACTGCACTGGCTGCGATCAGCAGCAGCGATTGCCACGTATAGATCGCCAGAAAGTCCAGCCCCAGGATCAAGAGGCCAATTCCAAGACCACTCTCTATCGCTGAACGCACATCAAAGGGCCGTTTGACGCCTTTGGCGTCTGGCAAATGATGTTTGATGATCCAGACGAAAGCACCAACAGGCAACATCACCAGAAACAACCAGCGCCAGCCGCCCAGCGTCAGAATAACGGCCCCGAGTGATGGCCCTACAACGGCCCCGACAGAGACCGTCATCGCGATCATCCCGATACCACGTCCAAGCTGATTGATGGGAAACGTCAGGCGTATCAATCCGGCTGTCAGACAGAACAGTGCCGCGGCACCTAGCCCCTGGATGAGCCGGCCAGCCAGCAGCATCGGCAGACTGATTGAACTGGCGCTAATCAGGGCGCCTATCGTGAAAGTGGCCAGTCCTACAGAAAAAATTCGCCTGAACCCGAACCGCTCAACCTGACTGGAAAACGGCAAAAGCGTCACCACAACAGTAAGCCCGTATGCATTGACAATCCAGACCGACGTAGAGGCATCCACTCCCAGCGACTGTGAGATGGTGGGCAACGCCACGTTGATCATGGATGCGTCCAGCACACAGGTCGCCAGCATCAGGATCTGAGCGAGTGCAGCCCAGTACCTTCTGGGTACAGGCAGGCCCTGATGCTCGGGCCGGCTTTGGGCATCAGTGCTTTCTGGACGCGTTACTCCGGGAGTCGGGCCTGTTCCGGATTCAGGATTTTTTGGAGAATTCACCTTGCTTGACGGGTCTTTGCCATTGTTCGATGGTTTTCTGAAGGCTGCGGGAAATCGTCAGCTTCCCCCTCGGCGCGTCCATCGTCAAGGTCGTTCCCGCACCAAGCGTCGCACCAGCCCCGACCTTGACGGGCGCAACGAGCTGGGTATCAGACCCTATAAAGGCATCATCTTCAATGACTGTCAGGTGTTTGTTGACCCCATCGTAGTTGCAAGTAATAGTTCCTGCGCCAATGTTCACCCGCGCACCGATCTGGGCGTCACCAAGATAGCTCAGGTGATTGGCCTTGCTGCCATGACCCAAAGTCGCGTTCTTGATTTCCACGAAGTTGCCAACGTGGGACTTCTCCCCCAGGTCTGAACCGGGCCTCAGTCGCGCAAACGGTCCGACGACTGCGCTGCTCCCAACCTTTGCTCCCTGCAGGTGGCTAAACGCGTTAATCGTCACGTCATCGGCCACTACCACATCCTTGAGCAGGCAGTTCGGGCCGATCACCACACGATCACCGAGGGTCACTGTGCCCTCAAACACGCACCCCACATCGATCGAGACGTCCTGCCCGCAGGCAAGCGCTCCCCGCTGATCGAAACGATCCGGGTCGGCCAATGTCACCCCTGCGATCATCTGGCGCTCAGCCAGTTCACGCTGCCAGAGCCGTTCGAGATCCGCTTGCTGAGAGCGGCTATTCACCCCCAGCGTCTCAAACCGTTTCTGCGGCTCGACCGTAGCGACCACCTGACATTCGGACACAGCCATTCCGATGATATCAGTCAGGTAATACTCGCCTTGCGCATTGTTGTTCTGAAGGCGTCCGAGCCAGCTCTTCAGTGACGCTGTCGGCGCAACCAGCATGCCCGTATTGACTTCGCGAATCGCTAGTTGTGAGGGTGTCGCATCCTTGTGCTCGACAATCGCCGTCACCCTGCCTTGATGATCCCTGACGATACGACCATAGCCGGCGGGATCCGGCAATTCTTCTGTCAGCAAGGCCAGGCTGTCTTCACTGGCGGCCAGCAAAGCCCGCAATGTGCCACTCTGCACCAGCGGCACATCGCCGTAAAGCACCAGCGTCTGATCGTGCTCACCCTCTTCTACCAGATCCCTCGCCACCTGCTGAACCGCATGCCCGGTTCCAAGCTGCTCGGCCTGAAGCACGAAACGCAAATCGCTCTGCCCTTCAAACTCGGCCTTGACCCGCTCGGCGCCATGCCCCACCACAATAAAGAGACGATCAGGATTCAGGGAGCGCGCGGTCTCTAGCAGATGCGAGAGCATCGGTCGACCTGCAATGGGGTGGAGAACTTTGGGCAAACCGGATTTCATTCGCTTGCCCATACCGGCGGCGAGAATGACGATATTCAACATACAACGTTTCCAATCAAAAGCCTCGCCGCTGGCGAGGTGTCGAGTCTGTAATCAGCTTTTTGTGTTTTTAACAGGTCTGGACGCACTGGACTTACGCGCCCGGGTAGTCGAGCCCGATCTAGTGGCGGATTTGCTGGCCATCTTCTTTCTCGCACGAGGCTTGTGATCAGCCTCTGACGCGGTTTGCTGACCGACTTCTTCTGGTTTCGCAAACTGGGCAGCCTGTGTGGTGGCTGCCGCAATCTGACTAAACTGATTCTGCAACATATCCCACCATGCCTGGGCAGCGGCCTGACTGCTTTCTGGCGTGTTCGGCATACCAGGGATGCCAGGCACACCTTCCCCTGCACCTGGTGTATCAGAACTACCGGCATTGTGGGTGTGCGATGCCGCACCCGTAGAAGGCGCTTCAGGCTCGGGGCGAGGCTGCGGTGCTGGAGCAGGAGTCGATTCTGGAGCAACTGTTGCTGCAGGCGACTCTGCGGGTGGGCGACGGATCCCCAGAACAACCTCAAGGGGAGAGGGCTGCTGGCCGTCTTCCGATACTGGCTGGGAACCCATCTCCACAAAAGATCGTAAAGTCTTGATCGTTGCTAGCTGAACCTCCATGCCCTGAATCGAGCCACTGAGCATGGACAGATTGAGCTTGAGCCAGTTCTCCACGACCTTGAGCTCAGAAATACGTCGCTCGAGATCTTCTGGGTTGAGAGATTGTGCCATGGTGCCACTCGCAAGACTTGCCGACTGTCCAAAGGAACTCATCGCCTGACGCATCAGATCGAGGCTTGCGGTCAGCGGATTTCCCTGACCTGCGGCGCCGGGATGGTTGATACCCGGCAGTCCGAACGGGTAAAAAGAATCAGAGGTCATGATTTCCTCCACTGTGATAGATTTAAGATCGATCATACGGGATATTCTGCGAGAATACGCAGATGAATTCTGAAATCACTTTGACCGAAATCGAATCGGCGATCAATTTCTGGCGACAAAGACTCCCCTCTGTGGGTGAGGAGTTGCGCCTGTGCGACCAGGCATCTGCGCTGGCGAATCATTACGCAATCATGATTGTGTCAGGAACCGGCAGCATGCCTGTCGATGCGCTCGAACCGACTGCGCGGGAAGCCTATGAGGTGTGGCTCGCCCAGAATCGTCCGGGCGGACTAACAAACAACCCTGACTGACAAGCCTGCTAGCTACCTGCGCGCGTGGGCGTAGATCAGTTCTGCAACAGCGTCCGGATATCATCGGCGATGGCTTGTGGACCGACTTGATTGCTCAGCAAAACTCTGGCTTTACCATCCTGATCCATCAGGTAGAAAGACGTGCTGTGGTCCATTGTGTAGCTTCCATCCGGGGTAGGAGCCTTTGCGTAGTACGCCCGAAACGACCCGGCTGCCTGACGAATCTGCTCGGTTGTGCCAGCCAGCCCGACGAACTCCGTCGGCAGCTCGGCATCGAAAGCACCGAGGTAGGCCTGGAGTATCTCGGGCGTATCGCGTTCAGGATCGACCGACACCATCAGCACCTGAACGCTTTGTGCGTCATCTCCAAGCAGAGAAACCGCCTGCGACACGTCTGCAAGCGCAGTGGGGCAGATATCCGGACACTGTGTGAAACCAAAGAAGACCAGGCTGACCTTGCCTTGATAGCTGGCGGGCGTCACTGTCTGGCCGTTGAAATCAACCAACTCCCAGGATTCGCCAATTCCCGCTCCTGCGATATCACTACCATTGAATTCCAGCTCAGGCTCACTGCAACCAGCAAGCACGACAGAAAACCCGAGCAACAACCCCGCGAGCCAGCGAACTGACCAAGTCATGACATCAAACCGTTGCATTGTTTTAAACCAGTAGGATCCAGTGATCGATCAGCAGCGCACCAAACAAAAGCGCAAGATAGAGAATGGAGTAGCGAAACAGCTTTCTCGCCCGTGCATCACTGTAGGAAAGGTAAAGGGCCCAGCTGAGCCAGATGAAGCGCAGCCCCAGTGCCACCGCACACGCCAGGTACAACCAGCCGCTCATGCGCACGACAAACGGCAACATGGTCGTCGCGAGCAAAGCGATGCTGTAAAGAAGAATATGCAAACGGGTAAAGCTCTGTCCGTGTGTGACGGGCAGCATCGGCAAGCCGGACTTCTCGTAGTCGAGTTTGCGGTATAACGCCAGGGCCCAGAAGTGTGGTGGTGTCCAGATGAAGATGATCATCACCAGCAGCCAGGCTTCGGCTGGCACGCTGTCTGCAACCGCAGCCCATCCGAGCGCGGGCGGCATCGCACCAGACAGACCACCGATCACGATGTTCTGCGGTGTGCGTGGTTTGAGAATGACGGTATAAATGATGGCGTAGCCGACAAACGTCGCGAATGTAAGCCACATCGTCAGAGGATTGACCCACTGATATAACACGAACATGCCAGCACCACCCAGCAATCCGGAAAGTGCCAGGACCTGGGTGGCCGAGATCGTACCTCTTGCCGTCCCACGCCGTGCAGTGCGCAGCATGCGTGCGTCCACCTGTTGCTCGATCAGGCAGTTCACCGCAAAGGCGGCGGCGGCCAGCAACCATATTCCGATGGTTCCCCAGATGACCTTCTGCATGTCGGGAATACCAGGCACGGCCAGGAACATTCCGATCACAGCACAGAAGACCGCGAGCTGGGTGACACGCGGTTTGGTTAGCACCCAGTACTGGCGCCAGAGTGAATCCTGTTGTGCGAGGGCTGTAGACATGGCGGTATTTTAGTCAATCTCTGCCAGTTTGGGATGCCTGACTTGCGGCGGCTCGATTCCGGCGACTCGTACCAGCAACGTCACCATGCCGATCACCAGACCAGCTGCCCCTGCATTATGCAGCACCGCGATCAGCAACGGCCACTGGAAGAAGATGGTGGTCAGGCCCGTCACGAGTTGAGCCAGGAGCAAAGCCAGCACCAGATGGGAAGGACCACGCAGACCTGGATCACGACGTAACTTGAGCGCAAGTGCTCCTACAACAGCGAACACGAACCATGCAAAATTTCGGTGCACCCAGTGTATGGCAGTCAGCGCATGTTGCGAGATCGTCTCCCCGCCCGGTAGCTCACCCAGTGCCCGCACGATCGAGAATCCGCCATGCAGATCCATTTCCGGCACCCACTCACCGTGGCAGGTCGGAAAATCCATGCAAGCCAGCGCCGCATAGTTGGTGCTGACCCATCCCCCCAGTGCTATCTGGAAGAACACAATCAGCAAACCGGCCACCACCCAGGGAGTGCTGGACTTCGACTGCGGTTGAATCGGTGCGTGGGTTTTCTCTCGGGCGGCGAGCCACGTCATCAACGCAAGCAGTCCCATTCCTCCAAGCAGGTGGGCGGTCACAATCATCGGCATGAGCTTCATGGTGACAGTCCAGGCGCCAAAAGCACCTTGCAGACAGACTGCGAACAGGGTGAACGTCGGCAATTCCGGTGATCGACCAATTACGTCGCGCCAGCGCCATGCCATGTAGGTGAAGCCGATGATCATCAGGCCAAGTAGCGCGCCAACGTAGCGATGGATCATCTCTATCCATGCCTTGGGCAAGGTTACAGGGCCGTGCGGCATGGCCTGCTCTGCGGCGCGAATATCGCTCAAAGCGCCGACCGGAGACAACTGGCCATAGCAACCAGGCCAGTCAGGGCATCCGAGGCCTGAATCGGTCAGACGCACGAACGCACCGAACATGATCAGGTCAAGCGTGAGAAACCACGTCAGAAATACCAGTCTGCGATAACGCCTGCGGCGCGCAAGCGCCTTTTGAAACTCCTGTTCCTCTGTCATGTCTGTTCGCTAAAAGAGTCTACCCTGGGTCAGCTTTCTGGAGGCCATACGGACTTAAGCCTGAGTCGTGCACCGATACACCCGCCCGATTACCCGATGCGTGAGTTATGCAGTAATTTACCGATGTCCTTCCTGATCCGCAGTGGATCAGGATCCTCGGGATACTGCATGATGAGATTGCCCAGCGGATCAATTATCCAGATCGATTTCTCCAGGCCGTCACGGTCCAGGTACTGGGCCAGTTGCTCCGGATCCGCTCTCAGCATGAGGGTACCCTTGTAGGCTTCGAGCACCTTTTCCGGGACTGGTTCATCATCAGTCACGAACCAGACACGGGCCAGGCGTTCCACGTTCTTGCCTGTCATGGCGTGCACGTTACGGATGATAAAGAGCTTCTTCGCGCAATCTTCTTCACAGGATGCATTGTCTGCAGTCACAAACACCCACTGGCCTTTGATCGTTTCGAGATCAAACGGCTTGCCATCAAGCGTGGTCACTTTCAGCGTGTCAGGACCTGGCAGCGGCTTCTGAGGCTGAACAAAGCTACCGTAGTTGGTCTGCCCCTCTGGCTGCAGGGACGGGTAGTAATACACCACAAAGGCTGCAATAACAGGAATAAGGCTGATCACGATAATCCAGATCAAGGGCGCATTCGAGCGGGGCTTTTGCGGACCAGACGTCTGACGAGGTGACTGCTGTGAAGGTTGCATGGAGGATTGGGCGTTCATCAAGTTTCCAGAATCAAGGCGCGATTGTCGCACGACGACGGGTGCGCCATAAAAGTACTACCAGTGCCCCAAATGCAATTGAGGCGAACATGAACCACTGCATCGCATAACCCATGTTCTTGTCAGCATCCACAGACGGTTGCGGCCAGTCCCGGATCAGTGAGCGTCCGTCGACCAGAATCGAGTCATCTTCGGCAGTCTGGGTGAGTACAAACGGCAGAACCGCCTGACCTGGCAATGCGTTTGACAGATCATCCAGAGACAGGTTCTGCCGACGCGGCAAGTTCATCAGATCAAGTGTGATCTCACTTTCGACAAGACGCTCAGAACCATCAAACTGCAATGGTCCGTCTTCCTGGAGTTCGTACAGCCTGGGGACGTGCTCGGCGATTTCACCACGGATGGTGACGAACCCATCGGGCAGCTCCATCTTCGCGATCTCTCCCTGTCCTGCGATCGGCCGCGGCACCCAGCCTCTCAACACCAGCAGTACTGTATCGTCTGCCAGGGCAAGCGGCATCGCAAGCCACAGGCCAGGTCTGCCATCTTGGGCCCGGTTATCCAGCAATACCGTATATTGCGGCAACCAGTGCCCGGTCGCCTGAGCGCTCTGCCATGGGTTTGCATCCGATGTCTTCATGCCTGGACGGATCTGAACGGGTGCAGTCATGCGCCCTCTTTCGATCTGTGCACCGATCGCCCGGCGCTCGTCTGCACGGTTCAGTTGCCACCGTCCCATCCCGACAAAGGTCAGCCCCAGCACTGCAAGCAACGAGACTGCCAGCCACCACCGTACTGAACCACGTTTCAAACCGTTCTCTGCCATAATTGACGCAGTGAATCTGAGGCACACATGCGAATATTTGTCATCATCGTTTTCCTGGGCATTCTGGCCAGCCTGGGATCGGCTTACGTTTATCTCATGAAGGACAAAGGTGGAACAAACCGCACGGTCAATGCGCTCACCGTCCGGATTGGCCTGTCTGTTGCGTTGTTTCTGTTCCTGCTCCTGGCCAACCAGTTAGGCTGGATTGAAAGCACTGGATACCGGCCCGGGCAGTAAACACTGGCCTTGACCTCTCTTGGGCCGCACCCTGTTGTCCGCGCCAGACGCACATCATCGCATGGGGACATGTCATGGCATCTTGAGCGACGGCCCACCCACTGATTAACATTCCTGTCTGAACCATTGGCGATGGGGTATGGTCACGACCGGAAGGGATCATACCAGCCAGGGACTGACCGAGTAGGTTTTTATATTAGCGCATACGCAACAAAGGGGCTTTAAAAGCCCCTTTGTTGTATCACCCCGGTGATCGGGGCGATTGATCGGCTGTGAGTATCAGAACCAGTACACGAAGAGGTACAGCCCGAGCCAGACTACGTCAACAAAGTGCCAGTACCATGCAGCTCCCTCGAATCCGAAGTGGTTGTCAGCCGTAAAGTGACCCTTCAGCATCCTGAACAGAATCACGGTCAGAATGGTCGCACCGAGGATCACGTGAAAACCGTGAAAGCCAGTCAGCATGTAGAACAACGATCCGAACACACCTGAGTCAAAGCGCAGGTTCAAGTCGCGATATGCATGCAGGTACTCGTAGGCCTGACAGCCGACAAAGATAAAGCCCAAAACAATGGTCGCGAACAACCAGAAAATGGACTTGCTACGATGATTCTCACGCAAGGCATGGTGAGAGATCGTCAAGGTCACCCCTGAAGTCAGCAGCAGCGCCGTGTTGATGGTCGGCAGCCAGAACGGGCCCATTGCCTGAAACTCTTCCACAATGCCTGCTGGACCCAGGTTAGGCCAGACGGCAGCGAAATCAGGCCAGAGCAACAGACTGTGATCCAGATCGCCCAGCCACGGGGTGGTCACGACACGCGTATACCAGAGCGCGCCGAAGAACGCGGCAAAGAACATGACTTCCGAGAAGATGAACCAGCTCATACTCCAGCGATACGACACGTCAATGCGTTTGCTGTTCAGGCCGCTTTGCCCTTCACGGATGGCATCACCAAACCAGAAAAAGAGCACGATCAGAAGACCTGCAATGCCAGCGTAAAAAACCCACTTGCCTGCAGTCAGGTCATTGATCCAGGCCGATGCGCCCAGCATGACCAGCAATAGCGAAAAACTTGCACGCACTGGGTGCGGCGAGTCTGCCGGAACGTAGTAATAGGGTGCCTCTTTTCCTGGCGCGGAGTGACTTGCACTCATTGTTATCTCCTGGTACCTGCAAATATTCTTAAAGACTTAACCTTGTCCCGTCATTGAACTGACGACCCATCCGGCCAAAAAAACCAAGCTGATCACAAAAACGATCGTGAACAGAACACCAATCATGATGACGTAAACCGGGTTGAGCCTGGCAACATCTTCCCGCCAGCCCGCCCCCCTGCGCACACCGAACATCGCCCAGAGCACTGCGCGCAATGTCTGAAAGAAACTCAATTTGCGTTGTGTTGATTCCATGACGGACTTCTCTTCAATATCTTTCACAATTGTCAAAGCGGATTGATAAGGAGGTACTGTTTCACAACATACCATCCAAACACCAGCGCAACAATCGCCAGAAAAATCAGACCTGTTCGTTTGTTCTTACGACGTTGCTCTGGTGTCATGCTTAAACATCCGTCCTGCAGTTACTTGACAACCGGGGGTGTCTCGAAGGTGTGGAAAGGTGCTGGCGAAGGCACAGTCCACTCCAGACCTTCAGCGCCTTCCCATGGCTTGGCCGGTGCAATTTCACCTTTGCCTGCATAGGCCTTGAGGACAGCCCACAGGAAGATCAGCTGGGACAGACCAAACCAGAATGCACCAACCGTTGCGATCATGTGGAAGTCCGTGAACTGGGTTGCGTAGTCAACATAGCGACGGGGCATACCAGCCAGACCCAGGAAGTGCATCGGGAAGAAGGTCACGTTAAAGGAGATCATGCTCATCCAGAAGTGCCACTTGCCCAGCCTCTCGTCGTACATGCGACCAGTCCACTTGGGAAGCCAGTAATAGGTGCCCGCGAACAGCGCAAACAGGGAGCCAGCGACCAGCACGTAGTGGAAGTGTGCAACGACATAGTACGTGTCATGTACCTGGATGTCGATCGGAGCGACCGACAGAATCAGCCCCGTGAAGCCGCCGATGGTGAACACAAAGATGAAACCAACCGAGAACAACATTGGTGTTTCAAAGGTCATGGACCCTTTCCACATTGTCGCAACCCAGTTGAATACTTTCACGCCAGTCGGGATGGAAATCAGCATGGTTGCGTACATAAAGTACAGCTGCGCGGTCACTGGCATACCGGTCGTGAACATGTGGTGCGCCCACACGATGAACGACAGGATGGCGATCGATGCGGTTGCGTACACCATCGAAGCGTAACCGAACAGCTTCTTGCGTGCGAACGCGGGCACGATGGCAGACACAATCCCGAACGCAGGCAGAATCATGATGTACACCTCCGGGTGTCCGAAGAACCAGAAGATATGCTGATACAGAACAGGGTCACCACCGGCTGCTGCATTAAAGAACCCGGTGCCGAAGTGACGGTCGGTCAGCAGCATGGTGATGGCAGCGGCCAGAACCGGCATCACGGCGATCAGGAGGTAAGCAGTGATGAGCCAGGTCCAGCAAAACAGAGGCATTTTCATGAGCGTCATGCCAGGCGCACGCATGTTCAGGACCGTCACGATAATGTTGATCGCACCCATGATGGACGATGCACCCATGATGTGGACGGCGAAGATGGCCAGGTCCATACCGGGGCCCATCTGCAGCGTCAAAGGTGCATAAAGGGTCCAGCCGGCGGCCGTCGCGCCACCGGGCACGAAGAACGAAGCTGTGAGCAGAATTGCTGCAACAGGGAGAAGCCAGAAACTGAAGTTGTTCATCCGGGCAAACGCCATATCGGATGCACCAATCTGCAGCGGGATCATGTAGTTCGCAAACCCGACAAATGCCGGCATGATCGCGCCGAACACCATGATCAGGCCGTGCATGGTGGTGAACTGGTTGAACAGTTCGGGCTGAAAGAACTGGATGCCGGGCACAAACAGTTCTGTACGAAGCAGCAGCGCCAGCACACCGCCCTCCAGGAACATCGCGAACGAGAATATCAGGTACATCGTACCGATATCTTTGTGGTTGGTTGCAAACAACCAGCGACGCCACCCATGGGGCATGTGGTGAGCGTGATCTTCGTGATGACCGTGGGAAGCGTCAGTGCCCTTCCCCGGAATATGATCAACGGTAACGCTACTCATCGTTTTACTCCTGACCTTTCGGTTTGTGCGCCCGATTAAGGCGCAGTCTTGATATCTTAGCCAAACTTGTTGAAGTTCGATTCTTTATCGTCTGAGCGCCGGATCAACGTGCTGCAGCGACTTCTGCCGGCATGACCACGGGGTCTTGACCCTGACCACCATTGCCCCATGACTGACGAGCATAAGTGATCACAGCTGCCAGTTCAACGTCGTTCAGATTAGCAAACGATTGCATGGCAGTGCCCTCTACGCCATTGAGCATGATGTCGATTTGATCAGCCATCGGACCCAGCACGATCTGACTGCCGTCCAGTGCGGGGAAAGCACCTTCTACACCCTTGCCGTTTGCCTGGTGGCAGGCGACACACTGTGCGCCGTAGACCTGCTCGCCACGAGCGAGCAATTCTTCTGCTGTCCATTCCTTGTTGGGATCATCGGCCAGCGCTGCGAGCTTCTTCTGCTCGCCCTCTGCCCACGCGGCATACTCTTCTTCGGTCACGACTTTCACCACAATCGGCATGAAGGCGTGGTCCTTGCCGCAAAGCTCCGCACACTGTCCACGGTACTCACCGACCTTCTCTGCACGGAACCAGACTCCACGCAGGAAACCGGGAATCGCATCCTGCTTGACGCCGAAGTCCGGAACCATCCACGAGTGGATCACGTCTGCTGCGGTCACCATCACGCGCACCTTCTTGCCTACGGGAACCACGAGCGGGTTGTCCACTTCCATCAGGTAAAACTCACCTTTTGATTCGCGGTTCTCGATTTGAGCAAGCGGTGTGCTCATGGCGGAAAGGAATTTCACACCCTCAGCAGGACCATCCATGTACTCATAGCCCCACTTCCACTGGTACCCGGTGACTTTGACAGTCATATCCGAGCCAGACGTATCTTTCATTGCCACGACCGTACGTGTGGCGGGCAACGCCATGCCGATCACAATCAGAAACGGAATCACCGTCCAGGCAATCTCGACACCCACGCTCTCATGAAAAGAGGCGGATTTGGCCCCTTTAGACTTCCGGTGAGCCCAGATCGAATAGAACATCACCCCGAACACACCGAGAAAGATCACCAGACAGATGATCAACATCATCCAGTGAAGCCAGGCAACGTCACGTGCAATCTCGGTCACCCCAGTGCTCAGGTTGAGCTGATTGACTGCTGGACCGCCGGGCATATCCCTGACCTGAGCGGCCGTAGCACCACTCACCAGCATTGCACAGGCCAGAAGAAACCCCTTCAACTTCATCATGCTCACCTCGAGACAAGCGTCAAACGAACCGAATCGATGTCATACATCAAAAAACCGATATATGCCTGTTGAAATTCGGACCGTCTGGATTAGAAATATGTCATTAAGTGGGCGGATTATAGCGAAGCGGCGGGGGCTGCGGTAATTGCTGGTTACAATTTCACGCCATAACCCCTTGTCAAAGGCCTGTTTCACTATGTTTCCGACCGTCAGATTGCCCGCAGAAAGTCTGCAAAAACTGCTTTTAGAGACACTCGGGCGGGCCAGCGATTCCCCGCATGATAACTCGTACTCGCTCATGATTCAGGGCGAGACCTGTGGTTCAGTGTTTCAGCCAGCGGTTCAGGCGTTGCAATCTCACCCGGACATCAGGCTCAATCACTCTCTCAAACAGATCGAGATCAACCCGTCCGGCGAGCTTGATGCCAGTATCGCCGACATTGCACAAAGCCTGGATCGGGCTGGTTGTGTGCCACGCTGGCGTGGAGAATTGCTTGATCTCTGGAACGATCGCAATGCATCGGTGGCCGCGATTGAACGAGGTGTCGTTCGGCCTCTTGGCACACTCACCAAAGCCGTCCACCTGAATGCCTGGTCCGAGACCGGATCCCTCTGGGTTGCACGCCGCAGCCTTACCAAACCGACCGACCCGGGGATGTGCGACACGCTTGTCGGAGGACTGGTCGGACACGGGGAAGAACCAGCACTCGCACTGGAGCGTGAGTCATTCGAAGAGGCGGGACTGACGCCTGATCAACTGGCACAACGCACGCCTGTCAGACCCATTGCTTGCATGCAGAGACGTTTGCCGGAAGGACTGCAGCGCGAACTCGTACTGACTTCCGAGTGCGTTCTACCCACGGCCGTTACACCAGTCAATCAGGATGGCGAAAGCATGACCATCGAATGCCTGCCGCCCAGTGAAGTTCTGCAAATGCTGCAAGCAGGACGGTTCACGGTGGAAGCCAGTCTGGTGATCCTGGAGGACCTGCTGTTTCGCGTAACTGGCGAACGGCCAGTGATGGGTAGCATTTCCGTCTGAAAACACGGGGTTTGTCCCGCAGACTTCGGTACTATATTCATACTGCTAACACTGACTACCCGCACAGATCAACCATTCGCATCTTCGTTTTTGGCGCTGGTCTGCGTTACCGCACCTGTCGGTTAGGATCGTCCGGTGCATCTTTGACACTCTCCTCAGCACCGGCCGGGTGTGACTTGCCAACGTTGATATCCTCAGGCACGGGAGAAGCAGCAAGCTTCTTGCCTGTTTCAGCGCCGTCTTTCTGAGAGGCATTTTCGTTCTGGCTATCCTGTATCGCTTGTTGCTGAGCCCGCCAGGTCTGAAGCGCTTTGAAACGCTGGCTGGCAACTGTTTCGATTGTCTGCCTCAGCTGCGCATCATGCTCAAGCGCTGCCTTGAAATCTCTGGCCGACAACTCAAGCAGCTTGGTGTACCCCAGCGACCGCACCTCGAACTGACCGGTGTCATGCCCGAGCAGTTGCAACTCCCCAAAAAACTCACCTGAGCCGAGTTCCACGTGCGTTGAATCCGGCAATAGAACCGAAACAGCACCGGACGCGACAAAGAACATGGATTGCTGGTGCGGCCCGGAGCGCAACACCCGCTCGTTGGGTAGCGCAAGCCGGGGCTTGAGACGCTTTGCGAGCGGACTGATGCGGTCTGCCGGGAGATCTCGCAACACCGGCACCTGCTGCATCAGACCCGTTGGTGACAGTTCTACGTCCAGCAATGGGTTTGTGTCGAGGAAAGCCCAGCGCTTCTCCAGTTCTTGCACAAGCGCATCGTAAACCTCACCGGAAATCAGAGAATTGTCCAGCATCTGGCGGTATCTGGCCCTCTCCAGCCCTCTGGCTGCACGCCCAAGATAGGTCTGTTCGAGCCACTCTGCATACTTCGGGTATTGCAAACGTAATGCATGAAGGCTCTGCTCGACGCGCGCCAGACGCTTGCGAAGCACGTCCTGCAGCTCTTGAGCAACCGTCTCTCCAACGAGGGATGTCAGTTGCGCATCACTGAACCCGATCAGCCGACGCGTGACCCACCGCATCACGATCAACATGACAAATCGCTGACTCAGCTTTCTGCCAAGCCATCGCGGCATTCCGATGCTGTAATGCAGACGCAAAACAAGACGGAAGTGCCACGGATAGTGCAGGGAGCGTTCCATCGCACTCATGTAACCCTGCTGGCCTTTTTCTTTGGCGCCGTCCTCCATTGCTTCGGCGAATCCGAGCAAGTGATCCGCCGTACCAGAGTCTATGCCTTGATCCCGAAGGCTGTTAAACAGCATTTCAAATTCCCTGCGGGCCAGGATCGTCAGACCTAGCTTGAGGCGATCGGTATCGGCCAGTTGTGTCGTCTGATCGCGTTGCACCTCTTGAATGCTTTGCTCGAACACCTGACTGATCTTCTGACGTGCCTGACGACTGATCTGCTCGTCAACCGCCATCTTCTCGGTTTCCTGTTGCAGGATCGCTGTTGCCACAACCACGGCCTGATCCCGTAGTGCCTGCTCGCCTTCGCTCAGCTTGTCCAGGCCTAACAACTTGATCAGGGGCCGCAAGGTCAGTCCGTTGACGAGCAGCGTCCCGAGTACAAACCCTGTGGCACCGATCGCGACAAACTCGCTGATTTCATCCGACAACAGCTGATGCTCTGTGACCGACAATGCAAGCGCCAGTGACAGTGCGCCTCGTAACCCGCCCCAGCAGATCACGATCTTGTACGCTTTGCTGACTTTGGTACCTACGGCTGCCGTGACAGCTGGCATCAGGCCGAACACGGTCACAATCCGTGCCAGCAGCGCTGCTAACATCATCGTCAGGACCACAAACACATTGTCCCAGGTCACATCTGCAAGCAGCCTCGGAATCATCATGGCAGCAAACAGGAAGATCAAGGAGCTCGCCCAGAACCCCAGCTGATGCCAGGACTCGGACATCGCATAGAACGTGCTGCTGGTCATCCGGGTCCGGCCAACCGTGGAGATCACCAGACCCGCCACAACGGTCGAGACCACACCGGACACGCCGAGATAATGCTCAGGCACGATATAGGCAATGTAGGCTGTGGCGACTGACAGCGAGATTTCTGCCGTGGGCCACCCCCGCAGCAGCGAGAAGGCGGAACACGCGATCCTTCCGATGACATACCCTGCTGCAGCCCCGCCAAGCAGAAGGGTCAGGAAGTTGGTCAGGAGATGCCCAAGATTCCAGTGGATCAGACCATCGCGCGAAACAATCACGAGCAGAACCGAGTACAGTGCAATGGCAGCGGCATCGTTGAGCAGGCTTTCCCCTTCCACGATGGTCGTCAGGCGTTTTGGCGCCCCCACCTCCTTGAAGATCCCCACCACGGCAGCCGGGTCAGTGGTCGCCACAATCGCCCCCATCAGAAGACAGGTCGCCAGATTCTGAGTCGAAATCAGACTAACGCCCCAGCCAACAAACAGCGTGCAGATAAACACCGCCACGACTGCAAGCAGCATGATTGGCGCAATGTCGTTGATCAAACGTCGCACGTTCATCGCCATGGCGGCTTCAAACAGAAGCACTGGCAGGAACACAACCAGGATCGTATCCGAAGGCACTTCAAAGGCTTGCAGGGTGTCGAGATAGTCACCCACCCATGTGGGTGCCCAGCCGTGGACGTGCACCATATAGCCCAGCAGGGCGCCTGCGGCCGAGAGGGCAAGTGTGAAGGGAATCTTGAGCGCGCTCGCCAGTGGTGTCAGAAAGCACACCAGCACCAGCAACCCGGCCAGCCCAAAAACGATCATGTTTGTTTCCATGGCCGTAATAGTAGCGGGATTGTGGTTAAAAAATGGGGCAAGCAATCCTGAGATGCTTGCCCCGTTTAATCCAGATCAAGTGAGCAGATCAGCCATCCTGCAGGGCCACGCGCAGTTTCTTGAAGGCGGCGGTTTCAATCTGCCGGATCCTCTCAGCCGACACGCCGAATTCTGCGGCCAGATCGTGCAAGGTCAGCGATTCATCGTTATTGAGCCAGCGAGCCTGAACGATCCGCTTTGAGCGGGGGTCCAGGTTCTCAAGCGCTGTTGCCAGCCCTTCGCTATACAGTGCATCCTGATGTCGCTGCTCCAGCATCTGCTCTGGTCCGCCCGTTTCGTCGGCCAGATACTGGACCGGCGCGAAATCCGCATCATCATCATCGCCAGTGGACATGTCAAATGACACCTCGCGACCACTCATGCGAACTTCCATCTCTCGTACATCTTCTGTACGGACATTCAGTTCCTGGGCGATCTCGTTGACACGCTCGGTGTCAAGCTGCCCACCATCTGGTCGCATCCTTCGCAGGTTGAAGAACAACTTGCGCTGTGCCTTGGTCGTGGCAACTTTGACCAGACGCCAGTTTCGGATGATGAACTCGTGAATCTCGGCCTTGATCCAGTGGACGGCAAACGACACCAGTCGCACGCCCCGCTGGGAATCAAAGCGCTTGACCGCTTTCATGAGTCCGATGTTGCCTTCCTGGATCAAATCTGCCTGAGGCAGACCATAGCCAAAGTACTGTCTCGCAATCGACACGACCAGGCGCAAGTGTGAGAGCACCAGCTTGCGAGCAGCTTCCAGATCTTCATGTTCCTGAAGTCGGGTCGCAAGCGTTGACTCTTCTTCTGCGCTCAGCATAGGAATACGATTGACGGCCGCGATATAGGCTTCAATGGAACCCAGGGCACCCGGGTTCGAAATCGCCATCGCCATCGTATTCGGACTGACTATCAGGGCATTCTGAGCAGACATTGGTTGACCGAGCTCCATGCTTAATGGTTGTGCGTTCAAATTCTCTCTTGCTTTGTTCAGGTTGGTATTGATCGACATCATGAGATGACTGGTGAGCAGCCTTTCAAGGCGTTTGAAACATTACCCTGCCTCTCGGGCTTGAACCACTGCAACTGCGCCAACTCGTCTTGTTCGATATTAGCACTCTACGATTGAGAGTGCTAATAAGATGGTTTTTGAAAGAAATAGTTCCGGATTTTATCGCTCTCCATGCATAGTCCAGTCATCTTTGGCCAAATGACCAAGGTTGGCGGATAATCAGAGGCCTCTGCTCCAGACACCGTTCTTCAGTCCGCTCAGTGATCTTTTCGCATACCTTTCTGCACGAATGGTCACGCGCGATCCAGGTAAGACGAGCCTGCGAAAGAGATCTAACATCCAGAGTCACTGTTGTCATTTGCGAGTCAAGTTTTCATGCGCCTGCCACGCCTGTATGCTCCCGATCTTTCACAACTGGTTGTAGCAAACTTTTCCGATTCCCTGCGCACGCTCTGGTGCAATGGCCCTGACACAGAACAGTTTGATCGACTCGCGCACTGGCTTGGCGAGGCGTCTCAGAAAGAAGGCGTCCGATTGCACGCCTGGACCATCACTCCATGTGCCATTCGACTGGTGGCGACTCCTGCGCATCAGGCATCACTCTCCCGGCTCATTCAGGGCCTTGGCAGAAGGCTGGGATCTACTCTGCGGTCTGGCCCGGTGTTTCAGGGCCGCTACCGCAGTGCCCTGCTAGAACCCGGGAGCTGGGTGATACCGGCGATCATCTGGGTTGAGAGTGCGCCTGCCGACAAAGGCTGGGCTCCCGGACCACTGGCCTGGCGATGGAGCTCTGCTGGTTCACACGCCGGATCTGAACGCGGGCTGATCTCGCAGCTAGGCTTTCATCATGATTACTGGAGCTGTGGAAACACACCGTTTGACCGGCAGGCCCGCCACCGGGCTGCCCTGACACGTGGACTAGAGCCCCTGGAACGAGCTCGAATAGATCAGGCGATTCGTGGGCAATGGGCACTTGGTTCGGATGCCTTTGTGGCGGGCCTCGGGACGTTGGTCAGTCGACGCGCCGTGCCAACCCGTCGTGGTCGCCCACGCAAAACAGAGAGTCACGCCCAAACCAGCGACAAGCACCAACAGGCGCAGGAGCAAAACTGAAGCGAACAAGAGAACCATCCCGGGGGGGGTCGCTCACACGTCCTGCGCCGTTATTTGATCCGTCCCTATTTGAAAAACAAATGAACTGATAGTCAATTAATTAGGGTCAGACCCTTTTTATTTCTCTTGCAAAGCACAAAAGAGGGGGTTATCGTCTCGAACCGCACGCATCAAGCGCAAGGTTTCGAAAGGAGTCGCACCATGACGACCTACCCTCTGAAGTTTCAACCCCGCCAGGCTGACGCTCCCGTCGCCCAGGGTCTGTACACCCCGCAGAACGAGCACGACGCCTGTGGCGTCGGGTTTGTCGCCCACATCAAGGGACAGCCCTCTCACGCCATCATTTCTCAGGGTCTCAAGATCCTGGAGAACCTGGACCACCGCGGCGCAGTCGGTGCTGACAAGCTGATGGGCGATGGCGCCGGCATCCTGATCCAGATTCCTGACGCGCTGTATCGCGACGAGATGGCCAGGCAGGGTGTCACCCTGCCCGCACCGGGCGAATACGGCGTGTGCATGGTCTTTCTCCCCAAGGAAATTGCATCCCGTCTGGCCTGTGAACAGGCACTCGAGCGCGCGGTGCGCACCGAAGGCCAGGTTGTACTGGGCTGGCGTGACGTGCCGGTCGACACTGACATGCCCATGTCACCCACGGTCAAGGCACGCGAGCCAGTGATCAGACAGCTCTTTATCGGGCGAGGTGAAGACGTGATGGTGCCCGATGCACTTGAGCGCAAGCTTTACGTGATCCGTAAAACCGCCAGCCACGCCATCAACGCCATGAAGCTTGCCCACGGCAAGGAGTACTTCGTACCGTCGATATCTGTGCGTACAGTCGTCTACAAGGGCTTGCTGCTGGCCGACCAGGTTGGGACCTACTACAAAGACCTTTCAGATCCTCGTGCGGTTTCTGCACTGGCTCTCGTACACCAGCGATTCTCGACCAATACTTTCCCGGCCTGGCCGCTGGCGCACCCATACCGGATGATTGCCCACAACGGTGAAATCAACACGGTCAAAGGTAACTTCAACTGGCTGCGAGCCCGTGAAGGCACCATGGAATCGGCCGTTCTCGGCCAGGACCTCTCCAAGCTGTATCCGATCGTTTACGAAGGACAGTCCGACACCGCCACCTTCGACAACTGTCTCGAGTTGCTGGCGATGTCCGGCTACTCGCTCGCACACGCCATGATGATGATGATCCCGGAAGCCTGGGAACAGCATGAACATATGGATTCTGCCCGCAGGGCCTTCTATGAGTATCACGCCGCGATGATGGAGCCGTGGGATGGCCCGGCTGCTGTGGCCTTTACTGATGGCAAACAGATCGGTGCCACACTGGACCGTAATGGTCTGCGCCCGGCTCGCTATCTGATCACGGATGACGATCTTGTCATCATGGCGTCCGAAGCGGGAGTACTGCCGATCGCCGAAAGCCGTATCGTCAAAAAGTGGCGTTTGCAGCCCGGCAAGATGTTCCTGATCGATCTGGAACAGGGCCGCATCATCGACGATGAGGAGATCAAGGCTCAGTTGTCGAACAGCCGCCCATACCGCCAATGGATCGACCGTCTGCGCATCAAGCTCGAATCTCTGCCTCAGCCAGAGTCAGCCGCAAAGGCCCAGGTACGTTCTCACGTGCCAATGCTGGATCGTCAACAGGCATTCGGCTGGACTCAGGAAGACTACAAGTTCATCCTGGAGCCCATGGCCAGCAATGGCGAGGAAGCGACCGGCTCAATGGGTAACGATGCCCCTCTGGCCGTGCTATCAGACCGATCCAAGCCTTTCTATAACTACTTCCGCCAGATGTTTGCGCAGGTGACCAATCCGCCGATCGATCCGATCCGTGAACAGCTGGTCATGTCGCTAGTCTCGTTCATTGGCCCCAAACCGAACCTGCTCGACATCAACAATGTCAATCCGCCGCTGCGTCTGGAGATTGCACAGCCTGTGCTGGACGAAGATGCGATGGCGCAAATCCGTGACGTGGAAGCGTATACGGGCAACAAGTTCCGCAGCTTCGAGCTCGACATCACCTATCCGGCCAAGTGGGGCCCCGAGGGAATCGAAGCGCGCCTGGCCGCGCTGTGCGCCAGCGCAGCCGACGCAGTCGAAAGTGGCTTCAACATTCTGATTCTGTCCGATCGCAAGGTCGACGCCGATCGTGTTGCCATCCCGGCACTGCTCGCTGTCTCGGCCATCCATCAGCATCTGATCAAACAGGGCAGCCGCACCAAGACCGGACTGGTCGTCGAAACCGGCTCGGCGCGCGAAGTACACCACTATGCGCTGCTAGGCGGCTTTGGAGCTGAGGCTGTCCACCCGTTTCTGGCACTGGAATCCATCCGTGCGTACGCCGAAGATGGTGACAAGGCCGTCAAGAACTACATCAAAGCCATCGGCAAGGGCTTGAACAAGGTGATGTCCAAGATGGGCATTTCCACCTTCATGTCCTACTGTGGCGCACAGATTTTTGAGGCGGTCGGCCTGCACTCGAGCCTGGTGCGCAAGTACTTCCCGGGAACCGCGAGCAACATCGAAGGCATCAACATCTTCGAAGTCGCCCAGGAGGCATTGCGTTCTCATCAGGCTGCTTTCAGCAAGGACCCTGTACTGGCCAATGCACTGGATGCCGGGGGTGACTACGCCTTCAGGATCCGGGGTGAAGCCCACATGTGGAACCCGGACTCTATCGCCAAACTGCAGCATGCAAGCCGGTCAAACAATTACTCGACCTATAAAGAGTACGCACAACTCATTAATGATCAGAGCCGCCACCTGATGACTCTGCGCGGTCTGTTCGAGTTCAAGTTCGACCCCGCCAAGGCCATCTCGCTGGACGAAGTCGAACCCGCTAAAGAGATCGTCAAGCGTTTTGCGACGGGTGCCATGTCGCTGGGCTCGATCTCGACCGAAGCCCACACGGTGCTGGCCGTTGCCATGAACCGCATCGGAGGAAAGTCCAATACGGGAGAAGGTGGTGAGGACGAACTGCGCTATCTGAGTGAAATGCAGACGGGCAAGAGTGACATCAAAGACGGTGACACCCTCGCATCGGTTCTGGGTGCAGAACGCATCGAGGCAGACGTTGCCCTGAAGGCTGGCGACTCCCTGCGCTCGCGAATCAAGCAGGTCGCTTCGGGACGTTTTGGTGTGAACCCGGACTATCTGGCCAGTGCCGACCAGATCCAGATCAAGATGGCCCAGGGCGCCAAGCCTGGTGAAGGGGGACAGTTGCCCGGCCACAAGGTGTCAGAATACATCGCCAAGCTGCGCTGCTCCGTGCCGGGTGTGGGCCTGATTTCGCCTCCGCCCCACCACGACATCTACTCGATCGAGGATCTGGCCCAGTTGATCCACGACTTGAAGAATACCAACCCGATCGCATCGGTCTCGGTCAAGCTCGTCTCTGAAGTGGGCGTCGGCACGATTGCGGCAGGGGTTGCCAAAGCCAAGGCTGACCATGTCACCATCTCGGGTCACGATGGCGGTACGGGCGCATCTCCGGTCTCATCCATCAAGCATGCAGGCACCCCGTGGGAGCTCGGCCTGGCTGAGACCCAGCAGACACTGGTGCTGAACCAGTTACGTAGCCGGATCCGTGTTCAGGCTGACGGCCAGATGAAAACGGGTCGGGACGTGGTCATTGGCGCCTTGCTTGGTGCCGACGAGTTCGGGTTTGCGACTGCTCCGCTGGTCGTTGAAGGCTGCATCATGATGCGCAAGTGCCACTTGAACACCTGTCCGGTAGGCGTGGCCACACAGGATCCGGTCCTTCGCAAGAAATTCCAGGGCAAGCCCGAATACGTCGTGAACTACTTCTTCTTTGTTGCCGAAGAAGTTCGGGAACTGATGGCACAACTCGGTGTGCGGACTTTCGACGAAATGGTCGGACGCACCGATCTGCTTGACACCCGTCCGGGCATTGAGCACTGGAAAGCACACGGACTTGATTTTGAGAGAGTCTTCCATCAGCCTGCAGTCGAAGGTGCGCGCTATCAGACGCAAACCCAGGATCACGGCCTTGCTGGAGCGCTCGATCACCAACTGATCGAGCGTAGCAAACCGGCCATCGAGAAAGGCGACAAGGTTTCCTTCATCATCGGCGTGCGCAACCGCAACCGTAGTGTGGGAGCGATGCTTTCTGGCCACATTGCCAAGATCTATGGCCAGAAAGGTCTCCCGGAAGACACCATTCATATTCAGTTCAACGGTAGCGCAGGCCAGAGCTTTGGCGCATTCCTGACCCGTGGTGTCACGTTTGACCTCGTTGGCGAAGGCAACGACTATGTCGGCAAGGGACTGGCAGGTGGACGGATCATCGTCCGCAGCCCCAACGATTTCCGTGGCTTTGGCCCCGAGCACATCATTGTGGGCAACACGGTTCTGTATGGCGCCACTATTGGAGAGGCTTACTTCAGTGGTGTCGCTGGTGAGCGTTTTGCGGTTCGCAACTCAGGCGCAGCCGCTGTCGTTGAAGGTGTCGGTGATCATGGATGCGAATACATGACAGGTGGCACAGTCGTCGTTCTGGGCCAGACCGGGCGCAACTTTGCCGCCGGCATGTCGGGTGGCGTGGCATATGTTTACGACCCCGAGCAGAAGTTCGCCAACAACTGCAATACTGCCATGGTCGATATCGAGCCGGTGCTAAGCACATCGGCCCAGAAAAAAGAACAAGACATAGATATCTGGCATAGCGTAGTTCGAGGCGCTGATCGCGAGACGGATGAGGCCATCCTGAAGCGGCTGGTCGAGAGTCACTTCCGCCTGACCGGAAGCTTCCGCGCACGCGACATCCTGGGCAACTGGCAGGCGTCTCGCGGCCACTTCGTCAAGGTCATGCCTACTGAGTATCGTCGCGCACTGGCCGAGCTCTGGCAATCCGCCAAAACCTCTGCGAAAGCAGCCTGATCTGGGGAATAACATGGGAAAAGTCACAGGTTTCTTGGAACTTGAACGCATCAAGGAAGCGTCAGAAGCGCCTGAGAGCCGGGTCAAGCACTGGCGCGAGTTCGTACTGCGACTCGATGACAAGCAGGCGTCAGATCAGGGGGCACGCTGCATGGATTGCGGCATCCCGTTCTGCAGCAACGGCTGTCCGGTCAACAACATCATTCCGGACTGGAATGACCTGGTCTACCGCCAGGAGTGGAAACAGGCGCTCGAAGTGCTTCACTCCACCAACAACTTTCCGGAGTTCACCGGACGCATCTGCCCTGCACCGTGCGAGGCAGCCTGTACGCTGAACATCAACAACGACGCTGTTGGCATCAAGTCGATCGAACACGCCATCATTGACAAGGGATGGGAGCAAGGCTGGGTGACCCCGCAGCCTCCTCTGCAACGCACCGGCAAGACTGTGGCCGTTGTCGGCTCTGGTCCGGCCGGACTGGCCACTGCCCAGCAGCTTGCCCGGGCAGGACACGAAGTGACGGTCTACGAAAAGCAGGATCGCATCGGTGGATTGCTCCGGTACGGCATTCCTGACTTCAAGCTCGAAAAGCATCTGATCGACCAGCGCGTTGTCCAGATGCAGGCAGAAGGTGTCACATTCAGCCCTTCGACATACATTGGTCAGCCCGATGACGCAGCTGCTCAGAATGTATCCGTCATCACGCCCGAACAGCTCAACGAGCAGTTTGACGCGATCGTTCTGTCGGGTGGCTGTGAAACCCCCGGGACTTGCCTGTTCAAGGCCGTGAACTCGATGGCGTGATGTACGCAATGGACTTCCTGCGGCCGCAGAACAAGGTTGTTGCAGGTGACAAGACCACGCAGCAGGTCCTGGCCAAAGGCAAGCATGTCGTAGTCATTGGCGGGGGAGATACCGGTTCAGACTGCGTTGGAACGAGCAACCGCCATGGCGCCAAGTCTGTCACCCAGATTGAATTGATGCCCAAGCCTCCTGTCGAGGAAAACAAGGAAATGGTCTGGCCCTACTGGCCTGCCAAGCTGCGCACATCGTCTTCTCACGAAGAAGGCGCAGATCGCGACTGGGCCATCACGACCAAATCGATCGTGGGCAGCAAGGGCAAGGTCACCAAGATCATGGCAGCCCGGGTCGAATGGAAACGCGACGAGGCAACCGGGCAGATGAAGATGCAGGAAGTGCCTGAGTCTGAATTCGAGATCAAGGCCGACCTGGTTCTGCTCGCCATGGGGTTTGTGTCACCGCTCAAGCAGGTGCTGGATGCATTTGGCGTGCAGACCGATGGTCGCGGTAATGCCTTGGCCAATACTGATGATTATCAGACCAGTGTCAGCAAAGTCTTTGCTGCGGGGGACATGCGCAGAGGCCAGTCGCTGGTAGTGTGGGCCATTCGCGAGGGACGTCAATGCGCCCGGGCAGTTGACGAGTTCCTGATGGGTGCAAGTGAGCTACCACGCTGATCAACCCATAAAACACCCATGACTGTACCGGCGTTCTGAGACTTACCCGGATTCACAAGTAAAATTAGGCATGGAATCTACTCAGACGCCGGATTTGACTCCGGCGCTTTTATTCGACAAGGTTACGCTTGGGTACGGTGATTTTACCGTTTTGCGCGATATCTCCCTGAAGGCACGGCGCGGTGAAGTCGTGGCCATCATGGGCGGGTCCGGCTCTGGCAAGACCACGATTTTGCGGGCTGCAACCGGACAATTACGCCCGTTTGCCGGTCGCATGGTCCTGTTTGACCAGGATGTCCAGACGTTTGACCAGTCTGCCTGGCAGACTATGCGCCAGCGCCTGGGTGTACTGTTTCAGCAAGGCGCGCTCTTTACGGATCTCGACGTCTTTGAGAATGTGGCGTTTCCGCTGCGCGAACACGCCTTGCTCGACGACGCAGAACTCACCGCCAAGGTGCTTGATACCCTTGAGGCGGTTGGCCTGCGTGCAGCCGCACATTTGAAGCTGTCCGAGATTTCCGGTGGCATGGCCAGACGCGTTGCACTGGCAAGGGCGGTCATCCGCTCACCGGATCTGGTCTTTTACGACGAACCGTTTGCTGGACTTGACCCCATTTCGATGGGAATTGCCGCCAGACTGATCCGCCGCCTGTCCGACCAGCTTGGATGTGCTAGTGTACTGATCACACATGATGTGTCCGAAACCTTCTCGATTGCCGACACTATTTACATTGTTGGCCAGGGAGGGCTCAAGGCGAGCGGGTCGCCCGAGGACCTGATGGCCTCCAGGGATCCCTATGTACGGCAGTTTCTGGACGGACTACCTGATGGACCGGTGGCGTTTGACTACCCGGTGACACCCGCATTCGAGCGGTGGGCCAAGGCTCGGGGAGTCGGCCGATGAACTTTCTGACGCAACTCCTGATCAGACTCGGTAGCTGGACTGGCGGCACGCTGACCGGGCTCGGGGTTTTTACACGCTTTTTCGGGGTGGTGTTGTCGCGCTGCGGCATTTTGTGGCAAAGACCGCGACTGACCATCTCGCAGATACATTTCATTGGCAACCATTCGTTGCTCATCATCGCCGTGTCAGGCCTGTTTGTCGGGTTCGTCCTGGGGCTGCAGGGCTATTACACGCTCAACCGATATGGCTCTGAAGAGGCTCTTGGGCTCCTGGTTGCGCTGTCGCTCACCCGTGAGCTGGGTCCGGTAGTGACTGCCTTGTTGTTTGCCGGACGTGCAGGCACCTCTCTGACCGCTGAGATCGGACTGATGAAGGCGGGCGAGCAGCTTGCTGCCATGGAAGTCATGGCAGTTGACCCGATCCGGCGCGTACTGGCGCCGCGATTCCTGGGTGGGGTGATTGCCATGCCGATCCTGGCTGCCGTGTTCTCGATGGTCGGCATCCTTGGTGGCTGGGTCGTCGGCGTGATCCTCATCGGCGTTGATACCGGTGCGTTCTGGTCCCAGATGCAGGATGGCGTAGACGTGTTTGCAGATGTCCTGAACGGGGTTATCAAAAGTTTCGTGTTTGGTGTCGTCGTGACACTGATCGCGCTGTATGAAGGCTGGCAGTGCCGGCCCACCCCCGAGGGCGTATCCCGAGCCACCACTCGCACGGTGGTGGCAGGTTCCCTGGCCGTACTCGGGCTTGATTTCATTTTGACTGCGCTGATGTTCAGTTAAAAAGTTTGGAGTTGCAATGAGTAATCAGAAATATGATGTCTGGGTAGGACTGTTCGTACTGCTAGGGATCATTGCGCTCGTGTTCCTGGCTTTTCGGGCTGGAAACCTGAGCAGTTTCACTTTCAGTGAGACATACCCGGTCAAGGCCAGTTTCAACAACATTGGCGGACTCAAGGTCAGAGCCCCGGTCAAGAGCGCCGGCGTGGTCGTTGGGCGGATCAAGTCTATCGAGTTCGATGACGCAACCTACCGCGCAGTCGTCACCCTCGATATCGAACGCAGGTTCGAGTTTCCGGCCGACACCTCGGCCAGTATTCTGACGTCCGGACTGCTTGGCGAACAGTACGTCGGGCTCGATGCGGGTGGTGAGGACAGGATGCTGGTTGCTGGCGACTCCATTACACTGACACAAAGCGCAGTAGTTCTGGAACAACTGATCAGCCAGTTCCTTTTCAGCACCGCTGAAAATGAAGGCGCTTCCAATCCATCAGGAAACTGACACAATGTCCACAGTTCAATTTCGAAATGTGCTGGCCGGTCTGGCTTGCTCGGTTCTCGCAGGGTGTGCCGCTGTGGGAAACGAGCCTAACCCGGCCGACCCCTGGGAAGGCTCAAACCGCAACATGTACGCCATCAACGATGCCGTTGACAAAGCGATTGTGCGTCCAGTGACGGAACTTTATGCATTCCTGGTCCCGCGTCCAGTGCGTACCTGCGTCCTCAACATGTTCGTGAACATCACCGAACCATGGTCCGGACTGAACAGCATTCTGCAAGAGCGTGGACATGACGGCATCAACACATTGGGCCGGTTCCTGCTCAATTCCACAGCGGGGATTGGTGGATGTATCGATGTCGCAAGCACTACAGGCCAGCCCCGCATTGCCAACGACTTCGGCATCACACTGGGCGTCTGGGGTGTGCCGAGTGGTCCGTACCTGGTCTTACCCATCATCGGCCCGAGTACCGTCCGGGACGGATTGAGCGACATTCCCAATCTTTACGGCAATCAGATCATCACCATCGGCCTGATCAACGATGTAGCATTGCGCAACTCTCTGTGGGGACTTGAATTTGTGGCGCGTCGTGACGCCCTGCTACCCATCTCCAAGACTGTCGACAGTACTGCGCTTGATCCTTACAGCTTTATCCGCGATGCCTACCTGCAGCGCCGTGAGGCAATGATCCGCGGCAACCTGCAAGATGCCGAACAACTACCCGACTATGAAGACTTTGAGGCCATCGAGGCCGACGAGAAAGCGTTGGGCATGAAAGAGGACACACCGCAATGAGAAAAATGACATCCAGGCAGCCCTGGTTTCTTCAAAAGATTTTCAGTTTCGTCGCCTGCGCTGGCGTTGCCTTGACGCTCGCGTCTCCGGTCGCCGCGCAAGCCAACCCCAATCCCGAAGCCCCTCCACCAGAGTTCGTCGGTCAGGTGGTCGACCAGTTGATTGATGTCATCAAGAAGGACGAAGCGGCACGCAAGCTGGATCTGGCCCGAATCAACCAGATTGTGGGTGAGTACGTTCTCCCCTATGTCAATTTCGAGAAGACAACCCGTCTGGCGGCCGGCAAGTACTGGCGTCAGGCAACACCTGAGCAACAGACCGCACTGGCCGACGCGTTTCGCAACACGCTGATCCGCACCTATAGCGGCGCTCTGACACGCGTGGACGATGGCACAAGCATGACCATCATGCCGTTCCGTGGAGACGCCAGCGCCAATGATGTCGTGGTGCAATCCCAGGTCGTGGAATCCTCCAACTCCTCACCCGTGCGGATCGACTATCGCCTCGAAAAGACGCCCCAGGGCTGGAAAATATACGACATCAACGTTGAAAACATCTGGCTGATCCAGAACTACCGCAACCAGTTCTCCCAGGAAATCAGCCGCAACGGTATTGACGGACTGATCGCTGCACTCAACAAGCGTAACAGCAGCAACTGATATGTCTTCTTTTGCGATTGAGTTCGATCGAATCCACAAAACCTATGCCCCTGCGCGCCAGAAGTTCTGGAAGCGATTCGGACAAGCACCTCAAACCGGGTTCAAGGCCTTGCAGGATGTCAGTCTGCAGGTCGAGCATGGCGAATTCTTCGGGTTGCTCGGACCCAACGGCGCGGGCAAGACTTCGCTGATCTCGATTCTGGCCGGTCTGGCACGCGCCACCGAAGGTAAAGCATCGGTCTGTGGTTACGATGTATTCAGCGAGTTCAAGCATGCCAGACGCAGTCTGGGTGTGGTACCGCAGGAACTGGTCTACGACCCCTTCTTCACAGTACGCGAGACGCTGCGACTGCAGTCCGGTTACTACGGACTTCGCCACAACGACGACTGGATCGACGAGATCCTGCACAACCTGGGCTTGACGGACAAAGCCAGCACCAACATGCGCGCCCTGTCTGGTGGCATGAAGCGCCGGGTACTGGTCGCGCAGGCACTGGTGCACAGACCGCCTGTCATCGTGCTGGATGAGCCCACTGCCGGCGTCGACGTAGACCTCAGGCGCAGCCTGTGGGAATTCATCTCAAGACTCAACAAGCAGGGACACACCATTCTGCTGACCACCCACTATCTCGAAGAGGCCGAAGCACTCTGCGGACGGATTGCCATGCTCAAGCAGGGCAAGGTCATTGCACTTGACACGACCGAAGCCCTGCTCGCACGTGTTGGTGGAGCAGGACTTGAAGAGGCATTCGTGCAGATCATGCACGCACCTGCAGCGGAGGCCCTGGCGTCATGACTCCTTCCCAGCCCACTTCCATGCAGCCACAGTTACGATCGGGCTTTAGGACGCTCCTGTACAAGGAGATGTTGCGCTTCTGGCGAGTTGCGTTCCAGACCATCGCCGCACCGGTGATGACTGCCCTTCTCTATCTGGTGATATTTGCCCAGGTTCTGCAAGACCGGGTCAAGGTCTACGACACAATCGACTACACCCAGTTCCTGATCCCGGGGCTCATGATGATGAGCATGTTGCAGAATGCGTTCGCCAACCCGTCCTCCTCGCTGATTCAGAGCCGGATCACCGGCAACCTGGTCTTCATCCTGGTGACGCCAATTTCGAATCTGGAGTTTTTTGGGGCCTATGTACTGGCCGCGGTAATGCGCGGTCTTGCAGTCGGCGCAGCAGTCTGGGGCGTGTCCATGCTGTTTCTGCAACTCCCGGTGGCATACCCGCTCTGGATTCTGGTATTTGCGGTACTAGCCTGTAGCATCATGGGCATCCTGGGCCTGATTGCGGGTTTGTGGTCCGAGAAGTTTGACCAGCTTGCCGCATTTCAGAACTTCCTGATCATGCCAGCCACATTTCTGTCTGGCGTGTTTTATTCGATTCACACCTTGCCACCGTTCTGGCAGGCCGTATCCCACTGGAATCCGATTTTTTACACGATTGACGGATTCCGGTACGGATTCTTTGGCGTTGCCGACTCATCACCCTGGCTCAGTCTGTCGGTTGTGCTGTTCGTCTTCATTACGTTAACGCTGATTGCCATGCGACTGCTGGAAACAGGCTACAAACTTAGACATTGATGGAAACCAGATATGCTGCCCACTCCTGAAGACATTCGCGGCTACATTGCCAATGGCCTGGAATGTGAACACATTGAAGTCACTGGTGATGGCGCTCACTTTGAAGCGATCATCGTGAGCCCTCACTTCGAAGGCAAGCGCCCGATTGCCAGGCATCAACTCGTCTACAAAGCACTCGGCGACAGGATGCGCGAAGAGATTCACGCCCTTTCCATGAGAACCCTGACACCCGAAGAGTACAAGGCTCAGAACTGATGGATCGACTCAGAATTACGGGTGGCAAGCGCCTGGATGGAGAAGTCACCATCTCCGGCGCGAAGAACGCAGCGCTGCCAATCCTGTGCGCGTGCCTGCTCAGTGCCGAGTCGCTGGAACTGACCAACATACCGGCACTACGGGACATCCACACATCCTTACGCTTGCTCTCGCAGCTTGGCGTGAAATCTGAGTGGACGTCCGATCAGGGCGTCACCCTGAGTGCTGCTTCGATCAGTTCAGTCGAGGCACCCTACGAACTGGTCAAGACCATGAGGGCATCAATTCTGGTGCTTGGACCGCTGGTCGCACGCTTTGGTGAAGCCCGGGTCAGTCTGCCTGGCGGTTGCGCAATCGGGCAACGTCCGGTCGACCAGCACATTCGTGGACTCGAAGCGCTCGGTGCAGAGATATCCATCGAACACGGTTATGTCGTCGCGCGGGCATCCCGGCTGAAAGGGGCCGTGATCCGTACCGACATGGTGACGGTTACTGGCACCGAGAACCTGATGATGGCCGCGACACTGGCGCAGGGCACGACAGTCCTGGAGAACGCCGCACGCGAGCCAGAAGTGGTCGATCTGGCCAACCTGCTCAACAAAATGGGCGCACACATCACTGGACATGGCACAGACCGGATCGTCATTGAAGGGGTAGAGCACCTGCACGGAGCCCGGCATCACATCATCTCTGACCGAATCGAGGCTGGCAGTTTCCTGTGTGCGGTCGCTGCGACCGGCGGCGATATCCGTCTTAACGCAGTCGAACCCCAGTACATGGGCGCGACGCTGAGCAAGCTTGCTGAAGCCGGACTCACGCTCGAACAGGGTGAGAACTGGATTCACGCCTGGATGAACCAACGCCCGCGTGCAGTCGACATCCGCACCCATGAGTACCCGGGCTTTGCGACCGACATGCAGGCACAGTTCATGGCCATGAATACCGTTGCCGATGGGGCCGCAATGATCGTGGAAACCATCTTCGAGAATCGATTCATGCACGTGCAGGAACTGATCCGTCTTGGCGCCGACATCGAAATTGACGGACATACTGCGATGGTACGCGGGGTCAGTCGCCTGTCAGGCGCGACCGTCATGGCAACCGACCTGCGAGCATCAGCGAGCCTTGTTATCGCCGGACTCGCCGCTGAAGGCGAAACAACCGTAGAACGGATCTACCACCTTGACCGGGGCTACGCAAAAATGGAAGAGAAGCTCCAGTCGCTTGGCGCATCTATCGTTCGCGTTACGAGCAAAGAAACATCATGACCACTCAAGCATCAACTCCGACCTCTCCCACCCCGCTGACACTCGCCCTTTCCAAAGGCCGGATCTTTGAAGAAACGCTGCCGCTACTGAAAAGTGCGGGTATCGAAGTGAATGAAGATCCGGAAAAGTCACGCAAACTGATTCTGGGGACCAGTCGTCCTGACGTGCGGATCATCATCGTGCGCGCATCTGATGTCCCGACCTACGTGGAATATGGTGCGGCCGACATGGGGATTGCCGGCAAAGACGTACTCGTGGAGCACGCCGCTGCCCACCCGGGTGCTCTGTACCAGCCGATTGATCTGAACATTGCCCGTTGCAAGCTATGCGTGGCCACTCGCAAGGACTTTGACTATGAGGCTGCCGTCAAACAGGGCGCCCGACTGCGGGTTGCAACCAAGTACGTCAGTGCAGCGCGTGAGCATTTTGCGTCCAAAGGCGTGTACGTAGATCTGATCAAGCTCTACGGCTCCATGGAGCTTGCACCCCTGATCGGGCTGGCTGATGCCATCGTGGATCTGGTTTCGACTGGCAACACACTCAAGGCTAACGACCTGGTCGCAGTTGAAGATATCATGCCGATTTCATCGCGTCTGATCGTCAATCGCGCCGCACTCAAACTGCGTCGAGAGGGCATCGAGCCCATCATGGAGGCTTTTGAGCGGGCAAGTCTGGCAACTATGGCATGATTACCCTGTCTAACAATAATTAGCGATTTATTCACGGCTCATTCATAGCGTCTTGGGAAGTTACGGGACGTTTCGCTACGTGTCGCTACGTGTCGCAACTTTGCCCGTCAACGCCTCATTGTCTATTCACGTTTGTTTCTCTGGAATCATGGCTACCATCTCGCGCCTTCGCAGCTCCGACCCCGACTTCGACAGCCAACTGCAGCGACTACTGCACGTGGACGAAGAGCAGGATCACGAGATCGACTCGGCAGTCGCATCCATCCTGAGACGGATTCGCACCGAAGGTGATCAGGCTCTGCTGGAGCTCACAAAGCGATTCGACAGTGTTCAGGCCTCTACTGTTGTCGAACTGGAGATCCCGCGCAGCGAGTGGGAATCAGCACTGGAGTCCCTTCCCGCTGCCCAGCGTGATGCCCTGCAATCTGCGGCGAGGCGCGTGCGCGAGTATCACGAGCGTCAGAAACAGTCGAGCTGGGACTATCTGGAAGAAGACGGTACGCGTCTGGGACAGAAAATAACGCCGCTTGACCGGGTCGGGTTGTATGTCCCGGGCGGCAAGGCTGCCTACCCGTCATCGGTATTGATGAACGCCATCCCTGCCAAGGTGGCAGGTGTCGAGGAAGTCATCATGGTGACCCCGACGCCCCAGGGAACCCGCAATCCGCTTGTGCTGGCTGCGGCTGCCATCAGCGGCATTGATCGTGTGTTTGCCATTGGCGGTGCCCAGGCGGTAGGTGCGCTGGCTTACGGAACAGCGACCATCCCGGCCGTAGACAAGATTGTCGGACCAGGCAATGCATATGTCGCAGCGGCCAAACGACGCGTGTTTGGCAAAGTCGGTATTGACATGATTGCAGGCCCGAGTGAAATTCTGGTGATCTGTGACGGCAGCACTCCTGCGGACTGGATCGCCATGGACCTGTTCTCGCAAGCCGAGCATGATGAACTGGCCCAGTCCATCTTGCTGTGTCCGGATGCGAGTTACCTCGACGAGGTTCACGCCGCGATTGAACGCCTTCTGCCTTCCATGCCCAGAAAGGACATCATCAGCACCAGTTTGTCCAATCGTGGGGCACTGATCGAGGTTCGCGATCTGGAGCAGGCCTGTGAAATCGCCAACCAGATTGCACCTGAGCACCTTGAAATTTCGACCGAATCACCCGAGCGATGGGTTGATCACATACGCCATGCGGGCGCGATCTTTCTAGGCAGGCACACGTCCGAATCGCTAGGAGACTACTGTGCCGGACCCAACCACGTGCTCCCGACGTCAGGCACCGCCAGGTTCTCTTCGCCGCTTGGGGTCTATGACTTTCAGAAGCGATCCAGCATCATTCATGTCTCAAAAGCAGGTGCGCAAAAGCTAGGCGCGATCGCCCAGACGCTTGCCATGGGGGAAGGATTGACAGCCCATGCCGCCAGTGCAGCATACCGTAACGAGCCTGAGAGTGGACCAGCCTCGTAATCTGAGACGGGTCGTCGCCACTCAAAATATCCGAAATGCCTGCCTTTCTCATGACGGGCTTCGCGTAACCGTACAATAGAAGGTGTGCCCGCCTGCTGGCGGGCTTACCGAGACTTAACGAGATACAGTTCTTTCATGCGTACCGCCGACATTACCCGCAATACACAGGAAACCCAGATTCAGATCAGCATCAATCTGGATGGCACCGGACAACAGTCAATCGACACGGGTGTGCCCTTTCTGGATCACATGCTGGACCAGATTGCACGCCATGGCCTGATCGATCTGGACATCAAGGCAAAAGGGGACCTGCACATTGACGCACACCACACGGTGGAAGACGTTGGCATTTCATTTGGTCAGGCCCTGCATAAGGCGATCGGCAGCAAAGCAGGTATCCGCCGCTACGGACACGCCTATGTGCCACTTGACGAAGCGCTCTCGCGCGTCGTGATTGATCTATCGGGCCGACCAATGCTGACGTATGACATACCGTTCACGCGTGCGCGTATCGGCGATTTCGATGTTGATCTGACGCGAGAATTCTTTCAGGGACTGGTGAACCACGCCCAGATGACGCTGCATATCGATAACTTGCGCGGTATCAACGCACACCACCAGTGCGAGACGGTCTTCAAGGCGTTTGGCCGTGCCCTGCGCATGGCGATTGAAGTCGATGAGCGCCAGGCCGGTGTAATCCCTTCCACCAAAGGCACTCTCTGACTCACACCCGCCGGACTTAGACCATGACATCGATCGCCATTGTCGAATACGGAATGGGCAACTACCACTCCGTTGAACGCGCCCTGCGCCATGCCGCACCGGAAGCAGATATCACCCTGACGGGCGACCCGGAAATCATCCTCAAGGCTGAGCGAGTTGTTCTGCCTGGACAGGGCGCGATGGGCGACTGCATGCGCACCCTGGAACAGGCCGGGCTCGTTGAGGTTGTCCTTGAAGTCAGCCGCAACAAACCATTGCTCGGGATATGTGTCGGTGAACAAATGCTGTTCGAACGCAGCGAAGAAGGCCCGACGCAATGCCTGGGACTGTTCCCGGGAGATGTCAGGCGCTTCAGAGGCGAGCTGTTTGACAGCGCCCACACAGGTGTGGACCGACTCAAGGTACCTCATATGGGCTGGAACGCCGTTCGCCAGTGTCGCGAACACCCAATGTGGGCCGGCATTGAAGATCTGACCCCGTTTTATTTTGTGCACAGCTATTATGTACATCCGGAGGATCCGTCACTGACTGTCGGAGAGACGGATTACGGCGTGACGTTCACATGCGCCGTTGCAAGAGACAACATTTTTGCGGCCCAGTTCCATCCAGAGAAAAGTGCAGACCCCGGTTTGCGTCTCTACCGCAATTTTGTAGACTGGAAACCATAAGAACCAACCCTTATTCACTTAGCCACTGCCATGCTTCTGATCCCTGCCATTGACCTTAAAGACGGTAAATGTGTACGCCTGCGCCAAGGCGACATGAACGATGCCACCGTGTTCTCGGAAGACCCTGTCGAAATGGCCGAACACTGGGCCGATCTAGGCGCGCGTCGCCTCCATCTGGTCGACCTGAACGGCGCCATTGCTGGCAAACCCGTCAACGAGGCTGTTATCCATGAAATCGTCGACGCGATGGGCGATGATGTGCCCGTCCAGATCGGCGGTGGCATTCGTGACCTTGACACGATTGAACGCTATCTTGATGCTGGCATCTCTTACGTCATCATCGGAACTGCTGCGGTCAAGAGTCCAGGTTTTCTGCGCGATGCCTGCGGTGCATTTCCGGGCAAGATCATCGTCGGACTGGACGCCCGTGACGGAAAGGTCGCAACGGACGGCTGGAGCAAACTGACCCGTCACATGGTCACCGATCTGGCACGCAAGTTTGAAGACTATGGCTGCGAGGCCATCATTTACACCGACATCGGACGTGACGGTATGCTGACGGGCGTGAACGTCCAGGCAACGGTCGCTCTCGCCCAGGCAGTCAACATTCCTGTGATTGCTTCCGGTGGCATCACCGACATGCGCGATATCGACGAACTGTGTGCAGTCGAGGCAGAGGGCGTTGAAGGCGCCATCCTTGGACGCAGTATCTATGAAGGTACGCTGGACTTCAAGAAAGCCGTCGAACGCGCCGACGAGTTGTGCCCATGACAGGTATCGACACCCTGTCAGTCCGTAACGGACTGACTCGCCGGGTCATCCCTTGCCTGGATGTGACTGCAGGCCGAGTCGTCAAAGGCGTGAATTTTGTCGGACTGGTCGATGCGGGTGATCCGGTCGAGATTGCCCGTCGCTACAATCTCGAGGGTGCAGACGAACTGACTTTCCTCGACATCACAGCCACGAGCGATGATCGGGACCTGATTCTCCCCATCATCGACGCTGTGGCGTCTGAAGTGTTCATACCGCTTACGGTTGGCGGCGGTGTTCGTCAGGTCAGTGATATTCAGCGACTGCTCAACGCCGGTGCGGACAAGGTCAGCATCAACAGTGCGGCCGTGGCCAACCCGGATCTTATCAAGGCGGCGAGCGACTATCACGGTTCGCAATGCATTGTCGTTGCCATTGACGCACGTCAGGTACCTGACTCGCCAGCCGATGCCCCCCGCTGGGAGGTATACACCCACGGAGGACGACGTGCGACCGGGATTGATGTACTTGAATGGGCAGACCGTATGGCACACTACGGCGCTGGCGAGATTCTCCTGACCAGCATGGATCGTGATGGCACCCGTAGTGGATTTGATCTGGTGCTCACGCGTGCTGTCAGCGACGCAGTCAGCGTACCCGTGATTGCATCCGGCGGAGTTGGCACTCTCGAACACCTCGCTGAGGGCGTGAGCGCAGGCGGCGCCAACGCGGTGCTGGCAGCCAGTATTTTTCATTTTGGGGAATACACCATTGGACAGGCCAAGGATCACATGGCCCAGCGTGGTATCCCCGTTCGCCGGAGCGTGCGATGAACTGGCTGGATCAAGTGAAGTTTGACTCGGCAGGCCTGATCCCGGCGATCGCGCAGGATGCCCAATCCAGGCGCATCCTGATGGTAGCCTGGATGAACCGTGAATCACTGGAAGAAACCCACGCGAGCGGCATCGCTGTCTACTGGTCGAGATCGCGCCAGAGCCTGTGGCGCAAGGGTGAGTCCTCTGGCCACACACAAAAGATCAAGAATATCCGTCTGGACTGCGATTCAGACGTGATTTTGCTGGAAGTGGAACAGATCGGCGGAATTGCCTGTCATACAGGGCGGGAAAGCTGTTTTTACCGCAAGCTTGAGCAATCAGGCGACGAACCTGCCTGGGTCAGTATCGACCCTGTACTAAAGGATCCGGAGCTGATTTATAAATGACATATGAAGAAGCTATTCTTGCACGTATCGCGAACGTTCTGGAAAGTCGCAAACCTGATGCCGGGGCAGACCCGAAGCAGTCATATGTTGCCAGCCTGTTTGTCAAAGGCCAGGATGCCATCCTGAAGAAAGTCGGCGAGGAGGCAACAGAGCTGGTCATGGCCTCCAAGGATGGCATCCCCGACAGAATTGTTTCCGAGACCGCTGACCTCTGGTTTCACTGCATGATTGCGCTAGCGCACCATGGCTTGCGTCCTGAGGACGTTCTGGCAGAGCTGGCACGACGCGAAGGCATTTCGGGGCATCAGGAAAAGGCATCCAGATCCACACAGGGAGATAGCAGCAATGAGTGACTCATGCATTTTCTGCAAGATCGTCAAAGGCGAAATTCCTTCAAAGAAGGTCTACGAGGACGATCAGCTGATTGCGTTTCATGACATCAGTCCGCTCGCGCCGGTCCATATTCTCATTATCCCGAAACATCATGTCGTATCCATGCAGGACGTCAGCGACGCGGATAGCGAATGGTTGGGTAGAATGATGGCATTGGTGCCCCGCATTGCATCCGAAAACGGATGCGAGCCAGGGCCAGATGGTGGCTTTAGAATCGTTGTAAATTCCGGGGCTCATGGTGGTCAGGAAGTTCACCACCTGCACCTTCACATTCTGGGTGGTCCGCGTCCCTGGACGCCAAAGGCCTCTCTCACAGCATAAGCAGGAGTTTGTATGGGCGCTTTTAGTATCTGGCATTGGTTGATCGTTCTGCTGATCGTTGCGCTGGTTTTTGGGACCAAGAAGTTGCGCAATATCGGTTCAGACCTCGGCGGTGCAGTCAAAGGCTTCAAGGAAGGCATGAAAGACGCCAACGACCCGTCTGCTGGTGCTGCGGACAAAGACACGACACAGCGAGTTTCCTCCGACGACACGATCGACGTTCAGGCAAAAGAAAAGTCCAGCTCGTCTTCACAGTAAGTGCCTTGCAGAGATCAGCCAGTGCAGGTGGCTCTGTACGTTTGCACGGTTTGACCTGTCCGACCTGAGCAGCCCGGCTGCCTGGTCACCCGGAGACATTTGAGAGTCGATCTTGTTTGATATCAGTTTTACGGAGCTGTTGCTTGTCGGTGTGGTAGCGCTTGTGGTCATCGGCCCCGAGCGTCTGCCCAAGGTCGCCCGTACGGTTGGCCATCTGCTTGGGCGGGCGCAACGCTATGTCAGCGACGTCAAGAGCGACATCCAGCGCGAAGTCGAGCTCGAAGACCTGCGCAAGATGAAAGAAGAAATGGAGAGCGCGGCTCAATCCATTCACTCCTCATTTCGTGACACATCAGACTCTATTCGCGAGCAGGTAGAAGAGCCATTGAACCAGATGCGTGATGAAATTGACTCGGCCAAAGCCTCTCTGTCAGATCTGGGGGCCGATAAGCGGTCCAACACCCAGAGGGTCGAGTCCGGCTCTGAGGGTACTTCTGCTGACGCAGCTCGCCTGACCGCCCAGGACTCCTCACTGACTGCTTCGTCAGCCAGTCGAACTGCGGAAAAGCAGCCCGAGAAACCCGCCCCGAAAGCGGCCCCGAATACAGCCCAGGAGGGGGTCCCGGTTGATATATCAAGACCCAAGGAATCGGAGCAAAAGAGTTGACTGAGAACGCGGAGTCAGGCCAGGAAGGCTTTCTGTCGCATCTGGTTGAGTTGCGGGACCGCTTGATCAGGGCCATTCTGGCTGTGGTCGTGGTTTTTACGATCCTGTTCATTTACCCTGGCGCGTCCCTTATCTACGATTTCCTGGCGCAGCCAATGCTCGCCACGCTTCCACAAGGCACCCGGATGATTGCCACCGGTGTCATCACGCCGTTCATGGTGCCCGTCAAGGTCACCATGCTGGCCGCGTTTGTGGTCGCCTTGCCTTACGTTCTTTATCAGATGTGGGCATTTGTTGCGCCGGGACTGTATCGGCACGAGAAACGCCTGGCCTTGCCACTGATTGTGTCAAGCTCGTTGCTGTTCCTGCTCGGCATGGCGTTCTGCTACTTTGTCGTGTTCCAGACAGTCTTCAAATTCATTGCGTCGTTTGCGCCGCAGTCGATCACCCCTGCCCCGGATATTGAAGCCTATCTGAACTTCGTACTGACCATGTTTCTTGCGTTCGGCATCACATTCGAAGTGCCAATTGCGGTGATTCTGCTCGTTCGCATGGGCATCATGTCGATCGAGAAGCTGCGCGAAATTCGCGGCTACGTCGTCGTCGGTGCTTTCATCATTGCTGCGATCGTGACGCCCCCGGATGTTATCAGCCAGTTCATGCTTGCCGTCCCATTGTGGATCCTGTACGAGGTAGGCCTGATTCTTGCTGCAAAGATCAAACCGATTGATCGAGATGCTGAACGGGAAGACGGCGACCATCCCGTCTGATCAAGCATCCCCGCATATCTTTCAGGCTTGAAAAGTCACGTACGCTGTTTATTGTGTACGTTGCTTGCATCAGGAACGGTCTGCTATGCGACGTTCTTCCTGACGTTTTCGATGATCAAGACCATGCTCGGCCACCAGTCTGCTTGCCAGTGCGTCATGAAACGCCTGAGCGGCCTTTGTCATCGGGCGACGAAGATTATGCGAACAGACAATCTGCCTCTCAAATCCCTTGTTCTTAAGCTCGTATGTTCGTAACGCGAAGTTGTAGCGAGAACGCAATCCACGTACGATGCTTTCTGGCATCAGGCTGACATAAAGGGATTTTTCGATCAGGCGCGCGCTCGTCAGTATCGAGTCAACCTCGATGGCCGGTGCAAGGTGGCCGTCATCAGCCTCCAGTGCCTGTTCAACGATGTGGCGCATGCCGTTTTCCCGGGTAGGCAGAACAAAGCGGCAACCCGTCAATTCGACAAGGCTGACCTTTGGCGGGTACGGAATGTCGTTTATCCCTGTCACAAAGACAATCCGCTCGCGCAGCACCACATCAGTGGCAACCGGCCGGACACGATCGGATCGGTTGGTATAGCAAAGATCGAGTTGTCCCCCGGCCACCTGCTCAATCAGATGATCTGTCAACCCCTCAGAAATGGACAGTGTGACTTCAGGGTGGCGCTCAACGAATCTCTCGAGAACATCAGGAAGAACATGCTGACCGATGCTGGGTACCAGGCCTAGACGGACGTGCCCGCTGAGCGCATCACCGCTATGCATCAGGCGCTCTCTGGCACGCCCAAACTCGGTCATGATCGGCAGAAAGAGCCGATACATCTCTTCGCCTGCTGGCGTCGGGATCATTCGTCGCGGTGTTCGAGTGAAGAGCGGCTTGCCAATATCTCGCTCAAGCTTGGCGATCTGCATACTCAGAGCAGGCTGCACAATGTTCAGTCTGCGAGCTGCACGGGTCACCGACTGCTCTTCAAACAACGATAAAAAATATTGAATCTGTCGCAAATCCACAACCAATCGCCCTTTTTTGTTGCTACTGAAACGATGATTTCATCCGCTTTGCCTTTGCATAATATTAATTGATCGATCTCATAAATATTTATTAGTAGACACAATGCCAGTGAAATTTTTAGCATTGTCCGAACAAAAGCAGTGCAACGCTCAGTTGCATAGGGGTACAACGCAGCTGTCCGGACTCTCCGGACACGCCTCTACTTTGGGGAACGGACAAATGATCAGCGATCGCCTGAAAGCCGCGCGTCTCCGCGCAGGTCTATCTCAAGAAAAACTTGGCAAACTGGCCGGGATTGATCCCACATCAGCGAGTGCCCGTATGAACCAGTACGAGCGAGGCAAGCACTCGCCCGACTATCGGCTGATGTGTCGTGTTGCGGAAATTCTCAACATGCCTGTCAGCTGGTTTTACACGCAGGATGACGAACAGGCAAGACTCCAGGAGCTTTTTTACCACCTGGATGCAGATGCCAAAGAGTCGCTGCTGGCACGCGCAGAAGAATTGGCCGCAGGCAGAATCAAGACCGTCACGCTTTGATTGAAGCCTGAATGATTGCACGTGTCTGGCGTGCGCCTGTGTAAGGTTGCCCGCCAGACAGCAGAGGTCTTATAGTGATCACCTATCGTACTCGAAGGTGAATCCTCATGATTGAAACCAGCAAACTGGTCGCATGGCTGGACCAGACACTGGAACCAGAAAAATTTACGGACTACTGCCCAAACGGTTTGCAGATTCAAGGCAAGGACCAGATCTCGCATATCGTGACGGGCGTGACGGCTAGTCTCGCCCTGATCGAGAAAGCCCGTGAACTGAACGCCGATGCCATCCTGGTTCATCATGGCTACTTCTGGCGCAACGAAAATCCAACCCTTCAGGGCCAGCGTCTCAAGCGAATTCGAGCATTACTTGAATCAGATATCAATCTGATCGCGTACCATCTGCCGCTCGACGCACATCCCATATTTGGAAACAATGCCCAGCTCGCAAAGCAGCTTGGGCTCAATCCCCTGCGCGATGCACAGGGAGCACCAGTAACCTGCGGGCCGGGGAGCCTGGTCTGGCTTGGACACCCCGAGGTCACTGAACAATCCGTTCGTGAATTAGCGGGCCGGATCCAGACACAACTCGCCCGACATCCTGTCGTGGTTGGCAACTTCGAGGCAAAAGCAGGACTGGTCGCATGGTGCACGGGCGGTGCTCAAAGCATGCAGGAGGCCGCAATCGCCGCTGGTGCACAAACCTATGTAACGGGCGAGATTTCAGAGCCCAATGCGCATATTGCCCGGGAAACCGGGACGACGTTCATCAGCGCGGGACATCACGCGACGGAGCGCTACGGTGTGAGGGCACTGGGAGAGGAGATTGCCAGGCAGCTTGATGTCAAAGTCACTTTTGTAGACCTCGACAATCCCGCCTGACAAACTGAAGGAGAGATCTGGAAAGAAAAAAGAAAGAAGACAAAAGAACGAAGAAAGAAGACGCTGGCCGGTGGAGTCAGGCCGGTGACCACACCTGTCGCCGAACCACCCCATGGCCAAATCCAGGGGCTTGCGCTCACAGTTGATCAGCTGCCGGGTGTCCCGGATAACGGGGACACCCGGCGCGATTCAACAAGCACGCATCAGCCCTCCTCTGGACAGGCCTCAGGGTCTGGAGCTCGAGCCTGCGTCAGATCCTGAAAGCTTCTGGCTGGCTGCGGTCGTTTCCTGTTGCTTGAGCAGATCACGGATTTCAGTCAGCAAGACGATATCGGCTGGCGGTGCGGGGGGTGGTGGTGCAGGCTGCGCCGCCTCCTCGGCCTTGGCACGATCTTTGGCCATGTTCACGAGCTTGACCATCCAGAAGATGATGAAGGCCAGAATGACAAAATTGATCAGGATAGTGAGAAACTCGCCCCAGGCAAAAACGATGGCTCCGGCCGTAGTCAGATCGCTGTATGTTTCAGGGCCGGCATAACCATCTGGACGGGAGAGAACCAGAAACTTGTTGGTGAAGTCAACAGAGCCGCCCATGATGAAATTCACAATGGGCATCACGATGTGGCGAACGAGCGAGTCAACGATTTTTCCGAAGGCTGCGCCGATGATCACACCGACGGCAAGATCGATCACATTCCCGCGTACAGCGAAATCCCTGAATTCCTTGAGAATTCCTTTTTTAGTAGACATTTTTATCCTTTGGACATTCAAAGAGCACCCTGGCGCCCAGGGCGCTATAATAATAGACGATCGAGAGTTTGTAACCTCGGGACGGATTGCGTCTCGACCGGCAACACAAGGATTGAACGATGAGTCAGGATTCCACTTTGCACCATGATGATGAAGGTGCAGCACCACTGAATTTGCCAGCCGACCCGAATCGGCGGTTCTGGATTGGAACAACCTGTGCGGTAGGAGGTGTTGCTGGAGCTGCGTTGGCTGCGCCCTTCGTTGGCAGCTTCGCGCCTTCAGAGAAAGCACGTGCCGCAGGTGCGCCAGTCGAGATTGATGTCAGCACCATCCCCCGGGTGAGATGCGCACGGTTGAATGGCGCGGCAAGCCCGTCTGGGTGATTCACCGCACGCCGGAAATGCTGGCAGGCCTCTCCAAAGTCAATGACGAGCTGGCTGACCCCAACTCGGAACGTCCCGGCTACACCCCTCCCTACGCAAAGAACGAATGGCGTTCACGCAAGCCCGAAATCTGGGTTGGCGTCGCAATTTGCACTCACCTCGGTTGTTCACCCACACCCCGCTTCGCTGCGGGTGCCCAGCCCAGCCTGCCGGCTGACTGGGAAGGTGGCAGCCTCTGTCCTTGCCACGGCTCCACGTTTGACATGGCTGGCCGCGTTTACCGTAACAAACCGGCGCCTGACAATCTTGAAGTGCCGCCTTACCAGTACGTCAGTGATAGCAGGATCCTGATTGGCGTGGATGAAGACAATCCCGCCTGACGCGGCGACTGCTGATTTCCTTAATTGAAAACCGACATTGATAGATTGAAAGGAGCCGTTTCATGGCTGGCGAGAAAAGCGTAGAAACGACTGGCGTACTGGGGTGGGTCGATAAACGATTCCCCCTGACGGCCAACATCAAAGGTCACCTCACCGAATATTACGCACCGAAGAACTTCAACTTCTGGTACTTCTTCGGTTCGTTGGCAATGCTGGTGCTGGTTCTCCAGATCGTAACCGGCATTTTTCTGGTGATGCACTATAAACCTGATGCGGAACTGGCGTTTCAGTCGGTCGAGCACATCATGCGCGAGGTTCCAGGTGGCTGGTTCATGCGCTACATGCACTCAACCGGAGCATCCATGTTCTTTGTGGTGGTCTACCTCCACATGGTTCGTGCATTGCTCTACGGCTCCTATCGCAAGCCACGAGAGCTCGTGTGGATCTTCGGTGTCGGCATCTTCCTCTGTCTGATGGCGGAAGCCTTCTTCGGATACCTCCTTCCATGGGGCCAGATGTCTTACTGGGGAGCCCAGGTGATCGTGAACCTGTTCTCCGCGATCCCCTTTATCGGACCTGAACTTGCAATCTGGATTCGTGGTGACTACGTTGTTTCAGACGCGACGCTGAACCGGTTCTTCGCTTTCCACGTGATCGCGATTCCACTGGTTCTGCTTGGTCTCGTGGCTGCTCATATCATCGCGCTGCACGAAGTAGGTTCAAACAACCCCGACGGCATCGAGATCAAGTCCAAGAAAGACAAGTATGGTCGCCCCCTTGACGGGATTCCTTTCCATCCCTATTACACCGTTCACGATATTCTCGGCGTTGCCGGATTCTTTATCGTGTTCATGGCGATCGTTTTCTTTGCGCCTGAGATGGGTGGTTACTTCCTCGAGTACAACAACTTCATCCCGGCTGACCCGCTCAAGACACCGCCGCACATCGCCCCGGTCTGGTATTTCACGCCGTTCTACTCGATGCTGCGTGCGACCACTGACGATTTCACCTGGGTTCTTGCAGGCTCATCCCTCATCGCTGCACTGGTCATGTTCGTGAAGTGCAAGGGTCTGGCGAAAGTCATCGTCCCGGTGATCCTGATCGCTGTGGCTGTGCTGTTTCGCCTGATCGACGCCAAGTTCTGGGGTGTGGTTGCAATGGGTGGTGCAGTGGTTTTGCTGTTCTTCCTGCCCTGGCTTGACTACTCGCCTGTTCGCTCGATCCGGTATCGCCCGAACTGGCACAAGTGGCTGTACGGCATTTTCTTTGTTAACTTCCTGATTCTTGGCTATCTTGGCACGCAGGCACCGACCGATGTGTTCAATCTGATGTCTCAGATTGGCACGATCATCTACCTGGCATTCTTCCTGCTGATGCCTGTCTGGAGTCGTATGGGCACGTTCAAGCCGGTCCCTGACCGCGTGACCTTCCATGCCCACTGAGCCAACACGATACGGAATGAACATGATTAAGAAGATCCTTGGCGCCATCGCCCTTTCCCTGACATGTGCCACCGCGATGGCCGCGGGTGAATCCATCACGCTCGACAAGGCACCAAACCGTCTGAACGACCAGGCAGCACTGCAGAACGGCGCCAAGCTGTTCATCAACTACTGCCTGAATTGTCACAGTGCGACCTCTATGCGCTACAACCGTCTACGCGATATCGGACTGACAGACATCCAGATTCGTGAGAACCTGCTGTTCACCGGCGAGAAAGTCGGTGATCTGATGACAATCTCAATGGATCGGAAAGACGCAGCAGCCTGGTTTGGTGCCCCGGCACCCGACCTGTCGGTGATGGCCCGTGCAAAGTCAATCAACGCCGGCCCTCCTGGTGGCGATTACATCTATACCTACTTGCGCACCTACTATCGCGACACGACCAAGCCAACCGGCTGGAACAACCTGGCATTCCCCAACGCGGGTATGCCTCACGTGCTCTGGGATTTGCAGGGGCCGCGCGAACTGACCACGACCACTATCCATCAGGTCGAGCGTGACGGCAAGCAGGTTTGGGAGAAAGTCGAAACCAAGTTTGGCCCACAAGGTTACTGGGATGCCAAGGCAGAAGTCCTCGACAATTATCGTGGATCAGCAACAGAATCCTTTGCTTTCAAAGCGCTTGACCCCAGGCGCGCTGCAGCATACGACGACAAGGTTGCAGACATTTCGAACTTCATGACCTGGATGGCTGAACCCGTACAGCTCAAGCGCAAGCAGATCGGCGTCTGGGTGATGATTTTCCTGGGTCTGTTCCTGGTCATTGCATGGCGACTGAACGCGTCCTACTGGAAACACGTCAAGTAGGTCTGTAGCTTGGATGGCCAGCGCCGTGCGCAAGCCCGGCGCTGGCTTTTGTATTTTGAATTTATTTCGGGACGGTACTAAATCATGATGGTCCTCTACTCCGGCACCACCTGCCCCTTTTCACATCGTTGCCGATTCGTGCTGTTCGAGAAGGGCATGGATTTCGAAATCCGTGACATCGATCTGTACAACAAACCTGAAGACATCAGCGTCATGAACCCGTACGGGCAAGTGCCGATTCTGGTCGAACGTGATTTGATTCTGTACGAGTCCAACATCATCAACGAGTACATTGATGAGCGTTTTCCGCACCCCCAGCTGATGCCAGCTGACCCGGTGATGCGCGCCCGTACACGTCTGTTCCTGTACAACTTCGAAAAGGAACTGTTCGTGCATGTGTCAGTTCTTGAGGACCAGGTTGCACGAGCCGACGAGAAACGTTGCGCAGCGGCTCGCGCAGCGATTCGTGACCGTCTGTCCCAGCTTGCTCCTTTGTTGATCAAGAACAAATATATGCTCGGTGATGAGTTCTCGATGCTAGACGTGGCTATGGCCCCGTTGCTCTGGCGTCTGGATCACTACGGTGTTGATCTTCCAAAGACTGCAGCACCAATCCAGAAGTACGGCGAGCGCATCTTCTCTCGCCCTGCCTACATTGAGGCACTGACACCTTCAGAGAAGGTCATGAGACGCTAACAGGAGCACTTGCCATGTCCGAGATTTCGACCAAACCATACTTCATCCGTGCACTACATGAATGGTGCACAGACAGTGGGTACACCCCACACGTCGTTGTGCAGGTTGATTCTCGGGCACGTGTGCCCCGTGGATACGTACAGGATGGTCAGATCACACTGAACGTTGGTCTGATGGCGACCAACAAACTCGAGCTCGGTAATGATTTCATCGAGTTCCAGGCACGTTTCGGTGGCAAGACAGAGAGCATTTCCATACCGGTGAACTGCGTGACCGCAATCTATGCGCGCGAAACCGGCGCTGGTATGGGGTTTGAGGTGGAAGCGTTTGAGGGCTCGGAAGAAGACACCGACATGACCGACAACGTAAGCGATACGGAAGACACCAAACCGCAAGAAGCCGAGAAGCCTAAAGCTTCTCACCTCAAAGTCGTCAAGTAAGCCAGAAAGCAGCGATCAGAAGCGCGATCCGGCTCGTTGCCGAAAGAGTCGTGCTCCAGCTGTTCAACCGCGACCCATACCATCGCATTGCTTGCAACTAGACTTCCCGGAAATGACAAGCGAATGTCTTGTCGACTCACGAGAGAATCATTTCATCGCGTCCGAAATCACCAGATTCGACAAGTTGCTCAAACCGGCAAAAACCAGATAACTGTCAGAATCTCGAGAAGAAGGGAGTGGGAATCTGCCGTCTGAGTTGACGGCACGAAATGCTGTCTTCTGGCCGTCTGTCAACGCGATTTTCTGGTCCGTCAATTGAATATCTGCACCCTCAACAGATCTGTTTTTCAGCCAACCCTGACATTTCGATCAGCCACTCTTCAAACTGACGGTGAAGCAGGGTTTTCTGGGTGGCAGTCGGTGTGATCGCCCAATACTGTCGTTCAGGCGTACGAATATCTGGAAACGGCGCAACAATTCGTCCTGCCTCGAGATCTGCGCCCAGGGTTGGCAATGGGCCGATGCCGACACCCAGGCCATCCAGCAATGCACTGTAGGTCACATAAAAATGATCAAACCGGTACATGTTCCAGGGTTGGTTTGGCAGATTAGCAGCCTGCAGCCACGCGTCCCAGTGACGAGGCCGTGTTTCCGAGTAGAGCCACGTGTGCTCAAGCACTTGATCAATGGACTGCAGCGGATGGCGTGCAAGTACCGCTGGTGTCGCAATCAGCGTGTGCCACTCCTTGAACAGGCCAATTCCGGTAAATGCCTGACTTGACGGTGGGTCACGCCTGATTGCCAGGTCAAACGCCCCCTCCAGAGACAATTGCTGTGTCGTGACAGACTGGATCTGAATTCGCGCATCCGGATATTTCTTTCGGAATTGTGGCAACAAGGGAATCAACCACTTCATTGCAAAGGTGGCTGGCACACTGACCCGTAGCAGGCGGGTGGCCAGTCCTCGACCGTAGTGCAGACTCGCCTGTTGTATCTGACTGAAGGCGCGCGAAATTTCCTGCGCATAGGCCAGCGCATGCGGTGTCGGCGCCCGACGCAAACCTTCTCGCTCAAACAGCGGTTGCCCAAGCCACTCTTCCAGTAACCGCATCTGACGGCTGACCGCTCCATGCGTCAGCGACAGTTCTTCTGCAGCAGATGTGAAGCTGCGATGGCGACAAGCAACCAGAAAAATTCGGAGTGCGTTCAGTGGAGGTGACGAGTTCATGTCAAGAGTGTGAGTTTTACTCACTAGGATAAGACTATTTATGAATCTCTGAGAGTTTTACTTACGATAGCATGGAGCCTCTGAAAAAAGTCAGGAGCTTCTAGTGGGATCAGTTGAACTACATGGGCGACGTTACCGCTTGCCCGGCAAACCAGTGGTCGTGATCTGCATCGACGGGTGCGATCCCGAGTACATCGAAAATGCCTTGTCACGCAAACTGTGTCCTAATCTCTCTCTCATGGTGTCTTCCGGGTTCTCTGCCATCGCAGACTGTGTCATGCCCTCCTTCACCAACCCGAACAACGCCTCCATTGTCACGGGTGCACCGCCTTCTGTACACGGAATCGCGGGCAACTACTACCTGGACCGCGAGACAGGTGAACGCGTGATGGTCAATGATGCGCGGATGCTTCGGGGTACCACCCTGCTGGCGCTCCTGAGTCAGGCCGGGATTCGAACGGCGGCCGTGACGGCAAAGGACAAGTTGACCCGAATCATCGGGCATGGACTGGATGGTCCCTGCTTCTCTAGCGAACGCGCCGGGCAGACCACACTGTCGGAATTTGGTGTCGAGTCCGTTGAAGCGTTGGTCGGGCGACCAGAACCAGATATGTATTCCCCGGACCTGTCACTGTATGTGCTTGATGCCGGTCTGGCGCTTCTGCGACAGAACATCAGCCAGGTTCTCTACCTGTCCTTGTCAGACTTTGTGCAGCACAAGTACGCCCCTGGCGAACCGGAGTCCGACGCCTTTCTGCTTGCCATCGACCATCGTATCGGCCAGTTCATCCAGCTCGGTGCCATCGTCGGATGCGTAGCGGACCATGGCATGTCGCGCAAGACTGACTTTCTGGGGAACGCCCAGATCCTGTTTGTGCAAGACCTGCTGACGGACGCGCTTGGACCGGATTCAGCCCAGGTGATCTGCCCCATCACGGACCCGTTTGTGCGTCATCACGGCGCGCTCGGCTCGTTTGTGAGGGTCTATCTTGCGGATCAGAGAAACACTCAAGCTGCAACTGACTTGCTGCGGCAGTCACCCGGCGTTCACGACGTCTTGTCACGAGACGAGGCAGCAAGAGAGCTTTCGCTCCCCCATGACCTTGAGGCGGATCTGGTTGTGATATCCCAGCAGGACTGGGTACTGGGTGCATCCAGACAAGATCACGACCTCTCTGCTGTTCAGGACAGACCTCTGCGCTCGCACGGTGGGTACACGGAACAGCGCGTTCCGTTCCTGATTTCCCATCCACTGGACAGCGAGGGACTGGCCTGGGCTCTGTCGACGCGCCTGCACAACTACGACATCTTCTGCGCGATCCTGAATCACACCGACTCTGTGGGCCAAGATTGAAGAACTGTCACATTTCACGATTAAGGTGGTCATCATGTTGAAAAAGCGCGGTGTGGTTGTCATATGCGACAGCCTTCGTAATGACTTCGTGGGGCAACAGACCCCTGTCCTGAATAACCTGCAACAAACAGCAACCCGCTTCACCAACACGAAGGCCGTGTTCCCCTCCACCACCCGAGTCAGCTCCGCAAGCATTGCCACGGGCTGCCACCCGCGGCAACACGGCCTTCTCGGCAACACCATGATCCTGTCAGAGCCAGAGGGACTGATTACCCGTTCTGTCGGCAAGCCAGCCTTCCGGCAGGAGTTGTTCGAAGCCACAGGTCACTATCTTCGTGTCCCGACCCTGGCGCAGCGGCTACAACCCATGTACACGACCGCGATCTACTCAAACGTGTCACCCGGCGCCGCCTACTTCTTCGACCCGGAGAACTTCGGTTATGTGTACCACCCGGCTGGTTCCTACGCCCCCGGCGGCTCGCAGATAACGGGCTCTGACGCACTCGACATCAAGCCTGGTGCGGACGGAGATCAGGAGATGACGAGACGGTTCTGCCAGAGACTGCTACAGGACGACACACTTGGCCTTGCGGTTCTCTGGCTGTCCGAGCCCGACAAAAGCGGCCATGCCCAGAGCCTGGGAAACCTTGCCCACAGGGCTGCAATTGAACACGCGCAGGACTGTGTCGACAAGGTTCTGTCTGTGATTAGCACCCTTCGCGCCCGTGGTGAGGACATCTTGCTGATGGTGGGTTCTGACCATGGGATGCAGACCATCACACATCAGGTCGACATCGGAGAGGAACTGGTCAAAGCTGGCTTTAAAGCCAGCGTAACAAGCAGGGACCTCGTTGTCGCGCCCAATGGCACCTCGGCCATTCTCGGATTTGATGACGACTATCCGCACCGGGATGCCTTGTTGCCATGGCTGGGCAGCCAGCCATGGGTAGGTGAGTACGTCTACGGTGAGTCATTAGCAGACTGGGGCTTGCCGGATGAGTCCGCCTGTCGAGTCGCGATCTCGCTTGCGGGTGATGAGTCCTGCAACCACCTGGGTATACCCGGCACATCCTGGTACGCATTTGATCCCGACACGCCCAAGGACATGATCGGGCAGGGACAACATGGTGGTCGTCACCGTTACGAGAGCCACCCATTCCTGATGGTACAGGGCAAAGCGTTTCCCGAAGGACTGCAGATCAGCACCCCCACTTCGCTCGTCGATTACGCCCCCACCATCCTCAACCACCTCAGTATCGAGGTGAGCGCAATGCAAGGCCAGCCCCTGCAAACGCTCGCCCGGATCAACATCGAACCCCACTCTCATTTCATCGCATCATGAGGACTCCCATGAAACACTTCAAGTTTGCCCCATTCGTTCTTGCCTGTGCCATGCTCGCCGCGACACCGCTGGCGACCCATGCCACAAGCGCGGTCGACCCCCAGGCACAACGGGGCGGAACACTTCAGATCGCTGTGCTCGGGCTCGACACCTCCGACCCGCACAGACATGCAGGCTCGATCGCCGTGCAACAAGTCTACGTCGAAACACTGACCAGCATCGCCGATGATGGCCGTGTGCAACCGTTCCTTGCAGAAAGCTATGACGTATCCGAGGACGGCAAGCAGTACGTGTTTCATTTGCGCGAGGGCGTCAAGTTCCATAACGGTCGCGAAATGAACGCCAGCGATGTCAAGGCGAACTTCGAACGTGTCTCTCAGAAGGTCACCGGCGGCTGGCTGAGCGGGGCAATGAAACTGATCCGCTCGGTCGAGGCACCCGATGCAAAGACTGTGGTGATCAAGCTTGACAAGCCTTACGCTCCGTTTCTAAATCTGATTTCAGAGCTATGGATCGTGGCACCAGAATCACCGGGCTGGGATGATCAGATCACCCAGCCAATCGGCACCGGTCCCTTCATGTTTGGAAGATGGCAACCAGATGTGCAGTTGTCTGCGCCCAGGTTTGATGAGTACTGGCAGACGGGCCTTCCTTATCTGGAAGAGATCGTGTTTGACCTGCGAGACAGCCGCGACAACAGTCTTGGATTACGTGCAGGTGACCTGCACATCGGATCTGTCGGGAACGACAAGATTGATACGCTTAAAAAAGCCGGGTTTGATGTTCAGACCCTCAAGGATACGGCCTGGTATTTCCTGTCATTCAACAATCGCAACCCATCTGAGTTGATGTCCAACCCACTGGTCAGAGAAGCGATAGCAAGTGCCATCGACAAGAATGCCTACATGAACTTTGTTGCCGGATCGGCCGGAATGCCGAGCAATCAGCCAATGCGCCCCGGGACATACTACTGGGATGAAGCGATCGAGGCAGATGACAAGTTCGCCCAGCCCAATCTCGACCGCGCTCGAGAACTGCTCAAGCAGGCAGGCGTCAACCCGGCAGACCACACGCTCAAGATTGTTTCGTGGCAGCGAGACTATGCGCAAGTCGCCTCACAAATGGTGCGCGCACTGGGATTCAAGATTGACCACCAGGCGCTTGACGACATCGGCGCACAAAAGCTGCTGGGTCAGTACCAGTGGGATCTGGCCCCCTTCAATTCCGGACCACGCGCCGATGTTTACCTGCGCTACGCCCGCTTCCTGAGCGATGGTCCCAGTCCAATGCTCTGGGGTGGGATTCAGGACAAGGAGCTCGATGCCAGGATTGCCAGCGCAGTCAGTTCTCCGAACTCCGATCAGGCACGTGCAAACTACCTTGATGCCTGGCGCCACATGATTGACAAGCAGTACACCGTTGGCATCGGCCATGCAGCCAACGCTATTGCTGTCTCGCCCGAGGTACGCGGCTATCAGACAGGGTACACCTGGAGTCAAAACCGGGTTGACGGCGGAGTGGCCCGCACATGGCTCGCCAGATAGTGTCAAAGACCATGTCAAAGTACTGGCCTTGGACAGTCCTGACAATCGTGGTGGTTGCAGGTCTGTTATCCACCTTTGGCCTCACCCAGGACCCCTATGCGCAGGACTTTATGGCGCGCAATCAGGGTCCTGGCGCCGATCACTGGCTCGGCACAGACCAGTTCGGGCGAGACCTGCTTGCTCGCCTGATGGCAGGCGCCTGGCTCACGCTAGGCGTATCCGCCAGCGCCACCGCAGTCGCGCTGGCGGCTGGTGCTGGCATCGCACTATTCGCGTGCCGGACCGGAGGCCTGTTTCGCCAGACCGTGTTCACCGTATTTGATCTTCTGAGAACATTGCCTGCGATTCTGGTAGGCCTGGTGATCATGACCGCGATGGGGGCTGGGACGCTCACAGTGATCCTGGCGGTCGGTCTGACCTTTGCGCCGCTGTTTGCCTACATCACCAGTGCCACTTACGACCGCGAGCGGGTGGCGGGTTATGCCGTCGCGGCCCGGCTGATGGGCGGGACATCAACCTGGGTGGCCTGGCGTCACATGCTGCCGAACATGACCGGTGCACTCATCACCCAGATAGCCATTGTGCTGCCACGTGCCATCACAACAGAGTCAGTCCTGAGTTTTCTGGGGGTCGGGGTGGCACCGGACATCCCAACGTGGGGTCGCATCATTGCCGCTGCATCCGACTACGCGGAACAGGCCCCATGGAGTCTCGCCACACCCGTTCTGATTCTCGCGGGCACAACACTCACCCTTTCCGTCATCGGTCATCGCTTGCGAGACACACAGCGTAATGGCGATACCCAAGGATCGCTCACATGAAAAGACGTGTTCTGACAAATAGCCTGTGGCTCTGGTCGAAGATGATGCTCAGCGTACTGGCGATTGCCTTTGCGGTCTTTTACCTGATCAGAGCTGTACCGGGCGACATCACAGATCTGCATGCAGCCACGGGCGACCTGACGACAAGTGATCAGGCAAGGATGCGGGAGGAGCTTGGACTCAATGCCAGTGTGATTGAACAGTTCGCTGGCTGGTTGTCTCATGCCGTTCGTGGCGACCTCGGCGTCTCTCTGAGATTCCAGACCCCTGTGACGACCATGCTACTAGATGCCCTGCCCGATACGGTCATGCTGGCCAGTGCCGCCCTGCTAATCGGGCTCTTTGTTGGTGGATCCATTGCCTTGCTTGCTTGTGCGTACCCCCAGGGGCCGTTCAAACGCATCGTTGAAGCACTGAACATCTGGTCGATTGCCATGCCAACTTTCTGCATCGGCATCATCGGTGTCCTGACTTTCTCGATCTGGCTGCAGTGGCTACCGATCCGGGGGCAACTGCTGCTTCCCGTGCTGATCATTGGTCTGGACGTGGCAGGCCAGGTGGTCAAACCGCTTTACGAGGAACTGATGGACGTGACCCGGCGCGGGTTCGTGCGCACCGCACAGTCCAAAGGTCTGAACGGTTGGCAGATCGCATGGCGCCACCTCTTGCCCAATTCTTCTGCCGTGGTAATCAGTCTGATAGGGGTGATTTTCGGGACCCTCATCGGCGGCGCCCTCACCATGGAGGTAATCTTCGGACTCAACGGCGTGGGCGGACTGACTTTCACAGCGATTCAAGGTCGAGACTATCCATTGGTGCAGGCTGGTCTGATCTGGATGGCAGCCGCAGTGATTCTCGTCAATGCTCTTGCAAAAGTGCTGAGCGTAGCCATTGATCCCAGACTCAGGAGTGCAGAATGAGTACTTTGCTTTCAGTTACCGACCTGCGAGTGACGACAGGCAGGAAGGAACTCGTATCCGGTATCAGCTTCTCTCTGGATGCAGGCGAGTTCCTTGCTATTGTCGGCGAATCCGGCAGCGGCAAATCGGTCAGCTCGATGGCCTGCTGTGGTCTGTTGCCCCCGGAGTTGTCAGCCGTGGGCAGTGTCCGGTTTGACGGTCAGGAGCTTCTGTATCTCGGCAGCGCCAAATGGCGAACATTGCGGCGCAACGGCATGGCCGCTATATTTCAGGACCCCATGTCGTCACTTAACCCACTGATGAAGGTCAGCACGCAGATCAGCGAAGCGATGGACGGGACAACTCGACTCGATGCGTCCAGGCTCTGCGCCATCGGGGCTCTGATGCGCGAAGTGGGACTCGAGCCGGACAACCGCATCCTGCATGCCTACCCGTTTGAGCTCAGCGGCGGACAGCAGCAACGCATCATGATCGCCATGGCATTGGCCACGAACCCCAGACTTTTGATTGCGGACGAGCCGACAACGGCGCTCGATGCCAGTACGCAGGCCCAAGTCATCGAGCTTTTGCAAACACTGAGACTGCGCCGAAACATGGCGGTGCTGATGGTCACCCACGATCTCTCGATCGTGAGGTCCACGGCTGACAGAATGGCCGTGTTTCATGAGGGGCGATGCGTCGAGCAGGGCACGGCAAGACAAGTGATGTCCAGCCCGCAGCACCCATACACCCAATCTTTGGTCAGGGCGTCGCTTGAAACTGTGAGGCGTACCCGATCTGAATGCGACGTCATGAATGCCCGCGGCCTCGTGCTCGACGCGCAGAACGTATCCTTTCGCTATCCCGAAGCAAAAGAGGATGCCCTCAAAGACATCTGCATCAGCGTCAAGCCGGGTGAGTGCCTCGGCATTGTCGGGGCGTCCGGATCCGGAAAAAGCACCCTGGCCAAGGTTCTGGTTGGCGCACTGCCTGAATTCAGCGGGAAAGTGGACGTGTGCGGAATATCGTCTCAGTCTCGGTGGCAGTCAAACAACATCAATCTCGCGTTTGCCAGACACTGCCAGTATGTGTTTCAGGACACAACGGCTAGCCTGAATCCGACCCATACGGTCGAAAAAACGCTGATCGACTCGTTGAAACTGGCCGGACATGATGAGAGCCGCCAGATACTGCGGAACAAGGCGGGCGAACTACTGCTTGAGGTTGATCTTGACTCGGAGATGCTGACAAAGCTGCCCTTACAGCTTTCGGGAGGGCAGCGACAAAGAATTGTGATCGCCAGAGCTTTGGCCATGCGACCCAAAGTGCTGGTGTGTGATGAACCGGTCTCTGCTCTTGATGCTCATCTGCAGAAGCAGGTCGTGAACCTGCTGGTTGACCTGCAGCAGCGACATGGGATGGCACTGGTTTTCATTGGTCACGATTTGCATCTCATGAGCCAGTTCTGTGACCGGCTTGTCGTCATGGACCGTGGGACGATTGTCGAATCAGGCGTTGCCGAAGAAATGTTCACACAGCCCAGGAGTGCTGCGTTGAAAGAGTTGCTTGGGTACTCCACCACTTCTGTGGAAGCCAATCCCGGACCGTCATGGGATGAAAGACCGTCCCGACAGGCCAACAGCGGCGGGCCAGACTCACACAGCACCAGAACGTCGATTACGGCATACTTGCGATCAAAACCTGTGGTTCAGACTGAGGCGGCATAAACTGGTACAATTCATCCCCGTTATCGGGTAATCCTCGCTCTCATGCGGGAATGACAGGACAACAAGCACCAAAAGCCGGTGTAGCTCAGTTGGTAGAGCAGCTCACTTGTAATGAGAAGGTCGAGGGTTCGACTCCTTTCACCGGCACCAATGAATTCAAACACTTACGCCAGTCCTTCGGGGTTGGCGTTTTGTTTTTTGAGGCTGTGTAAGCACTTTGTAAACATTTTTTCGGAATACATCGACAGGTCTCAACGCTGCAGCCAACAGAAAAATGGATAGACTAGGCTACTGGTGGCGAAGCAGTCGATCAGATAATGAAGAACTCGTCAGGCGAACTAGGCCAAGGCGAAGAATCTCTACCAGTCTCTCTTCGAGCACAGTCAAGTCCCGACGAATCCGATCAAAAGTCGTCTGATGCATTCCCGCAGGCTTGAACTTCCATTGCCAATCCGACCCGTCACTACCAAGCCGAGCTGCCAAACGGCGCTTACGCCGCCATATTCGATCGATCTCCGACTCCGATTGGGATGGATAACGAAGATCCAGGCACTTACGACAAGCAACCCTTCCAGCAAGAAAGAGTGTCACTGCGCGTTGCTCGCAATTCGGGCATTCGAACCACCAGCGCACTCCACCAAATCCGCACGAGGTCTCTGCTAAAGAGATTCGTATCCCAGCAGATACATACGATGGATCGAGACAGGGCAAAAGCTCGATGTGGTGTTCAAACGCTCTGACCCACAACTGGAAACTTTGATTGCTGTTAGCAGACGGCCAAGTCAGTTCGCTGGTACAGCCCGCAGACAATCCTCCAGCTCGGTCCAAAAGCCGAACATCAAGGCGCCTGTGCGCAGTGACCTTCGAACGTGTTGACGGCCTACCTGCTCCAAACCTGTATCCACCTCGCGCCATGGCCAACTCCATTGAATACGAAATCAATTGAGATTGTTAACTTTTTTCAAGTGTTTGCGAAGCGTGAATGAAATCAGGATTAACCTGCAAATTAGCGCCATAGCGACTGCCCTTGTCCTTCACTCTGCTCTCGCACTCTGTCGAACAGTTCAAACACCGTGATTCCAAGAGCGTGAGCAATGACCTCAAGCGCATTGATTGTAGGATTTGCATGACCGTTCTCGATACGGCTGAGATAGGTTTGATAAAAGCCGCATCGCTCGCTAAAGACGACCTGACTCAAGCCTGCCGCCTGACGCAAGCCTTTAATAACCGATCCGAGATTCTTGGCGAGTGGACTACCTGCAATGGGCCGTTCGGGCATTTCGTGTGACGGCCAATGGTGTGCGTGACGACACGCAGATCCACACCCACATGTGCTATTCCGAGTTCAACGATATCATCGAAGCCATTGCCGATATGGATGCCGATGTGATCACCATCGAAACATCGCGCTCGAACATGGAGCTGCTGGATGCCTTCGAGCGGTTTTCCTATCCGAACCAGATCGGCCCTGGCGTGTACGACATTCATTCGCCGAACCGGCCGGACTGCGGCCTGAAAACCCGGACGTGGGACGAGGTGATGCCGGCGCTGGCAAACATGGTGGCGGCGGCGAAGGCCTTGCGGCAGTCTGCGAAGGCGGCCGCCAGCTGAGCTGCTGGTTACTGCGCGGGGGTGGCGGTTCCGTGCACGGGCGGATTCACGCCCGACCTAGCTCAGCCCCTTCCTGACTTCAACACGCGTGCAATGCCTGCAGGGTTCAGCTTGTACAGCGTGCCCTTACCCTCGAAATACACCACAAAATGCTGATTATCCGGGCTAAAAGCAGCCGTTGGCCAATTTACGAGATTATGCGTGGAGGGCGTGTGATTCAAGACGAGAAGACGCTTGCCCGTTTCAATATCAGACAAGTACACATTATCGGATATTCGCGAGGCATCCAGCAAAAGGCGACCCTGGGCATTAATGCGTGTTTCATCAGCACCCAGCGACGACAGCCATTTTTCACGCGCTTTGAACGCTCGCTGGCCTGTTGACGTATCGCGCACCACCATCCCGTCCTTCAGGTCATAAAGCACATACTTGCCATTGCCGGTGAACACCGGCCCTGAAAATGCCGTCAAATTATTGATGGGGTATTCAATAAGTTTTTTGCCATTGCGGGTGTCATGAATGACAATCATCATTGGCTTGTTTTTACCCGTCTTTTCCTTGGCCATTACCACAGCCTTGCGACCATCCCGGCTCAAGCCAAAGCCAGAAATATAGCGGTCATCATCAAACTGTTTGACTCGTTTGCCGGTCTTGATGCTGAAACGATCCAGGTACGTCGTGCCAAACGTCTCTTGATACAACACAACCACATGGCCGGCCGCATCATCAAACGCAATCTGGAATTCATTAATTCCGTTGTCTTTTGGATCCCGATACGCCAAAGGCGACACTTTGGCGGTTTCTACATCAACAAGATAGGCCTTGCTCGTTGTTCCCAGAAGCACATGGCGCCCATCACCGGAGACGCGCAGGCCGTTTTGACCCCTCGAGACACTTGCCTTCAGGGGCAGGCGCTTGACCAACTTGCCATCTGCAACGGTATAAATCAGCAGTTCGCCATTGCCAAAGGTGTACAAGCGTGAGCCGTCAGGGTTAAACGCATAGGCACGGAACAAATCCACTTGAGCAACGGCTTGCACAGGCTTGACGGTTTCTTGCGACGCCTGACCGGCGCACTGCCCTTGGGGGTATTGCTTGTTATATGCTGCCCACGTCGTTTCACTGTTGACTTGACGAGCTATCGCACAGCCCAGCGCATCACCTTCTGGCGCCATCACCCACTTTTCGTCCTTTCGCATCAAGTACAGCTCAATGGTATTGTCTTGCACGGTTTTCGGGCGGCCATCTGTTTTTGAAGATTTTACGACCAGCTCGCAACCCAGGGTCACGTAATACACCCCCAGATCGGAAAACCATTGGTCACCGTCTTGTGTGCACGAACGCACAGTTGTTTCGCGCCGCATTTTTTCCATGACTTTTTGTATGATCGCATCTTCGGCGCGTTTGCCTGCGTAGGATCTCAAAAATGCCTCCTGGAACGACCAGTACCAGGGGATAAGGTCATCACCCGTGGCAAAGGAGGCTGGTGGTTTATGCTCCACGCTTCCGGGAACTGCTTGCGCTGCAGTTGCCATCGCATTGGCAACAGATATCACGGGCTTTCCTCCTGACGGTTCAGAGCCCCCCGACAGAGGCTGTCTGGATGACGTAACCTGACCTGCCTGCGCAGTAGTTTGCCGCATGATGTCGGGTGCTTTCAGCTTGTTGAAGAAAGCACCCAGCTGCTCAAACGCCAGCTGTGGCGACGGCTGGGCCACAATCTCGACGGAGAAGCCCACAAGAGTTTTATTCGCACTGACTGAAGTCGGGCCTGCGGCCACCACCAGCGTGCCTGTTGTGTTGTCAACACCGATAGCGCTCATGCGAGAAGAGTTTCCGTACACCGCAGGCGGCCTGATACCGACAAACCCACCCTTTTCAAGGCCAATCAGCGGATGAAAACTGTCCCATTTCCCGGGCGTGGTAGTGCTCCATCGAGATTCCACGACATCGGCTAAAGGCAGTACCTGATAGTTCTTCTTTCTGGCATCTTGAACTACGTGAAGCAGTGGCTCGCCTGAACCCGGTAACTGTGGTGAAAACCGGGCAGTGACCTTTGCCGTGACAGACTCGCCATCCTGACGCTTGTTAGTGATGGAATGTGAAATACTAATCACATTATTCGCCGGATCAAAACTGTATCCCCTGACCACAGTCACACCGACCTTTGGCAAAGGCATCTCGAAAAACACATAAACCTGCTTTTCTTTCACCCTGTGCTGTCGTTTGGATGAATACGGTGACCAACCTGCCTGTTCGAAAGCACCCACCGTTTTACCGTCAATTTCCAGCCCAAACAGCAGTCCTGGTTTCTTTCCATCCAGCACAGCAAAATTTTTACTGCCCTGATTACCAGGATCTGATTTTGCCGTGTAATGGACAATTGCCGCCGTCTTGACGTTGATTTTTACCCGGTAACCCGGATGCTCAACAGAAACGATGTCTTGTGCCAATACCGCGGAGGGAAGGAGAAGGCACAGTGCGAGGATCCACAAATATACTTTCAGATTCATTGGGCACATCCGGTAATAAGTAAACAGCCGAGAGTAACTAACAGCAGCACAGTGAGGCAAGCCGGGCGCCCCATAAACGAAATGCCTGATTGAGAGTGTTTGTCGCCCGCATGCGATTGGTTGCACATGGCGTAATCCGTCAGCTTTGACCACCGCTGCAACGGCGGTCGGGCACAAGCTCAAACTCGGATCAGCGGAGCCCCTAAGTTCGACACCAAATGCGCTAAGTAATTGATTTGTATAGACCGAGGCCTTCAAATTGCCACTACAGGAGGCTGAGCTGCTCTTTCTTGGTCGGCTTTTTCAGTGTCAAGGCTCCCAGCAGGTCAGTCTGGTCTTTGGTTAAGGTTGAGACGCCAGTCAGCGGTCGGTCATTGACCTTGATTTGATGGCGATGAATACGTTTCAGTTGTGCCAGGGCTTTTTCGGGCGTCAGGCTGGATTTGGCATTCTTCAGTCGTTCGCGCATAACACGGTACAGGATCAGAGCCATGAAGCAGATCATTGCGTGGGCACGGATACGCTGAGGTAGGCGGTGGTATACCGGCGCAATCTCGATCTCGGATTTCAGGACTTTAAAACCACGTTCGATGTCCGCCAGGCTCTTATAGCGTTTGACGACGTCTTGGGGCGTCAGGTCTGTGGCGTTGGTCACGAGCAGCAATTTTCCGTCCACAAGCTCGGCTTGCTTGAGCGCCTTTTCAGTATCCAGTCCATTGAACACATAATTGTTTAGTGGCCGTGCCTGGTGGATTATTTGTCTGACGCAATTTTCGGAGTCAGACAAATGCATGGAAGAGATCCATCCTGGTGGCAAGGTCACCTGCAACGTTTCGAACAAGAAGGCATCGGGACCAAGGCCTACGCGCAACGTGAAGGTCTTGATGTCAAAGCGCTGTATGAGAGCCGCCGCAATTTCAAGCGACGCATCAGTCCCCCGATGGCGGCTGATAACCCGCCCCGGGTCTCGCGTCAGTTCGTAGAACTCAGGCCATGCCCCGACTCATCGAAAGATGGGAGTGCGTCCGAGATGAGCTGCAGCCTGGTTCTGCCCTCAGGTGTACGTCTGGAGATGTCAGATCTGCCCGGCATTGGCTGGATCACGGCCCTTGCGCACGAACTGGGTGGTCTGGGTAGGGAGCAGCGCTGATGCATCCGGGCTACAGCATCGGATCGGTCTATCTGCATCGCGATCCCATTGACTTCAGAAAGCAGATCAACGGACTGGCAACCCTGGTGCAAGGTGAGCTCGAGCTCAATCCATTCATGGATGCCGTGTTTGTGTTCACCAACCGAGGGCGCACCAGCCTGAAAGTGCTCTATTGACATCGTAACGGTTTCTGTCTCTGGCAAAAACGTCTTGAGACCGACCGTTTTGCCTGGCCCAAAGGGGCGTCATTTGAGCAGGCTCACCCGGTGTCGGCCAGCGAGTTCCAGTGGTTGCTGGAAGGTCTGGATCCGTGGCACAAAAATGCGCATAAGGTGTTGAATTACAAACATATTTAAGCCATTTCGAGGTATAACGCAGCATGTCTGATCGTGCTGCAAACACCCCCTCATCCGGAACCGATTCCTTGCTGTCTTCACTGGTGGCAGAGGGTCTGAATCCGTCTGCTGCGAACAAGATCGAGCTTGCAATCGAGGCCATGATTCAGGCGCAGGTCGAGCAACGCATCCAGGCTGAGATCGATCGCAAAATCCAGTCAGAACTCGACAAATTCATCCAGGAAGAGAAAGCCCGTCAGGATGCGCAGTTCGATCAGCACGTGGCCCACGAAGTCGTCCAGAAGGTGCTCGAGATCATCGAGCAGAACCGCCTGGCCCGGCATCGTCAGTTTGGCGCCAGCAGCGAAGCGTATCAAGGCACGCTCTTTAACGAAGCCGAGCTCCTCACCGATCAGAACCCGGATGAGGACGATGAGTCGTGCGACGAGCAGGCGCCGGCCGATGACACATCGACGAAGCCTTCGCGCAAGAAGAAGTCCAAGGCACGCGGTCATCGCGGTCCATTGCCACCGGAGCTGCCCCGCGTTGAGGTGCTCATCGATGTACCGCAAGACCAGCGCACGGATGCCCGTGGTCAACCCATGGTGCGCATTGGCGAAGAAGTGAGCGAACAGCTCGACATCATCCCGATGAAGATCCGGGTGATCCGCACGGTGCGCCCCAAGTACGCACCGGCCCGAGGCGATGGCAAACCCGTGATCGCTGCGCCACCTGCGAATCTGCTGCCACGCAGCATCCTGAGCGCAGGCGCCATGGCGATGGTGATCGCAGTCAAGTTTGTCGATGGTATGCCATTGTTTCGCATCGCCAAGATCCTGGCGCGCAGCGGGGTGCATCTGCCGCCGCAGACGCTGGCCCGCAACTGCATCAAGACCGCCCAGGCGTTGCAGCCACTGTACAACCTGCTCCAGGACACCTTGCTCGATGGTTCCATCATCCACATGGATGAGACTTACGTGCAGGTGCTCAAGGAGCCAGAACGAAAGGCCACCACCAAATCCTACATGTGGGTGCGGCGAGGCGGTCCACCGGGCAAGACCGTTGTCCTGTTTGATTACGAACAGAATCGCTCGGGCAAAACACCGGCGCTTTTGCTTGAGGGCTGGCGTGGCCATTTGATGACCGACTGCTATTCGGGCTACAACGGCGTGGGCCATCAACCCGGTGTCATCCGCATGGCATGCATGGCGCATTGCCGCCGCGAGTTTGTGAAGGCTGATCGCGCCAACCCCTCCAGAAAGGAGACACCGGCCAAAAAGGCCATCAAATTCTTTGCCCGCCTGTACCGTATCGAGAAACGGGTGCGTAATGCACCAGACAGTTTCCGTTACCAGGTTCGCCAGCGACTGAGCAAGCGAACACTCGATGAGTTGCGAGCCTGGCTTGATCAGATGAGACCGCTGGTCACACCCAAGAGCCAGCTGGGTAAAGCCCTGGCGTATCTGGACAACTGCTGGGACCGGATGGTGCGATATATCGACCGTGGCGATCTGCCCATCGACAACAACGAAGTTCATGCCGCCGGCGGCATGAAGATGGTTATTATCCAGATCGATCTCAGGGTGATCGAGAAAGGTGATCAGATCAGGCCAATGCTTTTGCATACTGCGCAGCACGCGTGCTCAGGGTGCTGGTTAGCCAGTTGCAGGAAATCGCGGCGCTGATGTGCCCAGCACAGTGCAAGTTTGACTCCGGGGGTGCCACGCACATACTTGCGATACGCCGCGTACCGGTCAACCGACAACACGCCGTCTGTCACGCCCTCGAGGACGGCCGTCGGTACACTCGAGGCGCGCGACGGATCCATAACGAAATGCAAAACATCTTTGGCCTTGAACACCCACAGATACCAACGATGACCGAGCTTGTCCTCCTGCGGCTCGAAGACCTCCCAGCGGGTCTCATCGACATGCCACTGGCGGGCTTGGCGCAGGCGGTCCAGACCAGCCTCGTACAAGGGCTTGAACAAGGGCACAAGGCGCAACAAGCTCTCGGTCAACGTGCCCTGCGCCACGCGTAAGCCCTGATCACGCCATTGGCTAAGCAGCCGATACGTGGGCTGGCCGTGACGGTATTTCGAGAGCAAGGCCTGCACGAGCAATGAGTTCCCCAGCTTGCCTCGTGGGGTCAGTTGTGCCGGTGGTGGCGCCATGACAATGCCGGGCAGCGCACGGCAGTCGCAGGTGGGTCGATAGCGATGACGACGGATGACGCGGCGGTACGCCTTGACTTCGATCTCCAGCACCTGGGCGTCCTGCGTGCCCTGGATTTCGCTCACGTCTTTGCCGCAGCTTGGACAAACACAATCATCCAGGCGTAGCGATTCAATGCGCGAAGGCAAGTGCGTTTCGAGCACGCGCCCATGGCCTGGCTGACCAGGTTGTTGACCGCGTTTGCGTCGGACCGGGTTCGGTGACATAACCTGAAATGGGGACGTGATTGTCTTTGTTTGCTCGAGCTCGGTGTTCAGCGCAGCCTGTTCGGCCTTCAAGCCTTGAACGATGCGTAGATGGTCTGCTTGCATGACCTGCATGCGTTCGACGGCGCGGGCATGCAGCGATTGATACTGGCGCGCTTGGGTACGTAATTCGATGTGTTCGCGACGCGTGATCGTGACGTGTTCAAGATCGAAAGGCGCGATCTCTGCCGCCGCCGGTTGGGCGTTTGAGTCTGCAGAGGTGGGTGTGAAAGGCGTGTCCATGGATGACACGATACTGATGAAAAAAGACGTGTTCAGCATTTTTTACTTGCCGGATCTTGGCAAATAACGTGCTCACCGAATATTTACGAACTTCAGTGGGCAAGGCTGCTCATGCTCTACGAGCTGAACCATGGTCGATGTTGAAGGTTAGTTGGCAAACTGTAAATGACAGCAGGTCATAAGTATGGCCTGTTGTACAGGGGCGCTCCTGCATGAGTAGGATTCGGTTGTCTGGGTTGCGGCTTCTGATTGACATCACAGGGCTATCCTTCTTCAAAGCCATGCTACGTACGGCAAGCTCCTGCAATGTGTCGACTGGCACCTCGGGCATAAAATTCAAACGTTTCAGCTCCCCATGTGCAATGCATGATCTCGATGCCCAGGTTGCGAGCCAATCTACGTGGCTGAGAATAAATATGCTGATTTGCGCTCGGTTTTTCATGTTGCGGCGTTCTGTGCGTGGCGATAAGGACCGGCTGAGATAGGCCAGGAACGGCTGCCGGCGATGGTGACAGTAGTTAAGTGCCTGAAGGCTAGTTGAGCTTTGTTTGCAAAGAAGTTTTTATATGAATGACGCAAAGCTTTGTAAATTGTCTGACGTGTTTAATCACGTTGATTATCAAATGCCTGTAATCGTATTCCAGTCATTTTGTGAGGCCTTTTGAGGGTAAACACGTATGGTGTGGCGCGGCGCGGGATTGTTGAATGATTATCAGGGGGAAGCGGCGCCGTACGGCGGAACTTCCGGGATATAACGATCCGGGTTCTGGAAAATCTGGGGAAACAAGAGACAAAAATTGAAAGAGACAACTCCTTCGAGCATCTCCCTTTTTTCGAGAGCTGAAAACGTTTTGTGCGGGTTTTCCGCACTCGCGATTTTTTCCATGATGTGTGTGATGACCCTGTCAGTGGTCATGCGGTATGTCTTCAATGCGCCACTTATCTGGCCCTACAAACTCATCAGCGTGTATTTCCTTGTCGGTGCCTTTTATCCCATAATTTCGCATACGCTGCGGGAAAATGAGCACATTGCTATCGACGTTATGGTGCCGTATCTAAAAAAACAGATCATTGCACCCATACGTGCTTTCGGTTATCTAGCCTCTTCGGTTCTTCTGGCCGTGATCTGCTGGTTGTATTGGGACCGGTTTGTTACCAGTTGGGTTGGCAATGAACTCGTCAGCATGGCTATTCCGTTGCCCTTGTGGGTGACGTACGGAATGGTTTGTGTTGGCTCCATTTTTGTAGCACTGCGTTGCCTGGTTAAAGCGCGTGATGAAATGCGCGATGCTTTTGCCAAAGACAGCAGCAAATGATCTGTGCACAATGAGTGGTCGCAACTTAGGTGACTTCAAAAAAAGCATATAAAGACGAGGAAGATATTCAAATATGGAACTGGCAACCGGGTTGGTCATACTGTTTTTGTTTTTAATTATTGGGTTTCCAGTTGCACTTTCCATGGCACTGGCCGGGGCGGTAGGGATCTGGCTGATCGGTGGCGATGTGACGCTATTGAGCATTTTGCGTACCTCGCCGATGAGCAGCGTCAACAATTACGAAATTGTGACGATACCGCTGTTCATTCTGATGGCAGAATTCATCATCATTTCCGGTGTTGCAAAAGACCTGTTTACATCCGCTTCTGTATGGGTCGGAAAGGTACGTGGTGGTCTGGCTATGGCCACGGCGCTGGCAGGCGCCGGGTTTGCAGCCATATCTGGCTCCAGCACGGCAGCGGCGGCCACGCTGGCATCGACATCTTTGCCAGCCATGATAGATGCTGGGTATGACCCGAAAGTTGCCGCTGGTACGGTGGCAATTTCCGGGACCTTGGCAATGCTGATTCCTCCTTCCATTGCGCTCATTATCTACGGCATTATTGCGGATGTCCCTGTTGGAAAGTTGCTCATTGGCGGAGTGATCCCCGGGATTTTAGTGACACTGGCCATCATGACGACGATCCTTGTGATCGTCACCAAAGATCCTTCGTTAGCGCCTACGGGAAGACGCTATACGATCATGGAGAAAATTCGCTCCCTGAGGAATACCGGTCCGATGATACTGCTGTTGTTTGCGGTAACCGGATTGATTTATACGGGAATTGCGACACCGACTGAATCGGCAGGAATTGGTGCTTTTGTGGCCTGTCTGATTGCAGCCTGGAAGCGCCAGCTTTCATTTCAGGGAACCTGGAAGGCACTCATCAACACTGGGCACACCACCTGCATGATTCTCTTCATCATGTTGGGGGCCCAGTTGTTTGGCTATTTCCTGACACTGTCTCAGGCCACGGTGGAACTGGTGAACTGGATCGATACGTTGCCTTTGCCGCCCTTAGCGATCATGGCAATTATTCTGGTGGGCTATATCATTCTTGGTTTTTTCCTGGATCAGGTGGCGATTCTGATTCTGACCGTACCGGTGCTATTGCCTGTCATCATAAACCTTGGGTTTGATCCGGTCTGGTTTGGCGTCATCGTTGTGGTGACGGCTGAGGTGGGCATGGTCACGCCTCCCATGGGAATGAACGTTTTCATTGTCAAAAAATATACGGATCGCTCGCTGGTCGAGATTTTTCAAGGCGTCATACCTCATATTTATGCGCATATTGTGGTGATCACACTGCTCACCATTTTTCCCGCACTCGTACTCTGGTTGCCGAATTCGATGCGCTAGCGCATGGTTGTGATCAAGCAAACCCGGTGTACGTGTCAACATAGGTTACTAACCTGATTACCAATCGAAGTTGGAGGAGAAATTATGAAAAAAATGAAACTAACAGTCTTGGCATTAAGCATGCTCGCGGCATCTGGTGCTGTGCTGGCCAAAGAGAAGATCCGTGTTGCTGACAGCCTGCCGGTCAATCATTTCATCGCGGAGGCATTGATCAAGCCCTGGATGGAGGAAGTGAAAACGATGTCCAATGGTGACATCGTGTTCCAGTATTTCCCCGCCGAACAGCTTGCCAAAGAAAAGGACATGTTTGAGTTGGTGAGGAGTGGCGGGGCGGATGTCGCCTATTTTGTGCCTTCCTACACTCCGGAGAAGTTTCCATTGTCCGTGGTGGGTGAGATTCCCGGCACCAACAAAACCCCATGCGAAGCCACCATGGCCTATTGGGAGTTGACCAAGGAAGGTGGGTTTTTAGATGAGCAAGAACTGTCCAAGCAGGGAGTCTCTATGCTGTTGCCCTTGAGTCTGGCTGCATACCAGATTCAGACGACAAAGCGTCCAGCCGATAGTTTGAAGGCCTTCAATGGCTTGCAGATCCGCACGGCGGGTGACATGAAGGAGCTGGCATTGAGCAAATTGGGGGCAACGCCCGTCTCCATGACTGCCACGGAAATCCGTGATGCAATGGCGCGAGGCACTGTTGATGGTAGTGCCCTGAGTTTTTCCAGCGTTCCACCCTATGGCATTGAAGAGGTGGCCAAGTACTCCACTGACAACTTTGATTTGGGTACGGTTGCATTGGGCTACTACTTCAATAGAGACAAGTGGAATAGTTTCTCTGATGCACACAAGAAAATTATGAACGATGCTGCTGCTAAAGTCGTTCCACTGGGCTGCCAGATGATCATCGACTTAAGTAACAAGGACAAGCAAAAAATGGTCGATGCTGGGGTCGAGATGGTTCAGTTTGCCGAGTCAGATCAACCCAAATTGAATGAAATCCTGGGTAGTGTTCAGGAGGAGTGGGCTGCGAGTGTCGAAAAAGCTGGTAAGCCAGGTAAAAAGGCGTTAGAGCTGTACCTTGAGGCACTTCAGAAGTAATGCCTGAGTGTCACTGTTCTGTCGCGCATGCACAGCAGTGACTTTCATGGCCATCGGCAACCAGATTGAGACTAACGTCCTCCGGGGCGAGTTCACCCTCTGGAGGCGATGGCCATTTTTCGGCTTCACACGCCGATTTGAATAAAGGTCTGGTGAAGCTAGCAGCAAACAGGATTGCAATCATGACATACCAATTATCTGAGCTTTCTGTCCCAGAACTGGCCACGGGCCTACAGGAAGGACGCTTCACGTCGCTCGAACTCGTTGAGCATTATCTCGAGGAAATTACAGCGCGCAATGACAAGTTGCATGCGTTTGTTGAGGTATATGCTGATGAGGCTCGTCTTGCTGCACAGGCGGCCGACCTGCAACGGCGCTCGGGTCAAGTGTTGAGTTGCTTTCACGGCATCCCCATCGCTATTAAAGATATCGCTGACATTAAGGGAAAGACGCGAACCAACGGCAGCCTGATTTGCAGTGCTACGCAGGCGCAAAACCACGCCGATGTCATTCAGAACCTGCTAAATGCTGGCTTTATTATTCTTGGGGTGACGCATCTGACCGAGTTTTGCGCTAATTCGTGGGGCATCAACGAATCGATGGGAACGCCCCACAACCCATCTGATATGACGGTTGCACGGCTACCAGGGGGATCCAGTAGTGGCTCTGCGGTTGCTCTTGGCGGCAATCTGACGCCATTGGCGATTGGAACTGATACTGGCGGTTCAGTCCGAATTCCGGCAGCCTGGTGTGGTGTCGTAGGCTTCAAGCCAACAATGGGTCGGATCAGCACCCAAGGTATTTTTGATTTGAGTCAATCCTGCGACACCGTGGGTCCTATGGCACGTTCAGTGCGTGATGTTGCCCTGCTATATGACGTCATGAGTAAAGACAACGCAGGCAAGCAATTTGATGTGAGCTACCTGGCACAACAACAAGCCAGAGGTGAGTTCAACCCATGGCGTGGTGCACGAATATGCGATGTGATCCCGGACGTGCGCGATGTATTTTCTGCCGATGTGTTGCGTGCTTATGATCGAACGCTGGCGAGTATGGCGAATCTTGGTGCAGAGATTTTCTCTATGAAATTGCCAATTTCTATCGAAGAGATGGCCAATGTTCATGGCATTGTGCTTGCAGCTGAAGGATATTCGGCGACACGTGACTTTATTCAGGGTGACACTTCTCTTATCAATGAAACAACGCGCAAGATTCTTGGACACGGCAAGGGTGTTTTGGCGGATGACTATTTGGATGCCATCAGAAAACGTGACAGGATGGCCGCGGAGCTTGAAACCTTCATGGCGCAATATGACGCCATTATCCTGCCAACAACCATGACCACATCGCCACCTGTTGCGAATGTCAGCTTTGAACGGGTGCCGTCGTTGTACACGCGTTTTGTAAACTTTTTTGATTTGTGTGGTTTGGCTTTTCCGAACGGTGAAGATGAGAAAAGTCTACCAACTTCAGTCCAGCTGATCGGGCGCACTGGTGAAGACATTAGAATTCTGGATCTTGGTGTGTCCTTCGAACATCTGACGCGCGAGACTTAAGCATGGGTTTAGATCTGACGACTGGGGATACGGATAAACGGAAGTCAGAGCCATAGATATCAGTGGTGGTGATCAACCGTGTGAGAAGGTCTCTTTGTACGGATCACATGGCACGTGCAGAAATTAGTCAGAACCACCACCACAACCATCCTCATGCGACCTTCAGGCTTGGAGGGTGGTGCGTTTAAAGGACACCAGAACTCAATTTATGGTGGTAGAGGGCCCTGTCTTTGAGGGTTGATCGGAACGCGTGAATACGCGCTATCCTGGTGAAGACGCATCAGGGCGAAGGCGCCCTATAGGAACTGTTACCCGGTCGCTTGCGTCAAAGATTGGTTGCGGTAGGGACATCGGTTTCCCGATGCCCCCCGCACAGATCCGTACGTGCGGAACTACCGTACATGGACGCCCCGGGTTTGCCAAGCCCTCAATCGTTGATGATGAGAAGGAAGAGATTGCAGCCGTACATTCGGACTTTCTATGTGGGCAACGCCCACTGTCCCTGATGGAATCTGCTGGTTAGCGCCTCTATCGCATACTCGCATTCAATTGATGCTGCGGTAATTACGGGCTTTGCCAACCACGGTCTGACCTGTCTTGCCATCAATGTCATGATTGCCTGAGCAATCGGTGGGGTGTACCTCTCTGTAACGGGTTCGCTTGCTGTTTGCTAGCTTGGGTTGTTCGGTTTCATACGGGCCGGCTCGATTACGCGGGTGCTTTTGACGCGTAATCGGGTCGGAAATCTCGTCCATGGGCCAGCATCGCCCAGACAATCCGCGTGGTCTTGTTGGCTTGTGCCACCACGGCCACATTCATGTTTCGTCGATTGATCAATTTGTTTAACCAGTGATCCGGATTGGCTTTCCTGCCCGCGTGATAGGCCAGTGCTCGAGCGCCATGAATCAGTAGTTTTCGCAGGTACGCATCGCCTCGTTTACTGATGCCCAGCAAAGTCTGTTTCCCGCCTGTGGAGTGCTGTCGTGGCACCAGACCGATCCAGGCAGCAAGTTCTCGGCCATTCTTGAAGTTGCGGGCATCCCCGATCATGGCAATCATGGCTGTGGCAATGATCACGCCAATGCCCGGAACTTGTTCAAGGCGCTGGCTGTCAACGTTGTTTCGATGCCAGGCATGGATTTCTTTTTCGATCATCTCGATCTGCTCGTCGAGCCAGCGCAGATGGTTGAGCAACTGATCGATCAGCCTTCTGAACATGCCTGGCAGTTCGTTGGTCGCATCTTCAATCAGCTCAGGGACCTTGCTGCGAACATGTCCGATACCTTGCGGGAGGATCAGGCCGTACTCCGCCATCAAGCCCCGGATGCGGTTGGCCGTGGCGGTTCGATCAACGATGAATCCTTCACGTGCGCGGTGCAGTGACAGCATCGCCTGTTGCTCGACATTCTTGACCGGAACAAAGCGCATGGTGGGTCGGCTGACGGCCTCACAGATGGCTTCAGCATCGGCCACATCGTGCTTGTTGGTCTTCACAAAGGGTTTGACAAACTGTGGCGAGATCAGCTTGACCTCATGCCCCAGGCTTTGCAACTGACGGGCCCAGTGATGTGCACTGCCACAGGCTTCCATGCCAATCACGCAAGGCTCCATGTTGGCGAAGAACGCCATCACCTTGTCGCGTTTGAGTTGCTTGCGCACCACGGGCTTGCCGCGCTCATCAGCGCCGTGAATCTGCAGAACGTTCTTTGCCAGATCAATGCCAATTGTCGTAATCTTCATGGTGGACGCCCTCCTGTCAGGTAATGGTTTTGACACCCATAATTTAAGGCACTCTGATGCCGTAGCCTCAGATCGGGGCGTCCATACCATTGCATACGGCTCCTACCTCGGGTATGACGCATAGAAGCGCTCTTCAGGATAAGGGTGCAATTTGCGCGGGCCAGGGAGGTATCGAGCAACCAGGCGGAGGAACCGATCCCACGGCAGCCGATGACGTTGGCTTCTTCGTTTGAGGGCGTGCCGCCAGGCGCGGCAGACCTCGGAACGGAAGCTACCCAAACGGTACAGGTTTGTGGGAACCGCATAGTAAGCAAAGTAGCCTTGCACAACCGTGCGAAGCCACTTTCCGACAACAGGCACTGGATGGTGCCTGCGACGCATCAGCTCCAGCCTAATGGCCTCAAGCGTCGCTCGCATGCGCTTTTTGACAGTCAAGCGGATCACATTAAATTGCCCGCCTCGACCTACGCCGCAACAGTGCGTGAATCCCAGAAAGTCAAACGTTTCAGGCTTACCAGCCCCGCGCCGCCTCCGATTCGAAGCAGCAAAGCGCCCAAACTCGATCAACCTCGTTTTAGAAGTATTCAAGGTCAGTCCAAATTTGTGCATTCTCGCCTGCATATCCTCGAGGAAGCGCTGAGCATCCTGTTCTTTCTGGAATCCAAACACGCTGTCATCAGCGTAGCGTACGACAATCATCGCGCCACGGGCATGCCGCTGCCGCCATTGCCGAGTCCATAGATCGAGAACGTAATGCAAGTAGATGTTAGCAAGCAACGGTGATATGACAGCCCCCTGAGGGGTGCCCTTGTGTGCCGCCATCCTGCACCCATCCTCAATCACACCCGCTTTGAGCCATTTGCAGATCAAACGTAACAGCCGTTTGTCGGCAATTCGGTGTTTCAGAAACTTGAGCATCCAGTCGTGATCGATCTCGTCGAAGAAAGACTGTATGTCTGCATCCAGTATCCAATTCACATGTCGGCTCTTGATCCCGACTGTGAGAGCATCGAGCGCATCGTGCTGACCCCGTCCCAGTCGAAACCCATACGAGAATCCGAGAAAGTCCTCTTCGTAGATCATGCTCAGTACGGTCGAAACCGCCTGTTGCACAATCTTGTCCTCCAGAGAGGCAATCCCGAGTGGACGTTGCCTTCCATCGGCTTTGGGTATGTAAACCCGCCGTGATGGACGGCAGCGATATGCACCCGTGTGTACAGCCCGGTGCAACCGATTCAACCGCTCGGTCAGGTCTTGCTCGTAGTCTCGCCACGTCACGCCATCCACGCCCACCGCCGCATCACGGCGAAGAGCGTAAAAGCTCTCTCGCAGCAATTGCGGGGTCACATGATGTAGCAGTGCCGTGAACTGCACGTTCTTATCCTTACGTGCCAACTTCAGGCTACGAAATCAACGGATTGGTAATTTGGGATTAATGGAAAAGCAAAGCAGACCGGCAATCGTCGACCCACTGCGTCTGGGCGTTTTGCTTCGAGACATCCGTGGTTACGAGGGCAAAGACGTGAATGTGAAGGCCGCACTGGCATGCAGATCATGCGCTGGACAAAATGAAGTCCGTTTCTGCCAAGGCCAACGACACGTAAGCAAAGAATCCCAGGCTCATGTTGTGTTCTCCTGCCAAAGTACCCTTCGCTCCCAATCTGTCGGAAAGCCCATGTGCAGCGGATCAATGGAGTGCTGCAACAGCGAAGTTTTCAAGCGTTGCTTCCAGTGGTGCTGAGGACTGATGCTGTCGAGCAGCCACGCCAACACAGTCAGCGTATTGTAGAGACGGCGGGAGTCCTTAGGGTTCAGACTAGCCACCAGCGCGGAAGGGCGGTGGCCCGGGACGCGAAAAGTGAAGGTGAACTCGCGATTCCACAGGCGGCTGTGGTGCGCGCAGAGATTGCGTATGACGCTAAGATGATGCAGAAAGGACGTGAGATTAGTCTCGTCCATGTTGTAGCGGTGTGCCACCGCATTGCGATCCGCACCGTGGCGTAAATTGCCATACCACTTGGACAACTGGCCAAGCGTCATGATCTCGACGAGGGCCCACACCGGAGGCAGGGGCTCGTCGTACTTCTGGTAATGATGCCGCAAGAATGTTTCCTGGCTCTTACGCGCCTCGATTTCCAGCTTCTGGCGTTGCTGGGTGTGGTTCCAGTTAGGTGCGAGCTTCTTGAACAGACTAGCGTTTGTTAGTGGCCAACTAAACTGACCCAGTACTGGCCATTAATTTTGACCCACCTCCGGGTGGCCTTCTGGCCACAGAAACAGTTACTGTCTCCCGCGTTTATCTACCGCCGGAGGCATGTCAGTGAAGGAGTGGGTTTTGATACACAAAATCAAGGCACTGCACGATAACGGCAAAGGGTTGTCGATTCGCGCCATCAGTCAGGAACTGGGGTTGTCGCGCAACACGGTTCGCAAGTACCTTCGCATGCCGGTCGAGGCTATTTCGGATCAGTTGGCTGATCCGTCTCGCAGCAAACGCCTCGATGACCATCGGGGTTATCTCGAGCATTTGCTCCAAAGTTTCCCTAAGTTGAGTGCGGTCAAGATCGCACGTAAGCTTCAGGCCAAGGTCGGAGAGTTACCCGCCTCGGATCGTTCCATCCGTCGCTATGTGCGTACGCTCAAGGCGCAAGTTGCCACGGCACAGGTGCGCTACTACGAGCCCATGCTTGATGATCTGCCTGGCGTTCAATGTCAGGTCGATCCGGGTGAGTTGCGCAAAGTGATGGTGGGTGACCAGGAGCGCACACTGCACTTCGTGGTGTTCGTGCTGTCCTACTCCCGGTTGATGTACGTTGGAGTGGTATTTCGCCCGTTGGACACCCAGCTTTTTATCCAACTCCATGATGAGGCGATGCGGTACTTTGGTGGCCTGCCCCAGGAGTGTGTTTACGATCAGACCAAGTTGGTGGTGATCAACGAACAGTACCGGGAGTTGACGCTGAACCAGCGCTTCCATGCGTATGCGACGACAGCCGGATTCCGGATACACGCCTGTGAAGGATATGACCCTGAGAGCAAAGGCAAGGTCGAAGCGGGCGTGAAGTACGTCAAGCAAGACTGTTTGTATGGAGAGGTCTTCCGGGATCAGGAGCATGTGCGTGAGCATGTGCAGCAGTGGCTCGACAATGTCGCCAATGACCGCGTGCACGGCACCACCGGCGAGTCGCCCCGTGAGAGGTTCGAGCGCGATGAGCGTGAACACCTGAACGGTTACCTGTCACCGGCTTGTGTGCAGCCTGTGGCCGGGCAAACACGAAGAGCCGACAAGACGGGTCTGATTGCCTGGAAGGCCAACAAGTACTCGGTACCGATGCGTTGGCAACAGGCCCGGGTGGGGGTTCTGGAGTCCAACGATCAACTGCACATCAGCGACTTGAGTACCGATGAGGTCATTGCCAGTCACGCCCTATGTCATGACAAGGGCAAGGTGATCAAAAACACCCACCATTACCGGGATCATGCCCAGCGTGTGAGCAAGCTCGAAGCTGACATCGATGCCCTGATTGGCTCGCAGACTGGCGGTCAGTTGTGCCAGCAACTCAAGCGATCCGAGCCTAAGATCTATAAGGATCAGTTGGTGGCGGTACGCGAGTTGCTCAAGCGCCACAAGACCGTGAATCTGGCGTTAATCGCTACGTTGGCACAGCGCCCTGGCATGACGGCAACCCGGCTGCAAGGCTACCTGGAGGCAGCCACGGCAGCGGTCTTGCGGGAGCGACACCCAGAGCCGATACGGCCATCGCGACATGCACTGGATCTGAGCGCTTATCAGCAACTTGGCCACTGCACTGGCCAGGAGGTGACCCATGAGCCAGCTTGAACGAACCGTGGCCCGTTACCGCAGTCTGCGACTGAGCGCGACTGCCGATGAACTCACCAATTTATTGGCCGAGGCAGAGGCCAATGAAATGTCCTATCTCAACTTTGCCGATCGGCTTGCCAAACACGAACTGATTCAGCGCCAGGATAACCGCGTGCGTCGCAACCAGAAGCTGGCGTCATTCCCGTCAGACAAGCGCCTGGAGGGCTTTGATTACCGACATCAGACCACCATCACCAAGCGTCAGGTCAATGCCTTGCTGGACTTCCAGTTCATCGACGAACGAAACAACCTCGTGTTCATCGGACCACCCGGTGTGGGCAAGACCCACCTGGCCATCGGTATCGGTCACAAGGCTGTGCAAGCTGGATACAGGGTACTGTTTCGCAACGCCCTGGATTTGGTCGAAGAGCTTGAACTGGCCGAGATGAAAGGAGAGCTCAAAAGGCGGGTCAGTTCCCTGGCCAAATACGACCTTCTGATCATTGATGAGCTAGGTTACCTGCCAATGACACGACAGGCCCGCTACAACCTGTTCCAGCTAATCAACAGCCTGTATGAATACCGGTCCATCATCCTGACCACCAATAAAGACTTCACCAGTTGGGGTGAGTTCTTCCATGACGACAACGTGGCGGTGCCGATCATTGACCGGGTCATTCACCATTCACAGATCTTTATGCTGGGAGGAGAGAGTTATCGCTTGAAACAGAAAACCGCAAATTAATCTTAGAAAGGTGGGTCAATTTTATTGGCCAAAGGTGGGTCAAAATTAATGGCCATTGACAAGCGTTCAGGTGCGCATGGGGGCCATACCGATGGGCCAAGGTATAAGCCCAGCCCGTGCGTACAGAAACCTCGACGCGTTCAATGGCATCAAGTACCAGCAGGCGCAATTCACGATCAAAGATGTAGAGGTTCAGGACATCGACGAAACGGGTGCCTGGCTTGAAGGAATGGCTAGCATGGTCCGCCTCGAAAGGTAGCCAGTAAGCCGCCAGCCGATAGTAGTTGATGTGCCCGAGATAGTGCAGCGCTTCGGCACGATCGCCGCAGACCACGCCGCGCTGGATCAACTGGTCGAGTTGCTGGTCGTCGGTGAACGCGGGCTTGTTGAACTTCATTTTTCCGGCCTCGGAAAAAAGTAACCCCCCATGGTGCGCATCTTTGAGAGGCGTGGGGGTGTTGTTATATAGAATTATACACAAAGTATGGCCTTGCGCCATAACGCACATAGACGCCCATCGTTTGCCAAACCCTCAACGTTGATTGCGGTCTCTAAACGTTGTGTTTCGGTAACGGATTCAACTCTTTACCCAGGGGTTTACCAATTTATTTTTCGGAATCCTGGATCTCTCTGAAAAGCCGCATAAATAAAGACTTTGGCGTTTTTGTTCGATTCCTTTCACCGGCACCATTTAACCGTAGTCTGGTAGAGTCCGATCAAGTCGCGACACTCCGACCAGGAAAGCCTAGTACATAGTGCATCAAGCAAGAACGTCCTGCGGGGCGTTTTTTATTTTCCGATTGTTTTGCACAATCGCCTACAGTGACTTCTGGCTCGACCCTTCGTTTGTGTTAGTTAACCAGAATGGAATTGATCTTTAACGATCGTTCTTGGATAGACGAAATCGCCACCCCATAGGCTTTACGCACCCACGGTATGTTCAGAGTCTGTACCGGATAGCTCGGAGCCCCAGTCGACTGAAATCACTCACCACGACACGTTAGCAAAAGACCTCCTGTCAAACCTGAACACCACCGGAACAATTCGTTCAGTACAGCTCCATCAGTGCCGTGTTGTCGCTGAACTCCGCGGGAGCACCCTCCTTGATCAGTGCCCCGGACTTCATCACGATCACCCGGTCCGAAATCTTGAGCGCCTCCTTGACGTTCTGCTCCACAATCAGGATCGACATCTTTCGCTCTTGCTGCAACGCCTTGATCGGGCCCATCAGGTCCTGAAACAGCTTCGGTGCCAGTCCGATCGACGGCTCGTCGAGCAACAGACAACGCGGCTGACTCAGCAACGCACGGCCCAGCGACACCATCTGCTGCTGCCCACCCGAAAGCGTGCCGGCACGCTGGTTATAGAACCGCTTGACCATCGGCAAAATCTCGAACACCCACTCCAGGCGCGCCTGCTGATCAGCCGGCTTGATCCCGGCCGCCCAGAACCCCAGCCGCATGATCTCGGCCACACTCAGCCCCGGAAATATCCCGCGTCCTTCGGGCACCATGGCCACGCCATTGGCATTCATGAACCGGGAATTCAGACTCCGGATCGGCTTGCCCTCGAGCCAGACCTCACCGGACGATGGGGCCACCAGCCCGAACAGGGCTTTGAGCAACGTGGACTTGCCGGCCCCGTTGTGACCGATCAGACACAGCACCTCGTCGTACCCGAGTCTGACATCAAACCCCTCGAGCACGGGGCGCCCGCCATAGCCGACCTTGAGCCCGCGACCTTCCAAAAACCAAGACGATGTCGACATGCTCATCGATCTCCAAAGTAAATTGCAGCCAGATGGGGATCTTTCAGAATCTCCTCTGACGATCCTTGTGCCAGCACCTTGCCCTGATCCAGAAACGCCACCGTGTCCGAGAGCTGGATCACGATATCGAGGTTGTGCTCGATGATGCAGATCGTCACCCCTCGACGCGCGTAGTCCTTGAGCAACGCCACGAAACGATCGAATGAGCGTGGATCCAGACCCGAGGCTGGCTCATCGAGCAGCCAAAGTTTGGACTTGGCTGCCATGATCCGGGCCATGCTTAAAAACTTGCGCTCGGCATACGCCAGATCCACGGCCCGCTCGTTGCGCTTGGCCGCCAGGCCAGTCTCCTCCAGAATCTCGTCGATGCGCGCCGCATCAGAGGCACCGAACTGCCACAGCCAGCTGCTGTTCTCCATGACGCTCTGGATGTTCTCCTGCACGGTCATGTGATTAAAGAGCCGCAGATCCTGAAAGGTGCGCCCGATCCCCTTTCGCGCGATTTTCCAGGGGGGCATGCTCACCAGCGGCTCGCCAAGCCAGTGGATGGTTCCGCTCGTAGGCACCAGGTGCCCGGTCACCATGTTGAACAGCGTCGTCTTGCCCGCGCCGTTGGGTCCGACCAGGGTCGTAATGATCCCCGCAGGCAAATCCAGCGACACTTCGGAAATCGCCTGCAAACCACCAAAATTCTTGTTCAGACCCCGGATCTCGAGCAGGATCTCGTTCGAGGAACGCGTTTGACTCATGCTGACTTTTCCTTGCTGCGTCCACCAACCAGACCACCCGGCCGGTACATCATCAGAATGACCATGGCTGCGCCATAGATGATCTGCTGGATCGTGCCGAGCTCGCCCGGCGGAATGAACGGCAGATAGGTCAGTGCCGCAGGCAGTGCCATGACGATGGCCGCCCCCACGAGTGGCCCCATCAACGTGCCGGTGCCTCCGATGATGACCATCGCCATCAGCAGGATCGACATGTTCAGCGTGAACACCTCGACGTTCACAAAGCTCATGTAAAACGCGTACAAGCCGCCACCCAGCGCCGCAAGCGCCGCTGACACCGCAACCGACAGCGTCTTGATCGCGTTGACGTGCTTGCCGTAGGCCTGGGCGGCCGATTCGCTATCGCGAATGGCCATCAGGCTCCGTCCAAAGCTGCCCCTGACCAGTAGCGCCAGCACCCCCAGCACCCCCAGCAAAATCGCCAGCGACAGCCCCACGAACTGGCTGGTACTGGTGAACGTGTAGCCAAACAGCACCGGCGGCGGAATGCCGACCATGCCGCCCAGACCACCGGTGACCGACTTCCATTCAGAAAAGATGGTCACACCAATAATCTGCAGGCCCAGGGACGCCGCTACAAAGTACTCACCGCGCACGCGCAGCGCGGGCAAGGCCAGTGCCATGGACAGAATGGCGGACAAGCCCATGGCCGCCAGCATGCACAGCAGTAGCGAATCGGTGAAGTTCAACGCCACGTAGGCAGCCGTATAGGCCCCCACCCCGAAGAAGATGGCATGGGCGAGCGAGAAGATGCCCGCATAGCCCATGATGAAGTTCAGCGTCAGCGCCAGAATCGCGTTGATCGAGAACAGGATGAAAATGTTCTGAAGATAGGCAAGCATGGCTTTTATGACACGATGGCTCGCCCGTAGAAACCGCCCGGACGAAAGATGATGAAAAGAAACAGGATCACGAAGGTGACCGCTTCGCTCCACTGCGGCTCAAAGAATGCAAGACTCAGGTTCTCGGCCAGTCCAAAGAGCATCCCGGCCATGGCCGCGCCTCGCAGACTGCCCACACCCCCCACGATCGTGGCCGCGATACTGATCATCATGATGTGATGCCCCATCGAGGCACTCAAACCGGTGGTCGTGGCCGTGAGCACCGCAGCCGGCACCACCAGCACGGACCCAATCAGAAAGGCGTACTTGCCAAGCTCGCGCTGGTTCAGACCGAACACATCGATCAGCATCGGATTCTCGCCCAGCGCCCGTAGCGCCACCCCCAGACTCGTGTGGGTGAACAGCCAGTGCAAAATGGCAAAGCAGACGATGGCCACAATCACCGCGACAAACGACATCGGTGCAACAAAGAGCCCCGGCATCATCTCGACACTGCGGCTCCAGTCGGTGCTGACCGTCATCAGACCCTTGCCAAAGAAAATGGCGATCAGGTTCTCGACCACGATCGCAGCACCAAATGACGCCGCAAAGACGGTAAAAAACGACCCCTCATGGCGCTGAATCACCACATAGACCCAGCGGTTGAGCAACATGCCAAACAGACCCGCAGCCAGGGCCGAGCCCAGAACCGAGAGGATCAGTCCGAGCTCGAACACCTGGTAACACTCGTAGAACACGAAACCGGCAATCGTGAAGGTGGCACCATGTGCCGCGTGAAACACCCTGGTCATCCCGAAGATCAGCGAGAATCCCGCGGCAATCAGGGCATACATCGCCCCGGTCTGTATGCCGTTAACCAATAGTTGCAAATACAGCATGACGCCACTCTTCCTTGAAGCTGATTATTTGCCGGGTTTGACGATCTTGGTCGTTCCATTGGCAATCTCGTTCACCTGAACCGGTGCCCTGACCGTACCGTCATCCTGGAACGAAACAGTCGAACCGACAAACTGAAACGAAGGAGTCGCCTGACGCTTCTCAAGCAGGTTGGCGCCCGTTATCGCCTTGCCTTCCTTCTGCAGTGCTTCGACCAGATCTGCGAACAACATCGTGGCGTTGTAGTAGTTGATAGCGTAGGTGTTCGGCTCCTTGCCATGTTTGGCTGTGTAGTCCTTGACCATGCGCTGGGTACGCGCATCCTGACTCTGGCGATTCACTTCCTGACTGGTAAAGAAGCTGCCCTGGGCCTCTGGAAGTGCAAGCATCGACGGCATTGAAAAAACCGAATAACTCGCGATGGGTTGACTGACCCCGTTGTCTCGCAACTGCTTGGTCAATTGCACCTGCTGGTTGCCATAGGATGCGATGTAGACGGCATCGGGACGGGTATCTCTCACACGCGCTGCAATACCCGAGAACTGCTGGGCCGATGCGGGGATAGAGAACGCCCCCACCAATTCGGCACCTGCCGCCTTGAGTTCCTTGTCGAGCACCTTTTTTGCGGCATCGCCAAGTGGATCATCGATGTAAACGAGGGCCACGCGCTTGAGACCCTTGTCCTTGACCAGAAATGGCACCATGGTGGCTACTTCCAGGTTGGCCAGAGGAATGACGTTCCAGAAGTACGGTCCGAGTTCCGCCAGGTCAGGACCCACACCACCCCCATTCACAATCACAACCTGATTACGCTGACCGAGTGGTGCGACTGCCTTGGACACACCGGTGTAAGCTGAAAGAATATAGGGCACACGCTCAACGTTGATCAGTTTGTTGGCGGCAATCACACCTTGGGTCGGCAAGGCCTGACTGTCTTCGTAGACCACACCAAACGATCCATTCAAACGCTTATCAGCATTGATGTGTTCGACCGCGAGATCGATACCTGTTGCAAAGAGTTGTCCTGCTTCGGCATTGGGTCCGCTCAACGGAAATGCTGCCCCCAGTTTGATATCCTGCGCAACCGCTGATCCAGCAACCATGGCCTGGCAAATCACCAGTGCGCTGAGTAATTTCTTCATTTCAGTCCCCTCACTATGTTGTTATCCAGACCATACACATTCCTAAGTCTGGTGATCGAAAAGATTCACTCACTACATTCGCGCTACGACACTGGCTTCAGAGTCGCGAAGCGCGTTTCTTGAAACTGTCAGTCCGGACGGTAAACGCTACAGTCCGGTGCCAATATCAAGCTTGCCTGCGTAATTGCCTGCAAGTCCTCCAGCGTCATACCTTCAACCATTCGATCAACCCGCAAGCCTGCTTCGGTAATGGTCATGAGCGCGAAATTGGTATAGATCCTGTTGACGCAACCCATACCGGTCAAGGGATATGTGCACCTTTCCAGCACTCTGGGTGCGCCATCCTTTTGGCAGTGTTCCATCAACACCCAGACCTGTCTGGCACCCGCAGCCAGATCCATCGCACCACCCACGCCCGGCGCGAACTTGTCAGATCCCGTTGACCAGTTGGCAATGTCACCGTTTGCAGCCACCTGAAATGCACCAAGACAGGCGATGTCGATATGCCCGCCGCGAATCATCAGAAACGAATCGCTATGACTGAACACGGATGCACCTGGCAACAGCGTCACGAACCCCTTGCCAGCGTTGACTACATCGGGGTCTTCCTGTCCGGGTTCGGGTGCCGGGCCAAGACCGAGAAGCCCTTGCTCGCTCTGCAACTGCACCTCCTTCTCACGCGCCACATAATTCGCGATCTTGGTCGGCAAGCCGATGCCCAGATTGACGTAAGCGCCATCTGGCATGTCGTTGGCGACTACACGCGCAATGTCTTCTCGCGCCAGTCCGCACGGCGTGGGCGACTGTGCGCCCAAGTTGGGTTTCACTCCTTGCTGCATGTGACCTCCACCAGACGATCCACAAAAATTCCGGGTGTGACGACGTGTTCCGGATCAATCGCACCCACCTCGACAATCTGGGCCACCTGCGCGATGGTGAGGTCTGCTGCCCCCGCCATCACCGGATTGTTTACCCTGGCACCGCGGTGATACGTCAGATTACCCATCCGGTCGCCACATTGCCCGCGTATCAAGGCCACATCCGCGCGCAAAGGCTGCTCCAGGACGTACAACTTGCCGTCGATCATGCGGGACTCCTTGCCCTTGGCCAACTCAGTACCGGCCGCCGTCCGGGTAAAAAAACCGCCGATACCCGCCGAACCTGCCCGGATCCGCTCCGCCAGTGTTCCTTGAGGAACAAGCTCGATATCAATCTTTCCGGCCTGGTAGAGATCATCAAAAATGCTATGCCCTTCGATACCGCGAGGAAACGAGCAGACAATCTTGCGGATGACACCGGCGTGAAGCATGTCTGCCACCACATCCGTGCCGGTCGTTGCGTTGTTGGCAATCAACGTCAGGCCCCTGATGCCCAACTCGAGCACACCACGCAGCAAATCGGAAGGTCTGCCCGAGGTACTGAATCCTCCCACCAAGATCGTGGAGTCATCTCGCAAACCCTCCAGGGCGTTCGCGATACTCTGAACACGTTTATCAATCATTTCTTATCCTGTCTGACGGTCATTCTGTCTGGTTACCTTGCTGTCTTCATGTGCAGCTTTCAAGTTGTGTGGTTACGAAACTGCGGAGCGCGCTTTTGCTGAAACGCCGTGACAGCCTCTTTGTGATCTGCTGACTCGACACACGCGACGTGCCGTTGCGCCTCAAGATCAAGCATCCTGGACAGATCGGCGTCCAGTCCGTCGTTCAGATTGGCCTTGATACTGGCATAGGCAAACGTGGGGCCATCGGCTAGGTCTCGGGCCAGCTTCAGTCCGTGCTCACGCAGGATCCCGGCATCGACGAGTTCAGTGACCAACCCCAGTTCAAGCGCCTGCTCTCCCAGAACCGGTCGGGACAGCAAGTACATCTCGCGCGCTCTGGCCATACCAACAATACGCGGCAAAAAGTAGTGGCCACCAAAGTCGCCCGACAACCCGACCCGGGCAAACCCTGTCATCATGCGAATCGTCGCGTCCCCAAGTCGAATGTCACAGGCAAGCGCGAGAGACAATCCAGCACCGACCACGTGACCGCGCAGCAGTGCGATCGTTGGCTTCGATGTCTGATGCAAGAGTTCAACGATCTCCGTGCGACGTCTCAGGTCCGCCTCACGAGTGGCCTGATCGGATGATGCCCCCTCCTTTGCGCTTGCCGTGGCGTTCGATGCCATTCGCGACACATCACCTCCGGAGCAGAACGACGCGCCAACACCCTCCAGAACCACGACTCTTACATCAGGGCTTTGGTTAGCCTGAACCAGCGCATCACGCAAACCCGCGTACATACCGAGGGTGAGCGCGTTGTGCTGCTTCGGTCGATTAAGAGACAGAATCAGGACCCCGTCGATCAACGTCTGCAACAACTCTCCTTCTGTTCGATTCCATTGACTCACAACGCGCTCCTGAACGTTTCTTTTACAAGTTCCAGCACAGATTCAGTCCCGATCTCGGCCATCTGGATTGGGTGCATGTTCATTCCTGTTCAACAACTGCTTTGACCAGTTTGATGAAGCTGTCCCGCGCCGGTGACTCCACTTCCTGGTTCCACGCCATAGCCATGACAAGCTCCTGTTCTACGCCCTTGATGTTGCGAAACTCCACTCCCCGAAACTCCATCTCACGCGCTGAGGAAGGAACCAGCGCGACCCCCATCCCGTGGGCAACCAGGCTGATCATCGTCGGCACGTCACCCACCTCCTGTTCGATGTGTGGATGAAACCCGGCCTCGTGACAGACACGCAACATGGTGGTCGTCAGGGCAGAGTCCAGTCCCCTGGAGAACATCACAAACGGTTGATCGGCAAACCGGGAAAGATCCACTTCCTCATTCTGCAACAGAGGATGACCAGCCGGGCACGCCATTAAAAGAGTCTGCCTGGCGACCACAAAAGTCTCGATTGCCGCGTTTCCGACGGGTGGGCGCAAGAATCCGATATCCAGCTTGCGGTCGATCAGCGCATCGATCTGCATGGGCGTGAGCAGGCTGTCACGCAAGACAATCTCGACCTGCGGGTGGGTACGGCGATGTTGCACCAGCAGTCGCGGAAACAAGGTATAGATCGCGGAGTTCGTGTATCCGATCGAAACCCTGCCGTACAGCCCTGCGGCTGCTTTGACCGCACCTTGACGGGCCTGCTCGGTCGTCGCCAGGACCGCTCGGGCATGCGCGATGAAAGCACGCCCTGCCTCTGTGAGCTCCACGCGGTGCCGGGTTCGATTGAAAAGCTTCACGCCCAGCGAGTCCTCGAGCTGACGGATCTGCCGCGACAGCGGGGACTGGGCAATATGAACCTTCTCGGCAGCACGTCCGAAATGAAGCTCCTGGGCGACCGCCAGAAAGTAGCGCAACTGACGTAATTCCAATCGATTCTCACAACTCAGAAATCATGAACTGCCGACTAACAGGCCGGCCTATCTATCGGCCTTGTCGACACCCCACCACCCGATTCTTTGCAACACAATCATCCGGGCCTCACCATCAACCGCGTTCCCTGGCCTCTAAAACCAGCTCATGAATGTATCTGCACCATTCAATCTGACGCACAGCCGATTGCTCAGGCCTGAGTCTTGCGCCCTGTATCCGCCGTTCGCAAAGCCTTGTCCTTCGCGGTCTGCGCCTTGATGCGTTCACGAGCCTGCGTCCACTGCTCATCAGTCCATTCAGAGTAATGAGTAAAGTATGCACCTTGAGCGAGGTGATAACCGCCGTCAATGGAGATGGTTTCACCATTGATCCACTCGGCTCCATCAGCCATCAGGAACGCAGCAAGATTGGTCAACTCGGACATCCTGCCAAGCCGACGCATTGGATTGTCTGCAATTTCGCGCGCGTGAGGATTGTCTGCGGGACGCAGGCGAGCCGTCGCGCCTTCGGTCGGGAAGATACCGGGTGCGATGGCATTGAGTCGAATACCATAGTGTCCCCATTCCGTTGCAAGGGACTTGGTCATCACGTCAATCCCGGCCTTGGACATCGCTGAAGGCACCACATAGGGTGAGCCAGTTTTAACCCAGGTCACCACAATCGACAGAATCGACCCCCTGAGGCCTTGTTCGATCCAGCGCTTGCCCACCGCATGCGTGACATAGAAAGTGCCATGTAAAACGGTGTTGGCGACGGCATCAAAACCACGCGGAGACAAATCTTCCGTCCTGCTGATGAAATTGCCGGCTGCGTTGTTGACCAGTCCAGTCAGCGGACCATCCGCCCAGATTGATTCGATGGCGGCGTCAACTGACGCTGCATCCCGCAAGTCAACAGAAACCCACTTGACGCATCCTCCGTGCTGGTCCATCAATTCCTGCGCCGCTTCCTGCAACACAGATTCACGCCGACCACAGATGTAGATCGTTGCACCAAGCGACAGAAGATGCTCCGCAATCTCCTTGCCTAGACCAGTTCCCCCACCTGTCACCAACACGCGATGTCCCTTGAACAATTCCGGGATAAACATGAAACAGTCTCCGATTTATATTGAACCCCACAACATTCCGATTGATAGGGTTCTTATGATGTTTGGATGAAGTTTGAAACACCGGACATGCAATGTCTAACACTTAATTTATCGTTTGTAAGACCTTTAAAGTCTTACCGCTTCACAACAACCTGTTGTTTCCGGGAAGGCTGGCTCCAAGTATGGGAAGTCGCCTTCAGCGCGCAGTCACTGTTCAGTCACATGATCATCGAATCAAGTCCTCTGACATGAACAGGGATGGCGTCTTTCCACCAACCTGTCATCCTGCCGCACATCACAGAACGGACAAGACTACGTCCATGCGTGAAGTACTCGCACCACTGTCGGCTTACTTCAGGACAACATCGGTAACCAATATCTGCCGACCTAACGCCCTGAGGCATCAACCGTTCAGATGCAGGATCTTCTTCAGAGTATTTTGATATCGATTGGATACCTGCACTCGCAGCAGCATCTCTCTCAGATTGAATCCCTGATCGCCACCAGTGCTCTCCGGAACACCAACGAAGTTCCTCTGGCTACTCAACGCCGGCCCTGGTCACAGGGTCGACGCCAGAATCACGCCTACAAATTCAATTGTCCAGAAGCAACGCCCAGCTGATGGTCCGAAGGTGGTCACGATCAAGCGGAATACTCACCTGAAACAAGATTCTTGACTGTGTTCCAGATAACGAGGCATTGCCATCAGCAGGATAAAGCGAATTCGTTGCGACTGACCCATCAGAGCAGATTGACGGAAGCGGTCAACGAAAGATGGAGTGACAAGTACCCGAATATGGAGCCCACCAGATGCTCACCCATGCACACCACACCTGCCGCTTGGCATACTGGCGTCATGAACAACAGAGGGGATAACTCACATGGCGCGATACAACATTGCCACCATTGAAGGTGACGGGATCGGACCTGAAGTCGCACAATCCACAATCACTGTACTCAAAGAAGCATTGGGTTCTGACACGCTGCATTTCGAGATGCTCGATGGCGGAGCGGATCATTACCAGAAGTCGGGTGAAGTTCTACCCGAAGATACCTTCACTGCCTGCCGGGACATGCATGCAATCCTGCACGGAGCAGCTGGCATGCCTGGCATCACCTACCCTGACGGCACCGAAGTGGGCAATGACCTGCACCTGCGCCTGCGGTTCCGTCTGGACCTGTACGCAAACATGCGTCCCATCAAGCTACTCAAAGGCGTCCGTTCTCCCCTAAGGGATCATGACGGCGGATCAATCGACTACGTGATCGTACGAGAGAACACCGAGGGCCTGTACGCGAGCCGCGGTGGCGGGATCGTCATGCGAGACGAAGTGGCAACCGATACGCTCGTGATGACACGCAAAGGAATCGAGCGCGTTGCGCGATTCTCATACGAACTGGCACGCCAGAGAAACGGCGCACTGCGTGATGGCAAACCACGCGTGACGATCTGCGACAAAGCCAACATCTTGCGTTCGTACGCCTATTTTCGTGCCGTGTGTAATGAAGTCGGTGTCAACTACCCTGACGTCGAGACAGATTACGCCTACGCCGACGCGATGACGGTGCATCAAATCAAACGACCGGATTTCTATGACGTCATCGTCACCGAGAATATGTTCGGCGACATCATTTCAGATCTCGGTGCCGCAACTGTGGGCGGCATGGGAGTATCCCCCTCTGCAGAGCTCGGTGACAATCACGGACTATTTCAAGGGGCTCATGGATCGGCTCCGGATATCGCCGGTCAAGACCTGGCAAGCCCTGTGGCCACCCTGCTTTCGGCCTGCCTGATGCTCAACTGGCTATCGACCTGTCACAATGACCCGCAACTGGCTCAGGCAGCCGGCCGGATCGAAGCTGCCGTCAACACCGTCCTCGAAAAAGGCGAAGTCGTGCCGACCGATCTGGGCGGAACGGCAAGATGCTCCGCATTCACGAAAGCCGTCTGCGAGGCCATGGTCTGATCAGTGCCCGACGATCCACGCCTGCCCTGACAGTCCCGATGGGCAGCGTGGCGCTGGGCACAAAGTAGTGTCCTACGTCCAGGCTGGACATGCAAAGTGAGGGCTCAAGCATAAAGAGAGGTTCTGAGGCCCCTGCATCACTCGCTGAACCCACTGTGTCTGAGCGTAACAAACTGTGCATGGCCCATAGCCCGAGTAGGGGCCAAGGCACCAGCGACCGCGAGGCACCTTCACCCCAGTACGGCATGGCTTTGCTCAGCAGCACAATCGAGATCGCGGAAATCAGGAACCCGATTTCGTTTTGCAGCTCGAGCGCAGGCCCGGGCAAGGCACTCGGGGCTGCCTGCGACGACATGGTCAAGAACTGTGGAGGGTCCGCACCCACCGAAACACCCCACAGCAGCAACAGAACCACTTTGAACGTGACGGCAGAAGGCGATATCAGAGGATAAACGAGACAGATCAGGCCCGGACCCTGCGAGCGCAATGAACGCCACACGAGCGCTTCCGATCCAGTTGCTTGCATACCCGCCAAGCAGACAGCTGGCCGCGCCGATTGCAACGACAATGGCAATCAACCAGTACATCAATTCCAGACCAGCACCGCGCGGATCAGACGTAATGATTGCACCATGAGGGACGCCTGTATACATTGCATTAACAATGGCCGCACACAGTATGGGTACGACAGCCCAGAAGGCATAAAGCTCCCACATGTGTCGGAGGTAGCCACCAACTGACGCACGCAATCTCAGGGTTTGTAAAAGCGTTCGAAGGTCTTTCGCATTCAGACGCAAGGCTGCACCGGGTGACGAACGATACGGACCATCGCCAACCGCGAAGACCAGTGCCCCCCACCGATCAGGGCCAGTAGCGTTGCACCCGCGAGCACATGCTGCCATGGACAGAGAACACCGATGGCCCGAAGAATGTGTGGTGTCGCCGTGCCCAGCGTGAGCATCCCCACCACCCATGTCAACGCCAATGCCGGCTTGCTAACCTTCCCCGAAACACGGGATGCGATGAATTCGGCAGGCATCTCCACTGTAGGGCAAGGGATAACCGCGGTGTTAGATGTCCGTTCTGCCTGAAACAGGTGACGCAAGCGCAGATGCAGACACCCAGGGACTAGCGTGACGCGAGCGTGTCGCGGATTGTAAAGCAGGCTTGCAAGTGCCTTGATGTGATGACGTCGTAGTATGTACGAGAGGTACACGAACTTTGTACAGGAAGGTGTCAGCACAGACTCTGAGGGGTTCGTGTTTCTGCAACCCTCGTTTGCTTGATGGAAAGACCACAACGCGGAAAGACCACAACAATCCTCCTGTTCGGACTTACTGGAAGACGGTAGTGGTCGCACCGTTCAAATCAAACTTGAGTCATCTCCCTTAGTTCAAGTTGAGCGTAGGGACAATCCGCTGATACAACACGCGCTCCTGATCAACCAGTGCCGCGTAATCTGCGGCCGGCAAGAACGCTGGATTGACCATACGGCTCGACGCCCACTCCAGGTACTCTGGAGATGTCAGAACCTTCTGAGCCGCGTCGCTCACAGTCTTGATGATGTCCTCAGGTGTGCCTGTCGGCGAGAAGATGCCCAGGTTGACGCTAAGCGTCAGATCCACCCCGATTTCCTTCAGTGTTGGCACATCCGGCAGACTAGAGGTTCTTTCGGGCCAGAACTGGGCAATCGGTTTGAGTTCACCGCCATCAATCTGCGGCTTGATCGCAACCGGTAACCCGATCACAAAAAGAATCAGCGCGCTCTAGCCATACCTGTCTGTCTGCTGGTATCGGCAGTCCTTCAAAATAGTTCCTAACCTCCGACACATCGACCACATCCGCGAACTGCCGGTCCATGTCAAACAAGCTGATGGCGTTGGATATCGGAAAGCGATCAAACACGGCCTGTTGCGGGATGATGACCCTGTAGTTGTAGGAGGCCGCATCAAACACCGTTGCCCGCACACAGTTGCTGGTCGATCCTCCGACAATGATCACGGTGTCGATCTGTCGATCGATGAGATATCCCAGCAATGGCGTTCCATGAAAGCAGCTCGGCTTTTTCTTGACGAACTCGATGTCATTGTCAGTCGGAATCAGCGCATCGACCATTTCCGAGCCCACTTCCCCCGCCAGACACCAGTGTGGATTCGACAGCAAATCGCGCTTTCTTGCATAGACGCCCATGTCTCGGCCATCCGGGGCAATCTCGAAGCGGGTAAAAAAGACGGGCACGCCATGCTTTTGCCCTTGCCCCACCAGCGAGACAATCTGTGCAACCGCATCGTGTGCCGACTGCCCTCCGCTCGAAGGCCACTGATCTTCCTCGCCCTGGACTCCGACCATGAACTTCTGGACGTCCACAACGATGATCGCGGGCTTGCTTCCAAACCCCATCCGGCGAGCGAACTTACCCTTCTCCAGAACCTTACGATCCTGATCTCCCAGATATTGATCCCATGGTTTCGATGTCATGCCGGCCTCTTTATTTTGTAAATCAGTCTTGCGTAATAGCGCACCTCAAGCCGTTGCAGACATGAGGTGCGCAAATGAAAGTAGTCGGGCTTCGCTCAGTGGTCGACCAATGATCTGGGCACCAATCGGCATCCCGTTGCTGTCCCTGCCAATTGGCATAGTCAGGACGGGTAACCCCAGATAGTTAAACGGGCGTGTGAGACAGGTCAGCGCCCGGACAGTACGCATCATGGCGTCGGGACTATCCATATCCACCTCGCCACGTAGCGGTGTCGGAATCGTCACCGTTGGGCAGATCAGGATGTCGTTATCCTGCATCTGCTCCCTCAGAAACGATTGGAGGACCTCTATACGGCAAACCAGTGCTTCCATGTAACGGACCGCCGGAATATGAAGGCCGGTTTCCGTGCGGGTGTAAACCGATTGCGAGTAGGTCTGTGGATTCTGGCGCATCCACTGCGCATGTACCGTGGCTGCCTCAACCTTGGATATCACGTCACTGAGCGCATTGCACCGTTCCACTTCCGGGTACAGGACATCGCGCACAGTGCCAAACATCTGCTCAACAGAGCCCACAAACCCTTCAAATACAGTCGCGATCTCCGGATCACATTCGTACCCCTCACCCAGATCCAGCGTGGCAACCTGACTGCCCAAAGCCGCGTGGTCAAGGGAGCCAAGATAGTCAGGCACATCGCCGGGCAAAGAGGATGGATCGGCCGGATCGTGACCGGCAACTGCCTGAAGAAGGGCGGCACAATCCTCAGCAGTCCGGGCAAGCGGTCCGGGGCAGTCGACCGAGTACGCTCTCGGGAAGCATCCGGCCCTAGAGATGCGTCCATACGTAGGCTTCATGCCATACAAGCCATTGAGCGATGCCGGTATCCGGATGGAGCCACCGGTATCACTACCGATCGAGCCATACACGATTCCAGCGGCAACAGCACTTCCTGAGCCGCTGGAAGACCCTCCCGATATCCTCTCTGGGTCGATCGCGTTGCCGCAATCCCCGAAGATTGGATTCTGACCTGTCGGACCAGCAACCATTTCACTCAGATTCAACGTGCCCACATTAATTGAACCTGCCAGCTCCAGACGGTCAATAATGGTCGCGTTAGTACTGGCGGGTACAGCTGGTCTGGCTTTGGAGCCGATCGTCGCTGCATGCCCAAAAACGTTGAAGCAGTCTTTATGAGCCAGTGGAATACCATGCAAGATGCCGCGATCCCGACCTGCCCGCAACTCGCGGTCCAGAGTTGCAGCAGTCTCCATCGCATTGTCCGCCCAGGTGATCAGAAACGCGTTGAGCGAAAGCTGCGTTGCCGTGACCTTGTCGAGTGCTGTCTGGGCAAGTTCCACGCAAGTCACCGTACCTTCGCGCAGCAGTCGTGCTGTCTGAGTCAGAGTCGGGTGCGACGAGCCCGGCTGGGATAAGGGCATCGTTCGGGACACCGAACGAGACGCTGACCGACGTTCTGGTGACGCACCACTTTGTTGTGTTGCGCATTGTGCACTTTCAAGCAAGAGACTCTGGAAGCTGGCAGGCTGGAGAAATGGGTCCACGCCCTTGCTCGCTGCCTGCATGACGTTGCGGTTCAGACGAACAACCTCCGAGGCAAGGACCGTCGGATCGGTCCGCGCGACAACACCATGCATCCTGATTGAACTGTCACCGATGTACTGTGCTGCAAGTTCAAGAAACCTTGCCTCGTCATTGCTCGTGGTCATGTCAACTTCCAGATGAATCTCAAGAAAGAGTTACTGCGGACGAATACCGATCGCAGTGGCGGTTTCAGTCCAGCGATCAACATCCTTGGCGAGCAACTCGCGCAACTCATCAGGCGTGGATGTCGCCGGTCTGGAACCAAGCGTCGCCAGGAACTGCGTAAACTCCGGCGTTGCAACCGCCTTCCTGATCTCTGTGTTCAAGGTATCACGCGCTGTCCGGTCCATGCCCGCAGGCCCGAATGTTCCCCACCAGACATTGACCACGTAATCCAGACCCGTCTGCTCTTTGACGGTCGGGATATCGGGATAGTCCGGATCCCGGGTCGCACCGGTAAACGCAATCTTGGGCAGGCTATCGGCCGGTGTCCCCTTAATGGAGGCAATGGTCGTGAACAGAATGTCAATCCTTCCGGCAATCAGATCGATCTGGGCAGGGCTGATCCCTTTGTATGCAATGCCCTGCATCGTGACGCCCGTCTCACGCGAGAGCAGCTCTGTCATCAACTGCGCGTTGTCACCCAGACCTGCGGTGCCGTAATTAACTTTGCCTGGATTGGCCCTTGCATACTCTATAAGTTCGGGAACAGTCTTCGCCGGGAATCCTTCCCGTGTCAGCAGCACAAATGGTGCTTCAGCCACCGTCGTGATCGGTTCGAACGCGGTTTTGGTGTCATACGGTGTTTTCTGGGCTCCCGCCGATGTGGCAAGCGAACCAGAGACGAACAAAATGGTGTAGCCATCCGGATCAGACTTCGCAACGTGTCCGGCTCCGACAACACTTCCCGCGCCTGGCTTGTTCTCCACGATGTAAGCCTGACCGGTTGACTGACGCAAGCTCTCCGCCAGTCGACGTGCAATGACATCATTGCTGCCACCGGGCGCAAATGGCACCACGATATGAACAGGACGTTCAGGCCATTTGTCCGCCAGAACAGTTGCCGGAAACACGGCTGCAGCCGAGCCGATTGCGCCCATGGCGCACACGGCCAATGCTGTCTTCAATGTATGGCGTCGTTTATTCATGATGAACCTCTTCTCTTTGGGTGGAAATGACGCTTGCTACCTGCAACGAAACTGCTGGAGACGTTCACCTGCTGCGTGACCAGGTCAGAAAGGGCAGGAGCCGAACCGTGGACACTCTGCTTCAGCAATCCTTAAACGATAAGGAAAATCATGTCCCATAGGACAGCATTGCCTCTGCATCGGTGAATGACCAATTTGCATTTGCAACCTGAACTGCTCAAGCTTGCCTTGAAACCCAGATCATGTTTCTTTGGCCTATTAAAAAATGTCTTTCAATTCAATGTATTCAGGTACAGAATAAAAATCATATCGGTCCTGGTCTGTACCTGTACCAGTTTGGGGCTGTATTCAATGTGTTTCATGATAGCGATGTATTAGCGCAACAGGGCCATGCTTCGATATCATAAAAAGATAGGATTCTTATCGTTTTGAATACCAAACTCTTTTCGACATTACTGGCTGTGCACCGGTATGGATCCATGGCTGAGGCGGCCAGACGTCTGAACCTGACGCACGGAGGCGTGGCGCAACAGATTCGTGCACTCGAACAGGAACTGGGCGCCGAACTGGTGCGCCGGGCAGGCAGAGTCGTGCACCTGACCAATGCAGGTCATCGCATCCTTTTGCAGGCGCAGAAGATTGTTGAAGAAGTTGATTCGCTAGCCGCAATGGCCAATGCCGACGAGCTGCGAGGTGAACTTCAACTGGCCGCTGGCAGTACGGTGCTCACGCACAAGATGGCCGACATCTTGGTGGTGCTCAACTCACGTTACCCGGATATACGGGTCAACCTTGTCTCGGGCATCTCGGCCGAGTTCTACGGCATGGTGGAGAACCATACGCTGGACGCAGCGATCGCCATCGAACCGAGTTTCACCTTGCCCAAGAGTCTGGGTTGGCGATATCTGACCGAAGAGCCATTCTTTCTGCTGACGTCGGTCAGACATCAAGGAAAGGACCCCATGCAGTTGCTCAAGGATGAGCCTTTCATCCGGTACCACCGAGGCAGCTGGGTGCGTGACCGGATTGACATCTACTTGAAGTCGATTGGCGTCACCCCACACGGAAACTACGAGCTTGCGTCCACAGAAACCATCGTCGCACTCGTTCACAGAGGTTTAGGCAACGCGATCGTGCCTAGCTCCTGGCACTTGTGGCGTCAGGGCCCCGATGTGCTGACCATGCCCCTGAACCCCGTGTGCCCCGCGAGAAAACTTGGGCTTCTATGGGACAGGGGCTCACCCAGACTACAGCTGATCGAGGCGTTCTGGGATGCCGCAGCCCAGGTCTATCGGACCCATCCGGGCAGCCACGGCCTTGAGCCCGTGCCCCGTCTGAAAGCTGAAGCAACAACGGATCCAGTTACGCGCGAGCGAGTCAAGTGAGGCGTTCCGTTCTTGCAAGGCAAATAGGACAGCCATGCGAAACAGACATTGTGATCACGAGAAACAACAAAGGCATACCATGACACCACACCAACGGGATTTGCAAAACCATCACAGCACAATACGCATGCTGGCAGCTACAGCCTGTATCGGATACGGGTTCACCAAAGAAGCGCTCGAGGCGGCAATGACCCAGGGAATTGACTTCATCGGGGCCGATGCCGGCTCCATGGACCCCGGCCCATACTATCTGGGCGCCGGCAAACCATACGTTTCAGAGCAGTCGATCGAACGGGACCTGGAACTGCTATTGCTGGCCGCCAGAAAAGCTGATGTTCCACTGATCATTGGATCGTGTGGTGGTGGGGGTGGGGAGCCCCATCTGGAGCTGACACGATCCATTGTTCAGGCGCTGATCGGCCGGCACAAGCTGTCTCTCAAGCTTGCCATCATTCATTCTGAGCCACCCAGAGAGCTAATGGTCAGGCGATTGCAGGAAGGCCGCATTCATGGCATCTGGCCAGGCTTTGACCTTAATGAAGAAACGCTTGAAAAATCCACCCGCATCGTCGCGATGATGGGCGCGGATCCCCTGATTGAAGCCATCAGCCGGGGCGCCGACGTGATCCTGGCCGGACGATGCAGTGACAGCGCGATCTACGCCGCCGTTCCTCAGATGCGCGGCTTTTCTCCCGGACTGGCCTGGCACCTTGGGAAGACCATTGAGTGCGGCGCCACGATCGCCAGCCCCAAAACCGGCCAGGACTGCATCATCGGAACGCTCGGACACGACAGCTTCGTGGTGGAGCCCGCACACCCGGACAAGCGCTGCACACCATCTAGCGTTGCTGCCCATACGATGTACGAGAACCCGTCACCCTTCGAGTTCGTGGAACCGTCAGGCATCGTGGATACCAGTCAATGCCAATACGAAGCCATCAATGATCGGGCGGTCAGAGTCTCTGGCTCGACATTCACACCCGCATCCCGATACACCGTCAAGCTTGAAGGCGCAGACCTGTGCGGATGGCGGGCGATCGTGATCGCGGGCATACGCGACCCGATCCTGATTGCCGGAATACGTGAGTTCAGCGAGCAGATCAAGGAGCGCACAGCCCAGCAGGCGCTCGGGATGGGCATTACGACGGATCAATACACCTTGACCATTCGACGCTACGGACTCGATGCAGTGCTCGGATCGAGAGAACCCCAGGCCTACGAGATGCCACATGAGATTGGACTGATGCTGGATGTGGTCGCGCAGACCGAACAGCAAGCCCTGGCAGTGCTGGCCAAAGCGCGCTACATCGCCATGCACACCGAGTTCGATGGCAGATTGTGTACAGCAGGCAACGTGGCCATGCCGTTCTCGCCATCAGACGTTTCTGTTGGACCAGCTTATCGATTCACGGTCTGGCACGCCATGGAGCTCGACGATCCGCTCGAAGTCTTTCCGATCGAATATATCCAGTTCAACGAATCAGGAGAAAAAGTTGAGTAATCCGAAACTGATGGACTATGCCCGCATTCTCCGCTCAAAGAATGCAGGGGCATTTGTGCTGACGATTGATGTGATTTTCAAAGATCAGCAAGCCTATGACCATGTCACCCGCAGCGCCGCGCTTGACGCTCAAATCATTGCCAATCGATATCAGGTCCCATCTGAGGACGTCAGAATCATTGCGTATCCCCAGGTCCTTGCCATCAAGGTCACCATGCCTCGTCTGGTCGGATCAGGAGACCTTGCCGATTCTGATGTGTATGGCTCCCAGCAACACGTGCCGCTCATGTACTTGCCCGTCACAACGACCGGGACAGCCTGACCAGCTTTTCCGCGCAAATATGCCAATCCTTCACCAACCTCGTTTCGGGTCATTCGCGATCTTCAATATTCGCCTGAATAACCCACACCTGAACTGGAGAACTGCCTTATGTCTGCAAACCACAAGTCGCAATTCCGAGCACTGATCAACAAACCTGGATGTCTCATACAGCCTGCTATTTTTAATCCTTTGAGTGCGAGAATTGCCCAGGCCTGTGGTTTCGAGGCTCTGTGTCTTGGTGGCTACGCCATGGGTGCACACACCGCCATCACCGAGCCACTAATGTCGCTCGAAGAGGTCGCGCAGATCGTTCGAGGCGTTCGTCAGGTGTCTGACCTGCCTCTCATGGTCGACGCAGGGGCAGGCTGGGGAGATCCCTTGCACGTCATGCGAACAGTCAAAGTGCTCGAGCAGGCGGGAGCCTCTTCCATCCACATCGAAGACCAGTTTTTTCCGAAACGCGCCCGTTATCATATGGGGGTCGAGGAAGTCATTTCGATGGAGGAGATGATCCAGAAGATCCATGCTGCAAAGCAGGCAAGGCAGGACCCGGACTTTGTCATTGTCGTGCGGACCGATGCCATGCGTACACACGGATACGCAGAAGGAGTGCGTCGGTGCAATGCCTATGTCGAGGCCGGCGCAGACATGATCATGATATTCCCTGACAGCGATGAGGATACCCGGAATGCCCGGCAAGACATTCCTCACGTGCCACTGGTCTACGTGAACAGCACCGGTAACAAGTTCAACCGTGGTGTATATACACGGGACCAGCTCGATCAGTGGGGATACAAGATTCTCTATGACGCCATCAGCTCCATCAACGTTGTCGCAAAAACACTGTTCGCCTATTATTCCCACCTGAACGAAACAGGCGAACACGGACTGGACAACGACGAGATGGTTCAGATCCGGGCACGAGTAGAGAAAGCGATCGGGCTTGAAGATATGTACAAGCTTGAGCAAGCCACGCTTGGAGCCATTCACATGCCCAAGCGTGGCTAACCGTCTGACCAACAACCCTGCCGGGCGGCCTGAGTCACACATCTAACCTGGATAAAGATGTTTCATGCCTGCGATCACCATTGAACAACACCGCGTCAGTACGCAGAATGGAACCCTCTTTGCCCAGTGCTGGACGCCACCCAGGCAAACCGGTGTCCCGATCATCCTGCTGCATGACTCACTCGGTTGCGTCGCCCTTTGGCGAGATTTCCCGGGACAACTGGCCAGCGCCACGGGACGCTGCGTCATTGCCTATGACCGAATGGGCTTCGGTCAGTCATCCTCACGCGCGGACAGACTGGCATCAGATTTTGTGGAGCGCGAGGTCTGTACCGACTTTGAAACCATCCGCCAGTATTTCGACGTCTCCCGGTTTGTCGTGCTCGGACACAGCGTGGGTGGCGGGATGGCCATCTGCTGCGCAGCGACCTCACCACAATCCTGCGAAGGTCTCATCACCATCGCGGCACAAGGCTATGTCGACCGCCAGATTCTGGATGGTATCCGCGCCGTTGAAACACAGTTCGCACAAGACGGGCAGATGCAACGGCTAGAGAAGTATCACGGGGCCAAGGCATACTGGGTATTGCGTGCATGGGTCGACACCTGGTGTTCTGACGCCTTTAAAGACTGGAACCTCGACGCATGGTTGCCCAAAGTCCGGTGCGCTTTTCTATGTCTGCATGGTGACCATGACGAATATGGGTCGACCGATCATCCGCATCATCTGGTGTCTCGAACGCAAGGGCCTGCAAACCTTCACATTCTGCCGGCTTGCGGGCACATGCCGCATCGCCAACACCCGTCCACCGTGCTCAAACTGATACGTGGATTCCTTGAGTGCCAGCAAGCCGGGCGCTAAATTGAAATTGCGGCGCCAGAACACCTGTGCCCCGGATCAGCGTGTATTGTTTGCACAATCGTTTGCAATTGCGCCGTCAAACTGCTCGCCGACTGGCCCCGGATCCTGAAGCTTCCACACAATACTCATCGGCTGACTCCCTTCGTGACGGACGTAGTCGACCTCACCGTAGAACCGGAATGGTGCCGCCTTCTTGTTCTGGCCAAGCTTGTTTTCCCGCACAAACAGATAGATCCTTGATCCGAAAGCTGAGTGCCGGATGAGTGCCATCCCGCGATTACTGTTGGGACTGGTGCTGTTCTGTGATTGCCAATGAAAATGCGCTTCGTCCATGAAATAATCATGATATCGGTGCTGCGTTGCCTTACCTTGCTTGTTCAACGTCACAAGCAAGATCTGGACAGCAGGCTGGCGCAACACGACATGTCCTGAACTCCAGTTTCCGGGATTGAACTGCTTACCAAAGAGAGGCGGTATCTGTTCGCGCATGAAGTACTCGCCAACCCTGGCCTGCAGATTGGCTTGCGAGCTGGCTGGTGCACTGGCCAGCGGATTCGTCGAACTATCCGTTTCCAGCGCCTGTAAATGGGCACTCAGTCGCCACGCCAGGATTTCCGAGGTCATCTGACCACATAGTCTTGAATCGCCCGGATCGATACGCTGACTGAATCGCAACAGCAAGCCGTCCTGACGAAACCACACCGCCTGCATACCTGATTCGGCCTCACACCAGTCATTTACAGCCGTTTTGCGAAGATGCGTGACCCACTCCGCCTCAGACACGTTCTCGAGCGGCTGCAAAGACAGCGGGCTGTCCACCAGTATTCGTGGATTGAGCAGTAGCCACTCCCTGATCCAGCGGGCGAGCTCCTGAATGGTTACCGCCCGTCCAAACGCGTTGTGCTCGCACATCACCTGCAACATGACCAGCTTGATGGAACTGGAGACCCGAGTGACGGTCAAGTCTCTGAACCATTGCGTGCATGACTCCAGGATAGCCAGCTCTTGCGCACTGGCATCCCCTTGCTCGTCAACGAACTCCCACCAGCTTCCGTAGTTACGACGCAGGTTCGACAGGGTTGCGCCACTGCGCCAGAACTCAAGCAATGTCGGTCGACGTCCCAGCGTCTGTCTGAGTCGACGGTATTGACCACCAAGATTATCCTGAACCAGGCTGTCAAGAAACTCGATGAACTCGAGGTCGTAATTCACATAGCAGCCGGCCGGCAGGACTTCACTGGCTCTTTGAGCAACGTCAACCAGTTGCTTGCGAGTCGGTCTGTGCGTAAAAACCGAGCCGAGCAGCATCTCGGGCCGATTGAGAAAGCTGTGGTGGTTTCCCACGAAGTCGATGACGACAAGACGATCCTTGCCTTCGCTAGGACGTAGCCCCCGGCCAAGTTGCTGAAGAAAAAGGATTCTTGACTCGGTCGGTCGCAGCATCATCACCGTGTCGATCTGTGGCAAGTCCACTCCCTCATTAAACAGATCTACCGAGAACAGAACTTTCAGCTTTCCTCGGGCCAGCTGCTCAAGCGCTTCGGAACGGGTGATTTCAGAGTCACTGTGAACGCTACCCGCTTGAACACCGGCTTCGCAGAAATAAGTCGCCATGAAATCTGCATGTTTCTGGGAAACACAAAAAGCCAGTGTTCGCAGTTGTGCCTTGTCCTGCCATTCGGTGAGCGCATGACGGGCGCGACCTCGGGTTGCCAGCTGATTTGACAAAGCGTCCGGCTCGAAGCGGCCGTTACGCCAGGGAATATGCTCGTAGTTCACATCCTTGTCGAAGATTCCGTAATAGCTGAACAGACTCAGTTGTCCATCACTGATGCCATCAAACAAATCCCTGCGGTAAACCAGGTTGTTGTCACAAAGTTGAAGAATGTCAGAGCCATCCGTACGATCCGGCGTGGCTGTGAGCCCGAGCAGGAACCGGGGCCTGAAGTAGGCAAGCAACCGCTGATAGCTACCTGCTGCAGCATGATGAAACTCATCGACGATGATGTAATCAAAATGGTCTTTACCAAAGCGCTCGAGATGCGCGGCGCGACCCATGGTCTGGATCGATGCAAAGAGAAGGTCGGATTCCGGATCTTTCTGTTTGCCCCCATACATGCCGACCCGCTTTCTGGGCATGACCCCCAGGAAGCTCTCCTGTGCCTGCAACAGTATCTCCTCCCGATGTGCGACGAACAGGATTTTGCCTGCCTGCATTTGGCGGGCATCGAATGCTGCCAGGTAGGTCTTGCCCATGCCCGTAGCGAGCACGACCAGACCTTTTGTCATTCCGCGCGTACGTGCGGCGTGCAACGCAGCCAACGCATGTCGCTGATGCAGTCTGGGAGTCGGATTATCTGCTTTTTCATTCAAGTATTGATCGAACGGCAGAACCTTCTGAGCCTGTTCATGACGGGCCTGGTACCGCTCGATCCACTCAAAACTCAACTCCTGGACCTGAGGCTTGCGCTGCAACTGCCGGAACCGCTGCCTGATCTCATTGACCTGACGCTCTGAAGAGGTGTCTGCCTCGTTCGGATAGACCAGGTGAAAGCTCCTTTCAAGTCCGTCTGTCAGGGCTTTTGCGCTGAGATTGCTGGACCCGACAAACACATCTGCCCCGGCAAGTCTGCCATGTTCAGTCCGCACAAAAATGTAGGCCTTCAGGTGAAAACTATCCGAACCATCCGTTTCGTATACCCGGATGCTGGCGCCACGTTCGACCAGAAGCATGAGACGTCGTAAAGCCCTGGGGTCAGTGACACTCATGTAGTCACTGGTAAGAATCGTTAACTTCACTCGACGCGTCTGTGAGCACAAAGCAACCTCGAGATCTCCGAATATCAGGTCAAGTCCACTTGACCGTATAAATGAAACAGCAATCTCGATCTCTGTCGCCTGGCTGAGTGCCCGACGCAATGCGGGTAACAGCGGGCTCTGTTCGCCCCCCGACAACAGGGATGATTGCGTATTCATTTGGAACTCTACCTTTGGGAGGGAGAGGCTACTCATCGTTCTGAGGACAATCGTCACTTGAGGTGCCATATCACCGGTACACAAGGCACATCGAACGCCCCCCAAACACGGCTCGCCAGGACGTTTCCAGGATAGCACTGAACTAAGCTTTACCCACAACGAGCCATCAAAACACTCACTAGAACTCACAGGCGCTGTACCTTGCCTCAACGCCCTGTAGCAGACGCCTGAACCGCTTCAGTGAGGTACCAGGTCCGGCCTCCGTGTCTGGAAGACAGACTCATAAAAGCCATGGCACCAGGAGTTGTTCATCTCAGATGTACCGCTGCCATGAACGAAGCCATTCGCAAGAGAATGGCTTCGTCGCAACGGTGCTCTGTTTGTGCAAAGAGTGTGCAACTTCTTTCAACGAATCAACCACATCTGGTGGGCAGAAGTGCTTTGGCACAACCATTCTCTGTTCCTTCAATTCCCATTAGTTTTTTCTAATCAAATGGTTGCCCATGACCCGGACACCCGTCACACCTGACCTCGCACAATCAGGCTGCGGATTCACCCGCGGGCCCGTGCAAAGATCCATGCAGGCAGACAGCACAACTTTTCTCATCCCTGCTCAAGGCCGGATTCAACACACTTGAAATAAAATCATTCTCGTTGACAAAGCATTTCGATTGCATAAAATTCGACTCGATGGTTGACCATAATCTGAACGCCGAGTTTTCAAAGACCAGAGCCTGGCGCGCGGGTTACTCTTCAACATCGCTCTGACGCAAGGTTATGCTTCAAGAATACGTGCCAGAAGCTCGTAGCTCCGCCTTGCCAAGCTTTTCGTCATTTCATTATGAGCTGTCGTTTTCTTCGGCTGCTAACGCCTCCAACGGCTTTGGCTGGTAAGCCGCTGAACGCCGTTTTGAATCTTCCCACACCGCTTTGTCGTGATCGCCAGAATAGCTGCGGTCGTCTCGATCATTTTCTGTGTGCGACTGATTCGTCTCGCGCCCACTCAAGGGCGCGTATCAAATCCCACATCAGGCCCAAGTTGGTCAATACGAACGACCGGATTGGCCGGTTTGTCCGTGTTCCCACTCTTTCCGGAATCAACTGTTCATCAACTGGAGTTTTGCGATGCAGAGCAAACTGACCGCTTACCTTGAGAGCCAGCGCCGCGACAGTAACTGGAGCGCCCTCCTCAACCCCTTTCTATATGAAGTGTTTGCGACGCTGGGCGAAGAGCAGGCACGGCATCTGCTGGTCAATGCCGGCATTCGTGCAGGACAGGACCTGGCACTACCAGCATGTGAATCGATCGCGCAGTTGGAGCTCGAGGCCAATCTGCACTGGAGCCGGCTTGGCTGGGGCCTGGTGACCTTCATCGAGCACAGCGATTACCTGGAAATCACTCACGAGTGCATTCCAGCCCAGGCACCAGAATATGGGAGCTTCGCTGACTTCCTGCAAGGGGTGTACCAGCAGTGGTTTCGTGCCGCAGGAGCAGGAGATCACTTGAAAGTTCATCAAACAAATGAAGCACATACTGGCGTTTTTTCGTTTAGATTAGTAGGATAAGAGCAGTTTATGCCGAATCCATTGCCAGAAAGTCTTTCTTAAGGTATTTCCATGAGCAAATCGGAAGATGTCACCAAGCTTTTTGCCATGTTCGGCGAGAAGAACACAGATCAGTATCAGGAAATCTACGAGACCGAGCAAAACCGGGCAACCCGTGAACGGTGGCCGGTATTTCAGCGTATTCATGTTCAATCCGATGCACCTGAGCCCGTGACGCCGGTCACATCACGTGCCCCCCTGCCACGACCCTTCAGCTCTGTTCCTCAGTCCAGTACTGCTGCGACATCCTCGGCTGCCCCAAAACCGTTGTTTCCGGTCGCATCGGCTGAGTACAGGGATACTGCGCCAGCTACGCAGTTCGCTCCTCCCTCGCACGCCCGGGTAGAGCCACCTGCCGTTGCGCAGTCACAGTCCGCACACGAGACGTCCGGGGATCTCCGTGCCCTGTTCCAGCGACTCGAGGGCCGCAGAGCACCACTTGCCTCGCATCCTGAACAACCAGTCACACCACCGCCTGCCGCGGCACCAGAGCCTGCCGGCTCTATCCGCTCACTGTTCAGTCGCTTAAGCCGCTAATGAAGAATGTTCTGTCGATCGTTTCAGCAAAAGGCGGCGTCGGTAAGAGCACGGTCGCTGCCAATCTGGCCGTTGCCTTGCACGAACTGGGTCACCCGGCACTGGCAATTGATCTTGATCCTCAGAATGGACTGCGGTTTCACTTTTCATTCGAAGCGGGCAGTGCGCCCGGACTTGTCAGTGCGGACGCGTCAAATTTTGGCGAACTGATCGAGATGACACCTTCCGGTGTAGCGCTGTTGTCGTACGGAGAGTGCACGGAGACGCAAAGAAGGGACTTCGAGGGCCGCTTGATTGACAACCCTCGCTGGCTGGTAGAGAGACTCAATCAACTGAGCATGCCGGACAACGCGGTCGTGGTACTCGACACGCCGCCAGGACCGTCGGTTTACATGACCCAGGCACTCACAGCTGCCACTGTGGCGCTCACAGTGGTGCTACCTGACGCCGGTTCATACGTGACCTTGCCGCAAATGAAATCGTTGTTCGATACTTATTGCATCGGCAGATCAGAGTTTCGCGACTACGGCGTGGTCGTCAACCAGAGCGACCAGAGCCGCGCACTCAGTCGCGATGTATTGTCGATGCTACGTGCATCGTTCGGAGAACGTATCGTTGGACGGATCCATCAGGACCAGTCCATCAGCGAAGCGCTCGCCTGGGGACAAAGCGTGTTGCAGTACGCTCCCTTCAGTGAAGGTGCGAGTGACTTGCGTGTATGCGCGAAGTGGGTCAGCGCCAGGCTATCCAGCCCGGGAGCTGGTCGATGACCCCCACTTTCAGAGCCAGGATAGCCAAAGCTGGCAATTCGCTTGTCAGCCTTCCTGTGTGGTCTTATCCGATCTTTCAGTGGCTCGCACTGTCTGTTTCGTTGCTGTTTTTTATCAGCGTGGTTGTCACTCCACTGAGCCTGACTCACCAGATTCTGTTCGGTCTCATTACTTTCGCCACGGCCTACGCCATCACCAGGGTTTCGACCAATCGGCTGGCTGTGCTGATACTGATGATGCTTTCATCTGCGGCCAGTCTGCGCTATCTGTATTGGCGCGTCACAGAAACACTGGGCTTTGAGAACTGGGTCGATGCGATGTTCGGCTACGGTCTGATGATGGCAGAGCTTTACGCGATGCTCACGCTCTTTCTGAGCTACTTTCAGTCGGCATGGCCGCTGCAGCGCAAGCCTGCATTCATGCCGCCGGACAGCTCGACCTGGCCGTCTGTCGACGTCTTTATTCCAACCTACAACGAGCCGATCTCGGTAGTACGGCAGACTGCCGTCGCTGCCAAACTGCTCGACTGGCCATCGGATCGTCTGAACATCTACGTGCTCGATGATGGTCGTCGAGATGAGTTACGCGAGTTCTGCGAGCAAGCTGGCATCGGCTACCTGATTCGCCCGGACAACAAGCACGCAAAAGCAGGCAACATCAATGCTGCATTAGAGAAGACGGATGGCGAATTTGTCGCGATTTTTGATTGCGACCACATACCGACTCGATCGTTTCTGCAAATCGCACTGGGCTGGTTCATCAAAGATCCCAAGCTCGCCATGCTGCAGACACCACACGTGTTCTTCTCCCCCGATCCGATGGAGCAGAATCTGGATGTATTCAATCGGGTTCCTAATGAAGGGCAGCTTTTCTACGGTCTGACTCAGGATAGTAATGACCTGTGGAACGCCACATTCTTTTGCGGGTCTTGCGCAGTTATTCGCCGGGAGCACATGATGCAGGTCGGTGGCATGGCCACTGAAAGCGTGACCGAAGACGCGCTTACCGCTCTCAAGATGAACAGCATCGGGCTGAATACGGCCTACCTGGCCCTGCCACTGGCGGCCGGGCTTGCAACCGAGACGCTGTCACGCCACATCGGTCAGCGAATCCGCTGGGGGCGTGGCATGGCGCAGATCATGCGCAACCACAATCCGCTGGTCATCAAAGGTCTGAAGCTCAGCCAGCGAATCTGCTACCTCAGTGCTTCGCTGCACTTTTTCTATGGTCTTCCACGGCTGGTGTTTCTGACTGCACCGCTGGCCTATCTTTTTTTCGGGGCTCACGTCTTTCAGGCCGCCCCCTTGATGATTCTCGCATATGTCTTTCCTCACATTCTGCACGCACAGATCACAAACCTGCAGATCCAGGGTCGATTTCGCCATTCTTTCTGGAACGAGGTTTACGAGTCGGTACTGGCCTGGTATCTCATGCGACCAACACTGGCCACGCTGATCAATCCAGACAAGGCAACTTTCAATGTCACTGCGAAAGGTGGAATCAAGAACGAGTCATACTTTGACTGGGTGCTTGCACGCCCCTACATCATTTTGCTGCTGCTCAACGTGGCAGGTATGTTCATCGGTATCTGGCTGATCCTCACAAGTGGCGGTGACCAGTCTCTGATCTACACGGCCGTCTTCAACCTGGTCTGGACAACACACAACGTCGTCATTTGCGGTGCCAGTGTGGCCGTTGCTGGGGAACAGAAGCAGTTGCGCGCGTCACCTCGTGTGAACTTCAGCATCCCGGCCACACTGGCACTGCCCACCGGACACCGGTTTGTGTGTCACACCAGTGACTTTTCCGCAGACGGCCTGGGTCTGGTCATGAAGGGTCCCCTGAACATCGAACTGGGAGAGCTGGTGTACGTCTCGCTGTTTCGGGGTGACGAAGAAGAGATCTTTCCGGCCAGAGTTCGATTCAACAGTGACAACAGGATCGGGCTGCGCTTCTATGAGCTGTCGATCGAACAGCAAGTGCGACTCTCACAGATGACCTTCGGACGCGCGGATCTGTGGGCTCAGAAATGGGTCAACACGGTTCCAGACTCTCCTCTGAGCGCCATCAGGCAGATCGGCCGGTTTGGGGTGCGAGGCGTTTTTCTGCTGATCCGGGAGTCCGGCAAGGCGATTGGCAACCGGGCGAGTCGGGTCTGGAGCCGGAGGCCGGCTCAGTCATGAGAACGCCAAAACGGTCCTGGCTGAATCTCAGGAGCTGTCTGGCAGCAATCGCTGCCAGTCTAGCCTGTGCCACCTGGGCCCAAACCGAACCGGCAAATCCGCATGGTGAGAGTGTCGGTGGTAGTGCCGGCTGGAATGCCGGCTCGTACGACGGTAGCAAGCCCGCAAGCACCCGGCAATACGCCATCCGACTGGACCCTTACAGCAATGCTCCCCAATGGGACCTTCGCGGCGTGGATGCCCGCAGGGGGGTCGCATTCGGTGTGCGAGAAGATCAGCATATCCGGGGCCTGACGCTTGATCTGGCCTACACCTACTCCTCGGCACTCCTCGAAAACCTGTCGCATCTGAATGTTTTACTGAATGGAGGTGTAATTGCCACGCTGCCACTCCCCGCACGGTCAGCCACTTCGTTAAACCGCACCCAGATCGACCTGCCCGTGGCCGGACTGGAGCCCTACAACGTGCTCGAGTTGCAACTGATTGGTCACTACACCATGGGCTGCGAGAACCCGTTGCATCAAGATTTGTGGGTCTCCATTGATCAGTCCAGCAAGCTGGTGTTCGACGCCGAACCGCGTGCGTTGCCTGACGATCTGGGCATCCTGCCAGTGCCGTTCTTTGATGCCAGGGACCTGCGCATGCAGAAGATGGCATTCATACTTGGCCGCCCATCGGATCGTCGGCTAGAGGCAGCCGGCATTCTTGCGTCCTGGCTCGGAGCACTCGCCTCCTATCGGGGAACGGAGATCTCGATTGCATCGGAGGGCATTCCGTCCAGCGGACATGCCATCATCGTGCTCGGGCCGAACGAATCACTGCCAGGTGTAGACCTGCCCTCCATCCAGGGGCCCACTCTGGCGATGCGCACCAACCCCAACGACCTGACGGGCAAGCTTCTGCTGGTCATGGGACGCGATGATGATGAGATTCGCAAAGCGGCTGTCTCGCTTGCTCTGGGCGCGCAGACACTGTCCGGGCCGACCGTGCAAGCCAAGGACATTCAGGCTGAGCCACGCAAGCCCTACGACGCACCCAACTGGCTGCCCACGGATCGTCCGGTTTATCTGGGCGAACTACTTCCCTCCGGTGACATGACGGTTGCAGGTTTTGATCCGCCACCGATCAGCATGGGCGTTCGGCTTCCTCCCGATCTTTCTGGCTGGCGCACCCTCACTGTTCCCATGGATCTGCGCTATCGATACACGCCATTGAGCAAGGTGGAGGACTCTACACTGGTGGTGCTGATCAACCAGCAGTTCGTGCAGGAAGTCAAGCTTGGAGACTCTTATGAAGGGGCTTGGGGAGCACTGACCCAGGTACCCGGCATCGCCAGTCAGACAATCCCCTTGCCGCTACCACTGCTGGAGTCTCAGGCTCAGCTACAGTTTCAGTTCAAGTACCCGACTCCGCTGCGAACGGAATGTGGTGGCAGCATGCTCGACACACGCCACAGCGGGATTGACCCGCAATCAACAATCGACCTCACTGGTCTGCCCCATCATATGGCCATGCCTGATCTTGCCGCATTCCGCACGGCGGGGTTTCCATATTCGCGCATGGCCGACCTGTCAGAGTCCGTTGTCCTGCTTTCGCAAAACGCGGGCACGCATGAGATAGCAACGTTCCTGACCATTCTGGGAAAGATTGGCCAGACCACGGGCTATCCCGCAACCGGCCTGACGGTCAGGCGCGAGGCGAACGATCTGGAAGAGAAAGACCTGCTTCTGATTGCGACAGATGATTCCACCGGCATTCTTGCCAGATGGCGAGATCACATTCCAGCGCCCGCACCTGAAACAACCCAAAGTGACTGGTGGACTTCGCTGAAACGTTTCTTTACGACCAACCCGTTCAGCCACCAGACACCGCTCCCGCTCACCAGGCCCGTCAATGGCGTTTACGTAGCAGGTTTCGAATCACCAGTCACCAGTGGACGCAGCGTCGTGGTCGTCGCCGGTGAGGGTGGGCAGAGTATGCAGGAGGCGGTGCAGTTCATGCTGTTCGATGATGATCAGGCACAAGAATTCCAGGGCAGCCTCGTCTCCGTACGCAATGACCGGATCGAATCGCTTTCAACCGCGCAGACCTACTACGTCGGCAGCCTGGGCGTCTTTCAGAGCGTCCTCTGGTTTCTGTCCGATCACCCGGGCATTCTGTTCGTGATTTTTCTTGTGGGTGCCGTGCTGACTGCGGTCGTCTTGTACCTGTCACTGCGTGCCAGAGCCCAGAGCCGTCTGCTGGTCGGATCTCCCAGTGCGCACCAGCCAAACGATAACGTGTAGGTAATAAAGCAATGAAAACCGCCTTCTTGTCCAGCAAATTACGTCCAGCACCGGCCACTGCGGTTTTTGCGTTTGCTGCCATTATGCAGGTTGCGGCTTTGACGCTGGGTAGCACAGGCGTGGCCTTCGGTCAGCAACTTAATCCGGACCCGTCCGCCTGGCCTACACTGCCGTCAGCATCTGCGTCTGCGACGAGTGTTGAAGCACCGGCACTGAATCTGAAGTCACTGGAAACACCGTCACCGATTCCATCGCGCCCGCCCAAGGTCGTTGAGCCCAATCACCGCTACACCTTCGAAGAGCTCGGTGCACGCTACCCTTTCAGCCTGCGCGGCATCGACGGCAGTGACAGTGTATTTTTCAATGTCAGGGCTGACGAGCTGGTCACTCGTGCCGAAGTGGACCTGACCTATAGCTACTCACCCGCTCTGCTCAGTGAGTATTCTCATATCAACGTTCTGGTCAATGACGAGATTGCCTTCTCCATTCCGGTGCCACGTGACGAAGCAGGCAGAACGCTGAGAAGAAATATCAATCTGCCCGCACATCTGTTCACCGAATTCAACCAGTTGAGATTTCAGCTGATTGGTCACTACACCCTGGAGTGCGAAGACCCCCTGCATTCCAGCCTGTGGGCCAGCATCAGCAACAAAAGTACCTTGTCACTGAATGTGGATCACATCCCCCTGCCGAACGAGCTGTCCAAGCTCCCGGTTCCATTCTTTGACCAACGTGACTCTCGCACACTACAACTCCCCATTGTCTTTGCCAATGACAGAACGGAGACGACGCTGGAGTCGGCCGGCATGATCGCGTCATGGTTTGGCGCTCTGGCCAGTTACCGCGGCGCATTGTTTTCTGCTCACCTCGATGGTAGCTATCCCGCCAAAGGTAATGCCATCGTGCTGATGAAATCAGACACATCAGCATCATTGCCGGCTGTCTCGGGCCCGACTCTGGCCATTACTGCCAATCCGAACGACTCCAGTGGCAAGCTGCTATGGGTGATGGGTCGCAACGCACAGGAGATCAGGCAGGCCGCTCAAGCACTCGTCACAGGCGCGGCCACACTGACCGGGCAGGCTGTCACAATCAGCCAGATCGACCAGATCGATCCTCGGCAGCCGTATGACGCACCGAACTGGGTTCGTACCGACCGACCGGTCCGGTTCGGCGAGCTGATTCCAGAGCAGAATCTGAATTCGATCGGCTATCAAGGTGGCCCCGTAAGAATGGACCTTCGTTTGCCTCCCGACTTGTTTGGCTGGAGAGCACACCCGGTTCCAGTCGACCTGCGCTACCGTTACACCGTTCAACCGGGCACGACAGATTCCGCACTGATCGTCAGCGCCAACGAACAATTTCTGCGCTCTTTCTCACTGGAATCAGCCGAAGAGATGAAGGACGAATCGTGGCTTAAGAAACTCGATCCTGGTTCCATGTTTCCTGTAGATGTGAAGATGGGGGTTCCGCTGGATCTGCTGAAGTCTCAGTCTGAGCTTGAGTTCCGGTTCATGTTTGACTACATCAAGGAAGGTGCTTGTCGGGACATCATCATCGACAACGTACGCGGCCGGATTGATCCGGACTCGACAATTGACTTCAGCGGCTATCCGCACTTCATGCCGCTACCGAACCTCGAGGCCTTTGGCAGGACCGGCTTTCCATACACACGGCTCGCGGATCTCTCGCAGACCGCCGTCATCCTTGCATCGCCCCCCTCCTCCGAAGATGTCTCGGCGTATCTGACACTGATGGGTCGATTCGGCGCGTCGACGGGCTATCCCGGCACCCACCTCACCGTGAGACTGGGTCAGTCTGGTTTGGAAGTTACAGACAAAGACATTGTGATCATCTCTTCCGGCGACCAGCGCTGGCTCGAGGGATGGTCAGAACACATGCCGGCCATGCTGGCAGGCGAGCGAAAGCGATTCGGAACATCGGATCTTCTCTTCAGATCGGTGGACTGGATCCCACCGGATCCGCGCACGGTCCAGAGCCCAGTACGTAACGACCTCGTCTACGATAGTGCCGGCGAAGTAGCAATTGTTGCCGGATTCGAATCACCCGTCGCACCTGGCCGCAGTGTTGTGCTGATCGCAAGCAGTCAGCCACAGGGACTCGCTTTGGTGAACAAAGCGTTGCTGGGTGGAGACGATTTCAGTGGCAACCTGATGGGTAGCCTTGCCGTCATCCACCCAAACGGGGTGACTCCACTGGCTTCGCAGTACAGTTATTCCATTGGAGAACTCGGATTCTGGCGCGGACTTGAATGGACCATCGTCCAGTACTGGCCAGGTGCTCTGTCGTACTGGTGGGTCGGTGCAATTTTTCTGGCGCTGTTGCTGCTTTTTCTGATATCCGTCTACAGACGTCTGTTTCGTCGCCGAAAAGGCTCGTGAGGAGCACATGATGCGAGCAAGCAAGATCGGAGCACTTGGTAGTTTTCTGGTGATGATGGTACTGCAGCCAGCGCTGTCCGCTACGAGCACGACCTGCCAGAAGGCAGAGTGGGCTTTGTGGAGTGCGTTCGAGAACCACTTCATCCAGGACAGCGGCAGGGTGCTGGACGCCAGTACACCGATGCAGCACAGTTCGTCAGAAGGACAGTCTTACGGCATGTTCTTTGCCTTGGTTGCCGACGACCGCGACCAGTTCGACCGGATGTGGAACTGGTCGATCGACAACCTGAGCGGTGGCGACCCCACCCGCCAATTGCCGGCATGGATATGGGGCAAGGCCGACGACGGATCCTGGCGGGTGCTAGACCCAAACTCCGCATCGGATGCCAATCTCTGGTACGCGTACGCATTGCTCGAAGCCGGCCGCCTCTGGAGCGAACCCACTTACACGAGGCAGGCTCACAATCTGCTGGATCTCATCGAGGCACAGGAGGTCGATTCGTTACCCGGGCTTGGTGAGATGCTTCTGCCTGGCCGCGAGTGGTTCTTCAATCCGGAAGAGCAAACCTGGCAACTCAATGCCAGTTACATGCCTGTCCCATTGTTACGGCGCCTTGCACTCGAACGACCCAATGGCCCCTGGTCGAAAATCGCGGATAACACAGCGACCCTGATCGCCAAAACGTCACCAAAGGGCTTTGCACCAAACTGGACCACTTACCAGGCAAAGCAATCACCACCGTCGTTCATGGTCGATCCCAGAAAAGGCCCCGATGGCAGCTATGACGCCATTCGTACCTACCTCTGGGCTGGCATGACTGATCACCGCGATCCGCTTTACAGTCGGATATTGAAGTCGCTTGACGGGATGATTACTGCAACCCGGAATGACAGCCAGCAGTTCCCCCCTGAAGTCGTCAACACCCAGACTGGTGAGCTTTATCGCAATGGACCATTCGGATTCTCTGCGGCACTACTACCTTACTTTGTCGCCAACCGGCAACCTGACTTACTGGAGAAACAGTATCAGCGCGTGAACTCAGCGTTACTCAGGACTGCTGGACTTGAAGCCAGTATCGACCAGCAACCGCCCTATTACGACTATGTCCTTAGCCTCTTCGGACTGGGGTGGCTCAACAATATGTACCGTTTCCGACCTGACGGAACGTTATCTCTGACCTGGGGGAAAGGGTGTTTAAACACAACCGGATAGCCTGTGGCGTTCTTGTCGCGTTACTCAGCCAGGCCAGTTTTGCGCAGAACGACATTAACCAGGCGCTGATTGAGCGCGGCCTGTTCTGGCAGCAACGGGACGACAGCAAGCGCGCAGCAGAGGCCTGGAACAAGCTGCTCGAAGTCAGTGCCGACAATCCGCAAGGACTATACGGACTTGCCACGATCGATCTGCGCGCTGGTCGCATCGACCGTGCACGCAGCTACCTGCAGCGACTGGAACAAACCAATCCCTCCAGCCCGCTCGTGGTCCAGCTCCGGCAGGACATCAAGCTGGCCTCCGCACAAAGCAAGGTACTCCTGGAAGATGTGCGTCAGGCGGTTGCATCGTCTGATGTCGACACCGCAGTTCAGAAGTACGAGCAGATCTTTCAGGGGCAGCAGCCCGTGGGATCAGTCGGCAGGGACTATTACACGTTGCTTGGCTATACGCCCGGTGGTATGGATGTCGCGATCGATAACCTCAGGCGTCTTCAAAAACAGTCACCTGAAGATGCGAATCTCGAACTGGCGCTTGCCCGGCATCTGGCTCGCAAGGAAGAAACCCGGACCGAAGGCATTGCCCGTCTGGCCCGACTGTCCGCCAACTCGGAAATCGGTAATGACGCGGCTGAAAGCTGGCGCGATGCATTGATCTGGCTCAGCCCCCCGCAAGCATCAGTGCAGCCACTCTATCGTGAGTACCTGAACAAGCATCCCGATGACACGGAAATTCGCGAACTACTCGAAGAAGGTGAGGCCATTACCGCCGAGGCAAGCAAGCCCGCCCCCAAGGCGCCCCCCGACCCGCTTCGCCAGCGCGCAAATGCCGCACTCAAGGAGATTGATGCAGGCAACACGGCAACTGCCAGAGCAGAGTTTGAGGCAATACTGACCCAGCGCCCGAATGACTCTGAAGCACTCGGCGGAATGGGCGTGCTAGCCATGCGGGAAGGTAACTGGAAGCTGGCACTGGACTACCTCACACGAGCTCGCCGCGGCAATGCCGCCTGGCAGTCGTCCCTCAATACGGCCCGCTACTGGGTAAATGTGGATCAAGCACAGGCGGCTCTGGATGCAGGCGACCTGACCCAGGCACGCCGCATTGCAACACAGAGTACGCGACTCGCTCCTGGGGAGGTGGCTGCCAACATTGTGCTTGCGGACATTCTGCTTGAGGAAGGCAAGACTGCTCAGGCGACCAATGCCTATCGAGCCATCCTCAAGCGCAAGCCAGGTGATTCCCAGGCACTATTTGGATTGAGTCGTGCCACCAGACTTTCTGGTGATCCGGCCGAGGCCAGCAGACTGCTGGAGCAGGCGCTACTGGCGAATCCGGAGAGCCCATGGGTGAGATACGAGTTGGCTCAGACTTACCGTGACGCTGGCCGCACCCAGGAGGCTGACCAGATCATCAATGACCTGGTCAAGGCCAGTCCCGACAATCCGGAAGTGCTTTACATCAGTGCCATCATGGCATCGGAAGAACAGAACTGGAACCAGACGCTGCGAATGCTGGATCGTATTCCAGCGGATCTGCGCACCGCGCCCATGGATCAGCTTTACGCGACCGCAAATCGTCAGCTGCAGATCAGGGAAGCAGTCAACATGGCTCGCTCTGGACGGAAAGCCCAAGCCATCAAGTGGCTCGAACAGATTCGTAGCGATGCAGGCAATGACTGGCCTGTCACCAATGCAGTCGCCCGCGCATACGTCGATATCGGCGAAACCAGTCGCGGACTCGCCTTGCTCAAGCCTATCCGTAATGAAGGGGGCACTCGCGGGGTGAACGCGACCATCGCTTATGCGGGCTTGTTGCTGGCCTCCGGACAAGATCTGGACGCTTCACTCATGTTGCGCCAGTTGCAGGAAAGCAAGCTGACGGCATCCCAACGTGAACAAGTCGATGCGCTCGCTGACGGCTATCGGGTCAGACAGGCAGACCAGTTGACCGCCAGGGGCGAACTCGCAGCTGCCTACGATGTCATTGCTCCGGTGCTCAAGCGTCGCCCCGATGACCTGGCGGCCCAGGGTGCACTGGCCCGCATGTATGCTGCTTCCGGCCAGCCGGAAAAAGCGCTCGCCATCTACGAAAAGCTGCTTGCTGCCGACCCTGACAACCCGCAAGTTCACCTGGGGCTGGCTTTGCTTGCCCAGCAGATGGGCAATGACCGTCAAGCAGCTCGAGAAGCCGAGAAAGCGGTCGAACTCGCTCCCGACAACAGGGATGTGCTGGTCTCGGCTGCCAGCATCTCCAGGGACTCGGGCCGAACCGGAGACGCAGTCGCCTTGCTGGAGCGAGCGTTAGCACTCGAAGCCCCCGACACACAGTCCGCACGCACCGCGGGCACAGAGCCGTCAGACACAACCGGCAATCCATTTGCCACACAACCGACCCAGGTCGCTGCGGCAACTTCATCTGATCTGGCACGAGAACTCGAGACGCTGTACGAGCAGCGCAGCGCGCAAGCCATTGGGGGCGTGGAATTCCGCAGCCGGAGTGGCGAATCGGGCACCAGTCAACTGACAGAAGTCCAGGCGCCGATGGAAGCATCATTTCCCGTTGGGAATGGCCGAATGAATGTCAGAGTCACCCCCGTCACGCTCGACGCTGGTGCGATCGGCAGTGTGCCAACCTACGTCGGTCCTGCCAATCTGCTGCAGTACAGCCCGTTGCGGGTTAATGACTCGAGTCAAAGCGGTGTTGGGCTGTCCGTTGGTTATAGCCTGCGCGGCATGCAGTTCGACGCAGGTGTGACGCCGATCGGATTTCAGGAGACAAACTTCACAGGCGGAGCGCTTTTCAGTGGCACGCTCGACAATGCCGCGACGATGGGTTATCGCCTGGACATTTCACGTCGGCCCGTAACCGATAGCATGCTGTCCTTTGCAGGTCGTCGCTACGATGATCTCGGACTCGAATGGGGTGGCGTCATGGCCACGGGCGCCCGCCTGACTCTTTCTAAAGATTTCGGCAAAGCCGGCATTTACGGTTCTGCTGCCTGGCACAGCCTCAGAGGCAAGAATGTGGCAACCAACCAGCGCACCGAGTTCAATCTGGGTGCCTATTTCCGGGTCATTGAAGAGTCAGACACCAGGCTGATGGCCGGTGTCAACCTGAACGGGACCTTCTATCAGAAGAATCTGGGCTATTTCACTTACGGCAGTGGCGGTTACTTCAGTCCCCAGCAGTATTACGCCCTGTCAGTGCCCGTATCCTGGGCGCACCGTTCTGGTCCGCTGAGTTTCAGGTTTGACGGTGCAGTCGGGATGCAGCAGTTCAGACAGTCTGATGCGCCCATATTTCCGAACAATCCGGAGTTGCAGGCGTATGCAGAGCAGATGGCGGGCGCCAACAACCTGTTTGGTAGCGGCTATTATCCGGGCCAGAGCAAGACCGGATTTAGCTATAACCTGAGAGCATCAGCCGAGTACCGGCTCAACCCCAACCTGGTGTTTGGTGCAACATTTGGTGCCGACAACGCACAGGACTATCAGGAGTGGGCGGGCGGTATTTACCTTCGATACTACTTCCAGCCACAGCGCAACGTTTTACTTGATTTACCAGTTCAGCCTTATCGGTCACCATACGGAATCACCTACGGTCGTTAATTTGAGAACATAAGAGGGGAAGACCATGTTGACTTCAGCGTTAGCAGGGCTATCGATTCTGATTGTCGGGGACAGCCATCTGACTGTCCCCTATTATCTGATCGATTCGTTGCATTCAGGGCTTGAGGAGCAGGGCGCCGAGGTGCGCACATTTGGTGTGTGTGGAACCAACCCAAGTGACTGGCTCAAGCCAACAGTAGGAACATGTGGCGCGGCTGAACGTGAGCCAGGCGGCAAGGTCAAGGTGCTGCCAGCGAGCACGTCGACCATCGAAATTGACCAGATGATCGCGCGATACAAGCCCAATCTTCTGGTCGTCGTGATGGGAGATACCCTGGGCGCCTACAAGGAGCCCGTTTTCCCGAAAACCTGGGCCTGGCAGCAAGTCACTGGCTTGACGCAAGCAATTGCTAAAGCTGGCACTGCGTGCGTCTGGATTGGACCTCCGTGGGGCACAGAAGGACAGAAGTTCCACAAGACCGAAGTTCGCACCAGGCAGGTTTCAGCATTTCTCGCGTCCAACGTGGCACCATGTGAATATATCGATTCCACACAGCTTTCCAAGCCAGGAGAATGGGCAACCAGCGATGGTCAGCACTTCACCCGCTCAGGCTATCAGTCCTGGGGTAAAGCACTGACACAAGAACTACTTGAATCACCGACCGTTCAGAAACTAGAAAAGAAATGAAATCTGCTTTTGCCGCCACCCTCACTGGCGTCCTGAGCCTGTCGACGGGATCTGGCCTTCAGGCCACAGAAATCAAACTCTACCCGACCGGCCCGGCCCAGGACTCTGCTTTCGTGCGATTCGTCAATGGAAGCACGGATGACACACTCAGCGTGCAGGCGGCAGACTCGAATGCCTCGCTGGAGCTGACTACCTCGTCCCGAGCAAGTCCTTACATGCCAGTCACTGGGGGGACCAGTATTGGCGGCACGCTCAGGCTGGGCACCGATACCGAATCAGTCCAGGTCAAGATCCTGCCTGGCGAGTTCGTCACGGTGCTCGGATTTGACTCTGACCAGAAACTGCAGATCCGTGAAGTCCGTGAGGAAGGCGACGGATTCACGGCCGTGCGGGCATCAGTCGCGTTCTACGACCTGAATGAAGACTGCAAACAACCGGGAGTCCAGGTCGCAGGCAGACAGGTGTTCCTCTTTGAAAACGGTGAAGTGGGCAAATGGGCACGCCGTCAGATCAATCCGGTACCGTTACAGGTGCAACTGACCTGCTCGGGCACGCCGACTGGTGAACCACTGAATATGGGTACGTTGCAAGCTGGTGAGCGTTACAGCCTGTTCCTGGTGCCAGGCGATCCCGCTCGCAGTCTGTTTTTCATCAAAGATTCTGTCGCGAACTAAGTCTTGCGATGATCTTCTCCTCGATCGAGTTCCTGACGCTCTTTCTGCCAGCGTTTCTGGCGATCTATGCGCTTTGCCCAAAGCCGGCGCGCAATGCCACGTTGCTGATCGGAAGCTGGATCTTCTATGGCTGGTGGAGTCCAGCCTTCCTACTACTGCTGATCGGTGTCACCGCGCTAGCCTGGGCAGGTGGTCTGGTCCTGGATCGTCTGGCTGACAATCGCTCACGCAAATGGGTGCTGGTGTTGTTAATTGTCATCAACGCCGCGACGCTGTTCTGGTTTAAATACATCAACATACTGATAGAAACGCTTAGTGACCTGATCGTCTATGCAGGCGGGATGTCGGTGGCCTGGCAGCAGATTGTGCTGCCGATCGGCCTGTCGTTTTTTATCCTCCAATCGATCTCCTATCTCGTGGATGTCTACCGCAGGGAAGTTCAGGCACAGAGACGGTTTGTGTGGTTTGGCGCCTACCTTGCGATGTTCGGTCAACTGATTGCCGGTCCGATCATCCGCTACGAGTGGGTCGAGCGAGAGCTCGCCAGTCGTCCGTTTTGCTGGAACAGCTTTGCACTGGGCGCGCGCCGATTCATGGTCGGTATGTGCATGAAGGTGCTGATTGCCGACACACTCTCCCCGCTGGTTGAAACGGCCTTTGCCCTGCCTGAACCAACATTCATGGATGCCTGGCTCGCTTGCCTGGCTTATTCGTTGCAGCTTTTCTTTGACTTTGCCGGCTACAGTGCCATGGCCATCGGCCTGGGACAGATGCTGGGGTTCCGGTTCCCGGAGAACTTCAACCACCCCTATCTGGCCAACAGTATTCAGGACTTCTGGCGTCGCTGGCATATCTCGCTCTCATCCTGGATCCGGGACTATCTGTACATCCCGCTTGGCGGAAACCGAAAGGGGTCTATTCGCACATACGCCAACCTGATCACCACCATGGCGATTGCCGGAATGTGGCACGGCAGCGACAACTGGAATTTTCTGGTCTGGGGGCTTTTGCATGGGTTCGCACTGGCCACCGCCCGGATCTGGAGCCGCTCGAGCCTGCCGGCGATACCAGGGCTGATTTCCAGGGCAGGCACCTTGCTGTTTGTCTGCATGGCATGGGTGGTGTTTCGCGCAACCGACTTTGAGAGTGCGCTGTCTTTATACAGAGCACAGATCGGAATGCAGGGATGGGCCCTGGGCGAGGCTCTCAGAACAACGTTGCAGTCTGCACAACTGGTGGCGATCGCACTGGGCTTGGCATGTATCGTCGCACCGCTGGCACGCGATACCGCACGACGACTTACGCCGGGCCCAGTACTGGCGTTCGCGGATTTGTGGCCTGTGTTCGGGTTCGTTCTGGCCATGGCGCTGATTGCAAGCCGGCAGGCCGTGCCTTTCCTTTATTTTCAGTTCTAAGGGAGAGGCATATCATGAAGACCGCCCTGATGAACACAGTCAAGAACGTCTCCCCTCAAAACCTGAGGCAGACCAACTCCGGTACTGATGATGAGCAGCCGGCACAACCCTCGCAGTCTGCCGCCCGGATTGCCGGACTTGTCATGCTGCTCACGCTTGTGGCTGGCGCGGCTTCGATCGCCTGGAGTCTTGCAACCGGCCGGATCGATTTAAACGCTTCGACATGGAGCCTCAAAGGGGTCCTCAGCGGTGAGAGTGCTCTGCATCTGGCAGACGAAATCGCCGATACGCCTCTGCCCACTGCCCTGGCTGACGCAGAGCGCGCGGCGAGCTGGCTCATCACGGGATCCCTCGGGCCACGCGTTCGGCGAGGCTGTAAAAACTGGCTTTTCCTGACTGATGAGCTGTCGGTGTACCCATACGCCACACAGAATGCTGCAAGACGCCTGGAGACGGTGATCAGAGTACGCGATCTCCTCAAAGCCAATGGGACAGAACTGGTGGTGGCCACCGTCCCGGACAAGAGCCGGGTCCAGCAGGCACAACTGTGTAACGTCTATCGCCCACACTCGAGCGCAGACCGTCTCGCACGCTGGGAGCAGGCCCTGACCGACGCTGGCGTGCATCACACGTCGCTTCTGGAAGGGTTGACGGCGATTAACGAAGCGAGCGACAAGAGAAACGGTCAAACGAGCAATGAACAGGCATTCCTTGAAACGGACACACACTGGACTCAAACCGGCGCTCACGGATCGGCACAGGCAATCGCCAGCACAGTAGATCTGCTGAATATGGATCTCACGCCCAGACAGTCTTATGCGCTCAGCCTGGGCAAACGACAGCCACGCGATGGCGACCTGGTTCGTCTGGCAGGCATCGACTGGTTGCCACTATCGCTACGACCCAAACCGGATGTCGTTGAGCCAATCGAAATTCACCCCATCCAGACACTGAACTCCCTTACCGAGTCTGATGTGGGCGACGGTACGAGCGACACGAATGACACTGCACTGGACCTGTTCGGTGACACCAACCTGCCCTCGGCAGCTTTGATCGGAACCTCGTTTTCCAGGACATCTTCATTCGTACCGTTTCTCGAAATGGCCTTACAGACACCCGTGCCTAGCTTTGCCATGGACGGTGGAGATTTCTGGGGCTCCGCACAGAAATACTTGTCATCGAATGAGTACCGGCAAGCACCACCAAAAGTAGTTTTCTGGGAGATTCCCGAGCGCGTCTTGCAAATGCCCATCTCTGCGCACGAGCAATCCTGGATGGATAACCTGCCGACACGCTGATGAGACCAGCTAATTCGGTATATGCGCGCAACTCCTTGGTCACGATCGTCAGCGGAACGACCGGAATCCAGCCTCTGTCCCTTTTGTCCCATTTGTCCCATTTGTCCCATACTGACCAGGAGCAGACGAGCAAGGCCTTTACCAGTTATCGCCTTACAGGTTATAGGTTATAGGTTATCAATCAACGACGCTGCAACAAGGCCGTCAACACAGGTCAGAGTCACGCACGAGGGCAAGCCATGCCAGACAACACTAGTAGCACTCCGGATTTTCTTTACAGAATCACCATCGACGGACTCCCCGTCGAAATGGAGTGCCTGCGCACAGGTGCCATCTATCTGATCAATTTCGATGAGTGGGATGACTGCACACTGTTGCTGCGTCAGATCCTCAGAAAAGCTGATGTCAGCACTCGAGGAGTACTGATCACAACATCGGATGCATCGGCATCAGTTCAGCGAATGCAGGACACCATTTCGGCGCACGATCTCAGAACATTTCGTTTTATCGAAGGGTCGTTGACTGCACTTAAAACACTGACGAATGATCTTGATGCAACAATTCGGCCGCATCAGCGCACCATCATCCTGATGCTGCCAGAGAGTGTCACTAGCCAGATAAGCCAGGAACACCGTCGTGCCATACTTGCCAGCGCGCAACAATGGATTGCAAAGAATGACTGTGCCGCGCTCATCCTGAGTACAGGCGGCAACCTGACGCGCAACAGCAGTGCCATGCTGGAGAACAACGATTTGCTGGCCGGGCTCGTGCATCTAACGAGAATCTCCGAGACGCAGCTGGAATATCGTTGCGCATACTGGCGCTCGGCACTCGGTGTGACAGGTGTCCGAAACCTCAGCATCATTCAGAAAGTCGACGAACTACACGTTCAAGCGGATATGACCGCACAGGACCCGATGCCAACGGTGGCCGATGGTAATCGATACATCATCGAGCGATCCGTGCTGAAGGATTTTGGGCAAATCCACGAAGCTGGCTGGGAGATCATAGACTCTCGGGAGCAGGTGTATGAACGGGCCCGACAGCAAGTCAACGCAACAGTCATATTTGCATTGAACAGCTTTCAGCAACTCCCCGAGATCGCTCGACTCATCCATTCCTTGCGACGCGAGCGTGGACCATTAATCAAACTGGTGGTGCGAGAGAGCATCAGTCAACTGCGTCTGCGAGACGAACAGAATCTGCTCGATTGCGGCGCCACGCTCGTGCTTGGTACGGATCTTAGCTACACGCGATTCAAGTCCTTGCTGGAGAATATCCAGACGGTGCGCTACACGCGGGAGCTAAGCCAGTCCGTCGATTCACTGTTCCCCGAAGAGGATATCAGAGGAGTTCATGGGGTCGTCGCACCATCGACATTCCTCACCCGAGTTCACGCCAGAATCAAACAGGATCTGAAAGACTCCAGACAGACCGGGGCCAAGAATGGCGCATCAAAAGCGAACAAAAAGTCGATGGAGTTTCTAGGTCTGCTGGTCTCGATGCAGCCAGTGCCCGGGCTTTCTGCGCAGCAGGCGTTGAACCAGCTGAACATAAGGCGTTTTGAAGATCTGGCCTGCAGTGTTGCCGACGAGGTCTACGTTTTTCTGCACGGATGTTTACCCGAGGTAGTACCCGCCGTCTTGCAACAACTGTTTCGCCTGCCGTTTGACGAAATCTTCATCAACCACACTGTGTTCGAAGATCTGTCCAGCATTCAAGGCGCGCTTCAGCATATCGAAGAGAGAATGAGCCAGCTTGATGATGTGCCACAAGCATCGACAGACCCGGCTACCGAGTCAGCACCGGGCGAGAATGCCATTCGCTATGCGCCGCAGCGTGTCCGCCTGTCACTCGTTTAGGCAGGCAGCGCACCCGCGCGCCCGCTATCGTGGAGCAATCATGCTGGAACATCCCTCAATGCTGCGACCTGAGTTAAACCCTCAAACTTATCAACGGCGTGCACATAACAGTCGTAAACTGCCAATCCTCCATATCACTGAGCCCTTACCGATATCGACCGCTCGCGCATGCTGACACATGGAACCGTCGGATCGACTATTCCTCACATAAACATCGACGCTAATTGAACTGACCAGTTAAAACGACCTTGCCGCACACCAACTCATGCAGGACAACATGCCATCAAACGAAGTGAACTCGCGGACGCTACCGGACACGACTGTCCGCTGGACCGGACTTGGGCACTGGAACTTCTATTTTCTGATCAAGCTGCTGCTTTTCTGGAATGGCTACCTGCAGTTCAACGTTTTTACAACATCCTGTTTGCTGCGGCACTCCTGTTTCCGTTAGGCCATGGCTGGCTCAACAGGATCCGTCACATCATCGCCATCCCGTTCGCGATCGCCCTGCTGTACCACGACTCCTGGTACCCGCCCATCGAACGACTTCTGGCGCAACCTGAGGTCTTCAGCTTCTCGCTCTGGTACCTGCTTGAACTGATTGAACGTTTCATCAACTGGCAACTCGTCGGAGCAGGTTTCATCACCCTGGTCGTATACCTCTATCTTTACCAGTGGCTACGACTCACGACGCTGACCGTGCTGACCCTGACAGGCATCGCACTGAACCAGTACGTCACACTACCGACCTGGATCACCCAGCCTGCCATCACAACCATCGCCCAGGCCCAGCGTGCGATAGCCCCGAACACGGGCGCAGGTGCCGCCGACATGCCAGAGGTTGTTGCGCAAGGACCTGCTGCGTCCACAGGCAAACCCACCGACGACGTCCTCAACTCCTATCTAAGCGACTTCTACAAGCGGGAAAGCACGCGTCGCGTGAACTTTCCTTCAACGACGTCAGGACCGCCCTTTGACATCCTGGTCATCAGCATCTGCTCACTGGCCTGGTCCGACCTGCAGGAGGTGGACATGACTATTCACCCCATCTTCAAGGACATGGATGTCATCTTTGACAACTTCAGCTCTTCAACGTCGTACAGCGGTCCCGCTGTCTTGCGCATGCTCAGGGCAAACTGCGGTCAGACGCCCCACGCCGATCTTTACAAGGAAGGTGACTCGGCCTGCTATCTGTTCCAGACCCTGAACACCCTTGGCTTCACATCAGAAGCGGCGTTGAACCACGATGGCAAATTTCAAGGGTTTCTGGACGAGATCCGGACTAACGGCAACCTGCCTGCACCTTACATCCCGACCGACATGCGACCGAGCCTGACCGGGTTCGATGGATCCCCGATCTGGGACGACTACAGCACCCTGAGCAACTGGTGGCAAAAGCGTCTGAACGAGAACGCAGACCGGGTCGCACTGCTTTACAACACCATCACACTGCATGACGGCAACCGTGAAGCGACTGCTGACGGCGGAGGCCGCACCGCACCCTATCGGCCCCGGGCAGAGAAATTGCTCGACGGGATCATGCAGTTTATGACCGAACTCGAACAGAGCGATCGCAGGGTGATGGTCATCTTTATTCCTGAGCATGGTGCAGCACTCAAAGCCGACAAGATGCAGATTGCCGGCATGCGCGAGATTCCGACCTATGACATCACTCACGTACCAGTGGGCGTGCGTCTGATCGGCACTGCCGACACATCACCCGTCTCGCCTGTTCATGTCACCGGGCCGACCAGCTTTCTGGCGCTGTCTGATCTGATTGCCAGAGTGCTGAACGAGAACACCTTCGAAGAGACCCGTATCAACTGGGAAGCGCTGATCAAGGGGCTGCCCGAGACCGAGCACATCAACGAAAATGACGGCACGATCGTGATGCGCTACCAGGACTCGCCGTTCATCCGCCTGGGTGGCAGAAACTGGATTGAGTACCCACAATGAACAACGCTCCTGATTCCGTCTTCGAACTCCATACCGGCAGCACGCTTCGACCTGCTGATGATCTGGTTTCGCTTAAACAGCATCTGCCGGGCGGACAGTTCCACTACGTCGACATTGCCACACAGCAGGCACGCGAAGATGCTCTCATCCGCTGGCCGCTGCTAGCCGAGGTTGATCTGCATGCTCATCGCTCGAGCAGATCACGCGGGCCCTTGGTCGAGACGGAGGGCTCATGAGAGCGATCGGGATACAAGGGCTGCGGGGTGGAGTTGGCACCACCAGCATGGTTGCCATGCTCGCCGACGCCTTACTGGACTCCGGTCAGCGGGTACTGGTCATCGATCTGAACACGAGCGACATGCTCCGACTGCACTTTAACGTATCGTTTGAAGATCCGACTGGCTGGGCGCATGGCCAGCAAATCGGAGAGTCCTGGAACGAGCATGCATTCGAGATCACACAAGGGTTAACGCTGATTCCTTTCGGACGGTTTGGACTCATTGACCATGATTTATCACTCCAGGCAACGGCACAGACGGGTTCGCTCAACTGGCTCAAGGATCTCGTCAGACTGCAACCGTCACCAGACTGGATACTGATCGGTGTGCCCTGTCATCTGGCAACGCAAGAAGCCCTTGAAACTGTCCTTGACCTGCGGATCGTGGTTGCAAGTGTCGATGTGGCATGCCATATCTTGTTAGCACAAACATCCTGGCCCGCCAGGGCCCGGCTGCTGGCCAACATGCAGGACCCTTCAAGGGATCTGCCCAACGATCTGATCGTCGACTGGACAGCGCGCTACCACGACAGACTGCTACCGGTGACGGTCAAGCGTGATGAATGCGTGCATGAAGCACTGGCCTTGATGACGCCTGTCACACGCGCCTTTCCGGATTGCAGTGCCTCACTGGATGCGCAATCACTGGCTACCTGGTTACAGCTGCATGTGAAGGCTCGACCATGAACGGACGCAATTTCCTTCTGAGTCATCGATCACAGGGGGCGATACACTCCGCCTACCAAAGCGCGCGTATCAATCGCGAGATGGGACGCGTGACTTCGCTGCTCTACGCTGCGGGCATGATTCTGGCCCACCTTTTTCTACGACTCGACAGTCAGAGCTGGATCGCCCTCAGGGCACGCATGCATCCGTGGTTTGCCCATCTGAACAATCGACCCTATCAGTTCGCCGATCCAGTCCGCTATCTGTTGCAACTTCTCTGGGTTGTCACGGTCTTGCCCGTGCGGCATATCCAGCCAGGTGCGTCCAGACTGCGCAAGCGCATCAGGCAGTCTGCCCGGCAGATCCGGCAGACTTATCTGGCTTTCCTGGGGCGAATCCCGAACCGCCTTCAGTCTGCTGCAAGTATGCGGCGGCTATCACAGATGCATGCCACATCAAGTCTGGCCACCCGGGTGCTGATTTACGGCAGCGTCGTGATCATCAGCTTTCCGCTTGCCGCCCTGCTGGTGACCCAGCCGTTCAGTCTGCTCGCCCAGTCGATATTCGTGGCTTTGTTGTGGGTCATGGCACTGGTGGTCAAGCGCATCCCTTCAAGATTCTCCACATTCGTGCTGATCGTGCTGTCATTGACGGTCTCGACCCGTTACCTCTGGTGGCGCTACAGCTCCACTCTGAACCTGGATGACCCGCTCGATGCGTTCTTCGGCATCATGCTGATCGTCGCGGAAACCTACTCCTGGCTGGTTCTGGTGCTGGGTTACGTCCAGACGGCCCGTCTGTATCTCAAGACCCTTGAGGAAGTAGCGCCCGGATCGCAAGCACTGGCCCAGGCAAAAGCACTGGTTGAGCTCACGACCGAGGAGGCACAAAAACTGCTGGCGCAAGCCAGGCTTTTTGCTGCGGTCGGGCGTGTAGGCGACGCACGCAAAGAATATGACGCACTCTTCAAGGGTGCCTACCCGACGGTGGATCTGGCGGTCGAGTACTGGCGGCTACGCGGGCGCGAACAGGTTGACCGGCAGGAGGCAGACCAGCAACTCCAGGCACTCCTAAAGAAGTACCCCCGTCATCCGGACATTCTGATCGCACTGGCCAACTACAGCTTTGATGATGACAGGCCTGAACAGGGTCTGCAGTACCTGCACGAACTCTCCAGAATCTCCAGTCAGCGCGAGATTGCGTCTGCGCGCGAATTTGAGTATCTCAGCACCCTGCCTGTCACCGAGCGATCCGCCACGTTGTGGGGAGACTTTGTGGTGCGCTACGCAGGAACCCGTCTGGAAACAGAAGCCCTGGACATTTTGCGTCGCCAGCGCGCATTGCTCGACGATCCGGTCTGGGTGGCCGGCCGTCTGGGTCTGGACATGATTGAAGCTGGCGAAGGAGAGAAGGCCCTCTCCAGACTCAGGGCTGCAGTGAAGGCTTACCCTGAAGATCCCCAGTTGCTAGGGGGCCTCGGGCTGGCGTACCTGCGCATGAACGACCGGGCTCAGGCACTCAAGTACTTCGAGCTCGCCAAAGAAAACGAACTGCTTGTCGACTCGACCTGGCGCTGGGTCAGTCTGATCGACTCGACACAGTACTGGATGCTGCTCAATCAGGCTAGTACCGCACTGGAGAAGTCGAACTGGGCGCTCGCCACCCGACTGTATCAGCAAGCCCATGAGCAGGACCCTCAGAACCCGTTTGCGCTGGTTGGACTCGGTGATACTGCGCTTGGGCAAGGCCAGAATGAGCAAGCGTGGCGCTACTATCGTCAGGCCTTTGACCTGGATCCAGCCAACTCGACGGCGATACGTGGTCTGTTGGCGTATCTCTCGACGCTTGAACCATCGGTCGCCCTGGAGCGACTCAAATCATTTCCTGCGTCTCAACAGCGCTACCTGGCTGATTTGCGACGCGGCTTGCAAGTCGCAGATCTGGAAAACAAGGCGCTTGCCGCGCAGGCACAAGGCCACTGGCTCGAAGCATCTCAATGGCTGGAGCAGGCGCAAGCACTGGATCTGGGCGACCCCTGGTTGAGCTTTCGTCTGGCTAACAGCCTTCGGCAGGCAGGCGAGCCCCAGGCGGCATTACAAGCCTATCAACGCCATCTGGCCAGATTTACCAAAGACCCGATCAGTGTCTATGCGTACGGCCTGCTGCTGGAGTCGCTCGATCAATGGGAAACGGGAATCACCGCGCTTGATGCCGTGCCGCGTGCGCAGTGGACGGACGATATGATCGCGTTACAAACTCGACTGAAGACACGCTTGCTCATTGCCAAGGCACAAGCACTCTACGATTCGGGCGATGTGGACGGTGCATTCGCCCTTCTGGAGCAACCCCCACAAAACACGGCGCTCGCGCTCCAGCTGGTTGAATGGTCACTCGCGACTGGCCGTGATGCCAAGGCTCTCAAGATTTACCAGGAAATACTGAAGAAAGAACCGGACAATATCGACGCCCGACTCGGCGAACTCGAAGTGCTGATCGCGCAAGGCAAGCTCAACGACGTGCGGCAACGTCTGGTCGCGAACCCGCCAGTGGTGCCAATCGAAGAGACTGGGCCTTCGCGACGGCTGGCGATGATTCTGGCGATCGCTGGCGACAAGCCCCAGGCCTTTGCCATCTTCAGGAAACTCACCGAACGCCCAGGCCCAGCGGATCCACTGGTTTATCGAGACTACGCCCGTCTGATCGCAGCAGATGATCCGCAGGGCGCGCTCGATCTGTATCGAACCGCCATGGTAGCGTCTGGGCTTCTCACTCCGCCGCCAACCCCGACGCCATCCTCGCCATTGCTGCGACCAGCGGTCTTCGATCCCTCTGACCCGGACACCACTTCTGACTCCGTGGAGCCGTCCAACGCGACCGCAGCCCTGGATGATTCAAGCTTCACGCGCGCCATGCGTACGCCTGACGAACCCCAGGACTGGCTTCAAAGTAGCATCCGGTCTGATGCAGCAGAACTCTACCAGCAGAACAATCCGACACTAACACTGAGTTCTGATTCCTGGTTCAGGCAAGACGGGACACCTGGTGTGTCTCAGCTACGGGCCAACACCACCATGCTGCAACTGGATATGCCGGTTCAGTCAGGTACCGGTTTCCTTCGGGCAGACTACATCACCATGAATGCCGGCTCATTCGACACCAGCAGCAATGGCGAGATCACCGAACGGTTTGGCACATGTATCCTCGACGGCCAGACCGCCACGGGGCAGTCCGTATCGCTACCCGGGTGCAGCAATGTGCCCGCACAGACCACTCAAGGCACAGCAATGGCACTGGGATGGCAGGGTGAGAACTGGGGGTTTGACATTGGCCACACGCCCACCACATTCGCCGTCTCCAACTGGGTGGGGGGTGTCAACTTTGAAGGTGATCTGGGTGAAATGGGCTGGCGCGTGACGGTCTCACGGCGTCCGCTGGCAAACTCGCTACTTTCTCTGGCGGGCACGACGGACCCCGGAACAGGCACAGTCTGGGGAGGCGTTCTCGCCACAGGGGCTACTCTGAGTCTGAGCTGGGATGAGGGACTGGAAAATGGTGTCTGGGCCAATATCGGTTATCACAAGCTCACCGGAACGAACGTAGCGGACAACAACCGCCTGCGTCTGATGGGCGGATACTATCGCCGTCTGATCAACAAACCCAACGAGTTGCTGACTGCCGGGGTCAACGCCATGTACTGGCGCTATGACCGGGATCTGAGCAACTTCACGTTTGGACAAGGTGGCTATTACAGCCCGCAGATGTACGCCTCGCTAGGACTACCTGTTAGCTATGCCCGGCGCTGGGATGACTGGTCGTTTTACATTCAGGGATCCGTATCGGTGTCAGTCGCCAGAACAAACGATCAAACGTATTACCCGCTGATGGGCGCCATGCCAGGACCGGTCAACGCGCTGATCAGTCAAGGCGCCACCCCGGGCAGCATCATGGCCTCGAACATGAGCACAGGCAGCACAGGCACGGGATTTGGCTACACGCTGCGCGGCGCCATCGAGCGCAGGTTAGGCAATCACTGGGTAGCGGGCGCTGCCATTGATCTGCAAAGAAGCCAGGACAACTACGCGCCCAATCGGGTGATGGTGTACCTGAAATATTTCTTCAAACCGTGGCGGGGAGACTTGCAGCTGCAACCAGCTGGATTGACCCCCTATGTGGATTTCAACTGAGTATCCGGCATGATATCTGGTGCGCTCGCGCTGTTGCACACTCCAGCCAGCACGTCGCCCTTCGGTTTCATAGAACCCGACAGACATGGTCATCTTGACCCGACAGTAGCCTGATACGGGCCAGCACCATCCGGAAACAAAAACCGGGCTGTGAATCACCACAAGCCCGGCTTTTTGTCCTTCAGATCATCTAACCATCAAGCGGTTGGTCGCGCTCTGGTCGATCGCTGCGGTCTGCTTGATGACGTATGGGGTCGGGCCCCTGGAGTTGCGGCACCGCGACTCTGTCCTCTGGCCGGCCCTGAACCTTGACCACGACCTTGTCCCTGACCCTGGCGATGTGACCGCATGGGTGGACGCGGTGCCTCGGGAGTCACTGGACCAGGTGTCCAGTCATCTGGCAAAGCGGTCTGCACGATGGGCTGCTTGATCAGTCGCTCGATCGCCTTCAGATACTTGACCTCGTCCTTGTCAACCAGAGAAAGGGCCTGGCCGTGGGCACCCGCTCTCGCTGTTCGCCCGATGCGGTGAACATAATCCTCGGGAATATTTGGTAGTTCAAAGTTAACAACCTGAGGAAGCTGCTCGATATCCAGGCCACGGGCAGCGATATCCGTTGCGACCAGCACCGAGAGCTTGCCGGTTTTGAAACCTTCCAGCGCCTTGGTGCGAGCACTTTGGCTCTTGTTGCCATGGATCGCAGCCGCAGACAAGCCGTCCTTGACCAGTTTCTCGGCAAGGCGGTTGGCACCGTGCTTGGTACGGGTAAAAACCAGAACCTGATGCCAGCCACTGCCACGAATGATGTGACTCAAAAGATCCCGCTTGAGTGACTGATCCACCATGTGAACCTTCTGCTCGACGCGATCTGCAGTGGCATTACGAACGGCAACCGATACCTCAACGGGATTGGTCAGAATGCCTTTGGCCAGCTCACGAATCTCATCAGAGAACGTTGCCGAAAACAGAAGATTCTGTCTCGCCCTGGGAAGCAGCGTCATGATCTTGCGAATGTCACGAATGAATCCCATATCAAGCATTCGATCGGCTTCGTCAAGCACCAGGATCTCGAGTTTGGAGAGATCCAGCGTCTTCTGTCCGACGTGGTCCAGAAGGCGACCTGGGGTCGCGACCAGAACATCGACTCGCTTGCGCAAGGCCGAGATCTGCGGATTGATGTTGACGCCACCGAACATCACGAGCGAGGTCACCGAACCATGACGACCATAGGTCACCACGGACTCATGCACCTGGGCGGCGAGTTCACGCGTCGGGGTGAGGATCAGCACGCGAGGTGCGCCGGGGGCAGTTGCCTTGGCCGGGGAGCTCATCAGCTTGTGCAGAATAGGCAATGCAAAGCCGGCCGTCTTGCCGGTTCCGGTTTGTGCAGCGGCCAGCAGGTCACGCCCGGCGAGCACTTCGGGAATAGCCTGCATCTGGATCGGGGTTGGCTTCTCATAGCCTTCTTCACTTAACGCGCGAACAAGGCGATCATCCAGCCCAAGGCCAGAAAACATTTGATTTGTAGACAAAATTGATACTCCATTCGCGATGTCGGTCAGCCTTGTCGGCCAACTCCAATCAGGACATGCGAAATCTTTAGATGAAACTCATCAATGTGATGAGCGGCTGGCGCAGCAAGGCCAGCATCGCCGCGGGGACTGGTACAAGCGACGTCACAGTCAGTGTAACCTGATTACTCACTTGTGTGCTGCATCGCATCATTCAAAAGCGAGCAAACCTGCTCCACCACGCGTGTGCGTGCCTCACTATCCTCGCAGGCACCTCGCAGAGAAGACCACTCGTCATGACGTCTGGCAGTGGCAAGCAGTTTGAGCAGTTCGTTTCCTGGAAGGGCCTCTGCATTCCACTCCTGCGTCAGGCGTACCGGACCTTGTGCTGCGTGACCCCGGTGCTCCAGCGCATCGAGCAACTGTAGTTGGCGCACCGCCAGCACCAGCACCACGGCATCACTCACCCGAACCGAGCGCTCTCCCTTGACGCGTGCAAACAAATCCGTGCCCCAGCGCTCAATTCCTTGCCAGGCAGTCCCTGCTGCAGCACCAATCAACGTGCCCGTGCCTAACGTCAGCCCTGCACTCATGACGTCAACGGCCGCCCCTGCCAGTGCACCGGCGGCCGCACCCTTTCCGAGGTGCACGCCAGCCTCACGCATGGCGTCTGGACTGAACGGATCAGAATCCCAGCCCCCATCTGACCAGGCCAGATCACCAGACAAATAGTCATCACGGCCGAACTGGAACAAAAGCAGCATGCCGTCGACACAGCGCTGCTCTGCACTTCTGACATCACCTTGCTGCTTGCGAACTGTTTTTTCTGTGGCGCTCCCGGACGCCGTACTGAAATCCTCCAGCGCAGCCACATCCACCAGCATCTGAGCAACCAGCTCCAGCGCCTCCTGGCGTCGCTGCCTGCGGGCGCGTTGTGCCTGCTCTGCCAGTCGGTCAAAAACGGCCCGGTTCACCGACAAAAGCTGGCCCAGCATCTGGAACACCAGTGCCTCGCCATCGATGGGCGGGGTGACCGTATCAAACCTCAGGTGGATATGCAGGCCCAGCCGCGCGAGCGCCTGCACCCAGGGCTCAGGATCCGCCCCCTGACTGGCCGTAAAGTTCAGGACAGGCAGAACCGGTCTGGCACATGCATTGAGCAGATACAGCTCGTCCCGATACTTGGGCAGCACCGGTTCACGCGTATCCACGACATAGACGACTGCATCGCTATGCACAACCTGCTTCAGAACCCGTCGCTCCTGCTCGAACCGGCGGGCAGCGTGCTCATCCTGAAGGAACCTCTCGACCCGATCAGAGCCTTCCAGGCGCCTGCCGTCACTCGGAATCGACTCAATCCAGTCCCGCAGACTAATACTGTCCTCAAGACCAGGCGTGTCGTACCAGGCCAGGACTTCCTTGCCCTCCAGCCAGCACAAAGCAGCCTGCACGTTGCGCGTGGTCCCGGGTGCATCGGCTACTTCGCCAAACGCCCGGTCGCGGGTCAGGGTTCGCAACAGAGAGGTCTTACCCGTGTTGGTATGGCCAACGATCGCGATGTGAATCGTTGGCCGGTGTTGCTGACTCATGCCAGTTCCCCTTGCAGCCACGCTGTGGCCTGCGCCTGATCCTGTAACGGTGCCAGCAAGCCTGACTCCACCAGCTTGCCCTGCCAGAGCTCGTCTCGCTGCAGACCGGAGGCACGTGGCTGCAAATACACCCTGGCCTGTCCCGCCTTGCCTGAGAGATCCCGTACCAGGGACACCGAGCCGCGATCGGGTGTCTGACCTCCATCGACAACAATCAGCAGCCGCTCGGGGCGATACTCTTCAAGCCTTGCAAACACCTCCTGCCGGCTGTCTCTGTCATCGACCACCCCCAGTCCGGGCCGGGCACTCACCCAGTCGGGCAGCGCCGTCATGTCCACACCAACAACCACTGATCCGCTGAAATCCTGCTGATTCGCGGGGATCCTGTCAACCGGCTCAAACCGGTCTGCCTCGCCCGGTGGGCCATCAGGCAGTTGTGTACCGACGTCATGCCGGATCTGCGCCAGAACAGCCTGCGCATAGGCTGTTTGCGGGTCAGGTTTCTGGCGACGCAGTCGGGACCAGATCACCAGTGCACACCCTGCACCCGCCATCATTCGAGGCAGCACACCCAGCACGGCAATTGCGCCCACAAGCCAGTTCGCCCACTGCATGCGCACAACCGGATCAACAAGCGCCTGATTGCCACTGGCGGCGATTGCTTTGGCATCCGGAATCGACAACCCCAGCCAGCCGGCTGGCGCACCAATCACTGTGGCCAGCGACACAAACACGTCAACCGACAGCCAGGTTGTTTCCCACAAGAAGGTGTAATGGCGCAAGCTGAAAGCCGCCAGCATGGTGACAACGCCACCGAGCAGCAGAGCAAACCAGACCAGGTGAGACATCAGCCCCATCCACAATCGCAAGGTTGTGCTCTGACGCGTCGTGTCTAGCCATGCATGCCAGGCATCGAGCAGATCCGATCGGCCTATGAAACGGTTGAGCAAGGTCTGCCAGATTCGTCCAAACCAGGGGGCACCGGCTCCAGGCATCAGTAACGACACGAGCCACAGGATCAGCGTGATGGTCGGCATCAGCAGCAGGCCCATCAGGCTCCAGATCACATTGACCGGGGTAGCTCCCGGCCCCAGGGCTGCCAGTGCTGCACTGCCACCGGCAATCAGGCCCAGAACAAGCAGCACGACAATCGCCGAACCGATCAGATGCCGGATCTGGCTGTACTGCGCGAGCAGACCCTTGGTCTGAGCCAGGCAACAGGCTCGTTCGACCAACTGGTCAGACGCAACAGCATGCGCTTGCCCGACCTGACGGTTGATGGACTCATCGTGAAACAGTCCGTCGCGGAGCTCCAGTCTCGAAATGTAGTGATAGCACCAGATTTTGATCAACGTGCACCTGCCAGCAATAGAATCGCTAAAAGATTAGCATTTCGAGGTTAGCACTTCACATCGGCGCGTCGAGTTGTGACAAATGAGCCGGTGCATTGGCATCAGATGCCGACGGCCTTGCGTCCATCCTGCTGCAACTGCCAGACCAATCCTGTCAGAGAAACCAGCAAGGCCGTCGCAGCCAGGCCCAGCCCGATTTCCAGCCGTCCCTGCAGCAGCACAATTACGGCTGGTCCGAGCACCTGACCGAACGCAAACGACGCGGTCAGCCTGGCCATCCACAGACCTGAACGGGCACCACCACTTCGCTGTGCCTCCTGCATCGCCACCAGCGTGATCACAACAAAGGTTCCGCCGACACAAAGTGAGGCAACCAGTATGCCCGTCATGCTGGGCCAGACAATCGGCGTCGCTACGCCAGCCGTGAGCACCACCTGGGCGCCTGCCCAGCTTCGCAACAACCCGAGCCGCGAGGCCACCAGCCCCACCACCAGCGTTGAACACGCGGCCGCCAGGCCAAAGACCGGCCAGGCCAGACTGTAAGTCCAGCTATCCTGCAACAGCAACCTGGCCTGTGCTGGAAGATAGGTTGCCGGCAGAATGTACCCGAAACCATACAGTCCGTAGCAAACGACCAGTCTCCAGAGCCTTGCCTGCACGGCCGGATCCACGCCGGCACCAGGCAAGTCGCCCTGGCTACGACTGGCTACGACTGCCGTCTGATCCCAGGACCGTTCGAACACTGTCCACAGCGGGATGGCTAGCAGGAGCGAAACCCCCGCCAGTGACAGCCACGCTGCGTGCGAGGTCCACCCCAGCCCCACAAACACCGCACACAGCAGTCCAGCGAGCAACGTGCCAGCCCCCACCCCGGCGTAGACAATCCCTGGCAGACGCGGCGAACCCGCCAGACGTGGCAAGGTGATCATGGAGACCATGATCATCATCCAGGCACTCGCGATACCGGCCACAAGCCGCCAGGTCCCCCAGAGCAGGCCGTGATCGGTCATCGCCATGCCCGCCAGACTCAGAATGATGCCTGCTGCTGCCAGGCGCAGATTGCGAACCGGCGCACCAGTCAGATATTTGCCGGTGAGCCCACCCACCAGATACCCAAGCATGTTCACTAGCGCCACCCAGCTTCCGGTTTGCAAAGACATGCCCTGATCTGTCTGCATCATCGGTAGCAGCGGGGTATAGGCGAACCGGCCAACTCCCATTGCCAGCGCCAGACCCATCAGGCCCGTCAGTGCGATCATGAGAGATCGATTGACCGGGCCACGCGCGTCTGGATCAGGCTCATTCACGGACATACAGTTCAACGCGCATGTCCTGGTGGGCTACGGAACCTGCGTATCACGCCGCCCCCTCCTCGGCCTCTTGCGCGTCTGCAGCCTGCACGGGCATCAGGAAGTGATTGCTGACGCTGATACCAAGCAAATTGATGCGCTCAAGGAACCGTGTCAGAAACGTGTGCATGTCCATCGCGAAAATCTCTTCAATCTCAAGATCACGCAGTTCGGCCAGCATGCTGCGCGCCTCATGCTCGGTGGCACCAGACTGGCGATTGCGGATCTTGTACAGAAAATCCACCACCTGCTCCATACAGGTCCCGAGTGAACGTGGATTGTTGAATTTGAGAATCAGCATTTCAGCAACTCGCTCAGGCTCGATCACATTGCGGTACACCTTGCGGTAGTTCTCGAACGCGGAAACGGAGCGCAGCACCGACCCCCAGTAGTAATACTCGTCCACTTCGTCTATCTGATCGCCCGCGTACTCCTGGGCAGCATGGAACTTCACATCCAGCAGTCGGGCGATGTTGTCTGCACGCTCAAGAAACACGCCCAGAGAGATGAAGTTGAACACATCGTCCCGCATGAGTGTGCCGGTGTAGACACCTCTGGACTGGTGTGAGCGAAACTTCACCCACTCAAAAAACTCGCCCGGCGATAGCCGCAAGGCCCCCTGGCCGACGAGTCGCTGCGCATCGAGCCAGGTGGTATTGATCGTCTCCCACAGATCAGTGGTGACGGAACCGCGAACCGCCCGCGCATTCTCGCGCGCCGCGTGCAGACATTGCATGATGGACGAAGGATTGTCCGCATCAACAGTCATGAAGGACAGCACGTTGTTCGGTGTTAACGAACTGTAGTTCTGGCTAAACGCCTCGGACAGCTCGGACACATCCAGCATGGCCTGCCAGGCCGCCTGTGCCGTCTCTTCAGACTGCGGCATGAGCGACATGTGGTAGTTCACCTCCAGCATTCTGGCTGTGTTCTCGGCGCGCTCGGTATAGCGAGCCATCCAGTAAAGGTGATCGGCAGTTCTCGACAGCATGGGACGACCTCCAGCTAGTTCAGGATCCAGGTGTCTTTTGTGCCACCACCCTGAGATGAATTGACAACCAGCGAATTCTCTTTGAGCGCTACCCGCGTCAGTCCGCCTCGAACCATCCGCACATGCTTGCCCGACAGAACAAACGGTCGCAGGTCGATGTGACGCGGGGCCAGACCGGCACCCACCAGCGTGGGACAGCTCGAGAGCGACAACGTCGGCTGGGCAATGTAGTTCTCTGGCCTGGCAATCACTCGATCGCGAAACGCCGCGATCTCGGCCTGGCTCGCCGCGGGACCGATCAGCATGCCGTAGCCACCGGCACCGTGCACCTCCTTGACAACCAGCTTGTCCAGGTTCGCCAGCACATAGGAGAGTTCGACAGGCTTGCGGCACATATACGTCGGCACATTGGAGAGGATCGGCTCCTCATCCAGATAGAACCGGATCATCTCCGGCACATACGGATAGATCGACTTGTCGTCTGCAACACCCGTTCCCACCGCATTGCAGATCGCCACATTGCCCGCCCGGTAGGCCCGCAGGAGTCCGGGAGGTCCGAGCACGGACTCGGGACGAAACGCCTCCGGATCCAGGAAGTCATCATCGACCCGGCGGTAGATCACATCAACCTGACGCGGACCCTGAGTGGTTCGCATGTAGACAACATCGTCCTGCACGAACAGATCCTGGCCTTCGACCAGTTCCACCCCCATCTGCTGGGCCAGAAACGCGTGCTCGAAATAGGCCGAGTTGTACATCCCCGGGGTGAGCACCACCACGTTGCAATAGCGCTTCTGTCCGGGAGCAGCCTGTTGCAAAGCATCAAGCAACAGATCAGGATAGTGTTCGACTGGCGCCACACGATGCTTTGCGAGGAGATCCGGAAACAGCCGCATCATCATTTTGCGGTTCTCGATCATGTACGAAACACCGGACGGAACGCGCAGGTTGTCTTCCAGCACAAAGAATGCACCCTCATCTTCACCGTGCGTGGCCCGGACAATATCGATCCCGGCGATGTGAGCATAGACATCAAGCGGGACATCCACCCCCTGCATTTCCGGTCGGTACTGGCTGTTACCAAGCACCTGCCCGGAAGGAATGACCCCTGCCTTCAGTATCCGGTGATCGTGGTAGACATCGTACAGGAACATGTTGAGCGCCTGGACTCTCTGCTCGAGCCCCTTCTGGAGGCGCTTCCACTCGTCGGTCGGGAATATTCTGGGCACGATATCGAACGGAATGGTTCGTTCGGTATTACCGCCCTCTCCATCGCCGTACACCGCAAACGTGATGCCCACACGCTTGAACAACAACTCGGCTTCCTCATGGCGTCCCTGGAGGTAGTCCATCTCCTGGGACTGCAACCATTGCTGCAAGTGCCTGTAATGCGGTCTGGGATCTGCGTTCAGGTAGGCATCCGGCTCTCTGGCAACTTCGGCATCAGAGAGCATTTCATCGAACATTTGAAGGCGACTGGACTCGGGCATGAATTCATCCTGCTCTGGTTTGGATCATCACGGCAGACTCTGTCTTCATGACAACACGCGTTATGTTGGCAGTGCAAGCAAACGATCCCGTCACGCTTGCGAAACCGCACAGGGTGATGAACACGACACCCCCCAAGAATATGCGTTAAGACGAGTGGCTGGAATACTCTTTTCAGTTACGCTACCGTTAAGAAAGGTTTTATGCTACTTCGAGGCGTCTGCCAAGACCTGTGAGGCTTGACCCATGAAAACCCTCAGTCGTGCGAGACCGAACGGACCAGCGACGGTGGTTAGCAATCAGATGGTATGCAAATTGCAGGCCAGCAGTCTCTGATTGCACGGACACGCACTGTATGCACTGCACGTGCACCAAGCCTGGGCGAGACAGCCCTTTTTGCATACAACCACGCCGTCACGCGCCCCGTTTTAGTGATTTTGAGGAGCGGGACGGATTTTGTCGATAAACTTCGCGTAATGTGACCGCATCGACGTATTTACGGTATTTACGTTATCCGCCTGGATCAACTTTGATGAATCTGCCTTCTGGCCAACCCGTAGAACCTGATGGTCTGTCTGCCACCACCGTGTCAGCTGAGCTCCTTGATGCCCTGAACGCCTACATCGGGCCCGCCAGGCCGGGACATTTTGATGAGCTGCGCACGCACAAAGGTGAACTGAGAGGCCCCTGGAAAACATTCTTTGCCAGCATTGGATTATCCGGTTTCGAGAGCCTGCCTGAATGCGCCCAGACAATCGACCGCGTCATCCGGCTCAACGGGGTGACCTACAACGTCTACGCTGAATCTCAGGACTACGCCCGACCCTGGTCGCTGAATCCGCTTCCCATGCTGATCGACCCGGGCGAGTGGCGCGAGATCAGCACTGGCCTGGCGCAACGCGCCAGGCTGCTCAATCTGATCCTGAATGACGTCTACACATCGCGCAGCCTGCTCAAGGCGTCCTACCTCCCCAGTGCGCTGGTGCTGGGCAACCCCGGCTACCTGCACGCCTTGCAGGGCGTGACTCCGGTCAGTGGGACCTTCCTGCACGTTGTGGCGTTTGATCTCGCCAGAGGCCCGGACGGCAGATGGTGGGTAGTGGGTCAGCGCACCCAGGCACCCTCCGGACTCGGATACGCACTGGAGAACCGCCTGATCGTCTCGCGCCTGTTCACTCAGGCCTACCGGGATATGAAAATCCAGCATATCGGAGCAAGTTACCGCCGCCTCCTGGATGCACTCGAAGCGCAGACTACATCAATCGCCAACGGGCAGGCGCCCAAGTTCGCCCTGCTGTCTTCAGGTTCTTACTCAGAAACCTACTTTGAGCACGCCTACCTTGCACGCTACCTCGGGATCCCGCTGGTCGAAGGGGCGGACCTGACTGTGCGCAATAGCCAGGTCTACCTGCGTACCATCCACGGACTGGAGCGCATTCATGGCTTGTTGCGCCGGCTAGACGACGACTTCTGCGATCCACTGGAATTGCGTGCCGACTCCGCGCTCGGGGTGCCTGGACTGCTTCAAGCCGTGCGGGCCGGGCAGGTGGTCGTTGCCAATGCACTGGGAACCGGCTTTCTGGAGTCACCCTCAATCCAGGGATTTCTGCCATCCATCAGCGAGCATCTGCTGGGAGAACCGCTGAAAATACCGTCTCTGCACACATGGTGGTGCGGGGAAGGTGCAGCCTGGGAGGACGTGTCACCACATCTTGGTACCCAGGTGATCAAACCGACGTTTTCTACGCGACAGTCAACCAATTTCGAACCGGTGATTGCATCGCTCCTGAACCAGGAGCAACTGAGCACGTGGCGCGCACGGATCGAGCAGCAACCTGCTATCTACACCACGCAAACCTATCTCCCGTTCTCTCAGGTGCCCACCTGGCGCAGCAATTCAATCGAACCCCGCACTGCAATGCTGCGCTTTTACGCCGTCGTAGGTCCAGACGGCAGCTGGCAGGTCATGCCGGGCGGCATGACCCGTGTTGCGGCGGTCGATCCCCATGTCGTCTCCATGCGTAGTGGCGGCAGCACGCTGGACACCTGGATCATGACCGACGAGGAGGTCGACACATACTCTATGCTGCCCACAAGTGGCGGTCTGCCCAAGCGGTACAACGAACATGAGCTGGTCTCAAGCAGATCAGCCGAGAATCTGTTCTGGCTGGGACGCTACACGGAGCGGGCTGAAACCATGCTGCGCTGCGCGCGCGAGAGCCTGGTGCTGCTGAGTATCAACCAGCGCGACAGCCACCCGCCCTTGCACGATGCAATGAGCGAACTGGCCGTCCAGCAAGGCCTGATCAACTCCGACACACCAGGAATCCAGACGGACCCGGCCGCGTTTGGACGCAATCTGATGCAACGTCTGTGGCAACCGGGTGTGGGCGGACTCTACGATACAGTCGACACACTGGAGCGCATCATGCGTAGCGTGCGCGACCGTCTGCCGCCAGAGCACGTCGAAATCCCGGGGCGCATCAAGGCACTCCTGAAATCAGCACAGAACGAGACATCCGCATCCTCTCAGCGACACTCTCAGTATCTCATTGACGCGATCGAACAGCTTGACCTGGTCGAAGTGCCGCTGGCTGCACTGGTCGGGTTTCAGCTTGACCGCATGACTCGCGATCTGGGATGGCGTTTGCTGACCGCAGGCCGACTGATTGAAAGGCTGATTCACCTGTCGAAGGTTGTTGATGCCTTCTTTCGGCATGCAGCAGTCTACAGTCCTCGCGGGTTTGACTCGTTACTGGTGCTTTTTGACAGCACCATCACGTTTCGTAGCCGTTACCAGCGCCAGCAGGATATTCTGGCACTGCTGGATCTGATCGCCATGGACCCAACCAATCCTCGGTCCATTGTTTCAGTCATCAGCGACCTGCGTACCCAGCTTCAAGTACTGCCAGACAGGGATGCCATCATGACCCAGCTGCCCGATCTCCAGTGGCAGGACGACGCCATCACCTCGCTGATCGCCCAGATCTGCGGCGCCGGGCAAACCGGTTACGCTATCTCCGACGAAATTGGCAAGCGACTGTTTGCCCACGTGTCAGATCAGCATTTTGCGTCTTGACATCCCGATCCTGACACCGAGGCTTCACGGAGCGCCCGATGAAACATATCCGAATCGAGCATCAGACACATTATCTTTACCAGACCGATGTGCTGCTGGCACAGCATCTGGCCTATCTGCGCCCAGTCGAGACACCCTGGCAAAAGCGACTTTCCAGCAAAGTCTGCATCGAGCCCGACGTGGACTCCAGGCACGAAGACGTGGATGCGTTCGGAAACTCGCGACTTTTCTTTACCCTCACACATGCCCACCAGAACCTGGTGGTCACAGCGCTGAGTGAAGTCCGGAAATTGCCACGCTACACATTTTTTGATCCGGCGCAAACGCCTGCGTGGGACATGATCGAGGCGGGCATGAAATATTCGCTCGATCAGCCATTTGATCCTGCATCAGAGTTTGTCTGGCCCAGCCCCTACATTCCCTGGTTGTCCGAACTCAGGGACTACGCCCTGCCTTCGTTCAACCGGGGTACTCCCCTTGCACAAGCGTGCCTGGATCTGAATCACCGGATCTATGAAGACTTCAGCTACGTTTCAGGTGTGACCGAAATTCATACTCCGCTCGCCCAGGCGTTTGTAAACCGGCATGGTGTCTGTCAGGACTTCTCGCACATCATGATCGGCTGCCTGCGGGCCATCGGATTGGCCGCAAGGTATGTAAGTGGTTACCTGCTCACGACGCCACCGCCCGGTCAGCCACGTCTGCGTGGCGCTGACGCATCCCATGCCTGGGTGAGCGTCTACTGCCCGGGTGCGCCCGGCGACTGGCTTGAACTCGATCCCACCAACGATACAATCCCGGATATGTCTCACGTCTGCCTGGCCATTGGGCGGGACTTTGGAGATGTGTCTCCTTTACGGGGGATCATTCGGGAGGCGGGGCACACCAGCTGAGTATCGCCGTCACCGCCGAAGAAGCGAACGAGTATGACGCCTTCCAGGCGCAAAACGCCCCTTGAATCAAATGGAATCGTGTCCACCGGGATGAATCAGAACATTCACAGACTGCTGCTTGCACCCATCTTGCTGATCATTGCCGGATGCTCGACACCTGTTTACTACCACACAGACCCCGGCAGACATGTCGTGGTGCTTGATCGTGAGCCGGTCAGTGTGCTGCAGACGGGTAAGGATCAGTGGGAAGCATGGGGTGGCGGGTCTGCAGGTCGCCCGGAGCAGCGCACTGCTCTGTTCGAACGTCAGATCAAGGCAATCGAACTGGTGTCTGACTGCCAGGCCATCCATTCGGTCGTCGACCCGGACGATGCACGCAAGCTCACTGCCACGGTCAAATGCAGCGACTCGTTTGACGAAACAAGCCTGAGCGACTCACTACCTGCCATATCGCGATAGGAGGCGATCCTCACAGACCGCGCCCCTCCCTCACCACCCGGCATGCGGATATCCGCACCGGGCGATTGAAATGGTTGAGGTCATCAGAACTTGTGTTTTACTCCCGACTTTGACACTTGGCGTGTCGGTGTCTGGTTCGGTGAAACCGGTTTCTCGCTGATAAGGCAAGATCTCCCCGGGCAAGTAACACATACCTTCATCACATAACAGTCGCATCCAGGCTGCCTTGCATTGCCTTGTATCCGATTCTTGTCCATCGGCTCGCGACTTATTCGACACGCGTGTTCTCCGCATCTGGTCGCCCTCATGCAGTTGCGCTTCACTTCACTCGTTGTGACCAGCTTGCAGCGGGACCTTCCCCCGAAGGTATGCGCCGATGCTGGGCGCACCATAGCAAACGGGGCCCCAAACCGGAGCCCCGCTGAACTGCCCATGATCTGGCCTCACATCACCACTTCATGGCTTTGATTGCCAATGCAGTCAACCGCCACATATGCGGTTTCTGGCCTGGTCGTACTCTCGCTTGAGGCGCTCGACGATCTGCGCAACCGGCAACACCTCATCAATCTGCCCAACGCCCTGACCGGCCCCCCAGATGTCCTTCCAGGCCTTGGCCTTGGAGGAGCCGGCCGAGAAGTTCATCGTGTTCTTGTCCTTGACCGGCAGATCGTCAGGATCCAGTCCTGCGTTCTGGATGCTTTCGCGAATGTAGTTACCGTGTACTCCGGTGAAGAAATTGGTGTAGATAATGTCCGAGCCGCTGGCATTCAGAATTGAATCCTTGTAGCCCTGGCTGGCATTGGCCTCGGCACTTGCGATGAAGCGAGTGCCGATGTAAGCCAGGTCTGCGCCCATGGCCTGTGCAGCAAGAATGGCGTCACCTGTTGCAATCGCCCCGGAAAGAATGATGGGACCCTGATAGTGACGCCGCAACTCACCTACCAGTGCAAAAGGCGACTGTGCACCTGCATGGCCGCCCGCGCCGGCTGCTACCACGATCAGACCATCCACACCGGCCTCAAGTGCCTTGGCCGCATGGCGCATGTTGATGACGTCGTGCAGAACGATTCCGCCGTACGAGTGAACCGCATCGATGATCTCCGGCACTGGTGCGCGCAGTGAAGTGATGAAGATAGGCACTTCATGCTTGACGCACGTTGCCACGTCCTGCTCCAGCCGGACATTGGAATTGTGCACAATCTGGTTCACCGCAATGGGGCCAATCACGGCATCGGGATTGGCCTTCTTGTGAGAATCAAGCTCCTCTTTCATCTGGCTCAGCCAGTCTCCGAGCAACTCGGGTGGTCTAGCGTTGAGTGCCGGAAATGATCCAACAATTCCAGCCTTGCACTGGGCAAGTACCAGTTCCGGATAACTCACCGTGAACATGGGAGAGGAAATAACAGGTAGTGCCAGATTCTGCAGTGCGGCAGGCAAGTGAGACATATCCATATCGTGTTTCTCTATCAGTTAAGGTTGAAATCGTTCCATCAGGTTCGCCATGACCTGTGCATCGGTCTGATACGACTGGGACTCCAGCTCCATCTGGACCGAACCCCTGTCCAGTGGATCCCGGTTCTGGCTGATCTTGAACTTGGCCTGAACCTGGTCGATCTCGATGCGTAATCCGGTGATGGACTTGAGCATCTGGTCGATGTATTCAGCTGGAGCATCGTCGACTGACCAGGCATCTGGTCGCCCCCTCTCCATCTGTTGCGTCAACTCGCGCACGATCTCCAGCTTCTGTGCCGGATCATCAGCCAGGCATATCCTGCCATGGACGACAACCGTACAGTAGTTGTACGTTGGCACCACGCGGTGATGAACCTGCTTGGAGGGATACCAGTTTGGAGTGATGTAGGCTCTGGGCCCCATAAATATTGCGGTCACCTGCAAAGGCTGATCAGCTGATGTGATCATTGCGCTGAGCGGGTTGGCGCGTGCAATATGCCCCATCAACTGTGCACCTGCGACGACGGGTCCCGAGCAGGACAGCACCACAGGATCGACCGACAACGGTTGACCAGGGGCTGTCGCAAGCACCAGGTTTGCAAGTGGATAGCGGCGAACGATCTCGTCAACTGCAGCCGTATCGGGGGCATTGAAGTGAGCAGGCTGGTACATGCAGCAAGCCTCCAGTGCATAGAAAAAGTACAGCTGTTGTACCACGTTGAACGAGAGCCCCGGGCGCTCGCAAAGGCTGGCGCATCACGGGAACAGTTGATCCCGTTTCATTGCATCGGCCACCGGATCCGATGAACCGCGTGTGCTGGTTGCGTCCACCTGCTGTTGCCAGGATCCGGCAAACACCTCAGAATGCAGTCCCGTGTCCAGACGATTACATTTCCATGAGCGACGAACGACAGATCCTGATTCCACAAGCATTTTTGCGTCTGTACCAGCATCCGGTGAGCGGCAAGCCGATCGCGCCCCGCGCCTGGCTTGAGGAAAGGCACGAACTGTGTGAAGATTTTTCTCAGCTGCTGGCCCAGCAGGTCCAGGCGAAGGTGCTGGATCTGGGCATCACCCGAGATGATGCACTCGAGCGCGTGGCACGTGGACTCGACGCCGACCCGGCACCTCTGTCGCTGTCAGCTCAGGAAATTTCCTGGGTCAAATCCAGAGTGGCAGAGATCCTCTATCACGGTTGAATCCTCCCGTCACCCACCTGCTCGAGCGTGCCTTCCACTCACACTCGCTCACAGTGAGTCTCTCGAAAACGATAATTCCGGCCAATGGGCAAATACCCATACACTTGCACTTTCTGAATCGACTGCCCGGGAGGGGCACATGGATGATCGCAGCTGGGTTCGCAACACAATGCTCAAGCTCGAGGGAGACTATCGGCGCTCGGCCGACACACACCTGATTCCACTGATGCTGCCCGAATCACTCACCGTGCCTGGCGTTGACATCTACTTCAAGGACGAATCGACGCACCCGAGTGGAAGCCTGAAGCATCGCCTGGCTCGTTCGCTGTTCCTGTATGCCATCTGTAACGGCTGGATCCATGAAGGCACGACGGTGGTGGAAGCCTCCTCTGGTTCAACAGCCATCAGTGAAGCCTATTTCGCCAGACTGACTGGCCTGCCGTTTTACGCCGTAGTACCTCGCTCAACTGCCCACCACAAGATCGAACAGATCCGCTTCTACGGGGGTGATGTGCACTTTGTGGATCACCCCGGCCAGATCTACGAGCAGTCGCGAGAGCTCGCGCGACAGACCAACGGTCATTTCATGGACCAGTTCACCTATGCCGAGCGAGCCACCGACTGGCGGGGCAATAACAACATCGCCGAATCGGTCTTTCGGCAGATGGAGAACGAACGCTATCCCGAGCCAGCCTGGATCGTGGTGGGTGCTGGCACGGGTGGCACGTCAGCCACATTTGGGCGGTTTGTACGCTATCAACGACTGTTCTCCCGGATTGCTATCGCCGACCCCGAGAACTCGGTGTTTGCGGACTATGTAGACTCAGGGGATATCAGTCTGACTTGCCAGAACGGCAGCAGGATTGAAGGCATTGGGCGACCCAGAGTGGAACCATCCTTTATACGGGAGACGGTTGATCGTGCCATCCGGGTGTCGGACCTGGATTCGCTGGCTGCCATGCGCCTGATGAGCCAGTGGACCGGACGTCGGGTGGGCCCGTCAACCGGCACCAACCTGATTGGTGTCTTGCGCCTGATGCGGGAAATGCAGCAAGATGGTACGCAAGGCAGTATCGTGTCCCTGATTTGCGATTCAGGAGATCGTTACGACCATCTCTATGATGACGCCTGGGTCGACGCCCATTTTGGACAAGGTCTGCAGGATCATATTGATCGACTGAACAAAGGAATTTTCGCGTGAAAATGAAATCACTGACTCGATTGCTCGCCGCAACCATTACAAGTGCCAGCCTTCTCGCATCATCCGTAGCAACAGCATGCACCAGCTTTCTGCTGCCTGCATCAGATGGCGGCTTCGTCTACGGACGGACACTGGAATTTGGCATGGACATTGATTCGCGCGGCATCTCGATCGGACGCGGCGTGGAAATGAAAGGCACCGGAATTGACGGCAAAGCTGGTTCCGGACTTGCCTGGAAAACCCAGTACGCAGCAATCGGTGCATCCGGTCTGAACCTGCCCATTCTGGTCGATGGATTCAACGAGAAAGGTCTGGCAGGCGGGATGCTTTATGCACCCAACATTTCCCAGTTCCAGGAAGTCTCACCCGCGGATTCTTCCAAATCCATCGCTTCTTATGAAATGCTGGTCTACGCGCTCACCAATTTCGCTACAGTCGACGAGGCGCGCGAGGGTTTTCGCCAGATCAAGGTAAACGAGTCTCCGCAGAAGCTGTTCAAGGGCGTGGTGCCACTGCACCTTACCCTGCACGATGCCTCCGGCAAGAGTATCGTGATCGAGTATATCGGGGGCGACCTGCAGATCAATGACAACCCGACCGGTGTGCTTACCAACGCACCACATTTTTCCTGGCATCTGAACAATCTGGGTAATTACGCCAACCTCTCGACCAGCAACCCGGCCCCCGTCAAAGTCGGCGACGCCAATTTTGGCCCCCCCAGTTCAGGCGGTGGCATGGTTGGTCTTCCAGGCGACATGTCCTCACCATCGAGATTTGTACGGGCGTTTTTCATGTCGCACAATGCCCCGCGCAAGCTCGATTCGAAGCAACAGGTGGGCACAGCGTTCCACATTCTGAACAACTTTGACATCGCTCCTGGCATGGTGAGTCTGGGCGGCGGTTTCGGGGGGTCGTCAGGTGGGTACGAGATCACATACTGGTCGGCTGTATCGGACCTGAAGAACCAGATTTTTTATATTCGCACGTTTGGTGACCCGAGCGTTCAGGCAATCCGGATGTCAGACATCGACCCCGAAATCCCCGAGATTCGCAATTTCAATCTGAACAATCCCTGGAATATCAGCATTCTTAGTGACAAGAAGTAAATAGCGCACACCCGGGTTGCGAAGCACATACTGCCAGGGCGGATTAACGGCGGACTGAGCCTTGTCCGCCACCGATTTCAGAGCACCTTGCCAGGATTCAGAATACCCAGCGGGTCGAGTGCCTGCTTGATACGGCTCATCAGACTGATCTCTGCCTCGTTACGGGTATGGCCCAGCCAGGCTTTCTTGCGGGTACCGATGCCGTGTTCAGCTGACACCGAGCCCTGATAATCGCCTACCAGGCCATAGACGACCTCCTCGATCAGCGGCTTGGGAAACCCGCCCGACTCCCGTGGCACATGCACAACCACGTGCAGATTACTGTCGCCTACATGCCCAAAGTACAGTGACACCGATCCCGGAATCCGCGACTGAAGCTGCTCGCGCAGCTGCTCCACAAAACGTCCGATCTGCCGGATGGGCAGACTGACATCAAAACTTGTGTAGGGCGACAGCCTGACCGGAAACTCGGAGACGGAGTCGCGGATTTTCCAGAACGCCTGCGCCTGCTTGAGCGAACTGGCAATCGCAGCATCCGTGATCTCCTCACCCTCAAGCGCCTGTTCGACGAACGTCTCGAACGCATCCTGGGAGAGTCCTGAAGGACCACTATCACACTCCACCAGCACAACCAGCTGGCCGTCGGCCTGCACCGGCGTCTCGATACCTGGCAACCGGGTCATGAATCCATAGAAATCTGGCCACATCGCCTCAAAGGCGAGCAGCGAAGCACCGCACTGTTTTCTCGCACGACTGAGAAACCGCAGAACCGCTTCATAACTGGGTAGAACACACAGTGCACACGTGGTCTGTTCAGGTGCAGGGTGCAGTCTCAATACCGCCCGGGTGATGATCCCAAGCGTCCCTTCTGCACCAATAAACAGCTGCTTGATATCGTATCCCGCGTTGTTCTTGAGCATTTTGTTCAGGCTCGTCACAATCGTCCCATCAGCGAGCACGACCTCCAGACCCAGCACTTGTTCGCGCATCATGCCGTAACGGATCACCCTGTTTCCGCCTGCATTGGTCGATATGTTGCCACCCACCTGACAAGTCCCCCGGGCACCCAGATCAACCGCAAAGTACAGATGCTGTTCCAGCGCCGCTTCCTGGACTGCTTGCAGCGGCGTGCCGGCCCACACCGTCATCGTGGCCGCATCAGCATCGATCTCCTGGACACCGGCCAGACGCTCCAGGCTGATCACCACGTCACCCACGCCTGTCTGCCCTCCCCCGACCAGTCCGGTCATGCCTCCCTGAACAGTGACCGGATGGCGGTGGGCATGACATAGCCTGAGCGTCGTAGCCACATCCTCTGTACCCTGAACTCGCACAACAGCGAGCGGATCGTGGTGGTACTGACCAGACCAGTCGGTCCGGTAGCGGTCTTCGATGGCCGCACCGTGCAGAACCCGCTCATCACCGAGCGCTTGAATCAAAGCCTTGAGTAACACATCAGACATAGCAGGGCCCTTCGATCAGTGGATGTTTCTTGACGAACTCGAGGTCGATCCCGACTCCTGTCCCGACACCGGGGGCTGGCTGCACAAACCCCTGCGCATCGAGGGAATACGGTGGCCCCGAGCCGAGCTCATCCCGGAAAGGATTGAACGCAGTCACATCGCCTTCAAAGTAGCCCGGATTGTCCACAGCACAAAGCAGATGGATGCTTGCAGCCATGTTGAGCGCAGTCAGCGAGGTGTGAGGGTTGACTGAGAGCTTTCTGGCGCTGGCCATGGAGGCAATGCGCATGGTCTCGGTCAGACCGCCTGTCTTGGAAATATCGGGTTGAACAAAGCCCACACAGTCATCTTCAAGCAATGTGTCAAACTCGAAGCGGGTGAAGTGATTCTCCCCTGCTGCGAGCGGCACCGGACTGACACGCGCCAGTGTTCGATATGCATGGCGATCATGAGCAGGAAACGGCTCCTCAAGCCAGGCAACACCGCACTCGTCGAACGCACGCACCACGCGCCTGGCCTGCTCGAGGGTGTAACTGGTGTTGGCATCGACCAGGATCTCGATCTCGTCACCTGTTGCCGCGCGAACCGCCTGCACCCGCTCAATGTCACGGGCAGGTGAGTCACCCATTCTGAGCTTGACGGCTCGATAACCCGTTGCGATATGCGACAGTGCTTCCTCTGCCAGCGCCTGCGGTGCTTGCCAGCCAAGTGCGATGCCGCCGGCATAGGCCTTAACCAGTCGGGTATGACCACCCAGAAGCACGCACAAGGGTTGATTCGCAACCTGACAACGGATATCCCAAAGCGCCATGTCCAGGCCGCTCAGGGCCATTGCGGCGGCCGCACCCATACCGTGGCTCGCCAGCTGCATCCGGTAAACCTTGTGCCAGACGCCGACCACGTCGGTTGCCTCCATTCCAACTACCAGTTCGGACATTGTGGTGTCGATCAGGCGGGCAATTGCGCCGGGGCAGCGTCCGTGATGAGCCTCCCCCCATCCAATCAAACCATCATCCGTGTGCACCTGCACCAGCACGGCATCGCGCTTGACGCTGCGACCGATCCCCAGCGTCACCGATTTCTCGGGCGGCACCGGGAACGAAACCGGAAACGCCTTGATTTGCGTGATTTTCATCTATGTCTCCTCCTGCGTCATCGAGCTCTGGCAGTCACCATCGACTCAGCGCCGGCTCGAGAAAGGCACCTGACCTCTACGGGTCGGCTTCAGTGCCAGATCAACTACTACTCGCGAACTCTCATGAACTGGCGTCAAACACCTCCGGATTGACGACGTTGTCCGGACGCTCGCCAGCCAGCAGTGCCAGGACGGTTTCCACGCTGCCACGGCTGAGATTCTCCAGGCTGGTTGCCGTCAGCCCGGCCAGATGGGGGGTCAGAAGCGTATTTGGACATCCGAAAATGGGCTCCTCGCCTGTCAGCATCGCCGATTCGTGTACATCGAGCACTGCGGCACCGACCTGACCACTGTTGAGTGCTTGCACCAGCGCTGCCGTATCGACAACCGGACCACGAGCCACATTGACAATAGCAGCACCAGGCTTCATTGCTGCGATCGCATCGGCATTGATCAGATGGTGTGTCTGCGCATTATGCGGGCAGGCAAGAATGACGATGTCAGATCGCTCCAGCAGTGTCTGCTTGTCCACCGCCTCGACGAACGACGGCATGGTTTGCGGACGCCGGGTCAGGCCCAGCACCTTCACATCGAGCGCATGCAAGGCGGCTGCCAGACGCTTGCCGATCGATCCGACACCGATAATCCCGCAGGTGCTTCCAGCCAGTTCGATACAGTCGTTGGACATGGGCTTGGCGGCATGCCAGCCTTTCTCACGCAACGTTCTGTCGATCGTTGCCAGCCCGCGCCGAATATGAAAAATCGCGGCTAGCGCGTACTCCGTAACTGCCACCGTGTTGCCACCAGGCATGTTCGCCACGGCAATGCCACGCGCAGTGGCCTGCTCCATTGGAATCATGTCGAGCCCGACGCCGTGACGCACCACGTACTTCATGCTCGGTGCGTGATCAAACACATCCTCCGGCAGATGTGCGCGTACGATCATCGCGTCACAGTCCCTGGCAAGACGCAGAATCGTTTGCGGCGAAGGATTCTCTGCCAGTACCACATCAACCTTCTCGGCCAGCAAGGCCTGATAGTGAGGGTGGATCGGATTGGTCAACAGCACTCGAGCTGACATTGGCAGAACTCCTTGGACAGTTAGGGCCGGAAAGTGTCGGGCAACACGGCGTCGGAAATACTGGCCTACTTCATGGCCTTGAAGGCCGCGTCAACCATGCCCTGAACAAAGGGCTTGACCTTGCTGGCGACGGCTTCTCGATATTCGAACGGGTAGTCTTCGTTCATGTATGTGCTCTGGCACATCTCGAGCTGGATCGCATGAATGCCTTCAGACGGATTGCCGTACTGACGGGTGATGTACCCGCCCTTGAAACGGCCATTCAGGACCCAGGTGAAAGGACAGTCAGTCAGAGATGCCTCAACCGCCTCGAGCATGCCTGCATCGCAAGCCTTTCCGTTGTCAGTCCCTATGTTCAGATCCGGCAGTTTGCCCGGAAACAGACGTGGCAGCTCGCTGGCGATCGAATGGCCTTCCCACAGCAGGACTTTCCCGTGCTGGTCACGGATGTCCTTGAGAGCCTGTTGGAGCTTGTCGTGATAAGGCTTCCAGTACTTCTCCAGGCGAGCCGTCTTTTCCTGCTCGGTGACACCCTGACCGTCTAGATAGAGAGGTTCTCCACGAAACGCGTATTCGGGGTACAGCCCCGTTTTAGTCTGGCCGGGATACAGGTTGTCGTCTGTCGGAGGACGATTCAGGTCCACCACATAACGCGAGTACCTGGCGTGAAGCAGCGATGCACCCATCTCGCGAGCAAAGTCATACATGATGTCCAGATGCCAGTCCGTATCTGGCACCTGATGGGCAACCGGGGTCATACGTGCCTTGATGTCTTCAGGAATTTCCTGACCCATGTGCGGGATCGATATCAGCAGCGGTGCCGTACCTTGAATGAAGGTGTAAGGAACGTCGAGTGTTTCAGAGTTCATGTTGTTGAATCGCAAAAATCGTGACAAAAGTAAAGGTGTTGCGAACGGGTGCACGTTAATCCGAACTGACGAGTCTGACCTGTCGAATCAGAAGGCAGCCATTCGCCACAGGGCATCATGCCACAACCGGATGCTCCGGTCGTGCAAGGGTCTCCCGGAGTCAGTCACCTGTTGCGATCGGTGCTTCCTTTCTGGCGCACCACTCGCTCCAGGACCCAACATACAATGGAGCAGTACCCAGGCCCGCCACCTCAAGTGCCAGCAGGTTATGGCAGGCAGATACGCCTGAACCACACTGCATGATCAGATCCTCGGCAGGCCGACCACCGAAATGCTCCCTGAGCTCACGGGCAAGCACATCCGGATCCTTGAAAGTGCCATCTTCCTTGAGATTCAATTTGTAGAAACGGTTGACGGCACCTGGAATATGCCCACCCACGGGATCGAGTGTTTCATTCTCTCCCCGGAACCGGTCCTGCGCCCGGGCATCAACAACCAGCTTTTCCTGTGATGCCACATTGGCCAGCACGTCTTCAAAGGACACGGCATGAACTTTCTGGCCGCGATCACTGAAGGTGCCATGCCTTGTTACAACCGGCACGTCGGTGGTCACCGAACCATCTGCGGCCTTCCAGGCCTGTATCCCACCGTCCAGTACGGCGACTGCCTCATGCCCCAGCCAGCGCAATGTCCACCAGACGCGTCCCGCGTGGGTTCCCTGGCTGCTGTCGTACACAACGATCTGGGTATCGTCATCAACCCCCAGCATGCGCATCAGATCAACCACTTCCTCGCGTTCGGGCAATGGATGTCTGCCATTTTGTCCTGTTTTGGCACCACTCATCTGCGGCGCATCCATCCCCACGAACCGGGCACCGGGCAAATGACCCTGCGCATAGGATCGCTGACCCGCCTGGGCATCAAAGAGGTCATGACTGCAGTCCAGCAGCACTACACTGGCAGGATCGGCCTGCATCAGTGACTGAAGCTGCTCGACGGAAATGAGGGTTGAATAGGACATGATGGGACGGCCTCTGTTGATGGTCAAACACCACAAAAGAGTACTGCATTGCCAGGGTGTTGCCTACGGGTCTGTCGTTCGCCCGATCAATAGTCACACCGCTGACTGACGCGTCACCCGAGGTTGGCCGACCCATCCTGTTGCCGGCAGTCTCGCAGAAATTGCTCAAACACATCCGCGGGCAGGGGTTTGCTGTAGAGATAACCCTGGATTTCGTCACACGCCTTCTCCTTGAGAATGGCGAGTTGCTGCTCGGTCTCGACACCTTCGGCGATGGTTTTCATCCCGAGACTGTGCGCCATCTGCACGATCGCCGAGACAATTGCCCGATCGTCCGCATCCTTGCCAAGTTCTCTGACGAAAGACTGGTCAATCTTGAGCTTGTCAACGGCGAACCGCTTCAGATAGCTCATGGAAGAGTAGCCCGTCCCGAAATCATCAATCGACACCAGAAAACCGGCATTTCTTAATGCGCTGATGGCTTGCCCGGCCGCGATCGGATTATTCAGGGCAACCGTTTCGGTGAGCTCCACTTCAATGCAACGCGACGGAATCCCGGCTCTGGCAACCGTCTCGATGATGTTCTTGACCATGTCTGTCTGTACAAACTGCAAGGCGGACAGGTTCACCGCCACGCTGAAGTCACCTAGACCCGCATCTCGCCACTGACGCATCTGGTGAGCCACATGTCGCAGGACCCAGGTGCCAATCTCGAGGATACGGCCACTCTGTTCGGCAATCGGAATGAACTCGCCGGGTGACACATTGCCCCAGACCGGATGAACCCAGCGCAACAACGCCTCCGCGCCCACAAAGCGACCATCAGCAATCGACATCTGGGGCTGAAAGACCATATGAAACTCCCGATCCATGTCAGCCTGTTTGAGCGAACTTGCGATTTCAAGTGCTCGCAACGAATGCTCCTGCATGTCCTGCGAGAAAAACCGCAGACCATTGCGCCCTTCCATCTTGACCCGGTACATGGCGGTCTCGGCGTTCATCATGAGGCCCGTCACCGAGTCACTGTCGCCCGGATAGATCGACATCCCGATCGAGGCGCTGACCGCCAGCTGACGCGAATGCAGGCGAATCGGCTGTTGCAGCACATCGAGCAGATGGCGGGCCAGCAAGGCAGCCGTCTGCTGATCCGTATGTGGCAACAAGGCCACAAAACCATCACCGGCTACTCGCGACAGCGTGACCTGATCACCGAACTCCTTGCGCAGCCTGTTCGATACTTTGACGAGCAAGAGATTGCCTGCGTCGTGGCCCAGCGAATCGTTGACCGCCTTGAAGTTGTCCAGATCGAGCCAGAGCACGGTCAGCGGAAGGTCCATCTCGCTTGGACGGGTGATGAACTGTTTGAGTCGCTCCTCCAGCACCTCGCGATTGGCCAGCCCTGTGATCTGGTCATAGTTCGAGAGCTGATGAATGCGCTCTTCATTCTCACGCTGCAGCGTGATGTCTTCCTTGTGGGCGACGTAATTCGTCACCACACCAGCGTTGTTACGCACAGGATAGATCATCGCCTTTTCGGTATAAGTCGAACCATCTTTGCGTTGATTAATCAGTTCGCCCTGCCACGTCAGCCCCTGGCTCAGCTTTTCCCACATCTCCTGGTAGACAGAGGGGGGAGTCTGGCCTGACTTCAGAACATGCGGCGTCTTGCCGATCACTTCCCAGGATTCGTAACCGCTGACCTTGGTAAACGCCCTGTTGACGTACTCAATGCGCGACTGGGTGTCTGTGATCAGTACGGGATACGGACTCTGCCCCAGGGCTGTCGATAGCCGGCTGATCATCTGCTCCTGCCGATGCAGCCTGACCCCGCGCCACACGAATTCTGCCACACGCTGCAGGACCTCGATGTCAACCTGTTCGTAGCGAACTTTACGATTACCGACAGACAGAACCATACGAACTCTGCCAGCATCAAAAACCGGCACCGCCACAAAACGTTCGACCACCAGTCCGTGTGTTGGCGTGAGACGCCTCGCAACCTCTGTCGGGCTGTTGACGACGCAGACCGCGTGCGATGCAAGAACCGGTTGCCAGAGTTCGTTCAACGTCTCAAACCCCATTGAGCCGTCTTCACCGGTCACTCCCTTCGAATCAGCCAACCCCGTCAGTCTAGTCGCGCTCGTGATCGTCTGGACCACCTGTTCCTGACGATCAAGCAAATGAATGAAAGCGAACTGACTAGCGGAAATATTCAGAACACCTTCTGTGGCCATCTGCAGATACGTCTGCTCATTGTTGATCGATTCATGCTCTTCCAGCCCAAGCAATAGCGCGTTGACCCGTGCCTCTAATGCCAGGCGTTGCTGCTGCTCGACTGCTTCGGTCATGTCCCTGACCAGCACCAGAAAGGAAGGTGCAGCACCATCTGGATGGGGCTTGCGCGAAATGGACAAATCCAGATGCCGGACTGCATCCTCTGTTGGCAACTCAATCCGTATATTGCGTGCACCACCTGCAGCCTGGGCAAACTTCAAGGCATCCAGCACACGCTGTACCTGGTCACCTGGCAACAGGTCCTGCGGCTTGAGTCCCTTGGTGAAGCGTTTGAAATGCGTGCCTGCGCCTTCTCCTGAATGCACCTTCTGCAAAGTGCCGTCTCGATCAACTTCGATCAACTGGTCAGGCAAAGTATCAATTGTGAGTTCGAGACTTGACCGGGCTTGCTCAAGTTCCTGAAACGGTTGGTGCACCAGACGTACAAACACCCCCCGGTACAGAAAGGCAAATCCGGCGATCTTGAAGATGTGCCCCATCAGGTTGAAGACGTCCGTGACATCTGCGTAGAGTGTGAGGAGATACTCACTCATCGCAAAGATGACACTCGCTGCGGCGAGGTTGGCCGCGCTTAGATGACAGCCATGTCCGGCATGGCGATAAAATCCAAACGCTGCCAGGAGATACAAAACAACCAGCACATACTCAAAGTAAAGCTTGAAGTCTGTCAGCCCGCTGCCTTCGATGAAAGTGCGGGGCAGGTACTGCGGAAAGAACAGCAGCAACACTGAAACCACCACCAGAACCGGGGTGATCAATCCGAGCCAGAGATAGCGTGACTGTCTGCCTAGCCAGGCGTCTGCGGAATGCGGAACCCACGCAACCAGCAACAGTCCTAGCGCAAGCATAAACCGCGCTGCAAGCCAGAAATTGATCGCTTTCTCCGGATCGCTAGGCGTCACAAAATCCGGCATACCCTGATATGAGAGGGCGTGTAGCAGATCCAGGATGCTCACACCCAGCACAAACACACCCAGGATCGCCAGTCTGGCGGCACGTGCGTAACTCTGGGTGCTCCAGGACACCGCGAATATCATGGCGCCAACACTGATCGCCAGCACTTCCAGAATCGTGTGCAACGGAACGTAGGAAGCCAGCCCACGACTCATTTCGGGTGCCGGCAGGAGCAGGAGCAAGACAAGCACAACAGCCAGTGTGCCGATCCAGGTCAAAGCCATGCGGACATCTGAGCGCTGCGATGAATGTGACACGAATGAAAGCCTTCTACTTGAACAGACGTGCGCACATCTGTTCGCCCACCTGTTCGATTAACTTTACGTTGCTATCTGTGAACACTCAGATCGCCACAACAGCGATCATTTCAACAGACGTTCCTCTACAGCTTTAACGATAAACGCAAAACCACTTGTTCGCCTTTGTCATTTCTGGTGCGCTCCGATTTTCATTGATGCAAATCAACATACCTGATCGTCCCACTCATGCGTTGACCGGACGCGAACACAGACAGGGTGGCCAATGCCGAGTCTCTGTGATGGCATCTGCCAGAGCCTGCTGAAGGCAAACCGGGAATCCTGTTTCTGCTGACCGCCGTCAGGCTGATATTCTGCGTAGCGTCGTGCATCCGGCGTCAAACTCTCAGCAAGAGCTGGGCGGTGCTAAAATCCGGACTTTCATTGACGGTCTATGGTGACAATCTGGACCACATCCGGTGTTGTGCCAGTTGCACGTTCAGGTAGCCCTGCTTACCAGATCATCAGGTGCTTGAAAAAGAGTGTGCGGGTGGGCCGAATATGCCTGTCCTGTACCCGATCTTTGCCGTCTCAGTGATGAGATCAACTGAGTATGACGCCCACCGACCTGAATGGTTAAGTGCATCCTCACCGCTCACAGTCATTTTAGACGGCGAACCTCCGGAATGGATCCAGCGTCAGGCCTGTTGATCACCTGCTCTCTCCAGACAGCCCGCAGAGCTGGCCAGCCAGAAGGTTACCCTGCCTTTGGGCCTTGGGCCTTGGGCTTTGGCTCAGTGTCTGTCATCAACGCCGGTCGTCAATCGCCACCGCCAACCCAGTTAGCCAGAACAGATCAGGACCCCCTTATGTCCCAAGAATCGGTCGCAGATGAAGTCAGACGCAGACGCACCTTCGCCATCATCTCCCACCCAGACGCAGGTAAAACAACACTGACCGAGAAGGTTCTGCTGTTTGCGGGTGCCATTCAGATCGCTGGCAGCGTCAAGGCACGCAAAGCCTCACGCCACGCCGCCTCAGACTGGATGGAAATCGAGAAACAACGCGGCATCTCGGTGGCCTCATCGGTGATGCAGATCGAGTACCAGGATTGCGTAATCAATCTTCTCGACACCCCCGGTCACCAAGACTTCTCGGAAGACACGTACCGCGTACTGACTGCGGTCGACGCGGCACTGATGGTGATCGACGGCGCCAACGGTGTCGAACCTCAGACATTGCGGTTGCTTGAGGTCTGTCGCGCCCGCCAGACACCCATCATCACCTTCATCAACAAGTTCGATCGAGAGGTCAAGCAGCCACTGGATCTAATTGCCGAAGTCGAGTCTCATCTCAAGATGGATGCGGTACCCCTGACCTGGCCTGTTGGCATGGGCAAGGCGTTTGGTGGCGTGTTCGATATCCGGCACGACCGAATGCGCTTGTTCCGGGCAGGCCGGAACAAGTTTGACGAATCCGATCAGGCTTTCATCGAGGGTCTGGACAATCCCGAGATCGGCAACCGCTTCAACGAGTCCTGGGTTCAGGCACTCGATGAAATCGAGCTCATCCGGGAGGCTTCCCCGACCCTTGACCGTCAAGCGTTCCTGGACGGCAGGCAGACGCCCGTTCTCTTCGGCTCGGCCATCAACAACTTCGGGGTGCAGGAAGTCCTCGACACTTTAGTCGAGATGGCTCCTTCCCCCGGTCCCCGCAAAGCGCTAGAGCGCACCGTCGAGCCTGATGAACCCAAGTTCACCGGGGTGGTTTTCAAGGTTCAGGCCAACATGGATCCTGCCCATCGAGACCGCGTCGCTTTCGTGCGGGTCAGTTCGGGACGCTTCACACGCGGTATGAAGTTACGTGTGAGTCGCACCGGCAAAGACATTCGACCCAACAATGTGGTGTCATTTCTGTCGCAACGTCGCGAACTGGTTGAAGACGCGGTCGCCGGAGATATCATCGGCATTCCCAACCACGGCATACTGCACCTGGGCGACGTGCTGACCGAAGGCGAGACACTGCACTTCACCGGGTTACCCTTCTTTGCGCCTGAGCTCTTCCAGGCAGTTGAAGTCAAAGATCCGTTGCGAACCAAGCAGTTGCGGGTAGGGCTGACGCAACTCGGTGAGGAAGGTGCCATCCAGGTCTTCAGGCCAGAGGCTGCGGGCGGGGCGATGCTGCTTGGCGCAGTGGGGGTCCTGCAGTTTGAGGTCGTTGCCCATCGCCTTAAAACAGAATACGGTGTCGAAGCCCGGATGATGCCGTCAAGGTACAGTCTGGCTCGGTGGGTTTCGGCAGAAGACTCGAAGGAATTGCGCAAGTTCCTGGATGCAAACATGGCAAATATCGCCTACGATGTTGTTGATGCGCCCGCGTTTCTGGCATCATCTGTTGCCCAGCTACGGGTTGCACAAGAGCGGTATCCGCAGATCCAGTTTCATACAATGCGTGAACACGGTGGCAAAGTGTTTGATCAGGCGGGCTGATTCTGACCCTCGGCAGGTCCCCTTGCTTCATGCTGACAGGCGTAAAGCCCGCACCTATTAACGTTGATGTTCCAAGATGTCCTGGCGATTCCTGATTTTCTTTGTGGTGTTCTGCATGGCCGGTTCTGCTCTGGCGGGAATGGTCGTGGGCAACTGGCTGGTCAGCGAAGCGCCTGTTGTCGACGAAGGTACACGCACAAACGCAGGACTGAATACTGAGCAGGTTCTGGACGCATCTGGTCGGCCCCTTGCCGGCATTGCGCCGCAGCCGCTAACTGACGGCACGCTCGGCGTTCCACAGAACCGGATTCAGCCAATGTGGGAAATTCAGGCTGTCTCTCTGTTTGACTCGAACCTCGATCCGATGGTGTCACTGGCGATCGGCAGTCAGAGTTTCACTATCGCTGATGTGCTCAATCAAGCGGGTGCCGGACTCAGTGACGGTTCTTCAGACATTGCGACCTTAGACGTCACGCAGGGCGGCGGTGGATCTTCCGCGAATGATCGGGTCGGAGACATTGCCAGACAGCAGGGGGGAAGCGGCAACACACAGGGTGGCTCGGCTCCTGGCAACTGGCAGCAAGCACTTGATGAGGCAATCCGTGCCTGCGACTCGGTTGGCTTTTTCAGTCGGCCGGGATGTATCGAGCAGGCTCGCCAGCGGTTTTGTGGGCCGAACAATGCCTGGGGACGTTACCGCCACTGCCCGGCCCAGCAGGGTTTTGGTCCCTCTGGCGGTGGTGCCTGACAAGGCGGGTCACTCACCTTGCAAGCTCTCTGACCCCTGTCGTTCCCGTCGTGAGGCCGTCACGGCCTTGTTACGACGTCTGGACCGGTGTCACCTACCGCCTTCCTTGCTCAGACAATCGATGCCTGGGACTTACGCAGTGATGCCGTCGGAATACGCATCTGTTCCCGATACTTCGCCACGGTCCGCCGGGCAATCGTGATGCCCTGCTCCTCAAGCAGTTTGACCAACTGTGCATCCGAAAGAGGTTTGGCACGATCCTCGGACTGAATGAACCCTTTGATTCTGCTCTGGACAGCCGTCGAGGATGTAGCCTCCCGACCCTCGGTACTTAATCCGCCCCCAAAAAATCGCTTGAGCTCCACCGTCCCAAACGGTGTCAGCATGAACTTCTGAGTAGTCGCTCTGGAAACCGTCGACTCATGCAACCCTAGTTCTCCAGAAATTTCTCGCAACGTCAGGGGACGAATGGCTCCCCATCCCTCATCAAAGAACGCTTGCTGGTGGTCGGCAATCGCCTGAGAAACTCGCATGATTGTCTCGAATCGCTGCGACACGTTGCGAATCAGCCATCTTGCTTCCTGCAACTGCCCGTGCAAGGCAGTGTGCTCACCGCTTCGGGCTGAGCCAAGCGCCTGGGCATAGACTTCGTTGATACACAATTTAGGAACCACTGACTCATTGAGCTGGATCTGCCACCCCTTGGCAGTTCGTCGCGCAATCACATCGGGCACAGCAAAATCAGCGGCTGGACGTGTCCACTGGCTTGCGGGACGGGGGTTCAGGCGCCGTATGCCTGTACAGGCTTGTTGCAACAAGTCAGCAGGGCAGTCAAGCTGTTCGCGCAAACGGCCAAGATTACCCGTTGCCAGCGTGTCAAGGTGATGCTGGCAAATCTCCCGGCCCAGCGCAAGCACCTGTTCATCGGCGAACACCGGCAACACGGCGAGATCCGGTTGTTCCAGTTGCAGCAGCAGACACTCGGACAAATCCCGTGCACCAACACCCGGCGGATCGAAGGACTGAAGCAGCCGCAGCGCAGCAGCAAGCTCATCCAGTTCAACACCGGTTTGCGGATCCAGCATGGACAGCACTTCTGGCAATGAGGACTCCATCATGCCGTCATCGTTCAGATCGTCGATCAGCAACGACACCAGCGCGGCATCGCGTTCGCTGACATGGGTCGTCCCCAGTTGTTGTAACAAGTGCTCGCGCAAGGATATCTCACCCGCAGACTCAGGTCGTTCGAGTTGCTCATCATCGCGCTCACGTCGCAAACCGCCTGCGGGCGTCTCGGCTGCCGTTTGTGGCGATGGTTCGGCCTCAATGGTCTGCACGGGTATGTCATTGCCGTCCGTTCCGGTATCTGCGGCTTCAGACGGCTCCGGCGTGTCAAGCAGAGGGTTCTCTGCAAGGGCCCGTGCCACCTCAAGTTCAAGATCGAGCGTAGAAAGTTGCAACAATCGTATAGACTGCTGCAATGCGGGGGTCAGCGTCAAATGCTGACCCATGCGAAGCTCGAGAGACTGACGACTCATTAGTGAATTAATCCGATGCAAACAAATAGCCGATCGACCACAAGCCGGGACGATACCCGGTCCCTGAGCACCACCATCAGAAAACTTCTGCTGCCCACCCGCCTGTTACAGGCGGGTGTCATCGCTGCAGTCGTCATCATCTGGGTCTGGATTGCCCAGCAAATATTGCGGCTGGGCGGGATGATTCGCTACGACGGTCTAAAGTCCCTGGGACCTGAGTTCGTCAGGATCATGACCGATATCAACCCATACCTTTGGTGGGGTGTGGTCGCCATTCTGAGTCTGATTGTACTTTCAGTCACGCGCACCTGGCTGATCAACAGCCAGAAACGTTCCCGAACCGTCCTGGTGCCCGTTGCAGATGTACAGAGACTCGCAAACACACTCTCGGTGGAAGGCATCCAGGTACTTCGCTGGGTCTGGGACGAGAGCGCGGACCCGGTCACGGTCGGCGATCTGATCACCACGCGTCAGCAGCTTGGTTCGGGGCGGGTACGCAAACTTGCGATGGCACAGGCACAGGCGCTTGCGCTGGCTTCTGCAAGCAAGCCACCCTCGTTCAACATGCGCGACGCTGACACACCACAGACTCGGCCAGAGCCCGTTATCGACTCGCGTGCAACAGAAAGCGGCGAGCGCAAGGACCCACCGACGATCCGTGCTGAGCCCAGGACACGCAGCGAACCCAGCTTGTAAGCGAGATCGCCATCATCTGATTCCCGTTCCAGTCATGGTCGGGAGATGAAGGTTCTGACTGGTGTCGTGGATCCGACCCGCACGTCCGAACACGATGTGGCCTGAGACCCGCAAACGGGCAGCAAGCTCGGGTCAATGACCCGATCAAACTTGCATTTTTCCTCAGAATATGTTTTGCTATAGACATGAATACCTCAATGGGTCCTCGCGAGATGATTGCACAGGCAGCAACGCTGTCGGCTTTTGCTCGTCAGTGTGCTTCGACCAGCGCACGGGACGCCATGTCTTCGGCAACCCTCGCCACCAACTCCCTATCCCTACTACTAGCGATCGGTTGCCGGGCCTAGTGCCCCGTGGCAAGTCCGGCAGCCTAGTGCCACACCTGTGCGGTGATGCACGATTCGTGCGCTCGCGGGCACACTCCAGTTCAAAACCATTCACATTTAAATCGTTGCCAGTTGGCCCCGCCGATCGGGGCGAGAGAGGATTCCATGTTGACCGACCCATCCAAGAAATACATTCCCTTCAAGCCGTTCACAAAAGACTTTTCTGAGCGAACCTGGCCAAGCAAGCGCATCACTCATCCTCCAGTCTGGATGAGCACCGACTTGCGTGATGGCAACCAGTCCCTGATCGAGCCCATGAGCGTCGAGCGCAAGCTGCGCTTTTTCGAGATGCTGATCAAGACTGGCCTCAAGGAGATCGAGGTCGGCTTTCCGTCGGCTTCGCAGACAGACTTCGACTTCGTGCGCAAGCTCGTTGACGAAAACAGGATCCCTGAAGACGTCACCATCATTGCCCTTACCCAGTCACGTCCAGAGCTGATCGAACGCACGGTCGAAGCCGCGGCTGGCGCCAAGAAGGCCATGATCCACCTCTACAACGCCTGCGCCCCGGCGTTTCGCAAAATTGTGTTCAACATGTCCCGCGACGAGGTCAAACAAGTCGCCGTTGACGGCACTCGCTGGGTGATGGAAAACATGGCCAAGCATCCAGAGACCGACTGGTACTACGAGTATTCGCCTGAAGTGTTCAGCACCACCGAGCCTGAGTTTGCCCTGGACGTCTGCAACGCGGTAACCGAGGTGTGGAAACCCACCCCGCAAAAGAAGATTGTGTTCAACCTGCCAGCCACTGTAGAGGCGACAACGCCGAACATGTACGCGGACCAGGTGGAATTCATGCACACACGCCTGAACAAGCGTGACAGCATCGTCATCAGCGTCCACCCTCACAATGATCGCGGCACAGCCGTGGCTGCAGCCGAACTGGCCATGATGGCTGGTGCGGACAGGGTCGAGGGATGCCTTTTCGGGAACGGTGAGCGTACCGGCAACGTGGATCTCGTCACGTTAGCGCTTAACCTCTACACACAGGGAATCCATCCCGGGCTCGACTTCTCGGACATTGACGAAGTGCGCCGTTGCGTCGAGTACTGTAACCAGTTGCCTGTTCATCCGCGTCACCCCTATGTCGGGGACTTGGTGTTTACAGCATTTTCCGGGTCACACCAGGATGCGATCAAGAAAGGACTGGCCCAGCAAAAGCCAGACGCAGTATGGGAGGTTCCCTATCTGCCGATCGATCCGGCTGACCTTGGCCGTACGTACGACGCAGTCATTCGCGTAAACAGCCAGTCAGGCAAGGGTGGTGTGTCCTATCTGCTCGAGCAAGAGCACGGGCTGGTGTTGCCTCGCCGCCTGCAGATCGAGTTCAGTCGGGCCATCCAGCGCGTAACCGACGAGACAGGCCGTGAAGTCACATCCGACGATGTATACAGCCTGTTCTTCAAGGAGTATCTGGGCAAGAGCAGCCCCTGGAAGCTGATCAAACATCGCATCACAGGTGATCCATCTGCTGCGCAAGGACAACACTTTTCGATTGATGCAGAATTCGATGTCAACGGCCAGCGTCAATCCCTGAGCGGACAAGGCGACGGGGCAATTTCGGCCTTCGTCAACAGCCTGAGCCTGCCCGTACGGATTGTGGACTACCACGAGCATGCCATCGGGACTGGGACAGAAACGCGGGCGGCCTGCTATGTAGAAGTCAAGATCGGTGACTCGCTGCCAGGATTCGGTGTCGGCGTAGATGTCGATATCGTGACTGCTTCGTTCAAAGCCGTTCTCAGCGCAGTGAACCGTTACATTCAGGAAAACGGCATGGAGGCTGTGGAGGCCAGCACAACCAGCACGACCGCCTGATCAGGTGTCTTGCTGAACCAGTCGCGATAGCTCAGCCTCATCAAAGCCGGCTTCGCGACGAGCCTGCAGGTTGAACGGCCCCCGTACTCTGGGGGCCGAGTATTTCTGTCGTAGAACCTGTTCTGCCTGCTCACTGTCCAGCCCTCGTTGCTCACAGCACCAGTGATACCAGCGGTTGCCGATCGCGACATGACCGATCTCTTCGCGCAGAATCACATCAAGAATCTCGGCACCACGCAGATCACCCGCCTGGTAAAGCTTCTGACGAATCGGCGGAGATGCATCCAGCCCTCTTGCTTCAAGCGTTCTGGGAACCATCGCCAATCGCCCCAGCAGATCATCCGATGTCTTGACAGCCATCTCCCATAGCCCATCGTGGGCGGGGAAGTCACCATAGTCATATCCCAGTGACAGCAGGTGTTGTCGCAACATCGTAAAGTGTGAAGCTTCTTCACGCGCAACGCGCAACCAGTCTCTGTAAAAAGCGTCAGGCAGTCCAGAGAATCGCCAAACAATATCCAGCGCCAGATTGATCGCATTGAACTCGATGTGGGCGATTGCATGCAGCATCACCGCCCGACCTTCAACGGTCTGGACACCGCGGTGCTTCAGCCTTGCCGGACTGACGAGCTCAGGCACTGCAGGTCTTCCGGGCAAGACTGCGTCGGGTTCGTAGACCGCACCACTATCAATTGCGCTCCCGTCTCCGATCTGTTGGGTCAGCTGACACTTGAGGACAACGTCTGACGTCAACAGTGCGTGCAAGGCTTGAGCCCTGGATTCCCTTAATACTTCAGTCTGTAAACCGATGGTGACTGCTTTCGATGACATATGATCTGACCTGTCTGTTTCTCGTCAAAGCTACATTTTGAATTCGCTGTGGAGAGCATGTAATGTCGTTGTCTGAAACCTCTGAATCCCGGATTCCAGTTGCGGCGCTGGTGACTGGGCTCGGCGGCCTGGTCCCGTTCTGGGCGCTGGCGCTTTCACCGCTCGCTGAACTCGATTTCGCTCCCGTGATTTCGTTGTTCATCCTGAACACGTACGGTGCGGTGATTCTATCGTTTGTAGGCGCGATCTGGTGGGGACTGGCCGTCACGCTACCCAATGCACCGAGAAGCGCCATGTTCTGCTGGAGTGTCGTGCCGGCGTTGATCGGCTGGGTCGCTGCGGCTCCCATCATGCCGGCAGACATCGGGTTGCTGATTCTGATGGCAGGGTTTGCGATTCAGTGGCTACTGGATATCACCATGTTCGGCAGACTTGGCATTCCGGTCTGGGTGATCAAATTGCGCACAATTCTTACCCTCGGTGTCCTGGGAGCATTAGTCTGTGCCTGGTGGTTGCTGGTCTGAATTCTCATTAACCATGAAAGTCATCAAGCAAGTATCAGACTGAACGCGTTCGTGTCGGGTTCTCATTTCAGTATGACTTATTCCCGAGCATTCGGGGCCTCGCTGATGATGGAATCCAGCTCACGCTCCGAATTGCTATCACCAAGCTAACAATTTCTGCTTACGTCACTGGACGGCGCGCTGGTTGTTAAGCATCAACCTGTGAAGCTGAATCTTCGCCTGCGATTCGCTTGCGCATCCTCCTTATGATGGAGCCAACTTTCTCAATGACTCGCTCTGCGAGTACGCGCTGGCTGGGTTCCAGTAAAGGGATCACTTGGACTGTCGCTGCGGGGACGGCCTCCTCGACTGCGTCAGCCATCTCCTTTGCCAGTTTCTGCAAGTATTTTGGGCCAATGCTGAGGGACTTGGCCAGCTCCACGAAATGCGCCACCGTCAGCTGTTCTGGATCACTCTCTCCTGCAATCGAAAAAGCAAATCTGGAACCGAGGCCGGTGTACACCCGAGTGCACATCAGGTCATAAAATGGGGCGAGCCGCATCCCCCGTCCGCTTGCAATCATGGACAAATTCTTCGCATGTGAGTCGTTATTCCCCGTGTAGAGATTGAAGAATAGCCAGCGCAACAGATTCCGCTGATCCACACCTGGCTGAGTCGACTGTTTTAACAGCGCAAAGCAATCGTTGAAGTTTGGGCCGCCGTCGTATTCGTATTTCACCTCTGAACTCTTCCCGAGCAACTGACAGAAATCGGCTTGCCAGACCCGACGCACGACACCATCTTCTCCGAGTTTCCGGTCATAGCGTTCAATGAGACACGCGTGGGTTACCGGTTGATATGACACCTTCGCTGTGGGTAAGCCGCACTTGTGCGCGGCTAACATTATGATGGTCTCGTTCGCAGCAGATGCGAAGACATTAATGTCGGGCCGAACAATATCTGGTTTGAGGATATGTGTTGAAGGTGAACTCCCCATTGGACGGGACGGTTTTTCGTCTTTCTGGATATACAGCAGTAGTTTGTATTGAGCGCCTGAAATGGACATCCGGGGCTTTGGCAACCCTTGCGCAGCCCGCTCGATTTCCTCACGTTCTTCTATCCGTGTTCCGTTGTAGGTCAGTGCCCTAACCTGCTCCCACGTCAATTGCTGATAGATTGGTGCCTGAGGCTCCTCTCCATCCGGCAGGAGTACGATTGATCCGGCACACTCACCACCCACCTTTGATAGCAAGCCAAATGTCGTCGAAACCTGCTCCCGCATGCTGATGAGCATGCGTTGATCACCTTCGGGACGCAAATTCTCGAAAAAAGTTTAAAGGCAAAAATCAGCATCCCGACGGAAGGTGAGTCAAGCAGTCCTCGACCTATTGAGCTTTCACCGCTCGAGCTGCCTTGATCGCCCGGGATGAAAGCGCGAGCATCGTCGTACGACAACCCGGGGCACCGCAGTAGCAGGCGTACTGTGCTCTGACTTTTGCGGTCTTGCGACCCTCTATGACCAGAGCGTAGTCAAAGCTCAGCTCTTCGCCTCGCTCAATATCCCGCATGGCCACCACGAATACCTTTTCACCCTTGTCATCCTCTTCGGTTTCACAATTTGGCTCGCAGGAATGGTTGATCCAGCGCGAGTCATTGCCATCCTGATTGCCGTCGATGATCTTGCCGCTACTGAGCATGAAGAAAAAGGTGTGAAAGGGGTCATCCGGATCTGATGCGACCTGCCTGTCCGCTTGCTCGCTACTGATCCGTTTGCCCTCATACTCGAAAATCCGTGTCCCGGCCGGGATCCGTCTTCTCGCAAAAACTCCCTGCCCATGCAGCGCAGACTTCCTGACCTGGTGCCAGACAGGTCCAGGGGATTTTGCTGCGGAACGGGAATCCACCAATTCATCCGCGGATTCCGGTCGAACCGACTGAGAGCGTCTACCCGCCATTGCGCTTGACACCGAAACAATGACTGATATCAGGAAACGTTCCTGTACGCACCTCATCGGCATAGCGTTCGACAGCGCGCTTGACCTGTACGTCCAGATCGGCAAACCGCTTGACGAATCGGGGAACGCGGGTCCCGTTCATGCCAAGCATGTCTTCGGTGACCAGTATCTGACCATCGCAAGAAGCCGATGCACCAATACCGATAGTCGGAATCGCCAGGTCTTTCGTGATTTCAGCGGCAAGTGTGTGTGCTACCCCTTCCAGCACGACCCCAAAGGCCCCGGCTGTCTGGACTGCACGCGCATCAGCCTTGATGATGCTTGCCGTTTCTTCATCCAGTCCCTGTGCCTTGAATCCCCCATGGTGTTGACATGCTGGGGCATCAGCCCCACGTGGGCGAGTACCGGAATGCCGCGTTGCACGAGAAACTCGATCGTGGGTGCCATGACGGCCCCTCCTTCGAGCTTGACCGCATCCGCGCCCCCCTGCGAAAGCAGTATCGCAGCATTGCGAAACGCCTGCTCTGGCGACTCGTGATAGCTGCCGAATGGCATGTCTGCGATCACGCAGACGCGCTGGGTCGCTCTCACAACGGCAGCCGTGTGCGCGGCAACCTGTTCAATCGTGAACGACAGCGTATTGGGCAGGCCGTAGGCCACCATGGCTGTCGAGTCCCCGATCAGGATGAAGTCCAGGTACTCATCCATCAGGGAAGCCATGACGCTGCTATATGCCGTCAGCGCAGCGATCTTTCTATGGCCTTTGAAAGAACGCAACTGAGGGGCGGTAATACGTTTGACGGTGGAATGTACGCTCACTTCTGTTTCCTGCAACGGTGTATGAATCGAGGAAGAATGACCACGCCAGGAGCGGCGTGCTCATTCGGCTGAGGATCCCTTGAAAGCGAGTCCCGCCCTCAAGTGGTCCGGGTACTCGCATCAAGCAGAGTATCCCGGTATGCCATACGCTAGCTCGTCGCTGTACTGCGAGCCGACTTGACAGCCTTTTTCGCGGTGCTCTTGGTGGCTCGCCTGGTCGCACTCTTGGTAGCTTTCTTCGCAGCCTTCCTGGCGGTTTTCTTGGCAACAACTCCGTTCTGCGCCGTGTCTGCCGTACTGCGGGCAGCAGACTTGCTGGCCGTCTTTCCTGCACGAACCGGTCTGGGCTCGAACTCAAACCCGACCTTGCCTTTGGCATCGGTCACGAGAAAGGCCTTGAACTTGCGATTCGTGCGACTGGAAACAAAGCCCTCCAGGAGATCCGTCTTGCCAGTGCTCAAAAGCTTCTGAATCTGTTCCGGCGCAATCTCCTGCTGCAAGATAACCTTTCCAGTCCGGAAGTCGCAGGACTTCTGCGGACCAACGGATTTCTCGCACACATAACTCATCCCATGCTCATAGACATGGCCGTGGCACTTAGGGCATGCTCCAAGCGAAGTCTGCCTAGAGAAATCGACGGGTGTGTCGTCGTCCTCGTCCTTCTGACCAAAATCAAACTCTAGCTTGCAGTCTGCGTCCAGCTTGAGCAATGCCGCAAACGGACGCCCCATTTTGCTGATAAATCCCTGCAGGGGACCGATCTGACGTTCCTTGATCAACGACTCAACCTCAACAGGTTCGAACGTTCGTCCGCCTGGGTGCTTGCCTATCGAGAAGTCACACTGGGTGCAGGCGTATCGCCTGTAGTTCTCCTTGACCACCGCACCGCATTTCGGGCAAGGGGTTGAGAGCGTTACATAATCACCCGGTACGGTGTCCCGGTCGTATTCCTTGGCCCGCTTGACAATGATCTGGGTCATCTGCGCGATCTCGCGCATGAAGTCCTCACGACCAAGCGAACCTTGTTCGATCTGCTTGAGCTTGTGCTCCCATTCCCCCGTGAGTTCGGGTGAGGTGAGTTCTTTGACATCGAGCCCCCTCAGCAGCGTCATCAACTGACGTGCCTTGGAGGTTGGAACGAGATCCCGCCCTTCGCGACGCAAATAGGCTTCGTTGAGCAAGCCTTCAATTATGGCTGCACGCGTTGCCGGCGTGCCAAGACCACGCTCGGACATGGCCTCTCGCAGCTCCTCATCATCCACCAGCTTTCCAGCACCTTCCATCGCTGACAGCAGCGTCGCTTCTGTGTACCTGGGAGGTGGTTTGGTGACAAGCCCAACGGATTCAATGGATTCCGTCTGGACGGTTTCCCCTTCCTCGACTGGCACCAATGTGGCGTCTTCGCCCTGCGCTTCACGGCCATAAACCGCAAGCCATCCCGGAGCCGTCAGCACTTTGCCGTCTGTGCGGAACTGATACGCCGCAACATAGGTGGTTCGAGTGGTAACTCTGTACTCGGCGGCTGGAAAGAAAATCGCCAGAAAACGCTTGAGCACCAGGTCGTAGAGCTTGCGCTCAGCCTCACTGAGATCTTTGGGAATCTGCAGTGTCGGAATGATGGCGAAGTGGTCCGATACCTTCTTGTTGTCGAACACCCTGCGATTAGGTCGAACCCAGCCCTGAGACAGCGCCTTGGCGGCATGGTGGGCGAGACCGGCTGCAACCGTTCCCTCGGCGCCAGAAATCGCCCCAAACGTATCCTTGACCGTCGCGAGGTAGTCTTCCGGAAGGTAACGCGAGTCCGTCCTCGGGTAGGTCAAGGCCTTGTGGCGCTCATACAGCGACTGCGCCAGAGATAGCGTGGCTTTGGCCGAGAACCCGAAACGACTGTTGGCTTCGCGTTGCAACGACGTCAAGTCAAACAGCAATGGAGACAACTGTGAGGTGGGTTTGGATTCTTCCTTCACCTCACCCGTCTGATTCCGACACGCCGCTTCGATGGTGTGAGCGGCAGCTTCGCTCCAGAGACGGGTTTCACGCTTTTCCGGGTCCTGCGGATCTTTCTTGAAATCTGGATCAAACCACTTGCCTTCGTAGAGACCTGCTGCCGCCACAAACGTAGCTTTAACCTCCCAGTAGTCTCTCGACACAAAATCGCGAATCCGGGTCTCACGTTCACTCACAATCGCCAGTGTCGGCGTCTGAACCCGTCCCACTGGCGTCTTGAAGAAGCCACCATCCTTGCTGTTGAACGCGGTCATGGCACGAGTGCCATTGATGCCGACCAGCCAGTCCGCCTCTGCACGCGAACGAGCAGCCTTTTCTAACGGCTTGAGAGCCTCATCAGGGCGTAGATTGGCAAAGGCGTCGCGGATCGCATCACGCGTCATCGACTGCAGCCAGAGACGCTGTACAGGTTTGCTGGTGCCCGCAAACTGCTGGATATACCGAAATATAAGCTCACCCTCGCGCCCGGCATCGCAAGCGTTGATCAGACGATCGACGTCTTTGCGCTTGATCAGCCGCACAAGTAATTTGAGCCTTTCAGCCGACTTTTTGTCGGTCGGATTGAGCTCGAAACTCGGCGGAATCACCGGCAGATGGGTGAAACTCCACTTGCCCTTGACCGGGTCGTTGGGCGCAACAAGGCTGAGCAAGTGTCCTATGCTGGAAGCCAGAACGTACTGCTCGCTCTCAAAATAATCTCCTTCACGGGTGAAACCACCCAGTGCGCGGGAGACGTCCAGAGCCACGGAGGGCTTTTCGGCGATGATAAGTGCTTTGGTCATTCAGATCCTGAAGTCGCTGCTCGCGATACCAGCGGCGATGATACGGGCGCAACTCAGGATGGTGCAAGTCGGGTTTCACGAAACCGCCCTGCCCAGCGCTCAATTGCACCAGAAAAAAACGTCTGCAGATCATCTGCGCCAAATGTTTCAAAACCCAGAGCCATCCACGCCTGTTCAAGCACAACCAGCGGCCTGTCAGTCTGCACAGCCTGAGCACCATTCTGTTTGGACAGTTTCCTGCCCTGTCCATCCATTAAAACCGGAACGTGCATGTACTGCAGCACCGGCAAACCCAGCATACGGCCCAGGAGTATCTGCCTGGCGGTGCTGGAGAGCAAGTCTGAGCCACGTACGACATGTGTGACACCCTGCCAGGCATCGTCGACCACCACTGCGAGCTGATACGCCCACAGCCCGTCTGCACGGCGCAACACAAAATCCCCTACCAGCTTGTCGACCGTCTGCGACTGCGGGCCAAACCAGCGATCCTCAAAGCTGACAACCACCGGATCCACTCGCAGTCGCCACGACTTGGCGGCCCGTCCCGCAGGCAGTCCGGCACGACAACTTCCCGGATAAGGACGCTCCCCATGCGGAAACTTGCCGTGAATCGCAAGAACCGAGTCCGCTATTTCCTTGCGGGTGCATCCACAAGGATAGACCAGTCCATACGCTTGTAACTGCAAGAATGCGCTCTCATAAGCAGCCAGACGGTGCGACTGGTAACAAACCTCGCCGTCCCACCTGAATCCCAGGGCCAGCATTTGCTGCAAGATAAGCTGATCAGCACCCTCCACATTGCGGGGGGTGTCGAGGTCCTCCATTCGTACCAGCCAACGGCCACCAGCGGCCCTGGCGTCCAGATAGCTCGCCAGCGCCGCCACGACTGACCCTGCATGTAGCGGGCCACTCGGGCTGGGTGCAAATCGTCCTGCGTAATCCACGTGCATTCAAGGCGTGTTAGAAGCGTTCAGTGGGTGAGACGATCACCATCGTGACGCAGCAACTCCTCAAGAATCAGGCGGTCAACCTCGGCCTCCTGGCTCCACAGCACCATCAGCGCAATGATCTTGATCGTCTCGAGCGCAACCGGAGACTCGGAGCAGGCCAGCGCCCGCTCGATCACGATTTCTCGCACCGGAGCATGCAGCACACCACTGTTTTCCAGAAAAGTGATGAATCCAATCGCTTCAACACCAAGCTGCTGCTGCTCGGCGTGAGCGTAATAGCGCAACCCGTCCGTATCACGATTGGCCAGTTCAACACAATCTTCTGTCGCCTCTGCCAACCCCATCAACCACCCGAGTGCCTCGTCTATGTCCTCATGCTCGAAGCCGGCTGCAGCCAGCCTTTTGGCCAGCACATCGGCAGATGGACAGGCCTCGGGGTGTAGTAGTTGTGGAACAGATAAACCAGAACATCAAACATCACCAGCTCCCCCTTTTCAGTTCAACAGCATGAGATATTCCTCGCTGCAACGCGTTCAACTGTACGCTCAAATTGGACTTCAAACAAACGAGCCCCCTCGAGAGCGCGCACAAATCCGCGTCGACACATCAGGCTGCGCGTGATCATCTCTAAGCGATGTGCCCGAACCGGCGCTCCTGCGGGTAAGGCAGGCAATCCACCACATGACCATGCAGCGACCGTTGTCTGCTTCGCTGCCACCATTCTGCAGTTAAAAGATCAGCGTGATACTTCATGAAAAAGCCACGAATCTCCGGCTGGCCAAGCAGAAATGTCGAAAACTCTTCCGGAAACACATCATTAGACCCGACCGAGTACCAAGGCTCAGCTGCCATCTCTGCCTCTTCGTTTGGGGCAGGCGGGATGTTGCGAAAGTTCATCTCCGTCATGCGCTGAATCTCGTCGTAGTCATAGAAGACCACCCGCCCGAAACGCGTGACACCAAAGTTCTTGTACAGCATGTCCCCCGGGAAAATATTGGCTTCGGCAAGTTCCTTGATCGCCTGACCGTAATCTCTGACAGCCTGCTCCCTGAAGTGGGCCGGGGCGTTCACGAGATAAAGATTGAGCGGTGTCATCCTTCGTTCGATGTACAGGTGGCGGAATACAACGCTGTCGGCCTGCACATCAACCTGATCCGCGGCGACCCTCTGTAGCTCTTCGATCAGCGCCTGCGAGAACCTCTCTCTTGGCAGGGCAACCAGCGAGTACTCCCATGTATCAGCCATACGCCCGACACGATCGTGGAGTTTGACCATCTGGTACTTCTCGCGCACCGTTTCACGCGTCATGCCATCTTTGCTGATACGGTCCTTGATGAGCTTGAACACATAAGGGTAAGAGCTGAGCGTAAAAACCGACATGACCATCCCGGGGATGCCAGGTGCAAGGTCAAACTGGTCGTGCGAATGCCCTAAGTGATGCAGAAAATCCCTGTAAAACAGGGTCTTGCCCTGCTTTTGAAGACCGATAATGGTGTAGAGCTCGGCTTTGGGCTTGCGAGGCATAAGCGTGGACAGAAACTGGACGTAGGCGGCCGGCACCTCCATGTCCACCAGAAAGTAGGCCCGCGTGAAACTGAAGAGCGTGCTCAGGTCAATTTCCTCGGTCAACAAGGCATCAATGCGCACCTGCCCCGCGGGATTCTTGATCAGAGCAATGGCGAACGGATAAATATTCCCCTGGTTGATCAGCCGGCCTATCACGAACGCTGCCTTATTCCGAAAGAAAAGACTTCCCAGGACGTGCAGCTGGCAATCCGGAGCCAGCCGGTGGCCACTGCTGCGCGGCACGGTTCTGGCCAGCCTGCGACACCCTTCCCTGGCCAGCACCCGGGCATCCCGTGGCAGGTCTTCAAAGCCACAGGCCAGGCCGAAGTCAGCCATCACCTTTCTCAAGGTGCGCTTCAAACCTTCTGTGGTCGGATAGTAAACACGATAGACAGGTCGTTCGCTGTCCAGATACTCCGATGCAATGGCAGGGCGTACAAACAGAAAATCGTTATTGAAATAGTTGCGATGCAGAACTCTGGACGAAACGGAATTGAAGAACGTTTCTGCACACTCTGGCTGACGATGAGCACCGAGCAGACCGACAAACGCCTGCTTGATAGATTGCCAGAGTCGCGTCTGCTCATCAGAAAGCGTCTGGCGACTCGACGGTTCTCGAGAAGCATCCTGGCTCATGGTGGCCAGAATCGGATTCAGGCGCGCGGCACATTCGCGCACTCGCATGTCGTAATACTCGATCCGCTCCTTGGAGAGCTGCTGGATACCATGCCAGTCCCCGGCCTCGAACAGCGACTTCGCGCGCTGCGCACCATAACGAAACAGGGCGTAATGCCGATTGAAGCCTTCCAGAATGATCCCGGCCAGCTTGTCCGGTTTCGGGTCAGGACGCCTTCTCTCGATCTTGACGATATCCGCTGTATCAACCATTCGCTATCACTTGTTGTCTGATGTCCAAACTTTGGCGCAGTGCAACGCGCCCGTATATGATGCACAGAGAATAATGCAAATCTTTGGAGAGAAGACCGACATGAATCCTTTGGAACACAAGCTGACATACCCGCTGGACAAACAGCTGCCTGAGCCTGGTCGCAGCCTTGAGCTCGCACCGGGTGTGCGCTGGATCAAGATGCCCCTGCCGTTCGCACTGGATCACATCAATCTCTGGTTGCTCAGGGACAACATTGATGGACAGGATGGCTGGACGATCGTCGACTGCGGAGTCACGCGCGACGAAATCAAGGAGCAATGGGAGCAGGTGTTCGTCAACGAACTCGACGGTCTGCCGGTTTTGCGAGTCATCGTGACGCACATGCACCCTGACCATATTGGTCTGGCCCACTGGTTGTGCGAACGGTGGAACGTCCCGCTGTGGATCAGCATGACCGATTATGTCACGGCCTGTTACTGGACCACCAGCACCGGCGGTTCGTCCAACGGCGGCCAGGCGACCGTGGACCACTTCTCGAAACATGGTTTGCGCGTCCCGGAGACCCTTGAAGAAATTCGTGCTCGCAAGTCCTACTATGTCGGTCTGGTGCCTCGTGTGCCCGCCAAGTTTGTCCGCATCATGGATGGACACCAGATCGACATCGGTGGCCACAAGTGGGAAGCCATCGTCGGATACGGTCACTCGCCCGAACATATGTCACTTTTCTGTGCAGACAAGAAAGTACTGATTTCGGGCGACATGGTCCTGCCACGCATTTCGACTAACGTAAGCGTCCCGAATTACGAGCCAGAAGCCAATCCATTGCAGCTGTATCTGAGCTCGCTCGACCGCTACCAGCCTTTGCCTGAGGACACGCTCGTGCTGCCCTCACACGGCCGACCGTTCAAAGGACTGCACGAGCGCATCGCGCAGCAGCATCAGCACCACCAGGAGCGGTTTGACGAGGTCCTCACGGCCTGCGTGACGCCACTGTCGGCCTTTGAAATTCTGCCAATCATGTTCAAACGCAAGCTCGACACCCACCAGACCACCTTTGCAATGGGTGAAGCCATCGCCCACCTGAATGCACTCTACTTCCGCGGAAAACTTAGTCGTACACTAAGCGATGATGGAATCTACCTTTTCAAGACGCTATGACTAAACATCATCTGAACACCCGGCTTCTGCACACCGACAGCGCTGACTTTGACCCCGAATCCGGCATCGCACCGGTGAGTCTGCCTGCCATCCGGACCAGTACGGTCCGGTTCCGGGATCTGGATGTGCTGGACCAGACGATGGCACGCAAGAACAAGGGTGAGAAGGTGGTCAGTTATGGCATTGCCGGGCTTGACACCCACCGGGCCCTCGAGAATGTCATCAACACGCTAGAGGGTGGAAGCTACTGCGTGCTCAACCCATCTGGGCTCGCTTCCATTCATCTGGCTTTCATGAGTGTGCTCAAGAGCGGCGATCATGTCCTGGTCTCGGACAACGTATACGGGCCTGTCCGGGTCATGCATGAAACGCTGCTCAAAAGGCTGAATATCGAGCTCACGTACTTCTCGGCAGAGCACCCCGATCCCGCATCACTGATCCAACCCAACACCCGGATGATGTACGTGGAATCACCGGGGTCGTTGCTCATGGAAATGCTGGACCTGCCCAGACTTGCCGGCATTGCCAGAGAACATGACATCGTTCTGGCAATCGACAACACCTGGGGAGCCGGCATGCTCTACCAACCGCTTGCTCTGGGTGCAGATATCTCGGTTATCGCCGGGACCAAATACATCAACGGGCACTCGGACGTCATGCTGGGTGCTGTCGTCACCAATCGTGACGACCTGGCCCGCCAGATTCACGCAACCCAGTATGCCGTCGGCAACAGTGTCAGTGCCGATGATGTCTGGCTGGCGCTACGCGGCGTCAAGACCATGGCGGTCAGACTCGAGCATCACGCCCGTAGCGCCTTGCAGGTATGCGAGTTTCTGGATAGCCATCCACTGGTGAGCAGGATCTATTTCCCTGCGTGGGAGAAAGACCCGGGTCACGCACTCTGGAAACGGGATTGTCTCGGTTCAAACGGTCTGCTGAGCGTATCACTCAACTGCAGCCCGGACGCTGCCAAGGCGTTTGTCAACGCGCTCGAGCTGTTCGGAATCGGTTTTTCCTGGGGTGGATTCGAGAGTCTGGTGCAATGGGTCAGTCCAGGTGCACTGGAACCCCACAGCTACTGGAAAGAACCGGGCAAAGCCCTGGTACGACTTCACATCGGTCTGGAGAAGGTTGAGGATTTGATCCAGGACCTGAATCAGGCCCTGGATCAAATCTCAGCGAGCTGATCAGGAACCGGCTCGCTCGATCAGCTCGCTGGCGACTTCAAGCGTCTGCTGGTAACCGCCAGCTTCTGTCGGGGAGGTCACGAATCGGCCATCGACAGCAATGGACGGTGTACCTCGGATAACATAACCCTCGACTAACTGGTCAGCACGGGTCATCTTGGAAGCAACTCCAAAAGAATCCATGGTGGCCAGAAAGGCCGAGCGATCAAGCCCCTGGCTCGCTGCCCAGTCAACAATCGCTTCCTTGGTGAAAATGCGTTTGCCATCGGAATGGATCGCATTGAAGACCTCCGGGTGGAGATCTTCACGCCCAAGCGCCTGAAGCGTGTAGAAAAGCTGCTGCAGTGGCTTCATGCCGGCATTGAAAGCCACCGGGACTGAACTGAACGTCACATCCGAAGGCAGGTCTTTCTTCCACTCTGCCACCATGGGCTCGAGTACCGCACAGTGCGGGCAACCGTAAGAAAAGAACTCCAGCACTTCAATCTTGCCGGGCTCGGTTGGCTGTGGCGGGTTCACGTTGACGTAGGTTTCCTGAGCAAATGCTACCGATCCTGACACCGCAAAAATGGCGGCCGCAAACAATTTGACAATCGACTTCAACTTGAAACTCCTTGAAGATAAATCTGGAGGGAGACCGGACATTCCATCAGAAACGTCCGGTTGCAGACAATGGCTAATCGCACGGATCAACCCATCACTGACGGACCACGTTGGACTGAATACTCTCTTGAGACAGCCGGGATCGCGCTTTGTTCATTTCGTCTAACTGAGAAAACGGACCTACCCTGACACGGTTGACCAGCACACCGTTTACGTCAGCGCGCTGAATCTGCACTGGCAAACCAATCAACAGCATCTGCGCCTGCAACGCTTCGGCGTCCTCCAGTACGCGAAACGCCCCCACTTGAAGGTAGTACGAGCGGCCATCCTGAGCCGGTTTGCTCGGACTCGGGGTCGTCCTGGGCACCTCTGGCAATGGCGGTGGACGCTTGCCTGGTTCGACCGGCAAGGTAGCAATCAGTTCACCGAGCTCATCCTTGGGTTTTGGCGCGGGCGCAACCTGACCGCTCGCGCCCGAACTACCTGACTCCGAACCTCCGAACAAACCCTTGTTGGGGTCCGGTGCTGTGCGCGGGTCAAAATTGGCAACCGGATCCTCCCGGCTGGCCTTGTCGATAAACGGCATCGGTGACGACATGACGAAGTACGCCACAGCCGCGGCAGCGGCCAGACCACCAATTAATCCGACGAGGATCCCGTAGAAGGTGCTACCACCTCTTTTCTGGGTTGTGCGTTTCTGTCTAGCCATAAGGAATATGTTACATCCGTTCAGGAGCCGACACGCCTAGCAGCGCCAGCCCGTTTGCGAGCACCTGGCGGGTAGCATCAGCCAGTCTCAAACGCGCATGCCTGATCGCAATATCATCGACCAGCACCCGCTCTGCGTTATACCACCCATGGAAGTCCGACGCGCAATCGCGCAGCCAGAATGCGATCAGATGGGGCGACAGATCCTGGGTAGCCTGTCTGACTACGGCAGGGAACTCCGCCAGACGCTTCATCAGTGTCTGCTCGGTCGCAGACGTCAGAACAGAAGCGTCTGCCTTCTGGACCTCGGAAAGTGGCACCCCGCTTTGCAGAAGAATCGAGCAGATCCGGGCATGCGCATATTGCACGTAATAGACCGGATTCTCCTCTGTCTGCGAGCGGGCCAGATCGACGTCAAACACGAACTCCGTGTCAGCGCGGCGCTGAATCAGAAAAAAACGCACAGCGTCGCGCCCTACCCAGTCGATCAACTCGCGCAGCGTCACGTAACTGCCCGCACGCTTGGAGATCTTGACCTCCTCGTTGTCACGCACAACCTTGACCATTTTGTGCAGGATGTACTCGGGGAAATCCTTGGGGATTCCCATGTCCAGACCTTGCAGACCAGCTCGGACCCGCGCCACGGTTCCGTGATGGTCGCTACCCTGGATGTTGATCGCCTTTCTGAAGCCCCGCACCCATTTGGAGACGTGATACGCGACATCCGGCACGAAGTAGGTATACCCCCCTTCGCGCTTGCGCATCACCCGGTCCTTGTCGTCACCCGTACCCAGTTCAGTGGTGCGCAGCCAAAGCGCACCATCCTGCTCATAAGTGTGTTCATTCTCGACCAGGCGATGCACGACTGCCTGTACCCGACCAGTCTCGTACAAAGAACTCTCAAGGTAATAGTTGTCAAACACCAGACCAAAGGCCTTGAGATCCAGGTCTTGCTCGTGCCGCAGATACGCCACGGCAAACCGCCTGATGGCCTCCAGATCACCGGCATCTCCCGCCGCCTGGACTGGTTCGCCATCGCTTGCCTGTACGGTCTTGCGGGCGAGGTAATCGTTCGCGATTTCCAGAATGTAGTCGCCACGATAGCCATCGGCCGGGTACGCCGGATCAGATGGTTCGATTCCATTGGCACGCGCCTGGACACTGATGGCGAGATTGTCGATCTGATTGCCCGCGTCGTTGTAGTAGAACTCGCGCGTAACCTCATAACCGCTGGCCGTGTAGAGTCGACACAAGGCATCGCCCAATGCTGCCTGCCTGGCATGCCCCACATGCAAGGGTCCGGTCGGATTGGCCGACACAAACTCGACCATCACTTTCTCGTTACGCGACTCGGCGTACCCGTAACGGTCAGCTTCCGAGTCAACTGTGTCGAGTACTGCCACCACTGCAGAGTTCGACAGACGCAGGTTGATGAACCCCGGACCAGCAATCTCTGCGCTGTCGATCAGCGGGCTCACAAGGGAGTCATGCTCGAGCCTTTCAATGATTGTCTGGGCCAGATCGCGTGGACGCAACCCGGCTTTCTTTGCGAGCTGCATCGCCACATTAGTCGCCACATCACCGTGTGCAGCCACTTTAGGGCGCTCCAGCAAAATGGTGGGCTCTGCATCAGGCAAAAGCTCCTGGACAATGCGTTTGAGGCTGTCGGTGAGAATAATTGCGTGCTCGGGCAGCATAGTCAGACCATGTAATAGTAAAGTATTGAATGATAACTTGATTCATTGAGATACATTGTTGATGAATCAAGAGGCACTCAGCCTCAGTGTCCAGTTCTAGCGGGAGAAAATTAGCGATGTTGGTCACCTTCAGCAGTAAAGCCGATATGGACGTCATGATGATGGAAAAGGACGCCCGGCAGGTCCTGACTGCCGCCGGCAAGATCACCGGACCAGAGATCCCGGAAAGAGGGGTTTTCACAGTCGAACAGATTGATGAAGCACTGCATAGCCTGCAACTGGCCATCGGTCAGGAATCCGCCTCGATGGACAGGCACCCGGATGATCAGGATGAAGACGAGGATGATCGCAAACCCAAAACAAAAGAAGTCGTCCTGCTCGCCCAACGCGCATCGCCACTCATGCAGATGATGCGCAAGTCCAAGCAGGCCAACGCACCGGTCATGTGGGAAACCGGATCAGGCTGGTAATCCCCAAAAGCACGCCAGCCGGAATACGTACTGGCAGAAGTCGGGTCTGACTTCTGTCGCTGTAGCCGGCAGCGCACTGGCCTGGGAAGCAGGTCCTGCAACCTACTCTTCAAACAACGTATAGCGGTTTCTGCCCTGCTCCTTGGACCGATACAGGGCGACATCAGCCTGGCGCATCAGCTGTTCGCCGTTCATGGGTTGCACAGGATCAAAGAAGGTCACCCCCATGCTGGCACTGACCTGCACCACACCCTGATCAAGGACAACCGGCTCACGCACACAAGCGATCACTCGCTCAAATGGAGTGTCGCCCTGAACATTCCACAGTATCAGGGTGAACTCGTCTCCACCAAGCCGCGCAACCGTATCCTCGGCACGCACCGTTGCCTTGAGCCTGTTTGACACCTCGACCAGCAGACGGTCACCAGCATCATGTCCGTAGCGATCGTTGACAGGCTTGAAGTCATCCAGATCCAGCATGGCCAGTGCCAGGCTTTCCCCTGTTCGTCTGGCATGGGCAACGGCCTGATCGAGGCGGTCAGCGAGCAATCGCCGATTCGGCAGGCCCGTCAGCGCATCATAATGCGCGAGTCTGTCCAGCTCGTCCTGCTTGGAACGCATCTCGCTGATGTCCTTGGCCACCAGCACGAAATGGGTAATGTCATCGCTCTCTCCCCTCACGGGCGAAATAGAGAGCAGGACGGGAAGCGGCTCGCCCGTTGCCGTCATCCAGACTGTGTCGCGTCGGTCGACACGAACAGCGGCCTCATTGGCGGGAAACGAGACTGGATCCAGACAGTTCAGCCCATTTTGCGCAATCGTGGCAAAGTCGTACCCCGTCATCCGTATAAATGCCGGGTTCACCTGTTGTACGGACCCATCCTTGTCGAAAATGACCACAGCATCACTGGTGAACTGTACGACCTGCCCTGCCAGTCGCAACGCCTGGCGATTGTGCTGCAACTCAGTGATGTCGATGATCACCCCGTGCCAGAGAACACTGCCATCATCCTGCAGCGTCGGAGTGGAGCTACCCTCGACCCAGATTTCACCTCGTTGCGGATGCAGCACACGATACGTGGCATGCCAGACACTCATCTGTCTGGCTGAATCCTGGATGCTTCGCCTGACAACGTCCAGATCGTCCGGATGGATCACCTGGAACACTGAGCTCGCATCGTCCTGAACCTGACTCTGCGAACAACGATAGATTGCCTGGATCCGGGTGGACACCAACGGAAAGTGAGACGTACCATCCGGGCGCAAACGGAACTGAAAGAGAACACCAGGCACATTGTCTGCCAGATCCTGGAAACGCTGGTTCAGCGAGTCGGTCAGCCTCTTTGAAGCCCGAAGTTTACGTTGCAACAACAACAGAACCAGGCCGGCGCCGACCAGAAAAGTGAACAGCAGCATCCCCAGAAAAAACACCGGTCTGTTCTGACCAACAAACTCGACCCAGCTGACCTCAGGTGCGGTCTCAAACGGTGGCACGCGTAAAGCCACCATAGCCTCCTCAACCGGACGATAATCCTTCGGAATGGTAAAACCGTATATGCCAGCAGCACGGGCGGCCGGGTCAGACGAATCCAGCGACAGCAGGGCCGAAGCCAGGCGCCTGGCGACATCCTGATCAAGCTGGGGCATGGCCACAACGGCCCACTCTGGATAGAGCGGCGTCGTGATCGCAAACGGGAATCCGTCGTAGTGAGCGGGTTCGACCACCTCGAGTTCATCCGCCTGAGGACTGCCCGCTGACCGGAGACTCTCGAGAATGCCGGAGCGCACAAATCCGGCATCAACATCGCCTTGCACAACCGCCCGGACAATCTTGTCGTGTGGACTGCCAAGCTCGACGAACCGGATATCTCCCAGACTCATACCGCGCTTTTTAAGCAACATGGCCTGCGTGATGAAACCACCCAGGTATTCTCGACCTGGAATCGCAACCTGTTTGCCCGCAAGGTCTTCCAGTCTGGCAATGTCGGATCGGTCTTTGCGACGAATGACCACCCCGCCAAGCTCGGATACCGGCTGTGCGTTCTCGACCGTCACCTGCGTCGCAATCGCACCGGACAGGTGATTCTCTGCCCGCAGGCGGATTTAATGCGTCGGATTGGTAAAGACGAGATCGAGCTCACCATTGCGAATCGCCAGGGCCAGTTCTTCCTGATTCAGTACGCGCAGGTCAACTTGATGATCACCCAGTGCGTTCTCCAGAAACTGTGCAACCGGCTCCCACAGCCTTTGCATCTGTTCAGCGGGACGATAGGCGAACACGCCAAGGGTCAGCGACCTGGCGTCTTCAGCACGAGCCTGACCGAAACAAGACAGGAACAGAACTGTCAATATCAACCAGAACACGCATGCACGCAGCCTCCCGGCAGTCATCATGGCAAACACTCGATAGCAATATACCTAGCAGAGATGAGTCCTGACCGAGTGTATACGCAGATTCGAATACGTGCTGAACGACCTGATCGACATGGCCTGCATCACCCCCTGCGCCAGTCAGCGTGAGGCTGTGACCAGGGGGTACCAGAACCAGGGTCTGTCCGACCACTGCCACATCGATCCGGCATAATGTCGCACATCGTAACCATAGTGACTCAGGACGCCCGCCACCCAGGCAGACCGAAAGCCGCCAGACCCATACACCACGATCATGGGACTCTCCTGGGCAGAAGATGCGTCCAGAGCGCCGGCCCGCACAAGTATGTTGTGCACCTCGCTGGCAGATCTGAGCGTACCTTCCTCGCTCAGAAATGCCTTGAACCAGACATTGACCGCACCGGGCAGGTGACCACCTCTGGACTCTCCATAGGGCGTCGCACCAGCATATTCACGCGGCTCACGCACATCGAGAAACACGATGTCCTCGTGATCCAGCAGTTCACGCACCTGGCTGGTCGACACCTCGGCCACATCTTGAGCGGGTTGCGCCGCCTTCTGAGCAGGCAACTGATGAGATGTCTGATGCGCCATGCCATCAACAAGGGTAGAGGACTTACCGAGCGCCCGGGCTTTTTCCAGTGCTGCATGGCCACCATCAACCATGAACACTTGTCGATACCCCCACTGTCGCAAGGTCCAGACAACCCGACCGTCCTCGCCCCAGCCCTCTGCCCAGTCACCCAGCACGATCACAGGACGCTCACTTGTCACAGCCATTTCATGCAGGATCCCGGCTCCTTCTTGCGCTGGCAAAGGAACCCCCCGATCCTGAAACGCCTTGTACGAGAAGTCCTGCCAATGCACTGGCAGTGCGTTCAACGAGGCAGGCCAGATTTTTCTGGCCGCCAGGGTGCGAGCGTCCAGCAAGGTTGCACCCGCCGCAATCATCCCCAGTGCGTCATGCGGGCCGATAACCCACTGACTTTCTGGCGCCAGATCTGGGTCATCCTGTCCTTGTGGTGCGGCTGGACTGAAGGCGGCTTGCGAGCTCCCCGTTGCATAAGCCGATCCCTGATACGTGACCCACTGTGTCGCGAGGATGATCAGCAACAAGGTCGCGACTGTCCAGACCGGACGATGGACTTTTTTCATGGAGAGCATTGCTGGATAGGTGGACTGTGCCATGACATCGGAACCTGTTTGCATTCAACCAGTCCAGCTTATTCACACCCAGCCAGAAAAGAAAATACTGATAACTGATTTGCATATCCACACAAATCCTAATGACCGCACGCAATTTGCAAATCGCAATCCAGTATTGGACACGGCTGCGCCCGGATTCATACCATCAAAGAATAGTTACCAATCCGGGCAAGCCATGTACCAACCTTCTGAATTCGATCTGGCCAGACTTAAAGAGCGAGCCGTTCAGCTTTCCACGCAGATCAGTCGCAACAAGCAGGGATTGCTAAGCGACGATCAGCTCAAGCCGTTGCGGTTGCAAAACGGTCTGTACATCCAGCGACACGCGCCGATGCTGCGTATTGCCATCGCCTACGGCATGCTTAACAGTGACCAACTGCGTGCTCTGGCAGATGTAGCGCGTCGCTATGACCGCGGTTACGGGCACTTCACCACCCGCCAGAACATGCAGTTGAACTGGATCGAAGTCGAAGACACCCCGTCAGCCCTCTCAGACCTGGCTGAAGTCGGTCTGCACGGCATACAGTCCAGCGGAAACTGCCTGCGTAATATCACCAGCGACGCCCTCGCTGGTATTGCGCCTGACGAGATCATCGACCCCCGCCCCTATGCAGAACTGTTGCGGCAATGGAGCACCTTTCATCCTGAGTTTGCGTTCCTGCCCCGCAAATTCAAGGTTGCCTTGACCGGCACACCGGAAGATCGCGCACTGGTTCAGATTCACGACCTCGCCTTCGAAGTCGTAGATGCGCAACCTTCTGCGGTGTTCCGGGTTCGCGTTGGAGGTGGCCTTGGTCGAACACCCATTCTTGGACCCGTCATCCGGGAGCGTCTGGACTGGACTGACCTGCTGACCTACACACACGCCATCATGCGTGTCTACAACGAGCTTGGCCGACGCGACAATCTCACCAAGGCTCGCATCAAGATTCTGGTGAGAACGGTCGGACTGGAGCGTTTCAGAGACATGGTAGAAGCCGAATGGGAAACGCTCAAGGACGGTCCGCAGAAGCTGCCATTGAGCGAACTTGAGAGGATACGCGCGTCTTTCAAGGAACCCGACTGGAGCGCTGGCGCCCTGCTCGACGAACAACAGATCCTGCTCACAGGTGAAGAAAAGCTGGCCTGGGATCGCTGGCGTACGCGCAACGTTTTACCGCATCGCATATCCGGCCACGCAGCCGTGCTGATTGCCCTCAAGAACGCAGGACGTCCGCCTGGAGATGTCACGAGCCAGGAGATGGAAGCCATCGCCGATCTGGCAGATCAGTTCAGCCAGGGCTACCTCCGTGTCAGCCATGCTCAGGATCTGGTCCTGCCGGCTGTCCGCCAGGCGGACCTGCCAGCCGTCTACCAGGCGCTGAACGCATTGGGACTGGCATCTTCTGTCGGCGGCCTGATCGGTGACATGGTCGCCTGTCCGGGCGGAGACTACTGTGCGCTGGCCAACGCCCGTTCGCTGCCGATCGCAGACGAAATCGCCAGACGCTACGCGAACCTGGACGCGCAAGAGGACCTGGGTCCGCTGGACTTACGCATTTCTGGCTGCATGAACAGTTGCGGTCACCACCACACCGGTCACATCGGAATCCTGGGCGTGGACAAAGATGGCGCGGCCTTCTACCAGGTGTTGCTCGGTGGGCACTCAGGTCATGGCGCACCCGCCGCACTGGGAACCATCATCGGGCGGGCGTTTGCTGAAGACGAGATTGCCGATGCAATCGAAGAGATCCTCAACACCTATCTTGAACAGCGTACGTCGGGTGAGACTTTCCGCCAGGCCGTTGAACGACTCGGTAAAAAAACCTTTGCCGATGCAGCCGACACGATCCGTACCTCGACCGTGCGCAAGGCCGGATCAGGATCTGGCAAACGCGAAGCAGAAGGAACCCCGGCATGATGGCCGTTACCCTGGTCGGTGCCGGACCCGGTGACCCGGAACTGATGACTCGCAAGGGCTGGCGCATGCTTGGTCAGGCCGATATCGTATTGCACGATGCCTTGCTCGATGCCGAAGGCATGAAAGAAGCAGCCCCTCATGCTCGCTGGATCGCGGTCGGAAAGCGTGGCGGCAAGGTCTCCGTCGAACAGGCATTTATCGGTCGCCTGCTTGTGAGTTACGCCCGGCAAGGCCTGAAGGTCGTACGACTCAAAGGCGGTGATCCCAGCATTTTTGGGCGAATGAGCGAAGAGATCGAAGCCTGTCAGGAGGCAGGTATCGCCGTCGAGATCGTGCCTGGCGTGACCACTGCCAGCGCGGCGGCCGCACACCTGCAGTCGAGTCTGACACTACGCGGCATATCGCGAAGCGTCGTATTTGTGACACCCAGAGTGGGTCGCAACGAGCGGGAGCAAGACTCGGAGTGGTTACGCGCGAGTCTGGCCGCCAGTACAGTCGTCCTGTACATGGCAAGCGCCATGGCCAGAGAAATCGGCACCCGACTGATCCACGGTGGCAAATCCCCCAGACCCCGGTCTGCGTACTTGAGAACGTCAGTCTGAAAGGGCAGTCGCTGGCCCTGACCCTGCGAGAACTTTCGTTGCAAGGACTCCCTGCCATGGCAGGTCCGGTGGTGCTGATGGTGGGTGAGGCGTTCAGACTTGCGACCTTGCCTTCGACGGGAACAGAACGTGCTGTTGACAAGACAGACACCATCATCAAGAGCGACCAGCGTGAGTTGCACAGAGCGCATGACGCATACAGCGCATACAGTACTTACGCTACGAACCTGGAACCCGTTGCACAATGAACGTAGCGCAGGCAACACCACTGAAAACACAGCCAGCGGTCACAACCGGCATTCTGCTGTTTGCCCACGGATCACGTGATCCTGTCTGGCGTACACCATTCGAACGTGTACTGGTTCGTGTCAGTCAGACTCATACGGGTCCTGTTGCGCTCGGGTTTCTGGAGCACATGCAACCTGATTTCAAGCAAGTCAGTGCCGATCTGATCGGGCAAGGCGCAACCCACATCCGTGTGGTGCCACTGTTTCTGGCCGCCGGTGGTCATGTCCGCCAGTGCATTCCGGACCTGATCGGTCACGCTCGAATCGCTTACCCATCGGTGCAGTTTGAGTCCACACCTCCGCTCGGGGAGAGTGAACGCGTCATCGATGTGCTCACTGACATCGCACTTGGCCAGCACGAGCCAGTCACCTGAACTTCCCGACACCTGTTACCGGAAAACCCTCATCATGTCCGACATTCTTCTTGAAACAGAAAGACAAGCAGCGCGCATCGTCTGCGATCTCCATGGCAATCTCCTTGACGACAGGGACGACTCGAACACTGTCATCGACTTTATGATCGACACCGATGTGTTCATCTCCAATGAAAGTGACCGCAGTACGCGTGAGAAAGTGATTGCATGGCTGGCCGCTCATCCCGATGTGCGCGCCATCGAAATCAGGATTGCCAAATTTACGGACGGCCGCAGCGCTTCACTCGCCGCCCGGTTTCGCGAAGCTGGCTACCAAGGTGAGTTGCATGCAAGTGGCGACATCACACAGGATCTGATCTTTCTGTTACGGCGAGTCGGTTTCACCCACTTTCATCTTGATCTGGGCGATGACGAATCGCTGGACCCAGCAGTGCTCAATCCGTTCAAGGCATACTACCAAGGTGCACAGGATGGTAGCCAGCCGATCTGGGCACAGCGCCAGCACCACTAAGGCGATCAATGTTTTAATCCCGGGATGATCTGTCGTCCCGGTTGCGCCGCGTGCTGTATTGCACCCTCAATTTCCAGTCCCATCCCTGGCATGCCACACGGCAAGCCTGCTGGTGTGCCCTGCATCCAGTTAACTGAAGAGGGTCGCTGCAAGATCTTCGGCAAGCCGGAACGACCCATCGTCTGTCTTTCGCTCGAACCGGAACCCGAGATGTGTGGTGAGACCCGCGAACATGCCATGACGTGGCTGCACGCGCTGGAAATATCGACTAGTCCTGTCAAGTCCTGAGAGCCTGCGCAACACCTCCGTGTGAGTTGCCCTGCCCCACTGCCTGTGCAGAATCAGGATGCCTCGCGATTGGCCACAATCGAGTCTCAACACGTGATCACCCTGCTGGAAAAGTACCGGGCACCGTCAAGCCCTCCTGGAGCTGAAAAATCGTTGCCTCAGAACATCCGGGAAGCTCGGCAATCCGGTGAATCAGATGACTCAGACGGCTTCGAACAGACACGCATCCTCGTTGAATTGTGGCGGTCTCAGCGAGGGTAATCCCTCTTTGACATGAGGGTGATTTTCTCGAAATATGCAGATCCACCCTACGGGTTTCATGGCGCAGTTTCGGCATGATTGCGACGTTGCGCTACCAATGTTGATAATCGAGAGAACAATGATGTCACGATACTTTACCTTGATTGGTTCTGTGGTTGCTGTTGTTCTGCTAGCGGGCTGTGCCGCTGTGCAGGTACGTGAAGACGGTCCTGCAACCGCACAAAAGCGCACGACTGGTTTTATGGGGCTTGGCACGAAAGATGATGTTGAAGTCTCGTATGCGCCAGCGTTTAAAGGTGTCACGAGGGTCGTTATCGGCGGATTCAAAGTTGGTTTCAACGACAGCAAGAAGTTCTCCCAGACGTCGTCTGGCATCCTGAGCCCTGCAACGACGGCCACAGCACTGGTCGATCTTGAGGGGATTGATTCCTCGGTTCAACAGCAAATCACAGACAAGGTTTACGAAGAATTCGTCAGCTATCTCAAGCAAAAAGGGTTCGAAGTTGTCCCTCGCGAGCAGTTCACAAGTACTCCGGAGTATCGGGCCATGACGCAGTCGGAGTTTCCGTTCAAGGTTGACCAGTCCGGCATATTCTCCTCTTACGGTGTCGGGTACTACTATTCGCCAACGCAGATTGGAAACAAGCAGATATTCTTCCCTGGCGAGAATGATGCCGATTTCTTCAGCACATTCGGCGGCACAAGCTCCATGCAGGTCAGCGACAAGTTCAGCCAGGACACTGATATTCGCGTTCTTGGTGTCAGTCTGATGCTGGATTTTGCCGGTGCCTCAGAGGGCGCGATGTTCTCCTCAACCCGACTCGAAGTTGGCCAGTTGATGTCTGTCGATAAAGGACAGATCATCATTAGCCGGGCTGACAAAGGCATACGTACAGCCCAAACCGGAACAGTGACACTCGGTCAGCCAGTCATATCAGATAAACCGTTTGCCAAAATCACCAACATGACCTCTGATGGTGATGTCGCCATGCAGGCCACGGCCAATGCCTTTGTCGGACTATTGCAAGGAGGGCTCATGGGGGCCGTCTCCCAGCAGGCGAGCCAGACACGCGAGTTTGTCTACGATGCCGATCCGGCCGCCTACACAGAGGCCGCACAGGAGGCACTCGACAAGGCAAACGACATGTTGATCGACAAGATGGCGGAACTGCGCGCTTGACAGAGCTGACCTGAGGTAACCGGGAGGTCATGCTGAGGAGCATGGGCCAGAACGTTCGGGTTTCGTGCTGACTCATATTTACAAAGCTTACGGTATCGACGGCTGAGCCAGATCCCGTACAAACCCGGCGAAGGTCCACGCCATTGACCGGTTCCTGATGACTTTTCCCGGGTCGACGCCAGGGCCCCGCTTGTTTGCGGGACCCTGTCTTTACGCAATCCAGAGACGCATCGTATCCGCAGGAGTGCAGATTTGCCTCGCCGGATAAGCTCTGCCCCTTTTAATAAAAATCAATTGTTAATCAATCGTTAAGCAATCGATGTGCCCATATGGTCATGAGCCTGCAACACTGATCATGCAGACTTGCCTTCTGGTTATATGGGGCATCCGATGCATAACCCGTTTCTTTCGATCAAAGGCATCAACAAGCAGTTTGGTGATGTTGTCGCACTGGACAACGTGAGCCTTGACGTTGCGCAAGGAGAACTTGTCTGTCTGGTGGGTCCGTCTGGCTGCGGCAAGACGACACTCTTGCGTGTCATTGCCGGCCTGGAAAAACAAGACTCCGGAACACTGAACCTGGATGGGCGTGACATTTCCCATCTCGATCCCCAGCAGCGCGACTATGGCATTCTGTTTCAGTCCTACGCGCTGTTTCCCAACCTGACTGTCTCTCAGAACATTGCCTTTGGCCTGTCCCAGCGTCGCACAGATCGCAGCAAAGTGACGGCTCGCGTCAGGGAAATGCTCGAAATGGTCGGTCTTCCTGGCATGGAGGGCCGGTATCCAGGCCAGCTCTCTGGCGGACAGCAACAGCGGGTCGCCATGGCCCGCGCGCTCGCACCTGCACCATCGTTGCTGTTGCTAGATGAGCCCATGTCGGCACTGGACGCCAAGGTTCGTGAACACCTGCAATCAGAGCTTCGACAACTGCAAAAGAAGCTATCCGTCACAACGGTCATGGTGACGCATGATCAGCATGAAGCCATGGCCATGGCTGATCGCATTGCAGTGATGCAGTCTGGCGCCATTCGCCAGATCGGTAACGCCCAGCAACTGTACCGGTCGCCCGGCAACGACTTTGTGGCCGGGTTTGTCGGCGACGCGAACTGGCTGCCCTATGAGCGGGTTGATGCCTCCCGAGTCAGGGTCGGCAACAACATCCTGAGCCTTGGAGGCGCAGTCCCGCCTGCAACGAGCGGCAGACTCTGCATCCGGCCAGAATCGATCCAGATCATTGCCCCTTCGCGTGACATCGCCCCCAACACGTTGAATGTCCGGATTTCCGAGACCGTATTTCTCGGAACGCATTTCCGGGTCACGCTCAAACTGGCCTGCCTGCCGGAACAATGCCTTCGCGCCTGGGTACCAGCCAACGATGCCAGTCTTGCGGACCATCTGAACGGCAGCCAGGAGTGTTCTGTCCATCTGCCGGCAAACAGTCTGATTGCCTATGGTTAGCACCGCCACAAGGCCGCTCATGCACAGTGTGCACCTTCTGGCCAGACCGGTTCCGCGCAAACCTGTTGATCGCTGGATTCTCACCGGAGTACTCGGGGCATTGCTGCTCTGGCTCCTGATTTTTCTGGCCTGGCCGATGGTGGCCATTCTGTTGCGGGCGTTGTTTGATTCCGGGGGCAACTGGCTTGGTCTTTCGCTCATCAACTCGATTGTTCTACAACCCTGGTTCGTGCAACAGACGCTGCGAAGTCTGGCTGTCGGCGTTACCACCACATTGATTGTGATTCCGCTCGCCTATGGCTTTGCTTATGCATTGCAGCGCACGTGCATACCGGCAAAGAGCCTGTGGAGACTGCTGGCACTGATGCCTCTACTGGCTCCCTCGTTACTTCCGGGCATCTCGCTCGTATACCTGTTCGGCAACCAGGGACTGTTTCGCCCATGGATGGGTGATGCATCGATCTACGGATTCTGGGGCATTGTCATCGGCGAAGCGTTCTACACGTTTCCACATGCGCTGATGGTCCTGACCACCAGTCTGATGCTCGCTGATGCGCGGCTTTACGATGCTGCCAAAGCCATGGGCGCAAGTCCCTGGCGCGCGTTTCGCATCATCACGTTTCCGTCCAGCAGACATGGCGTGTTCTCCGCCGCGTGTCTGGTGTTCACCCTCACGGTCACGGATTTTGGGGTGGCAAAGGTGATTGGAGGCGACTACACAGTACTGGCCATCGAAGCCTACAAGGCCGTGGTCGGCCAGATGAACTTTTCTAAAGGTGCGGTGATCGGCCTGTTACTGCTTACGCCGGCCTTGCTGACGTTTGCGCTCGATCACTGGCTCAGACATCGCAGAGGCAGCTTCATCAGCGCCCGGGCACAGCCACTGCAGTTACGTGCGAGCCGCTACCGGGACACTGGCTTTACCGTACTGGTCGCTCTGGTGTCAGGCGTCATCGTGTCGATCATCGCCGTTTCTGTCTGGGCCTCCTTCATCCGCTTCTGGCCGTACAACCTGTCGCTGTCGTTGCGATCCTACGACTTCAACAATATGGACGGTGGTGGCTGGCTGGCTTGGCGAAACAGTGTGCAGATGTCTGCGCTCGCCGCACTTTTCGGGTCGCTGATCGTGTTTACCGGTGCCTGGATCACAGAGACCCGACAGAATGCATGCGGTCGCATCAGCGGCATCATGCAGAAAATTCTGCACGGGTTGTGTCTGGCTCCCATGGCCATACCCGGAATGGTCCTGGGGCTTGGTTACATATTCTTCTTTAATCACCCGGACAACCCCCTGGGTGTGCTGTACGGCTCGATGAGCATCCTGGTGATCTGCTCCATCGTGCACTTCTACACCAGCGCTCACCTGACCGCGGTCACAGCCATCCGCACAATCGATCCTGATCTTGATTACGCGGCGGCCTCTCTCAAAGTCTCGGCAGCCGAAACATTCATCCGGGTCAAGCTGCCCATCTGCCTGCCCGCATTGCTCGATATCGCTCGTTATCTGTTTGTCTCATCCATGACGACCGTCTCAGCCGTGGTGTTTCTTTATAGTCCGTCAACGGTTCTGGCCGCAGTGGCCGTCCTGAATATGGACGATGCCGGATTCATCGGTCCGGCCGCAGCGATGTGCTGCGTGATCATGCTGACCTCGGCCACTGCCGTCACCCTGCTGCACTGGATCAGCAGAGCGGCTGTCAGACAAACCCAGCGCTGGCGCACCCAGACACACGCCTGACCGGACATCTCATTCCACCACCCACCATTCGAGGAACGTTTCATGTCATCCACCCAATCGGCGAACAATGTGTCGGGTCACAGTACAGACTCATGCACACATCACGGAGTCGGGCGTATGTCCGACCGGGTGCAAACTGTGGTGTTCGACTGGGCTGGAACGTTGGTTGATTTCGGGTCCTTCGCACCAACACAGGTACTGGTGCAGGCGTTTGCATCCATGGATCTGACGCTCACACTCGCGCAGGCCAGAGGGCCCATGGGAATGGGCAAGTGGGAACACATCCGCGCACTCTGTGCATTACCCGACATCACACAACAGTTCAAAGCTTTATATCAGCGAGATCCGACCGATGAGGACGTCACAGCGATTTATGAGCTGTTCCTTCCGCTTCAGGAACAGCGCGTGGCAGATTATTCCGACATCATTCCCGGTGCAAAAGAAACACTGGCCTGGCTACGTGCACAATCAGTTCAGATCGGTTCCTGTTCTGGTTATCCGCGACGAATTTTGTCCCAGGTCGTGCGTCAGTCTGAGCTTGCCGGCCTGACCGTGGACTGCCATGTTGCAACAGATGAGGTTCGGTCATCCAGGCCCTGGCCAGGAATGCTCCTTCGCAATATGACCGAGCTTGGCACGCTGGACGTTCGTTCCTGCGTCAAGGTTGATGACACCCCTGTTGGCATCCTGGAGGGACATCACGCCGGGACCTGGACCGTCGCACTGCTGATGTCCGGCAACGCGTGTGGCCTCACGTTCGCAGAGTTTGATTCCCTGCCCGAACACCAGAAAACCGACATTCGCACCCAGGCAATGCAAACCTTTCTGCCCGCTGCGCCGCATTTCTGTATCGACACGATCGCGCAACTGCCAGCCATCATCACTTCCATCAACGCCAGTCTTCGCAGAGGAATCGGACCTCACCTGTCTGTACTGCCAGGATGTGTGGATCCCCGGCTGGCCTGAACCCGACACCGAATTTCGGCTCACCTTTTCTTTCACTTTACTGCCGACCTACTCGACCTACTGGAGATCATCCCATGAAATTTTCTAACCTGAGCGCCTGCGTTTTATTGGCAGCTGGTGCTTCATTTGGCGCTCATGCCCAAACAACATTGACGGTTTACTCGGCACTTGAGGCCGACCAGATGCGCGCCTATCAAACTGCCTTCGAGAAGCAGAATCCTGACGTCAAGATCCAGTGGGTGAGGGACTCAACTGGCATCATCACGGCCAAACTGCTCGCCGAGAAGAACAACCCGCAAGCGGACGTCATCTGGGGTGTAGCGGGTACATCAATGGGCCTGTTTCAGAAGGAGAACATGCTGCACCCGTATGCCCCAAAGAACCTGGCCAATATTGACAGCAAGATGCGTGACAGCGCCAATCCACCTGCATGGGTCGGAATGGATGGCTATGCAGCCACCTTGTGCGTCAACACGATCGAACTCGAGAAGAACAACCTTCCAATGCCCACAAGCTGGGAGGATCTCACCAAGCCTGCCTACGAAGGCAAGATTGTCATGCCAAATCCGGCGTCTTCCGGTACAGGGTTCCTGGACGTGAGCTCCTGGCTGCAACTGTTTGGCTGGGACAAGGGCTGGGCATACATGGACGCACTGCACAAGAACATTGGCGCATACACACACTCGGGATCCAAACCCTGCAACCTGGCCGCCGCCGGTGAGTACGTGATCGGCGTGTCCTTTGACTACCGTGCAGTCAAGCTCATGGCTGATGGTGCCCCGATCAAACCAGCATTTCCAAAGGAAGGGCTCGGATGGGAGATCGAGGCCGCTGCGATCGTCAAAGGTACAAAGAAACTCGACGCCGCACAGAAACTCGCTGATTTCTCCGCGTCGGATGAAGCCAACAAGCTCTACCGCAAGAACTTTGCGGTGCTCGCCATCCCGGCGCTTCAGGAACCCCTGCCTGGTCTGCCAGGTGACTTCTCGAGTTTGCTGATCAACAACGATTTTGAGTGGGCCGCCGTGAACCGCGAGAAGATCCTCGGCGAGTGGGCAAAGCGTTACGACGGCAAGTCGGAACCGAAGAACTGATCACAACAGGATACGGGAGTCTGTGCGTTGAAGAACCACTTTGATGTTGCTGTCGTCGGGGCCGGCATTCTGGGCGTGGCACATGCCTGGGCTGCGGCCAGGGCGGGGTTGTCGGTCATCATGTTCGAGAGGGCCGAGCAGGCGCATGGCGCAACCGTACGAAACTTTGGTCAGGTACTGATCACCGGGCAGCCGCCCGGTGACATGCACAACCTGGCTCGTCGCACCCGCGAGCTCTGGCTTGAGCTTGCCAGTCAGTGCGGATTTCATGTCAGACAGAATGGCTGCCTTGTCTTGAGTCGGCAACCCCGGGAAAGTGCTGTTCTGGAGCAGTTCGCCCACGAGCGGGCTGACGAAGACGGGTACAACGTTGACCTGGTCAGCCGATCAGAACTGGCAAGTCTGCTGGATGGGCGTTTTGCTCACCATGACATGGCTCTGCTCGGCAAGGATGATCTGCAGATCTACAGCCGGCAAGCCCTGCCGGCTGTGACCACCTATCTGCAAAGTATCGGCATCACCATCCGGACCGGTACGCTGGTCCAGTCGATCGAAGAAGATTTGCTGGTGACAACGGCAGGTCACTATACCGCGGACAGGATCTTTGTCTGCCCGGGACACGACTACCAGACACTTTGCCATGACATTCTGCAACCCATGGATCTACAGATCGTCAGACTGCAGATGCTACGGCTGAGAATGGCACACAATGCATTCGAGCTTGATCGCCCTGTTCTGACCGGACTCTCGCTGATTCACTATGGCGCCTTCAGTGATCTGTCGTCGGCCCAGACCCTGAAAAACCATCTTCAGGAAACCGAACCCTTCCTGCTCGACAACGGTATCCATCTTCTGATCAGCCCCACACCCGAAGGCGATCTTATCGTCGGAGACTCTCACCACTACGGAAAGGATGCACCTGCATTTGGTGATGAGCGCATCGATCAGGCACTCATAGAGCTTTCCGAACGTGTCTTGAACGCAAGGCTAGAAGTCCTGTCGCGATGGCAAGGAGTGTACGGTGCAAGAGGCCCCGGCCCGTATTCGATTCTGACTCCGCGACCTGGACTCTCTGTTTCTGTCATGCACTCCGGCGTTGGCATGACCACTGGTCTTGCTATTGGAGAGCGGGCCGTACAGCAAAGCCTGGACTCAGCCTGAAGAACACCTCACCGATAGTCAGCTGACACGTGTTCGTGCCGAAACGGGAGCTGGGACAGATCCAGACAGGCTGGCCCGGGGGCGTCACAATCAATGATGGCTACGCAACGATCGACAAATGCTGCCCGAAAGTGATTCTTGGCTTTGACACACAGGAGACGCAGGGATTCCAGGTCCACGTCGTGCAACGCGTAAAAAGCCGGGTCGTCACCGGCCACCACCCGTTCTGTAACGATCACGCGTGCATCCGGCAGACTCGCAACACGCAGCAATGCGGTACGCCCGCACAGCCGCTCAACCCCGTTATGCATCGGACCTGAATTGACGAACCTGCCGTCTGTCAGCTTCTCGACCACCACATCAACAGGCACCGGCGCTCCGAACTGAGTGCCGAATCTCGCCCCCAGATCGATGCTGACCTTCGCACCGACTCCTGCCTGAATGGCCACCTCAACCGCCACCGGATCCGCAAAGCTTGCATACAGTGTGGACACTTGCGGGTTCACTGCCAGCATCTGGCGAAACAGCTCTGGCGTATCGCTGCAACCACCGGACAGCGGATTGTCACCAGAATCCGTCACGGCAACCAAACCGGGCTCTTCAATGGCAAGTGCCTGGCTCAACGCCTGCCGTGCATCTGGCAATGACGCCCTGAACTGCGGGGCTAGTTCATGGATCTGTTGCATCACGATGGTTGCCGCGGTCCTCGCCTGATCACCTGTGGGGTCCTTGCGTGCATCACTGACCACGAACACTGACGCACCGGTGTATTCCGTATCAGAATACGGAAACCCGCCAAACACAGACACATCAATGACTGCGTCACGCGTGAGGGACCTGGCCAGCTCTTCAAGCTCACGCATGGGACCACCTGCCGTACGCATGTTGATGCTGGGCAGAATCACACGCTCATTCAGAAGCACTCGCCGGGTTTTGAGGCCATTTTCGGCGCAATCAACCAATCCCTGCAGTACACGGGCAGCTGTCTGTGTCATATCCACATGCGGGTGGGTTTGGTACACCGATGCAACGTCCAGGACGTCGGCCCATGCCGCAGGCATGTTGCCATGCAGATCAAAGCTCGCCCCCAGGGGAACATCTGGCAGAAGGGTTCGTACCTTACCCGCAAGTTCAAGCTCTGGTGTTTCCCGACTGCTTGTGATGGCCGCACCGTGCAAAGACAGATAGACCGCATCCCAGCCGCCAGCCGAAAGACCATTCTTCAGTCCGTCGAGCACCTCGCCGGACAGTGCCTGGTATACATCTTCAGTAATGGGGCCGGCAGGCAAGGCGGCCGCACACCGCAACACCACTACCTCCCAGTCCACACGCTCACTAGCAAACTGCGCGACGGCTCCCATCTCGGTCGCCGTGCCGCGCATGGCCTCGAGCACGTCCGGTCCAGACTGCCACTCATAGCGTTCGAACGCGTCCCTGTCAGCAGGATACGGACAGAAGGCATTACCTTCGAACCAGAGGCGGGCGACGGCCAGACGTTTCTTTTTCATTACTTTTCTGTCTCCATTTGCTTGAGCAGATTACCAAATCGTTCCTGTTCCGAGGACAGGTGTTTTGCGAGCGTGTCGGGCGGACCACCCACCGGGACAGCGCCGAGCGCGCGGAACTTCTCGATGGTCTCGGGTTGCTTTTCGAAGTTATCGACCGCTTTGGCAATTTTCTCAGTAATGGCCACTGGCGTACCAGCGGGCGCGACGAGCACAAACCATGATGGCATGCGGTAGCCAGGTGCTGTTTCAGATGCGGCCGGTACGCCAGGCAGCACCTCAAGCGACTCCTCTCCCGCGATGGCAAGTGCGGTGACCTTTCCTGCTCGGATATTGGCCAGTGCTGTCGGCACGTTATCCCCCGCCAGATCAATATGGCCTGCAATCAGATCGTTCGTCACCGCAGCTGAGCCCTTGTAAGGCACGTGAACAATGTCAACGCCTGTCATCTGCTTGAGTAGCTCAAGCTGCAGATGTCCGGTACTTCCAATGCCGGGAGACCCCCAGTTCAGCTTGCCCGGACGGGCCTTTGCCTGCTCGATGAGTTCCTCAAGGTTCTTTATGTTGGTCCCGGGATTGGCGAGCATGACATTGGGAACGTCCGCGACATAGGACACAGCGGCGAAGTCCTTGGCTGGATCAAACGCCATGTTGTCGTAGATATAGGGATTGATTGCCAAAGGTCCAGGCGTGCCCATCAGCAAGGTGTAACCGTCCGGCGCTGCCCGAGCCACTTCGGTTGCACCAATATTGGCACCTGCACCGGGCTTGTTCTGCACCACGACTGGTTGTTGCAACTCCCTTGAGATTCCTTCGGCAACCAGTCGCGCCAGCACATCGGTCGTTCCGCCTGGACCGAAGGGAACAATAATCTCGATGGGTTTTCCTGGCCAGTTTGCATCGGCATGTGCAAGCGGCGCACCCAGTAGCGCGGCTGCTACAGGGACAAGAGCGATTCCTGATGTCAGTCGTCTGCGCAACTGTCTTGGTAACGGAGATGGTCGGGTGTGCTGCATGATGGACGCCTCTTCTTGAAGTTGATGAATGGTTGGAGATGGTCGGAACTAGTCGGCGATGGAAGATGGGTAATGGTTGTTGGACGCCAGGAACGGATGCTTTGGCGTGCGCTCAAGCGGATCATCCACCACTGTCCTGATACGTCACAGGAGATGCCTGGCTTATAAGTATCAATTGATCCATGTTCTGATAATATAGATCAAACAATCTTTTTTAGAAAGTATCACAGTTCTCACCCGAACCGTCCGTTGTGCCCGTCTTGCCCAGACGGGCCGCGGGCAACTGCAGGACACCGCACCCATGACGCACATCTTTCACCGCAGTCCCTCCAGTCCACCTGCAATCGCAGTGCACGGTGAAGGCGGGTTCATCCACAGCGCAGATGGTCGGCAGTTCTTTGACGGATCAGGCGGTGCGGCCGTCTCATGCCTGGGACATGGACACCCTGAGGTCATTGATGCAGTCGTACAGCAGATGCACAAGCTCGAGTATGCACACACGGGGTTCTTTTCTTCTGAGCCAGCGGAAAAGCTCGCCAGTCTGCTGGCCAGCCACTCCCCTCCAACTCTGAACAACGTCTACTTTCTTTCCAGTGGCTCGGAAGCCATCGAAACCACCCTCAAGATGGCGCGGCAGTATCACGTGGAGCGTGGTGAGCCGCAGCGTCGGCACAATATTGCGCGCAAACTCAGCTATCACGGCAATACGCTAGGCGCACTGGCCATAGGAGGACACGTCGGACGTCGAGCACTTTATCAGCCGCTCCTTGTCCAGGCACACCATGTCTCTCCTTGCTTTGCACGACACTATCGACAGGCCGATGAAACGGATGATGCGTATGCAAGTCGCCTGGCCAGCGAGTTCGAACAACTGATTCTCGAGCTTGGACCCGACACCGTCAGTACATTCGTGGCCGAGACGGTCGTGGGTGCCACGGCCGGTGCCGTGGCACCCGTACCCGGCTATTTCCAGAAAATCCGGGCAGTATGCGATCGCTACGGCGTGTTGCTCATCATGGACGAAGTAATGAGCGGAGTCGGTCGTACCGGCACGTATCACGCGTTTGAACAGGAGGGCGTGGTGCCTGACCTGCTTACCATGGCAAAAGGCCTGGGTGGCGGCTACCAGCCCATCGCCGCGGTCATGGTAGCTGACAAGGTGGTCGATGCCATCGTTGCCGGCTCGGGTGCATTTCAACATGGACATACCTATGTCGGTCACCCGGTGGCCTGCGCGGCAGCGCTGGCCGTACAAACCATCATCCAACGCGACCAGCTCGTACAACGAAGTGCCTCGATGGGACAGCACCTGCGTGCACTGCTGACACAACGATTTGGTGACCACGCCAACGTCGGCGATATTCGTGGACGAGGCCTGTTTCAGGCAATTGAGCTGGTAGCATCCCGTGATCCAGACAGACCATTTGATCCATCACTGCAGATCCACGCGAAGATCAAGAGGCAAGCCCAGCAAGTTGGGTTGCTGTGCTATCCGGGAGGGGGCTGCATTGATGGTGTCCACGGTGATCATGTGCTGCTCGCTCCGCCCTACAACAGTCGTGAAGGCGTACTTGAAATGGCCGTTGATCGTCTCGGCCAGGCAATCGATCTGGTCCTGAACGAAACCGCGGGGAAATCAGGCACGTAAATGCGAACACAAGCAAGCGCGCGTGACAGGGTGAGTGCTCGACAGCAGGTGCTTTCATATGTCTGTCAGTGCGTGACTGTGCGTGTTGCTCATACCGGTGGGCTGCTTACAATGCATGTTTTAAAGCGGGATCGCCATGGACAAGCGCGCTGTCGACAAGCTGATCAAAGAAACGTATCCGGAGTTGCCTCCCAAACTTCAGCAGGCAGCCCGCTATGTCATCGACCACCCCAAGGCAGTAGCGCTGAACTCCATGCGTGCCGTCGCGCTTGACGCTGGCCTGCCTTCGAGTGCAATGAATCGATTTGCCGTCCAACTTGGATTCGATGGTTACGAGCCCTTGCGAGATGTCTATCGAAGATGGCTTGCGCAAGGGCCAGGCATGTTTACAGAGCGCGCCAGCGCACTGCAACAGCACGACATCCAGGCCAGTGCCAGCGGTCTGATTCAGGAGATTGTTGAAGCTGATTGCAACAATCTCGCCGGTATCCGGGAGCCCGCCACAACTCAGTCTCTGAATGCCGCATGCGACCTGCTGGTCATTGCCCGCCATGTGTACGTCGCCGGACTACGCAGCCTGTTTCCTGCTGCGTACTATTTCAACTACGCATGCAACATGTTCCGGGACAATACCCGTTTGCTCTCAGGTGTTGCGGGTGTGTTTGCCGACGATCTCAGACATGCGAAAGCCGGCGACACACTGATCGTGTTCAGCTATCACCCATATGCAAAAGATGCCATTTCAGCGGTGAAGTTCGCACGCGAACACGGGCTAAAGATCATCGCGGTCACTGACAGTGCCGTATCTCCCGTCGCACGTCATGCGACCGTCACGATTCTGGTATCCACCACGACACCCTCTATTTTCCCGTCAGTGGTTCCCGCCCTGTCCATTGCCCAGACGCTGGTTGCCATGCTGATCGCCCGTGCAGGCAGGCAAAGCTTGAAGGAGATCGAAAAGAGCGAAGCACAGCTACAAGAGTTTGCGGTGTATGCGAAGGACAGTAAAAAAGCGGTCCGGTAAGCGGGCCGTTCAAGACGAATCCCCGCGTGCTCACCGGCCTGAATGGATCATCCGGCAAGATAACGCGCTATCTGGTTTGCAGCCCCTCGAGCCGCACGCATGACGCCAACCAGCGTCGCCGAAGCAGGGCCGGTCCAGTCTCCATATCCCACTAGCCATACGCCTGATTCCTTCACGCTTTGACTGTCGTTGACCTGCACCTTACCGTCCGGCTCGACAATCTTCAACGAGACAAGGTGCTGCAACGCCGGACGAAACCCCGTGCACCAAATCACGGCATCAACAGGTTTGTGGCGTCCATCATCCCATTCAATACCCGTTTCTGTGAACCTTGCAAAGGGACGCTCAGCCACCAGAACCCCTCGCTCGCGGGCCTCGCGTACGGGGGGCACCATCACAATCTCCCCCAGACCACCTGCCGGTATATCCACCGTCCGGCCTTCCTTTTGCGCCAGCCAGCGCTGGGTGGCCCGCTCAAAAAGCACCCTGCCATCGACATCGTCAGGCAGGAATGTCGGATGCTCGACCGTGATCCACACCGTTTGTGCCACCTTCGAGACTTCAGCCAGGATCTGAGCACCCGAGTTGCCTCCACCAACAATGGCCACACGCTGGTTTCGGTAGGGCTGCGCATCCTCGTAGAAGGCGGAGTGTTGCTGACTGCCTTTGAAGTGATCTGCTCCGGGGAAGCACGGGATATAGGGATTGCTCCAGTTGCCTGTTGCACTGACCAGAGCCCGACTTGCCCAGACACCCCTGTCGGTATGAATCAGAAAGTGCTCACCTTCTCTGGTGACATGCTGCACTCGAACGGGACGGTCGACTGGAAACTGGTAGCGCTCTTCATAGCGCCTGAAATAGTCCAGCACCTCGTCGCGTGAGGGATACACGCCGGATTGGGAAGCGGGCATGGGCCAGCCTGGTAATGAACTCCAGTTGGCCGGGGAGAACAATCGAAGGGATTTCCAGCCATGCAGCCAGGCCCCGCCAGGCCCTGGCTGGTCATCCAGTAAAACAAACGCCAGGTTTGATCGACGCAAAAAATACGCCGTTGCCAGGCCAGCCTGTCCTGCTCCGATGACAACGACATCAAGCACGGGATATGTGGAAGATGATGAACGGGTCATGAACAAGCAGATCCCCGGAGTGTTGGGCTGATGATCGGCACGCTGGACGTGAACAATCAATGAATTTGTTGACTGAAATCCATACATTCCTCAATTGAAGCTCCTGCTGCGTGGCCGCCAGCCTGAAACACGACTCTGGATTCCAGGCAACCATATCAACTCCATACCTGCACTGCAGCCGGTTCTGACAGACCGCAGTGGTCATGGATCAGAGCCAGGTCAGACCAATCGAGATCAGGATACCTGACACAAAAAGCTGAATCAGACAAAAGCCCATGATGTCTTTGGCTTTGAGCCCGGCAATTGCCAGCACCGGTAAGGCCCAGAATGGCTGGAGCATGTTTGTCCAGCTGTCGCCCCACGCGACCGCCATCGCAACACGTGGAATATCTGCCCCAAGCGCCTGCGCTGCCGATATGACCACCGGGCTCTGAACAGCCCACTGCCCACCACCGGAAGGCACAAAGATATTCACCAGACCTGCACTGAGAAAACTCCAGAATGGCAGCGTCGTCGGGGTCGAGAACGATACAAACCATTCAGATAAACTCGTTGCCAGACCCGATTCGATCATGATGGCCATGATCCCTGCGTAGAAGGGAAACTGGATCACAATGCCTGCACCGCCCTTGATTGCCGCATCAAGGCTCCGAAGGATACGCCGTGGTGTGCCGTGCAAAATCAACGCCAGAAAGAGGAACGAGAAGTTAATGACGTTCAGGTTAAGGCTACCGGATCGCACTACGAAGTAGTCAAACATGTAAGCCAGGCCTGCCGCACCGAGCAACCATGAAATTAGCTTGCTGTTCTCCAGACGGTCTGCAGGTCGATTGCTCGTATCGTCATGCTCGGTCTCCTCGGTTTCAAGCTGGGCTGGATTGACATAGACGCTTTCCTTCTCAGAGGGTAGCATCAACCGATTGATCAAAGGAACAGCAACAAAAAGCGCCAGAACAATCGCGATATTAAAAACCGAGAAGATCGTTTCAGATGTCGAGATGACACCGATCTTGTTCGCAGAAAAATGTCCCGGCGTGGCGATCGTCAACGCAATCGAACTTGCCAGCCCACCATGCCAGACAAGGAAACCGGAGTAAGCGCTTGCGACGAGTAGCCGGTAATCCACTCTGACCTGACTCGCCAGTTGTTTGGCAAACAACGCGCCGACAACGAGTCCGAATCCCCAATTGATCCAGCTTGCGACCAGTGAGACAACCGTCACGAGAACGATGGCCGCTCCGGCAGATCGTGCAAGTCTCGCGAGCGCTGCCAACCAGCGTTTGACGATCGGTGTGTTAGCCAGCATATGTCCGGTCAACAGCACCAGCAGCATCTGCATCGCAAAAGTCAGCAGGCTCCAGAAGCCATTTCCCCACATACGTATGACCTGGATGGGAGAATTCTTCTCTCCTACTACCGCAGCAGTCCCTGCCACCACTGTCAGTAACAACACAAAAATGAAGGGATCTGGAAGGTAACGCTCGACCAGTCGCACCGAGGCACGAGTAAGCACTTTGAACATTTTTTGTCTACTCCAAATATTGAAAGCGGATTCTGAAGGACATCGGCACCACCTTCCCCCGAGTCCAGAAGCATCGCTTGGCAGATCCGTAGGTTATCCACCCGCTCTGAAAGTCGGTTGCGTCAAATCTTGCACGCGTAAACCGTTAAGTAAACGCAGATTTCTGGCGGCGTCTGCTCATGAAGGGGATGACAGTATCTGCACAGGCTGTGAAGAAACAGATCCCGCAAACACAAAGCAGCGATAGTAAGAAGTTTGTTGCATTTGACCAGGTTAACCAAGCATGGCTTAGGGTTATCGACTGGCAGTAACATCGCTCGAACGACCATGTCCGGTTGGTGATCAACAACCCGGCTAACGTGGCTTTGTACTGTCAGATGACTTCGCCCGGAGCTGTTTGGCCCAGATTGCCAGTTTGCCGCGATAAAAGTCTGGAGACGCTACTGCACAGCTCGCAAACCGTGGGATGTATGTGGTCTGCGACCGGTTATGTATCTTTCTCTGACGGTGCACTGAATGGGCCAAGGGGATAACACGCGTGCCCTCTGGCTGTCACTACTTTGTGCTGTCTGGCAAACCGGACTTCATCCAGTCGACCAGTTTTTCGAAGGACATGGGTCTGGCAAAGTAGTAGCCCTGAAACATGTCACAGCCAAACCCCTTGAGCAACTCAAACTGTTCCCGGGTTTCAACACCTTCTGCTATCACCTTCATGCCCATCTCGCGTGCCATGGTGATGATCCCTTTGCACACTGCGGCATCCTTTCGGTCTGTCGTCACGTTGTCCACAAACGTCTTGTCGATCTTGACGCTTTCAACCGGCAGGTCCTTCAGGTAGCTGAAGCTTGAATACCCTGTTCCAAAGTCATCAATGCTGGCACTGATGCCCTTATCTCTCAGAATATGCAACAAACCTATTGCGGTTTCACTGTTTCGCATCAGGATACTTTCCGTTAACTCGAGCTCCAGATACGTAGGAGGCAAGTCAGTCTGCTTCAGAATGTCAAGCAAACTTGCGACAAACCCTGGCCGGTGAAACTGCAGAGTGGACAGATTGACCGCGACTCTGCTCGTGAGAAGACCAATATCCAGAAGTTGTTTCGCGTCTCGACACGTCTGCGTCGTGACCCAGCGACCGAGCTGGATGATCTGCCCTGTCTCTTCTGCCACCGGAATGAATTCCGCCGGAGAGATGAAGCCCTTGACTGGATGCCGCCAGCGCACCAAGGCCTCGATCCCGCAGATGCGACCTGCCTGATCTACCTGCGGCTGATAGTTCAGATGCAGCTGCTCTTGTCTGATGGCCTCCTGCAACTCGTTGCGCAAAGTGACTCGCATGGAGAGACTTTCATTCAGATCTTCAGCATAGACTGCGTAGGTGTCCCTGCCCTGTTGCTTGGCCTTGTACATTGCAATATCCGCCTGCTGCAGCAATCTGGCGGATGTATGGCCCTCGCTCAGTAGACTGATCCCGACACTGGCAGTCACATACAGCTCGTTGCCCGCCACTCGATGCGGCTGTCCAACCTGAGTCAACAACATTTCTGCCATTCGCTCTGCCTGCGCAACCGAGCTCAGATTGGGTAGCAATAGTACAAACTCATCCCCCCCGAACCGCGCGAGCGTGTCCGCTGGGCCAACAACTTCCTGTAATGAACGGGCCACGCTGATGAGAACTTCATCACCCACACGGTGCCCGAGCGCATCGTTGATTGGCTTGAACTCGTCGAGGTCGACAAAGAGCACGGCAAGTTGCGTTCCTTTACGCTGACACATGGCGATATCATGCTCGAGCCGGTCTTCGAACAAAGTGCGGTTAGGCAGTCCGGTCAGCACATCATGTGTCGCCTGATAAGCCAGCTTGCCCGCCTGTTCGCGCATCTCAGACACATCTTTCATGATGGCGGTGTAATGGGTCACATTTCCGTCCACATCCCTGACAGGGGTCAGTGACAGCTGATTCCAGAAAGGAGCACCACTACGTCGATAACTTTTGACAGTCAAACTGGCAGCCTGACCATTCTCCATCGCCCTGTTGATCGCCTCGACATCGTCTGCCTCCTCCATCATTGAGATGAGCAAGGAAAGATTCCCAGCCATGACTTCTTCTTTGCTGAAACCCGTGACATCGGTAAATGCCGCATTGACAAACACGACTGGCATTGTGTCCTTTCTGACATCGACCACTAGCACCGCGCTGTCACTTGACTCAAGGCTACGCGTGAGCAGGTGCTGATTCTCCCGGGCAAGCAGTCGTTCAGTCACGTCCTTGACAACCGCATAGACGCCCTGGACGCGACCATCAACCAGAATGGGTACAAAAGAGATCTCATAGTCACGCGACTCATCATCAAAATTCAGAAACGTCACACTGAAGTTTTGTGCTGTTCCACCAACGGTGGTTTCGAACGCCGAGTCGAACATCGCGTAATCACGTTTGGACATGGCATTGTTGTCGAGAAAATCGTGGTAGTTGACTATCCCGAGATCTGAATCCTTGATTCCGGTAATCGCGCGCGCGTGTCGATTTAAGGACTGGTATGTTCCGTCATTGGAGAACTCGAATACAGCGTCTGGCGACTGGGAAAAGAGCGAGCGCAAGCGTTGCTCTTCCACACTCAGTTCATGTGATTTTCGTCGCTGGATCGATGCAAGACTGCTGGCCATCGTCAGCAGATAGCTCACCAGAACACCGAATATCAGAATGCCCGGAACCAACGCACCACGCAAACTGAGCATGTTGACCGGACCCGCATACGAGGAGACGTAAAAAGTCGGTCCGTTCGTGATGGAAACGGACATACTTTCATAAACTTCGTTCGGATGACCATGCCCATGGCTGAACTCCGGTTCCGATGTCGGGTCCGTCGACTCGAGTGCGAACTCGTATTCCTGGCCACCTGCATGCAATAGCGGATTCAGCAATGCCTGCAGGTCAAAACTTGCAAAAAACAAGTTCTGTGGCGAGCCCGTCGGCCGAACCAGCAGGATTGTCATCAACGAAGAAGCCGGATCCGTGATGTGCCATGCATACGGTATGTCACTTTGAACAATATTCTGCACCCAGCGCTTGCCTTGCGGGTCACTCAACACTTGCTCAAGCCATGCCTGGTCCTCAAAGGACTTACCCTGGGTCAGAATGAACTGTTCACCATTTCGGGTAACAGCCAGTGCTCGCAGGGATGGGACATCCGTCAGGTAGCGTTGCACCTCGACTCGCTGCAATGCCATGGGCACACTCATGTTCAATGAGGCCCAGCGATCGGCCAGCCGCTCAATCAATCCAACCGACGAATACATCTCCCGCTGCAATAGAGTGACCTGCTGTTCAAGCACCGCCCTTGCGGCCAGGTGACGTTCTGCATGAGATCCCCAGCTTGCAATCAGAAGCAGTCCAAAGGTTGCGCTGATACTCAGAGCCCCGATCACAGCAGCCGGGGCACTGATACGCAAACTTGGACGATCGGGTGTCATCGCCAGCAGCATCAGTCCGATACCGAAGCCAATACAGAAGACGGAGGTCATCCGACTGAAACCCAGCACCAGCTCGTCGCTCTGTTGTGGCGGCTCGAAAACGTATCCGTACATGACGACCAGGCCAACTCCGATGCCAACTAGACCTACAAAGCGTGCCAGGGTCCGGCCAGGGACAGTATCCAGCCCAAGTAACGCCAGCAGGCCTAGCAACGCAACACAAGCAGCCGGAAGGGATGCAAGGCTCGAGAGATCTGCTATCCAGGGCACACCCGAAAACAAGATCGAGACAAAGACGTTCTCGAGCAGACTGTACACAGCCATGAGCAGGAGCAAGACCCCCGAAGAAAGCCTAGGTGAACGAAGTCCTAGCAGCAACGACATCATGATGATGCCGCCGAGTATCAGTGCAATCGCCCCCTGGCTTGTCACCATCAGCGAGTCTGGTACAGATAGTTCTGGCCATGTATTGCCCACCAGACCAAGCGTCCCGGTCAACAGGCTCGACACAAAAAGGATGTATAGCCAAACCTGCAGTTCCAGGGAGTCTTTGATGGTTTTCATGGGGAGGCCTTGGCACATCCGGTGGTCAGTCGAACAGGTCCGTCGCGCTTGGGACAGTCAAATCGGGGATCCGGTAATCAGGTTTCTGAAGGCCTCAGAACGGTAGATCATATGTCTTCTGGTCACCACACCAGAACCCGTTACATTCAACAAGCCTGCCCTTCCTGAAGTATCAACAGGCTGTCTATGAAATGCGCCCGTCAACAAGTATGACACGCGCACCAGCTTTACGCACAGGTGAATAATCTGTCCGCAGCAAATCAAACCCCTCTCTTTTGCCGAATGTTGTCAGCACACCTCGCCACGCACACTCCATACAGTCCGGCCATCGACTACATTCAGCTAGATGCCCTCATCTGAGGCAGTTCGACTGCTTCACTTGTGCCGACCGATACCGAATGATGCTTACTACTTTTGCTGATGGAGAACCCGTTCCATGCGTATTCTGAAAACACTGTTGGCTGGCATCTGTCTGGCGCTCACGGGCAATACGCTGGCTGCCCCGGCACCATGGCTGCAACAGAATAATTCGCTAAATCTCGGACTGTTTGTGTGGGTGAGCGAAGACTGTCCTTTCACAGAAACAGAAGCATCGAGTCAGATTGGTAGCGAGTTTCGCAAAGCCAGACTCACCCCCACAGACAGTCTGGAACTGAACATGACAGTCAGTGTCGACTGCATGGTGATCGAGAGCAATGACAACGAAAAGATGGGAACCGCCGTCTATGTCGACAATCGCTTCGGCACTCAATTGGTAGATGGCTCGAACGTTCTGTATGAAGAACCCAACAACGGCATGTTCCTGATCGTGTCAGCAGATGAACCCAAAAGCCGGTTTCTGTACCATATCCAGCAATCGGCCAAAGACGCAATCAAGGACTACGTCGACTCTAATCGCTGAGACCCCGCAAGGCTAGGTCGTTTCTGCGGGTGTACAGCGAGCACGAAAGTACTCACGCGTTTGTTCATCCGTGCAATAGATGAAACATCCCTTCATGCCTCGAGTCATGAGCGTACGATAGGTATTGCGGATGATCAGATCGAGTTCAGCCCGAACTTTTTCGGGTTCCGTTTTGAGTCGCTTTTTGAACCCACGGATGGTCTTGTCATGCCGATCACGCTTTTCTGGAACCGTGATGATCTGACCGTCGCGTACGATCAGATCAGGCCCCACGATTACACCGATGTAATCGACTTCGAGCCCTTGGCAGGTATGTATACAGCCAACCTGCGCGATGGACTCCGGGGCGACGATCCATAGACTGGCATCCACGGTCAGATTCCATTGCCTCTTGTAGGTGTCACCAATCACAATATCCCAGGAGGCAGAATCCTTCTTGCTCGCCCACGGCCAGCAATAGCCAGCAACAACACGGGCCCGGTTCTGCCCGTTTCTGGCCTCGATTGCGGCATGCAAGTCTTGTGGCGTGTCATACACCCGAAACTCATACTCAGTGGGACCAACCCAGATGTTGGCCGTCTCCCGGATTCCGAGCGTGTTATCGAGCCAGGCCAGGTATCCGTCGGAACCACTGCAGCGAAATTGTGAGGCGAGCTCGTACTCATCAATTTTGGCCCCCTTGGTCAGAGCGAAGGATCGAATGACATCCCTGCTGCCAATATCGCTCAGGGCAACACGCTGATCTTCATCCAGAAAAAACACAGTACAGGCCGATGCATTGATGACTTCCTTGACCTGGTTCTCTCCGAGGTTGCCATACAGCCCACTTTTTTCGTTCAGGCGATGGGCCTCATCCACAATCAAAAAATCATAGGTGTTTGGCTCAACCCCATGAAACCCGCCAGAACCGGTGAACATGTTGGAGAAACGGGTTTTGGTGATGGTGCCAACGAGCTTGTGCTGATAGACCTCACGCGGAGCCGCGTTCTTTGACACATACTGCCCAAAGCAACCTTGCGCAGTCAGGCGGACCAGCAGATTGATCGCGAGTACGGTTTTGCCGGTACCCGGCCCGCCCTGGATGATCAGTACGCGCGGGTTCTCTGGACTCGCTGTTTGCACGGCTGACAGTACCGCCTCAAACACCTCTTTCTGATCATCGATCAGCACAAATTCAGGCCTGGCTGCAAGCAAGCCCGAGAGTGCATCGGCGAGTGCTTTGGACGGCCGGATTCGTCCATTGACGAGTTCGAACAGAACTTCCTTCGAGTCACCATAGCGGACATGTTGCTTGATGAACTCGCGAAGTTTTTGTCTTTCTCTCGCACCCTTCAGAAACAGAGGGGCCTTGGCCGCATACCCGGCATAGTGCTCACTGTCGAGCACCCCGTCACGGGTATAGTTGTGCAGATAGGCACAGGACCTTATCGAAATGCCGCCGTTGTAGACCGCCTCGTTGAAACCTTCGAGCAGGGATGCGTACGACCAGGCCTGATAGGAAGGGTGTACAACCTCGCGCTGTCCCTTTCCGAGATAAGTCACGACGATTGCATCTTTCTCTGTTGCGCGCGCCTTCTCCCATTGTTTGAGCTCGATCACGATCGCATTCTTGTTGCCATCGGCATCCCGACCCGTCAGTGTGACATCGATTCGCTTGGAAGACTGCGGGATGTGCAACTCGATCGCCACACCCATTTCATCGGGGATCTCGTCGTCACGCAGGACCCTGGCGACATGGCTCAGAGATTCACGCCAGGACCGGATCTCGGATTCATTAACCCTTTTGCCGGTCGTGATCTGATAATTCGCCAGAATCAGATCCTCAATGTCATCGAAATCGCTGTGATGCAGGAACTGCTTCTTGTCGGCCTCGTAGACGATCATGACTGCAGACTCCGGATTGTCCCTGTTTCAAACGCTCAGATCTGTGTGTACTTCTTGCTGGTTCCGCGGGATTTGTCGACGGGATACTTGAGCGCATTCTTCTGCAGTTTGTCGGCAACCGCCCGATTGAGATCGACACCCAGCACAGACGCCAGACGCACCAGATACAGTTGGACATCCGCAAGCTCATCTCTGACAGCCTGTGCGGTACCGGGATCGTCCCCTGCAGTCCTGGACTGATCTTCAGTCATCCACTGGAAGATCTCGGTCAGCTCCCCCACCTCGGCACTCAGTGCCATGGAAAGGTTCTTGGGGGAGTGAAACTGATCCCAGTCACGGTCGTGTGCGAACTCGCGCAACGCCCGTTCCACAGGGGCCACGTCCAACAGCACATCTTTCTCGATTGTCTTGTTTTGGGAGGTCACGAACGTCATCCAGAAATCAGTCAGGTTCATTCCTTATACGGTAAGTTCGATCGTGAAGCAATCCTGAGCGTATCAACCGGACTGGCTCTCAAGCAGTTTGTACAACCCTCTCCTGCATCGATCCGCTGTTTGAAAAACGCTGATGCCAGGCAAACGCCTCGGACAGCAGATGAGGTGTGTGCCCACCGGCAGCACAGGCACGGCGGTAATAGTCCCACAGCATGTCGCGATAGTCCGGATGCACGCAGCGATCGATGATCCGTGCGGCCCGCTCGCGCGGCGCGAGACCCCGGAGATCCGCCAGTCCCCACTCGGTTGCAACAATGTCGACATCATGCTCGGTATGGTCAACATGTGTCACCATGGGAACAATGCTTGAGATCGCGCCGTTCTTTGCGGTTGACTTGGTCACAAAAATGGACAGATGCGCGTTTCTCGCAAAGTCCCCGGACCCACCAATACCGTTCATCATGTGTGTACCGTTGACGTGTGTGGAATTGACGTTACCGTAGATATCAAGCTCAAGCGCGGTATTGATGGCAATGATCCCCAGACGTCGCACGATCTCCGGATGATTGCTGATCTCCTGGGGACGCAGAACCAGGCGTGAGCGATAGCGATCGACGTTATCCAGGAACTTTCGGTAGGTCGCTTCGGACAAGGTGATGGATGACGCCGATGCAAATGTCAGCTGCCCAGAATCCAGCAGCTCAAAGGTACTGTCTTGCAAAACTTCCGAGTACATGGTCATGCCGTTGAAGGATGACTCTACCAGTCCGTGCAGAACCGCATTGGCAATCGTACCAATGCCTGCTTGCAGTGGCATCAGAGCGGGGGTCATGCGGCCGGCAGCCACCTCACCGGAGAGAAACTCGACGACATGCCCTGCAATGGCCTGCGTCTGCTCGTCCGGGGGCAGGTTATTCGAAGGGCTATCCACACTGTCGGTCAGAACAATCGCAGCAATGCGATCGGGATCGACCTTGATGGCGGACGTGCCGATACGCTGAGACACCGTCGTGAGCGGAATCGGCTCGCGCGAAGGCCTGTCGCCAGGAATATAGATGTCATGCAAGCCCTCGAGTGCCAGCGGCATGGCAAGATTAAGCTCGACAATGATCTGGCGAGCCTGCTGCACAAAACTTGCCGTGTTGCCAACAGACGTGCTCGGCACGATGCTGCCATCTTCGCGTATGGCAATCGCCTCGACAATCGCAATGTCAACGGGTGGCAGATTGCCCGCGCGCAACTGTTCAACCGTCTCTGACAAGTGCTGGTCAGTGAACATAACGCGTCCCGCGTTGATTTCCTGACGAAGACGAGGATCTGCCTGAAACGGTGAACGTCGCTCAACCAGGCCGGCAAGTGCCATCATGCCGTCACTTTCATTTCCGAGTGATGCACCCGTCATGATGTTCAGTTTCAGTCCATCTTCGAGTGCCCTGCGAGCCAGCGCATCAGGCAGCGCCTTGCAATCACCTGCTTTGGTAAATCCGCTCATCCCGACGGTCATTGCGTTGCGAAACAGCGATGCCGCGCGCTCGGGGGTGGTAATGCGGCTCTCCAGGACCGCATGGCGAATTCTGTCTCTGTAAGTTGCCCTCATGTCTCACGTCTCCCTTGTATACGTTAAATATGAAGAGGTTGCGAGGGCAGATTAGCATCGCCATAATGAATTATATTGCTATCGATCATTCGTAAAATTCATCAAATAATTAAACTAATGGACCTGCGGTCACTTCGCTATTTCACGGAAACCGTCCGTCTCGGAAGCTTCACTGAAGCGGCCCGATTGTTGGGCGTTACGCAGTCGACGATCAGCAAGATGATCCGACAACTTGAGGACGAGACCGGGGAACCGCTCCTGCTCAGAGAAACTCGTCGACTCATTCTGACCGACACGGGCAAGATTGTTTACGATCGGGGGCGGGAGATTCTTGCAGCTGTTCAACGCCTTCAGATCGAGATACGTGAAACCCAGTCGGTCGCAAGGGGATCGCTTGCAATTGGCATTCCGCCCATGATCAACCTGCTGTTCACCGAAGCACTCAAGCAGTTCCGGGACAAGCACCCGAAGGTGGCTCTGACGCTGACCGAGTGCACCGGACAGCAGGTCGAGAAACTGGTGGCATCCGGAGAGCTCGCAGCGGGCATGACCGTACTCCCCACGCGACGACGGCCTGACGTTGCAGTCGCCCGTGTCGCAACGCATCGTGTGCTGGCGCTAGCAGCTCCAGGCATGATCAAGACCGGCAGTGATGCCCTCACCCTGCAAGCCCTATCCCAACTCCCACTTGTGCTACTCAATGATGAGTTTGCCCTGACACGACTGCTTCACCACCAGTTTGGCAAGGAAGGGCTTGAACCACGGATCGCAGCGCAAAGCGGGCAATGGGACTGGACCGTTTCCATGGCCCGTGCCGGCATGGGTGTTGCGTTACTACCTGAACCGTTCGCAAGGCGAATCAACACCGATGGACTCGACGTCAGACCGGTCATCAAGCCTGAAATCCTGTGGGAGATCGGCATACTCTGGAACCACAGACACCCGTCACACGCCCTTTCTGCGTGGCTTAACATCTGTCGCGAACGGCTAGGGGGTGAATGGCCTGAAGCGCCGGAACAATGAGCACACACTTCCTCTCAGAAAACCAGACCAGACTAGAACAGCGTCGGCTGGATGGACATATCCACTTTTGTCGCTTTGGGTTGGCTTCTTCTTGTCCTGGATACTCTCGCTGTAGTAGCCCCTGGCCTGTCAGAGAGTGTTTGTGTTGATACGTTCTGTGGGGCTTGTGCCTGACTGGGAGACAGCTGCTCGCGTCTGGAAGGTTCGTGTACGCGAGCGGTGCGCTCATGAAAGCGTCTGACAGGGACAAGCTGATGGGCAGAACGGATTTCAGTGATGGCTTGTTTGGTGGCTCGATGGGTCTGTGCAAAGTCAACCAAGGGCTCGGGGTAGCTTTTTTCCTGTGCCCAGCCTGCTGCCTCACGCAGGTTGGGTGTCATCTTCCAGGGCTCGAAGATCCAGAACTGACTGACATGAGCGAGCTCCGGCACCCAGCGCCGGACAAACTCACCCTGTGGGTCCAGCCGACTCGCCTGAATCACCGGGTTATACATGCGCAAGACCGAGCCACCAGACATGGCGCTTTGCAACTGGACCTGCGGGTAGTGAATCCCTGGCTCAAAGTCCACGAACATCTGTGCCATCCAGTGCGAAACAGGCTGCCATGGAAGCTCCAGCGAGTGCGTGGCTGCGCAGACCAGCATGGCTCGCATCCTGAAGTTGATCCATCCCTGATGGTGCAGGAATCGCATGCAGGCATCGACCATCGGCCAGCCTGTTCTGCCCATCCGCCAGGCATCAAAACGTTCCTTGTTAAGGGGACGACGCAACAGCGCCATCTGCTCGACGAGCGGCTCGTGTTCCATCTGGGAGGCCGCCTCGAAGGCCTGAATCCAGTAACAGTGCCAGTGCAACCTTGTCATGAAAGCAGCGAGGCTTTTAGACCAGCGCGTCGTCGCATCGCGCTGCGCAAGTATCGTGCGTTGAACCACCTCGCGCAAACCCAGGCAGCCATACGCGAGGTAAGGACTCAGGCGAGAACACGCTGACTCCGCCGTCAAGGGTGAGCTGATCGATCCGCGATAGACCTCACCGCGCTCCAGCAAAAAGCTCTTGAATACGTCCAGACCCGCGCTGCGCCCTCCCGTCTGTCGGCCCGGGCAGGGATACACATTCTCTCGAACCGTGCCTGGCCACGCATGAGGCGACAGTGAACTGACGCGCAACGAGTCGGGTGCCCGCCCAACGAATGTTGCGTTGACAGGGCGGGGATACTTCAAGGCCTGAACCCAGCGATCCCAGTGCTGCTTGAATCCCGTCTGCCGGGAAGATATCGGACGACATACACCGTTCTGGACATACTCATACCACTGGACCTCATGCTTGCGACACCAGCGCGCAACCGCTTTGTCACGCTCAAACGTCCAGCCAATACCCGTCTCGATATGACTGTGCAGCACGAACGAACAATAGGCCTTGCGAATGCTCTCCAACGCATCCACGGCATCGCCTTGCTGGACCACCAATGCGCCATCGAGAGCACGCAGCTGCGCATCGAGATCAGCCAGTGCTTCACGAACAAACAGCCATTGCCGATTGCTGGTACTGTCTTGTTGCCAGTAGGCTGGTTCGATCACGTACAGGCAGAGTGTGGGGCCGGTAGCACAGGCACGATAAAGCGCCTCGTGATCGGCAGTACGAAGATCTCGTTTGAACCAGACAACCTGCAGTGACACAGATGAACCTTTGACCGGATGATCTCAAAAGTTACGACAATTCGCTTGGAGCAACAGCTTTTGCATTGACGATCAGATACGGCCTGACGAGAACAGTTCCTGAACTGGATTTCGTAAGCGGGACAACCTCACTTCACGGGCGATCAAGGGCAGCTTCCAGTAACCGGTTCAAACGAGCGAGCTGTCTGTAATGCTGCACCACCCACATGGCAAACTCTGGCGAAGTAAAGACATCACTGGAGACACGCTTGACGACGAGAAATGTCTTGAGTCGTAACCATTGTTCATCGGAATGCTCCGGGTCAAACCCGCGCGGCATGCGTGCAGCCATGTTCTCGAGCTCAAAACCTTTGCTAAAGAAGCGTGCAAATGTCGGGTCGGAAAAGAGCGTGTGAAACGGTTCCGCATCTCTTGCGATCGCCTGACGGACTCGCTTGAGTTGTGCACTGGTGGGCATGAACAGACCACCGGCCAGAATCACACCCATGTAGGGAGCGATTCCGGGCAGTATCCCGAGAAACAGGTGCGGATTTCGTTCGAACCGGGAGGCTGAAGGTTTCGCAGCCGATAGCGACAGCCAGTCTTTGTAGCAGGCTTCACCACTGACCACCTTGTTGGCAGCCCGTTTGATACGGCCAATGCCTCGGGTCGGAAAATGATAGTCAGGCACCGTATCCTGGAGCTCTGACTTCAACGTCTGCGCCAACTCAAGAAACGGCAATCGAACGATCTCGTCGTACGTCTGCTGATGACGATCCAGCCAGCCGGGGTCAGTCTGCTGACCAGCCTCCAGCATGAATGGAATCGTTTTGTCGGTGAAGCGGCTGTTCATCATATGTTACGGGCACCATCAGGTGATCGTCAGATCAAGGCGATCGGATGCTCGCCCTGCTCGTAGACAACGTGCGCACGCCCAACGAGCAATGGATCAATCGAGCCAATGTTGTTCACGTCCTTGTTGTCGTACGGCAGTTTGTGCAGGACATAGCGCATTGCGTTCAGACGCGCACGCTTCTTGCAATCAGACTTGATGACCGTCCAGGGGGCCTCGGCTGTATCGGTGTGATAGAACATCGATTCCTTGGCTGCGGTGTACTCATCCCATTTGTCGAGCGACGCCAGATCGATCGGCGAAAGCTTCCATTGTTTGAGCGGGTGAATACGGCGCTCCTTGAAACGGCGGCGTTGTTCCTCTTTGCTGACCGAGAACCAGAACTTGACCAGGTGGATGCCACTGCGCACAAGATTACGTTCGAACTCGGGGGCCTGACGGATGAACTCCTCATACTCCGTGTCAGTACAGAATCCCATGACCCGCTCGACCCCTGCGCGGTTGTACCAGGAACGGTCAAACAGCACGATCTCACCGCTCGTTGGCAGATGCTGGATGTAACGCTGAAAATACCACTGGCCTTTCTCGATGTCGGTCGGCTTCTCCAGCGCGATGACGCGCGAACCCCGCGGATTCAAATGCTCCATGAAGCGTTTGATGGTACCGCCCTTGCCGGCGGCATCACGGCCTTCAAACAGAACCACAACCTTCTGGTTTTTCTCCTTGACCCACGCCTGCAGCTTCAACAATTCGACTTGCAACTGGTACTTCGCTTTCTCGTAGGCCTTGCGAGACATCAGGTTCCGGTACGGATACCCACCCTCTCGCCAGTTGCTCGACAATTCCTCGTCCTGGCCAGGTCCATCGGTCGGTTTGCCAAGACGACGCTTGACGGGCGTCATCAGCGCGCGTCTGAGCATCTGCGCATCATCGGGCGATGCGCCTTGCATGATGGTTTCAAGCGCCTGTGCCAGCTCGTGAACACTCTGTGGGAGCAGATTGCTAACAATGTCGCGGACCGCGACTTCTTTGGCATTCTGTGCTGCCGCCAGGGCATCCGCTGTGGTGTTTCGAGCGGCTGAAAGCGCACTGTTGCCCGCTTGTACATCACCGGACTGAACCCGTCTCGGTCTTTTAGAGGCAGCCGGCTTGCGTGCGGTACCTGATGTCTTGTTTGCAGTGCGTGAAGAAACTGGGGCTTTAGAAACTGGGGCTTTCTTCTGAGTCGAACTTGCCATCGGCCAGATCTCCGTTCACGGTCATCAAAAAGTTCATTGTCGCGTAGGAAGTTCGATCGCTCGTCCCTTCACGCCCTGCAACCTTGAGTTAAATCATGTGAAGCAAGAACTGCCCCAGAGGCAAGAAGAAGGAAAGCTCTTGGGAACATCCGTGATCAATCATTACGATGATGCCGCACTCATGTGATCTGGCAAAGCATGCCGCAAAACAGTCAGGGGTTACGTATCGTCACACCCAGTCATATGCATACAATTTCCTGAATCTCAAGGCGAAAGGGACCTGCCTGGCGATCCGCAACCATCAACCCCACATGGCAGACACGTTCCGGATCCAGTGACGCCTGACCGGGCACGACACGCCCACGAAAACGAGGCTCGAAACACGCAAGCGGCAATTCGATATCGACCCACATATGTTCCACACAGTCCTGACTCTGCCCTGCAGCACCTGGATTAAAACTGGCCTGATACTGAACCGAATCAAACGCCCTGTCCACACCGAGATTGAGCTTGTACTGTTTGCCATCACCACGGACCCGCAAACGATACCCTGTTGTCGTCGCCGTACCCAAGGGCACGTCCGCATGGCGAACCGATGCAAATCCTCCCCCGTTCTCAAGTGAAACGTTCCCCTCAAAAACCGCAAACCCTTGCTCGTCAAAACGCATTCGCCCATGGGACGTACCACCCATGACCTGATCGCCAATGCTCATCCATTTGTCAGTGCTGTGTGTGTTCTGAAAAGAGATCTGATTGATTCGCATAGGCTTATATCAGGTTGATCCACAAAATGGACGGAACGTACGCGACCAGGACAATGGCCAGGCACCTGGCAACCATACCTGATTGCGAAGGATGCAGGAACACCTCCAGACGAAGACGGGCACTGTACTGGAGTCGGATACTGGATCGTCGAGGATCTGGAGGCGATCGCCTCCATCAAGACCCTGGCCTACGTTGAACACATGATCGGGGTTCGTTCCGTGACTTCTGAACGTCTCGCAACGGCGCCGGATACAGCATGGGTGGCACAATCCAGCCCGTCTGAAAACAAGAACTGCACTGCATCGCGTAAAGGGCTCCTCCGCAGCGATCAACGCCAGACTGACATTCTTGAGTACCTTTTTGCCTATCCGTAACACCAGGGCATGTTGACCGCCCTGGGTCGCCGTTTCACATTCTCCGATAACGCGGACTGCCTGTATCTGCATGATCTGGCCGTGGCCCGACAGGCAAGCGGATCGGGTATCGCAACAGCGTTGATCAACGAGGCGAATCGATACGCGAAACGTCAGGGCTGCAGTTTCTCTGCGCTGATATCCTTCCAGAACTCTGTCGAGTTCTGGCAACGACATGGCTATGTTCTGCTCCTGGACCTGTCCGTCCCCCAGAGGGCCATACTGAAAACCTGCGGGGATCGGGCGTTTTACATGCGCAAGGTGCTAGATCGATCGGAATAATTCATGGCAATCAAGGGGACCGAGCAAGTCAGGGACAAACCTGAGCCCTCTCGGTGCCTGCGATAGATCGTCCGCAGTGCGGCGTACGATACTGCCAGCAGCACTCGATTATGCACGGCGATACGCAAAAACCTTCCTTGCAATACACCAAAGGGTGCATCGGACCCGATACCGGCACAGCCCTTGGCTAGGTGGGACTGTATCGGACAGGCCCGTGATGCTTTCAACAGGTGAGGGACGTATCAGCGTTTGGTTTCGATGCCAGCACCTTTGATAACCGGGCCCCAGCGATCGAAGTCGTCAAGGATGTACTGCTGGGTGTTCTCAGGGGTCGTAAAAATCAGGTGAGCACCGCCTTTCTCAAGTTGGCGCTGGGCATCCGAGTCCTTCATGGAGGCTGTCAGCGCGGCACTCAGCTTGTCAACGATCGGCGTGGGCGTTTGTGCCGGAACCATCGGGATGTAATAAAGCGAGGCGACCATTTTGGGGAAACCAAGCTCCGGGAATGTTGGCAGATCGGGATAGGCTGCATTCCTTTGATTACTCACGGCAGCAATGGGACGCAGATGTCCGGAACTCAGGCCAGACGACAGGCTGGGAAGACCATCAAACATGATATCCACCTCACCACCCATCAGCTCTCTTACCGCTGGCGCAGAGCCCTTGTACGGTACGTGAAGCATATCGATCCCTGTTTCGTTCATCAGGATCTCTGCGGTCAGATGCGGTGCACTGCCCACACCGGCCGATGCAAACTTGATGGCCCCAGGGTCTTTCCTGGCTAGTGCGATCAGTTCCTCCACTGAGTTCACTGGCAAGTCTGCCCGGACAGCCAGGATCAAGGGAAACTCGGCAATCAGTCCGAGCGACATGAAGTCCTTGAAGGGGTCATAGCTCAGGTTGTCAAAGAAGTACGGGCCAATGCCATGTGTAGAGATCGCGCCTTGCAAGATCGTGTAACCGTCAGGCTTGGCGCGTGCAACGTAGGCGGTGGCAACGGTGCCGCTCGCGCCGGCTCTGTTATCAACGACAACCGGTTGACCGACTTCCTGTGACAAAGACTGTGCAAGGCTACGGCCCACAAAATCAGCCGCACCGCCAGGTGGCACAGTGATGACATAGGACAGGGTCCTGTCCGGAAAGTTGTCCGCCGACTGGGCAAAAGCAGCGCTACCCGTGGTGATCGTCAGTGCGCATGTTGCACTGGCGAACGCGGTAAGACTCAGAAGTTTCAGTTTATTGGTGAGCATACGTTCATCCTCTGGACTAGTTGGAAAGGACTACTGGCAGCGACAACAATCCGGTCACAATCCTGGTGACTTGAGAGTATCGCCAAAACGGATTGATTCTTTACGTGGTAAAGGTTTGAGCACTCACCCTTCTGGGCGCACGCTGATCAACCCCTGACTCGACCATCCTAGTGCAATGAACTACTTCGATCTACGCATATTCCGGGTCTTAGCCATATTCATTCCAGCTTGCTCACCAAAAAATCAAGCGACACCCGAAAAATGAAAAATCATCTTAACAATCAAATACTTCCTTAGTTTGAAGATGCACCGGAAAAGCCCCACGCGGTCAGATATCTTGCACGCATAGGGGCCTTGTGGTCCGATGAGCATTCTTTCCTCCAGCCTGGGTGACTCCTCGAATGAAGATCGTGCTCGCAGAAAACTTCAGAACTGTTTTTTACACACCGTTCTATGCTGCCTACGCCAAAGGAGAGTTTGCCCGACTTGGCGTTGATGTCTCATTTGTGGAGTCTCCTACGCCCGGGAGCGCCATCGAACTGATGTATCAAGGCAAAGTCGATGTCGTCTGGGGCGGCCCCTTGCGAGCGATCAAGTTACGTGACGACCAGGCCCCTGTAGACAAGGCACTGCTTGCCTTTTGTGAGGTCGTCGGTAAAGATCCATTTTTTCTGGTGACATCAATACCTGAAACTCCTGCAAACCACTTCGCACTGAGCGATCTCATGACGGCCAGACTGGCTGTGGTGTCAGAAGTCCCGACACCATGGCTATGCTTGCAGGAAGATATCCGTGATGCCGGATTGAATCCGTCTGACATTGACATTGTGAGTGACAAGACCATGGCCCAGAACCTTGAGGCTGTGCTGGATGGTTCGGTCGCGTATGCCCAGCTATTCGAGCCGTATGTTTCTCTGGCTGTCCAGCGGGGTGCCCGTATTGTCTATAAAAGTGCTGATCGCGGTATGACGGCATATACGACTTTTCTGTCCACAGCATCTTCGATCGAAAGAAACCGCGAGGCGTTCGAGCACATGGCGACAGCGATTGAAAATGTTCGCGACTGGATCAATCATGCTGAGCCCTCTGAAATCGTCCAGCAAGTCAAACCGTTCTACCCGCATATCGACACTGATGTGCTCGAAACATGCATCGCCCGGTATCAAAAACTGGGTCTATGGACATGTCAGAGAAAGATCTCGGAAGACGGCTTTTACCAGCTTCGCCAAAGCATGAAGAACGGCAGCTTTATCAACAGCTTGCCGCAATACGATCAGTGCGTCATTGCCATCTGACCGATACTCGACACCGGCGGTAAGGATACCGCCGGTGCTACTTTCCTTATCTTACGAACTTTTACGCACTCACTTCCTTCTCACTGGTTCACTAGGTCCAGCGGGCAAGCGACGCACCATTCGGGGACGGAGGTAGATCCCAGCGAGCCGGTGTGCGTGAAAACTGTGCCACGGGAGGCAGTTGTTCCAGCTCCCCAAACGCAGACATTCTGCGCTCGAGAACCGGATTCAGCGTCTGCGCAAAATGTCCGCCTCGTAGTGACGCATCACGGGTCTGGAGCCCAAGCCCTTGAATCCACATTGACGTCCGTGTAAGACAGACTTTGACGTGGTAGCTGCCTCCCTCCTTTGCACGCCTGAGCAGGGCCAGCATTGCTCCCGTCGCCCCCAGATATCCGGTCAGATAGTCATTAAGCAGGTAGGTGGGGACAAGGCTCGGCCGACCATCCAGACCTTCATTGATGGCCAGTCCACTGACGGTCTGCCCTAATTGCTCAAAACCACCACGCTCGGCCCACGGTCCCTCGTCACCGAATGCACTCACTGAAACGTAGACGATTCCAGGCCTGAGTGCAGCCGCCTCGTGAGGCCCAAAACCTCGCCTTGCAAGGCTTGCATGTCGCCAGGACTGAACCACGACATCGGCCGTTGCCATCAGCTGACGCGCCTTGGCCTGGTCGACCGGATCATTGAGATCTATGAACGCTGTTCGTTTGCCGATGTTGGTGTCAATTGTCTGACGTAACGGATCCTGTTTGAGCGGCGGATCCAGTCGCAGCACCTGAGCACCATGTTCGGCCAGCGATCTGGCGACAACTGGACCGGCGATCACGTGTCCCAGATCCAGAACCCGGAGATGATCAAGCGGACGGCTTCCAACACTGAGTGACTCGGGTGGGCCGTCGGCCAGTTTCTCGATCTGGATAAGAGGTGTGGTGGCCAGCCAGGCGCCTTGTGAATGGTCCATCCACTCCTGACGGGTTCGTGCATACGCCCCCGGAAGTTTCTGGCTGGCGAAGGCTTGTTCCAGATCCTCTGCGTTATGTTTCGCGAATGCTCTGGACAATGCTTCAGGGGTGTTAGCGCAATCCATTAGCTCAAGCACGCCATCTCTCAGGTGCGGATAGGGGCCCACCGGAAAGAACCAGCGGGAGTCCTTCGTCTGATAAAAATCATTCCTGAGCTCCGCCATCATTGCCATTGCGGGCAGTGCTTTGCCATTCTGTTTCATAAACTGCCCTGGGTTCAGTGCACTGGCCGCCTGCATCCAGTCAATCCCGACCCTTTGGCGCTCTCCTTTCACGTGTGCCCACCAGCTTTCGACTGAGAGTGCATAGGCACCTATTGCACTGGCTGCCGCGACGGTCAGTTTGTGAGGACTGTCAAAGGACGGAATTTCCCCGAAGAGGGATAGCTGCTGAATCGCCTGTGTGCTCAGTTCATGATCATGCACGCACAGGATCTCCTGAATGGCGCGTCTGACTTCTGTATCGGCTTCATGCTTGCTTGTCATGGATTCACCGTCTCCTCGTGTTTTGATAGATTGCATAACATGATGCAGCAGAAGACAAAGATGAGCGACAGATATTTCCTCGTCGGGATAGTCAGACTGCACGAGCGATCATCATGTGCGAACACTGGATGCAGAGAATCTGACAACAATCACCCCCTGAATAAGAATCGACCATTGCTGAAGGCTGTTGCTGTCGTGTGATGTGGCGTATCGTGAACACGTTGACACCAGGTCCACGCCTTACGTGGTCGAAAAGGAGGACTCCATGATTGCCGTTATTTTTGAAGTGTGGCCCGCTCAGGGCAAGACCAACACGTATCTCGACATTGCCGCGTCACTTCGCTCTGAACTGGAGGAAATCGATGGCTTCATTTCCGTCGAACGATTCGAAAGCCTGACCACAAAGGGAAAGTACCTGTCCCTCTCCTTCTGGACGGATGAACAAGCGGTGCATGCATGGCGCAACCAGGACGCTCACCGGCTTGCCCAGAACAAGGGACGAACTAACGTCTTCTCTGACTATCGGTTGCGAGTCGCAACTGTCATTCGAGATTACGGCATGGACGATCGTGACCAGGCACCCGATGACAGCAAGAATACCCATGACCAAAATGGCTCATTGTGCTGATCACGTGGGTAGGCACTTGCACGGCATTACCAGACACTTAACGCCATCAAAAACCCATTTCTTCGCCAGCGCTAACATCCCTCATCAATCGCGTGCCTTGCTTTGACACAAGGCTACGAAGTTCTCCACCAACGGGTTATGTGCTCGGCCGCGCAGCGTAACGGCGCAAATTTTTCGACTCAATCGATCCTTGGATACGCCATTGCGTCTGATGAACCCTCGCCAGTGCTACCCGATGTGCCAACCATTGGTGAGATGGGCTATCCAGGCATCAACGCATCGACCTGGAACATGGTATTTACACCAGCAAACACCTCTATGCCGATTGTGAATAAGTTGAACCAAGCCATCAATGAAGTGCTACAGGAACCCGAAACCATTGAACGGCTGAAATCCCTGGCGATCAACCTCTCTACAGAATCAACAGTCGACGAATCAAGCGCTTTCCTCGAAAGTGAAATTCAACGCTGGGCTGATATTGCTCGTACCACCGGCATCAAGCCGAATTCGTAACGGGAAGAGGCCTCTTATGCTCATAGAGTACGTAACGGTACGCCAACTTTCCTTTCCACTCATTCGTCCTTATAAGCGATCCAACAGCAGCAGCGATGTCTTCGACCCATACGTCATTGAAGGATTGGGATCAAGTAAGTACTGCTTTTTGGATCACAAATTGACCAGTTGCTGAAGTAGTTGTGCTAAATTGGATGAAACGTTTAGCTTGTAGCCTCAAAAAAGGAACTCGACATGCGCATCAAGACTGTTCTGGCATCTCTTTTGCTGTCTCCAGTTGTAGCGTCAGCTGCAACGCAGCTGCCAAGCGCGCCTTTTCTGCCGCTTGAGTTGGCTCTCAAGGCAGCGAGCACTGCACTGCAGGCGTGTGCGGAGAAGGGATATGCTGTCAGTGTTGCGGTCGTTGCCCGTGATGGTTCGACCAAGGCTTTGTTAAAGGCCGACAACTCCGGGCCTCACACAGGAAGCAGCGCAGAAGGTAAAGCGTTTACCTCTGCAGCGATGGGTCGTGATACTGCCGGTCTATCTGAGTTCATTGCCAACAATCCAGCCAACGAAGGACTGCGTTATATGGATGCTCGAATGGTCATCCAGGCTGGCGGATTGCCCATCAAGTTCGGTGAGGCGTTGGTGGGGGGTATTGGCGTTGGAGGTGCTCCGACAGGAGCAATTGACGCTGAGTGTGCGGTAGCTGGACTCAAGAAGATTGGCGCGGCCACCCAGTAAGCGGAATGAATAAGCGGTAAGTCAGTATCTGTTACCTGGTGTTTGAACCAGATTCGGAAGGACCCCGCTATCTCTTGCACGACAAACAGTATCCAGCACGAGATGCTGTTATGGTTTTCGAGAGGTTTCTCGTCGTTGCAGAGACAGCCTTGGATGGAAACGGATGTTTTTGGGTTCTCAACTCAAGACTCGCATCGTCGCTTGTTACCCGACGAGCAGCAAAAGTCTGAATTGACCTGGGGACGCATATCATTAAGTTCGTTACTGCGATTGTGAGCGTGACAGTAGCGCTTAGTTTTACCTCCGCTTTTTCTTCGGAAGGAAGTATGAGGCAGTATCCGATGCATGCCGCTGCGCTGGAGAATAACGTCGATACCGTAAAGCAGCTTATCGACTCTGGCGTCGAGATTGACGCTCGAGATCAGTCTGGGTCAACGGCTCTGCTAGTCGCAGCAAGAGCGAACTCAATTGATGCTGCCGAGGTGCTTATTGAAGCAGGTGCCGATGCAAACGCCAAAGACAATATCAACGATAGTGCCTATCTCTATTCGGGTGCCAGGGGGCATCTGGAGATCCTGAAAATGACTCTGGCACATGGCGCTGATTTGAATAGTACGAACCGATACGGTGGAACGGCCCTTATCCCTGCTGCTGAGCGTGGGCACGTAGAAACGGTACAAACACTTGTCGAATCAGGTGTCGCCATCGATCACGTCAACAACCTCGGGTGGACAGCGTTGCTGGAAGCCATCATCCTTGGCAACGGTGGTGAGTCGCATCAACAGATTGTGAATATTTTGCTTGAGGCTGGTGCGAATCCAAATCTGGCAGATCGCGATGGTGTAAGCCCTTTGCAACATGCGCGGGCTCGTGGTTATCACAAGATCGAGCAATCCCTGCTTGCTGCGGGTGGACAATAGGCTACAAGGGGGATGGCACATGCAACGAGATAATGAGTTTCTTGAACTGGCTGTCCAGTTGGCGTACGTTAACGCTGAGCAAGGCGGGCGGCCGTTTGGTGCGGTAGTTGTCAGGGACGGCGAGGTGATCGCTGAAGCAGTCAATCAAGTTATCGAAACGAACGATCCCACGGCGCATGCCGAACTGCTGGCCGTTAGAGTTGCGAGCAAGAAATTGGGATCAGTCTCGCTCGAAGGCTGCTCAGTTTTCGCCAGTGGACATCCCTGCCCAATGTGTATGGCAGCCATGCGCCTGGCCGGCGTCAACGAGGTTACGTATGGGCACTCGAATGAGGATGGCGCTCCTTTTGGCCTATCGACTGCGGATATTTTCGCTGACCTTGCTAAGCCGTTTGATGAGCAGTCTATGAGAATCCGGTATGTGCCGACCCGGATTGATGGCAAACCGGGCCTATATGAGTACTGGAAACAGAGAGCTGGTACAAAATCCAATTGATTTCTATCATGCAGGCAGGACAAAGCTCATCGGGTTGACGCCGATTGGTGCCTAAAAACCCACTTGTCAATAAAAATCGCCCGCACAATCCTCCCAATCGTAGCGCTCACGAATCTGGACTACGTGCAGGGCGCACCTCGCGACGATCCGCCCACTTCAACAAAGCATCGAGTGCAGGACAAAGCGCCTGGCCCCAATCGGTCAGTCCGTATTCGACTTTAGGCGGAACCTGATGGTGGACAATCCGTCGAACAACCCCATCCTCCTCCATTTGACGAAGCTGCTGGATCAGCATCTTTTGTGTAATAGCAGGTATCGCCCTTTCAAGCTCTGAGAATCGAAGCAAGTTTCCACCAAACAGATGGAACAAAATAATCAGCTTCCACTTTCCTTCGAGAACTCTGAGCGCTCGCACTGATCAGAATCCCGGAACCTCAGAAATACATAGCCAGAAGTCGCGATGGTCACGATCATCGGAATACCCAAGAAGGGCCGACTTGCGAGCCCTGATCAGTTTCAGAGTAGCAGCCATTCCTGCATAGCTCACGCCGATGACGATCATGTTGTAGTGCATGATCAATTCCTTTCGCGTTTTGCTACTGGGCGGCGGCGCGCAAAGTCTGCGGCCAGATCGGCCAAGGAGAGTTCCGAGAATCGTTCTAGCAATAGCGCTTCTGCATCTATAACGGCATCTTCGAGCGCAGCGTTCACCGATTGCTCGACGAGGCACTTCGGGTTCTCGTTGCCGATGGCAAACATCGCTGGCTCGCCTAATGCCTCATGCTATTGGAACACGGTAATCAAGCCAAGATCCACGTGGATACACCACCCAACCCCATAGCCACGATCAGACGTGACAATGCCGGCCTTTCGTAGATACCCCATGGTGCGTCGCACGACCTGTGTATTGCTATTGACGTTGGACACAACGCCATCCCAGTGTTGAAATCTTGTATGGCAATACGGCAGGTATGATGGCTTGGAATGCACAAAGCGTGCCGCTTCGGTTGGCTCGTCATCTGCGCGTTTTTGCTGACGCTTACGATATGGGCGTATCGAATGAATATTGACCAGTGCCCTGTCGATGAGTGTTAATGAAACATGAACCAGATTTCTATTGAACAGCGCATCGCTGCAATCTATCTTCAAGAATCCAGTCGGGTACTCGCGACTCTGATTCGACTTTTGCACAGCAATTTCGATCTGGCAGAGGAAACCCTGCAAGCGGCAATCGCTGTGGATCATGCTGAAGCGCGGCTGGCCGAGGATACCGATTAGGCGCAGATCACTGGTCTTTATGACGTCCTCCTGAAAATCAACCCGTCTCCAATCGTGGAGCTCAATCGCGCTATCGCACTTGCGATGCGCGATGGGCCGCAGGCAGGATTGCGCGCAATCGATAAGCTGATGGATCACGAAGATCTGCAGCACTACCATCTGCTGTATGCCGCCCGTGCGGATCTCTTGCGTCGCCTGCATCAACTGCAAGACGCTAGCCTCTACTACCGGCGGGCACTGTCATTGACGCAGCAGGAACCTGAGCGACGTTTCCTGCGACAACGTCTGGCTTTGCTTGAAAAAGCGAAATAAAAATTTCCATTCTGTCGAATTCAGGTACAGGCAAACGACTAGTAGGTGACACAACCCAGAGACGTCAAAGAACCTAACAATCCCGGGGGAATCACCTCATGAGTTACATCGATGGATTTGTTCTCGCTGTGCCTAACGCCAATAAACAAGCGTTCATCAAACATGCGCAAGTGGCCGATGCTGCCTTTATGGAGTGGGGCGCGACACGCGTTCTCGAATGTTGGGAAGAGGACGTACCCAATGGAAAAGTCACTGACTTTCGTCGGGCTGTCCAGGCCAAAGAAAACGAAGTCGTGGTGTTTTCCTGAATAGAGTGGCCTGACAAAGCGACCCGTGATGCGGCCGTGAAGAAAATGATGTCAGACACGAACGCCGATCCACGCATAGATCCGGATAAAAATCCCATGCCATTTGATGGCGTGCGTCTGATCTTCGGTGGTTTTTCACCTGTGGTTGTGCTGGAAAAATAAAGAAAATCATCAACAGCCGAACTGGTGGAGAGGACCATGCCCAACCAAAATGGTGAATTTATCTGGTATGAACTATTCACTGAGAATAGCGATGAAGCACTGCAGTTTTACAGTGCAATACTCGGCTGGAAAGCCACCAACAGTGGCTTTCCTGAGACCGATTACCGTATTGTTCAGGCCCTGGATGAACACGCCGGAAAGTGGCACGACGTCGGTGGCCTGCTGCAACTGACCGACGACATGAAAAACAACGGCGCCAGGCCGGTATGGCTGGGTTATCTCAGCGTCGACGATGTGGAGCAGACACTTGCCTGTATCGTCAACAATTGTAGGCCGTTACATAACGCGAGATGCAAACTCTTTAAAAATCTCCACCATACAGAAATTATGCACTCGTAAGTTGAACGATTACAAACCAAAAGGGGAGATTTTCCCTCCAACTTGGGTATTCCGGTCGATCGTGACCGGGCATTCCGGGATCGTGACCACCTATTCTGCTGATCGTGACCAGCATTCCGGCGATCGTGACCACCTTCGGGTCAACGGTTGGGTCATGCGTGTGGGAGATTGTACTTGCAGACGTGATTCCGGCCCTGATCCTGTGACCAGGAATCAGGGCCGGCCTGGTGTGATCAGACGGGTTTCTTTGGCGTCCTGGAGCGGCTTGGCGCACGCAAGGATTCGCCCTTCAGGACCATGCGATGCGACTGCTGCAATAGCCTGTCGAGCATGGCATCAGCGATGGCCGCATCACCGATCCAGGCATGCCAGTGATCAACGGGTAACTGGCTTGTGATGATGGTTCCCCTTGATCCGCAACGATCGTCAACTATCTCCATGAGTGCGTCCCTGGCCTGGGCATCCAGGCCCACCAGCCCCCAGTCGTCCAGTACGACGAGATCCGTGCGTGCGAGTTCCGTCAGCCACTTGGTGTAGGTGCCCGTGACACGCATGGTCCGGATCTCTTCGGACAAACGGGTGATGCGCAAGTACCGCGCACTGTGACCCATTCGGCATGCGTACTGTGCCAGGGCACATGCGAGCCAGGTTTTGCCGCATCCGGTCGCACCGGTGATCACGATGGTGTTGCCTGTTGAGACCCACTCACTGAGCGCCAGACTGGTGAACTGACTGCGCTCGACACCACGTCCTGCGCGTGTGTCAAAGTCCTCAATGCAGGCCTGTGAGTACTTGAGTTTGGCCTGTTGTATCAGGCGGGTGTAGCGACGCTCGTTGCGATGGTCACTTTCATGCTGGACCAGAAATGCCAGACGTTCTTCGAAGGTCATGTCACTGCTGCCCGGTTGTTCCATCTGGCGCTGTAAGGCGTTGGCCATGCCCAGCAGTTTGAGGTCGCGCAATTGTGCAATAGTGTGTTGATGAAGCATGTTCATTCTCCGCTGAATCAGTGATAGGAATCCGCACCACGCAGGTGCTCATGTTCGGGGCTTGACCACAGATCAGGCTGATCGGCTTTGACCTTGTCACGCTCGTTGCGCAACATGTCACGCACGGCGCGGTAGTTGTAGACACCGATCGATATCGCCAGAGCGCAGGCCGTCTCGAGCCGGGCGTTGCCATAGCGCTTGGCCAGTGCGATCACGCCCAGAGAGCTGCGATATCCGTGCTCGGCGAGCTTGTGCCGCTTGAGAAGACCTTCAACCAGTGTGCCGGTGTTCAGGCTAATACTCATGCCCTAGGCAATCATTCTTTCGGGTGTCCATTGCAGGTGAGCCTTGTGTGATGGTGGCCTGTGTTCGAGCTTGGTGGAGAACTTGCCGGGCAACGATTTGCGTGGATGCAAGGCCACCCGTATACCGCGATGCAGCAACTCGACCGTGGATGTGGTGACACGCGCGATCAGATCGGTGCCGATCAAGGTGTACGGTGCGCTGTAGCGATGAAAGTCAACCTCCACGTGATGATCGATATTGACCTTGACTGACTTGAATTCGGCGTACTCATAGCGCTGAGCAGGCAAGGCTCTTAATGCGGGTGCGTCGACTTGTGCAAACACGCTCGAGCGGCATCCTTCGAGCTTCTGAAACGGACGATCATTGAGGGCTTTGAGCAGTGGCTCAATCGCCCGGTTGGCCGCGGCCAGATCCGGGAGTCTGACGTGACGCAGTCGAGCCATGATCCAGCGCTCCACCACCTGCACGGCGGATTCCACCACGGCCTTGTCCTGGGGTTTTCGCACGCGCGCCGGCAAGACAGAACAATCGTAATGACGAGCAAAGTCCAGGACACTGTCGCTGACTCTGGGTTCATAGCGATCGGGTTGTGCGACCACTGCACGAGGGTTGTCTGGAACAATAAATTCGGGCGCCCCGCGCATAAAGTGCAATGCGCCGGTCATGCCTCGAATCCAGTCCCGCGTCGTCTGTCCCGACAAGGCTCGGGCATAGGTGTAATGCGAGGCTCCCATGGCTGCAACGAACAAGTGCCCGCGGGTCCCGTCGCCCAGTTCAAGTGTCGGCCCTGCGAAGTCGACAAACAACTTCTCGCCAGCCCGATGCACCTGGCGCATCGACACCTTCAGGGTCTTGGTGTACCGACGATAGCGGTCGCAGAACTGGCTGTACTGAAGCGTAGGCTGATCGACGTAGTCAGCCTGATACTCCTGCCAGAGCAACTGCAAGGTCACGCCTTTGCGAGTCAGTTCGCGATGGACTTTGCCAAAGTCGGGCAGAACACGGTTGCCATGAACCCTTGACGGGGTGAGCCGGTGCTCGAGTTCCACTTCGGATAATGGCTCGATTGTCGACCAGTCCAGACCCGCCTGACTGGCGAGCCGGATGTACTTGGCGACCACTGCCTTTGAGATGGCTGATGCCGTGGCAATCTGGCGCTGTGAGTAGCCCAGGCAATGCGATTGATAGAGAACATTCTTGATCATTTGCGTGCTCATTGAAGGCGGTGACATGCAGGCTCCAAAAAGCCCGACACACTACCGCATGGTTGAGAAAAACACGCATGACCCAGAACCCTCTGATGGGCTGGTCACGATGACCGGAACAGGTGGTCACGACTCCGGAATCACTGGTCACGATCCCGGAACCTCAGAAATACACAGTCAGAAGTCGAGGTGGTCACGATCATCGGAATGAGTGGTCACGATCATCGGAATACGCACCAACTCATAAAAAGTTTCCTTTAGGCTTCAGCAACTTGTGCGATGTCCCCATGACCAGTCGCATGCTCATGGAAAACTGGCTAAAGCCCATCATGCCATCGAGCCTTCGGACAATCTCGTTGCTCATCATTATGTTGTGTACAACGTCCATTCGACCTTGACGCTGGAGACCGCGCAGTCAATTACTTCAAGGTTGAAAGCAGATTCTGAGCTGCATTGAAACAGTCTCTGGTTTCGCCGCCAACGATCTTCACCCCAGCGGTTTGATCCGGGTTGGTCGCGATCACATCGCCTGCTGACAAGTACAGCTTAACCGCATTGCTGGTTGTCAGGATTGTCGCCACATTGCAGGCCACCCCCGAGTCGATCAGGAACTGATGGCTATGACCGCTTGCAGTTTTTTCAAGTTTCATGGCCCGGATAATTTCACTCTTGTTCCAAATACTCCCAACCTGATTGGCGCTTGCAAAGCTCAGCCCACATGAGCCAACCATCGATGCCAAAGCGACCCACCAGTATCTTGTACGCATCACAAACTCCTCACGGAAAGTCGGCTATAGACCCTGCGCTTTTCTTGCTGCGGCCTTCTTTTCTAGCTGAGCGATGTCTTTGTCCCAGCTCCCAGACCAGCCGCCCTCTTTGGCCGTCTCACACAAGGCAATCGCGCGTTCGAGGTTGCCACGCTTTTCTCCTCGTCGCGCCATCCGTCTTCTGCGGTAAACCTACCAAACCACCAGTCCTGAAAACCGAGGGAGACGATGTCACCGTCAAGCCGACCCACCAAGCATCATCCTACGGCGACTTATGAGGCTGAGAACTCAAGCTGGGGGTCAATAAATACTTATGTAGAGAAAGATACATAATTGTAGTAACCTTTACAAATGAAATGGCTCCTCATTATTGTCACGCTTTCAACAGAAAACGCAACTGCGCGTATGCGCATTTGGCGCGCTCTTAGGTCGGCAGGTGCTGCAGCATTACGCGATGGAGTCTATCTGTTACCAGACCTCGCGGATCATTACGACAAACTGAGGTGTTTAGCTGAAGACGTGCTTCAGTCAGGCGGAGACGCCCACGTTTTACGAACCAGCGAATCGACGACAAGCCATTTTTCAATGCTTTTCGACAGGTCGCGCGACTATGAATTACTGATTCGTGATGTCGCCGACCTCCGATCACAGTTGACACCAAACACGGTTAGGCAAACGATCAAAGAGGCTCGCAAACTTCGGAGTCGGTATACACGGGTTGTACAGATCGATTTTTTTCCGGGTTTATCGCAAGGTAACGCCGACAGTGCACTTATTGAGTTAGAAACAGCTGTTAATCATGCTCTTTCTGCCAATGAGCCAATCTCAATCGCAGCAACTACCGTGAGTTTGGATACATCTGCCTATCAGGGCAAGACATGGGCAACACGTCAGCGACCCTGGGTCGACCGCCTCGCCAGCGCTTGGCTGATTGGTAGGTTCATTGACAGCAATCCTCGGTTCCTATGGTTGTCCTCACCGGAAGATTGCCCGAGCGATGCCATTGGATACGACTTTGATGGTGCGACATTCACACACGCAACCAACAGGGTGACGTTCGAAACGCTAGTGGAGAGCTTCGGGTTGCGCCAACCCGCGTTGCTCAGGCTTGGAACGCTTGTGCACTATCTGGATGTCGGGGGTGAACAGCCATCTGATGCCCCTGGAATTGAAAGTGTCCTGATGGGATTACGCGAAATTCATCTTGTCGACGACGCCTTGTTGGACGCGACTAACCAGGTCTTTGACAGTCTGTACCAGACCTACGCCAAAGAGTCTTGATCATGGCAAATATCAGCAACACAAACTCGAATCGCAAACCGAAGGCAGTCCTTATTGCCCCAGCCAATGCGAACGAATTCGGTCATGAAATTTCCTTCCAGCAGGCTTTTTACGTCTGGTTGCGGGTGGCAATGCTGAGCTTTGGAGGGCCGGCGGGACAAATTGCTGTTATGCACCGAATTCTGGTTGAGGAGAAGCGCTGGGTCAGCGAGAACCGATTCTTGCACGCGCTGAACTATTGCATGGTGTTACCGGGACCTGAGGCCCAGCAACTAGCAACCTATATCGGCTGGCTGTTACATGGCACCCGAGGTGGTCTAGTCGCTGGAGGACTCTTCATACTTCCTGGCTTTATCAGCATTCTGATCCTTAGCCTTCTGTACGCAGGGTTTCAAGACGCCACACTGGTTCAGGCAATATTTTTCGGCATCAAGGCCGCTGTTCTTGCTGTTGTCATTCAGGCGGTCATCCGGATTGGCAGTCGCGCCTTAAAAAATGCCTATATGTACATGCTGGCAACGGCGGCGTTTGTTGCACTGTTTTTCTTTGCTGTACCGTTTCCCTTGGTTATTGTGACCGCAGCCCTCATTGGATTGATTGGAAGATACTTCGACCCGCAGCGGTTCGTGATCATTAAGGGGCACAGCGCAAGCCAGGATAACGATCAAGCTATCGACAAAATGATTGACGCTGGTGACGCTCATCACACCAAGGCCACTTTCAAACGCGCAATCAAAGTACTCAGCGTCTGGGGTACGCTTTGGTTCACACCTCTAGTTGCTCTGCTCTTGTTCCTTGGACCGGACGACGTTTTCACGCAGATCGGATTGTTCTTCAGCAAACTGGCCGTTGTCACCTTTGGCGGTGCCTACTCGGTACTCGCTTATATGGCGCAAGAAGCGGTCGAACATTATGGTTGGCTAGCGCCCGGGGAGATGCTCAGCGGGTTAGCCATGGCAGAAACGACTCCAGGCCCGTTGATTCAGGTGGTTCAGTTCGTGGGCTTCATGGGTGCATTCCGGGCACCAGGTAGCCTTGACCCTTTCACCGCCGGCCTCCTGGCATCAGTCCTTGCGACCTGGGTAACGTTTGTACCTTGCTTCCTATGGATATTCCTGGGTGCACCATACGTAGAAAAATTGCGGGAGAATCGGTCCGTGAGTGCCGCACTGTCAGCGGTGACTGCTGCGGTAGTTGGTGTGATGTTGAGTCTGGCCATCTGGTTTGCTGTACATGTTGCCTTCACTGAGGTAACAACGGAACAGTTTTATGGTGTGCAATTGATGAGTCCAGCATGGAACACTATTCAGGGAGCAAGCGTGATGTTGGCCATTGGAGCATTTGTTGCCATGCTACGTTTCAAAGTTGGCATGCTACCGGTGATATGCGTCAGCGCCTTACTAGGTGCTATTTACTATCTGTTGTTCCCAGTCTCTTGATGTGTTGCTAACTGGTCTGTCTAGCGGTCGATCAGGTATAGAAAGACTGTTAAATTGCGAATTTTTCAACGCTACACTCTTTCCGACCAAGAAGATTTTGACCAGCGAAGCTGCTTTCATTGCATTTCAAAGCGCATGAGAAACGAGTTCCGAGCCGTTCTGTTGTTGATCGTCATGAGCTGGCAAACCCTCTCATTGGCGATGCCTTTCCAGGCTCACGGGCAGACGGAACAAATCGCGCATTCCATCATTCACAGTCTGGAAGTTAGCCACCACCATCATTCTGATCAGTCTTTGCATTTGAATGTAGATTCGGAGTGTTCTTCTCATCACCACCACGTCAACCAGGGTGTTCAACCTCCTGCGCTCGAACCCTGGTTTGTCTGGGTGCCAGCTGATCCGTCTTCGTCTGCACCAGTTCTTCTTCTTGCCATAGACTTCACATCTTTCACCCCAGACGGGTTGTTGCGCCCGCCTCGAACCTAACCACCTCCTCTTTAGCCTTTCGTCGGACCATCGCGAGCGGATCAATGGGGCTTATTGCGCCTCGCGTACGGCCTTAGGCATGTCGACTGAGTCTTGGTCTCAGTTGATACCGTTTGCGTATTCATCCAACGCACAGGTGGTTATTTAATTTTCAAAGCACTAAAACGCGCGAACACGGTGGGATCGCTGATCGGCCCTTCGTTGCATGCTTTCGCGCTTAAGTGTTTCCTTGATTTCAGGATAAGTTTCAATCATGACGCACTTCGTTCTTCGCAAATGGCTTGGTTTGATTTTGTGCCTGACGCCTTTGATCGCCTGGGCTCACGGTATTTCAGAGGAAGACCGTCAACGCATGCTTGACGGTAGCTACCTTCAATACGTCGGCCTAGGTGCCTCGCATATGCTCACCGGTTACGATCATCTGTTGTTTCTGTTTGGCGTGGTTTTCTTTTTGAAGACCTTCAGGGACGTTGCCAAATTTGTGACCATCTTTACGATTGGTCACTGCATTACCCTGATTTTCGCGACCTTTTATGGCATCACCTGGAACTACTACTTAGTAGATGCCATTATTGCTATCAGCGTGATCTACAAAGGGTTTGATAACAACGGCGGTTTTCAACGGGTGTTCGATATACAGTCGCCTAACCTGATGTGGGCAGTTTTCTTCTTTGGACTGTTGCACGGGTTTGGCCTTTCGACACGCTTGCAGCAACTGCCACTGGGAGACGATCCGGTTGCAATGCTTTGGCGGATCCTGAGTTTCAATCTTGGTGTAGAGATTGGCCAGATCGCAGCACTCTCAGCCATGGTTGCGTTGCTAGCTCTGTGGCGCAAGCGCCCTTCATACATTCGGTTCAGCTATGTGGCCAATCTAGGATTGATCTATGCCGGCGTGTACCTGTTATTCGTGCAGTTGCATGGTTACCAGCACGATGTAGCACCAGATAGTTTTCGCTTCCCTATCGAAGAGCACCAGCATGTTCATGAAGACATGAACATTGAGAACACTTTTGACGAAAGTCGCAATGCCCTCTAATTATCTACCCACTCCAAGGAGTATCCATGAAAAAGCTCATTCTTCTGATATCCCTCGCGTCTGCCACCGCGGTTGGTCCTGCAGCCATGGCTGCAGAAAGCAGTGCTTGTCACTTCCACGGATCCAAGCCTGCTACTGAATCTGTGGTCGTCAATTGTGCCATGGATCGTAAGCAGACACTGGTTAAGCAAGGAAAACTTGATTCATCATGGGCGCAGATCAAGCAAGACGAAGTACTTATTGTCGATGGAAAAAAGGGAAAGGAGTGGCGCCTGACCTTCAAAAATCCTGCGGTCCCAGACTCGGAAAAACAGATTCTTTACATGTTCTACAGTCTGCCAGGTAACTTCATTGCCGCAAATTACACCGGCAACTAATTTTGAAGAAAGTCAGCCTGATTTCCGAACAGGCATTCAGGCTGTCCAGATACTGCGAGCATCGTTTTTAAGTTGTTGACGTTCGACCAAAATTGACCTCAGGGCATGAGTTTCGCTCAATGCTTGCGCCGCCCACTCGACGCGGCGCACCGCAAACTCGCCTCATCTCGCGCGTTCTGGATGGTGTTCGCATCTGAAAAGTGATTTTCCTTTCGAGAAGCTCCCTCAATGGAGAACACTCCCCCAAAACGGAGGACTGTATTTATTTACGACACAATGCGTGAATTCTTTAGGGCAAGATGCAGGCAATTTCTCAAAAATTCCTAGCAGCCGCCAGGCGTGAGGCCAGTGACGGCTGCAACGCGATCAGTGCTCGGCAATCTCCGTCTCTTTATCCGCGCATGCGCTACGGGCCAATCGCGCCAGGTCCGCGATTCGAACCAGACCTCCCCGGCGCTGTCCGTTGGGAAGCGGTAAGGAACCAACGAGCTCCACCTTGCCCTTGAAGTTGCGAGCCGCCGCTGACGACTTGGTCCCCATGATCTTTCCAAGATCAGATAGCGTGATGTAGTTCCTTCCGAACGACAGCAAATGCTCTGGTCGAATCACATATCTTTGTTGCCCGGGCAGGTTCACCTCCTCGCACTGCAAGAACCCCTCCCGGATCCAGTGCATGATGGTTTCGGCCTTCCAGCTCGTGATCTTTTCCAGGTTCGTCACCGACATGCCGGCCTCCAAAGCCGGAATCCCGAAGTACCGGGTAATGTCTGACTTCAGGAACCCCATCTTTCCGAGCGTGGGGCCTCGTACGACAGGTACAAGCTCGCCCTTTTTTGCCGCTTGCATCGTATTCTGGATAGCTGAGTTGCTGCCCCAGCGACGACTCACAATCTCTGACCAAAGAATGATCTCCTTTCCTTCCTGGGTCTGTGCTGGCTTCAGGTTCGCAATCAATGTCGCATGCAGATCATCAATCGATTGCGCCTCTATCTCGCCAGCCTTCATGATGTCAATGCGCCACTGGATGTCGCTGTTAATGACTTCAGCACTGATCATGCTCTGCAACACAACCTCCCCCACGCCCGCTCGCACCATCGCATCTTTTCTGGTGATCCACCTTGCCCGCTCCTGGGCAATCCGCTGCGTTTCGGTCAATGGGATCTCATAGGTCACACCGCGCGTGCCAAGAAGGCGAGACCGATATTGGCAAATGTTCTTCATCACAGCGTTGTGCAACACGGCCTGAGTGACGCCAATCAGCTTTGCAGCAGCAGACAAACGCAAGTGCTCGACCTGATCTTCGACAAGCTGGGCCGCCGAGTCCAAACTGCGGATACCTTCAAAGTCACGCGTCGCAATCCGTATTACGACCGTCAGGAACTGCTCCAGATCACTACCCAGACTCAACTTTCTCAACTGGATGTACCACGCGCCAAGCAGCGAGTTGATTGTTCTCGCATTCTGCTTGCCAGCACGCACGCGCGCCGACACATGATCCTCAAACCTGAACGGCCAGTCACTTAGCAGCTCATCAAGCGGGGCCAGCAGTTCCACAGCCGGAGAAACCCGGCTTACGGTGCCCACCTTGCGACTGCTCGGGGGAACATCCGGATCAATAAACAGGCAAAGATCCCGTATCAATGTGCACAGTTTCGTCAGCGATACCGCTCTGACACGGGGTAGCATCTCGTTTGATGATCTGCCGTTACTCAGTATCAAGGTGGACAGCCATCGTTCGGCCTGGGTGGGCACGGATGTTTGCGACTCTGTCAGATCGTGGCCGCAAGGACAGTAGGCCAAATACTCCCGACTTTTAGCGATTGGCTTGTTGCAACCATCGCACTGGTCTACCAGACGAACATTGTGCCTCGGGCAGCATGTCACGTAACCATGCTCCCAGAACTGGCGAATGTAGGCAGACTCCTTCAAACAAGAAGGGCAAAACGCATCGGCAGTCAGGCGGCGAAGGCTGCGCCAGGATCGCACCTGCTTCTCTCGCTCAACCGCCGTAGCCGTCCATGATGAGTCGATCCCCAGCACATCAGACACGAGCGTCGGACTGTCCATCAACGCACTGCGGTCCCGGCGTATGCCAACCATGCCCGCAAGCTCTTTCCACCCCCAGAGCGAGTTCTCGGCAGCAAGCCTTCTGTAATAGCCAAAACCCGATTCATCCGCCCGGGGCGCGAAGGTATTCATCAAACTCATCTCATTGACCTCCCTCGATGGTTTGTGGAAGCGACATCAGGTTGCTCTCCATCACGCATCCATGGGCAGAGGCCAGTGCCGTGCTCGAAACGTTCTGCGTAGTAAAGGCTGGATAGTCCAGATGGCCCGCACTCTCGATCGTGGCTGCAGCCATCCGGCAATCCTCGAACGTCACCGGCCCTTGAGCACGACCTCTGAGCTGGGAAGCCAACTCCTGCATGAAGCGACTGACCACTCCGACCAGCCCTCCGGACAACAAGTAAAGCTGATCCACAAGATCATCCAGGCTCAGATCAATCGGCCATCCGTCTTGTTCGAACATGTCCGCGTAGGTGCCAACACAGGCACCAAACGCCATTTTCTGAGAAAAATCCCGGATATCGTATGGACGAAGCTCCCGTTTGGCCGAGGCACGCAAGCGAAACTGCTCGTTACTCTCGAACAGCTTCTGCAATCGTGGCACGCCCACCAGAATCAGCGTCAGATTCAGGTTATCTGCTGTCGACTTGAACCAGTCCCCGGCGGCCCGGGGTGGAACGCGCGCGCCTGCCTCAACCAGGTGACTCGCTTCTTCAAAGATAATCACGCGAGTTTGCGCCAGGCGCAGCTGATCCACCATCCGGTTGAACATGACACCGGAGGTCAGACCCAGACGGGGAATCGGCACCTGCAATGCCATCAATACACTTGCTGGCATCAGAACCGGAGAGATATTGGGCGGAATTGGAACCACCAGCACCGGTACCCTTCGTTTCCCATCAACCTTGATCTCCGGATTGGCCCTTGCCAATGTTCGGATCATCATTGATTTACCCGCGCGCGACGGACCAACCACCCATTCAATGCGAGACTCAGCACCATCACATGCATCACTAATGCGCAACTGCAAGGCCCGGTTCAAGTCTGCAAAGTGCGGATGCGGCAACTCGCACGATTCGATTTTCTTCTTCAGCTTCATTGCCGTATTCATTTCATCTCCTTGCCATCGTGGCGGTTAATAACCGGTAGCCTTTTAAAAGTCTCGCTCAAGGGGCGCTCTTTCCTGTCGGCCTCCTGCGGTTGTGGATCAGTTACCCGCGCGGTTTGTAGTTGTGCGGGCTGTGCCGGCGTGCCTGATGCCGACACCGGCGCAGATGACTCGGCTCGCTTGATTGCAGCGGTGTGCCTGACTGCGCTCTCCACGGCACGCGCCTTCTCCCTTCGAGCCTTTCTGCCACGCGGGGACTTGCTGGTTATTTCCGTAACGGACGCTTCATGCATGTCACGGCGAAACGCGACCATCAGCTCGGTGTCGCGCTTTTGTTCGCGCTCGCGCTGCAACACCTCCTTGATCTGACTAAACGAATAGGCCGGCGTTGAGTCGCTTACAAAGTCCCCAATCAAAGCGACCAGCCGACAGTCCTCACCTTCATTGACATAAACCTGCCGGACATCATCTGGATCAACCAGTATCTTGACCTTTTCCTCGCCCAACCTTGACAGCAAAATTGGGAGGTTGGGACCTCGATAGTTGATGCCCTCGATCGTGACGCCAGTCTTTCTGTTGAGCACTCTCTCATGGTGCGTGTATAGCGCCGATCGCCATTCTTTTATGCTTGGAGATGTCGGCATGGGCGTCATCAGGTCCTCGGTAATCGTCTTCCAGCGTTCAGCCGGCGTACTGCCAAGGTTTGTTTCGTCCAGGAAGTCCATTCGAAGGTGCCTTGTGAGCGGTGTATTGGCCCAGCTCTCGTAATACCAGCGCACAATCCAGCTCTCCAGCTCTTGAACCGTCATCAGCACATCGCCCAGCGCTATCGGATCTCTCATGCCGTCCTTTCGATCCATTCGCGTGCAACCGGGCAGAACCTGAATGGCCTCTTTCAAAGACTTGTTCAAGCGCTCAATGAAAGGCTTGCCGTGCGCGTGGTGAGACTTGCAGTGCATGGGGTCAATGCCCAGCCGAGTCAGATTGCTGATTCGCTCGCCTTTGGCCTCGGGGCCGTTATCAAAGACCAGCATCAGGGGTGAGCCATAACGGTCGTGTTTAGGGTCAAGCCCCAGACGTTCGAAGGCATGCGGTTTTGGGAACAGGGTTGATTCGATACAGCGCAAACCGTCAGACTCGCTCGGATGGCCGATGACCAGGTGCCAGCCAAGCGGCATGCTGGTACAACAATCAATCGCGTGTATCAGATAGATGGTTTCAGCCACGCCGTGTTTTGTCATGGCTTTGAACGGCAGGTGTACGGCATCCTGCTCGACCCGCTCAAAAGGTATGCGCGCCACGACCCGGTTCGCCCCGATTGACTTGGCTGCGGCCACCAGCTTGCCATCCATGCGTGATTTCTCCGGATCCACGCTGGCATGGGTATGAATGGTTTTTTTGATATATAGCTGACTGATTTTCTGGTCATACCCGATCAGCCCGCGATGACGCGCCTGGTCATTGATGTAGTGAACCAGATCACAAAGCGCCCACCGTGAGCCAACCCTCAAGTACAGCGTTCGGGCCGACTGCACAACAAGATCTACAACGGCCTGACCATATCGTGGCGTGCGGTTGCCTTTGTTCTTTGAACCACGCAGCAACGGCACGCCGTTTCGGTCGGAGATGAGATAGCGACTCAACGTCGCGCGAGACTTCCAGGCGATATCCGTGACCGCGTGTCTGGAATCCGATGTGGCGATCGCGTACGCTTTGCTGAAGCTGACGTTAAACTTTCGCTGAATGGCTTTGATGCTTTTGACTTGCTCCATTGCTGTGCGAAGCTCCTCGGCAAACTTCGGATCATCCTGTTCAGCAGGGCTGACACGCGGTGCATTTTTACGCTTGAGTACCAGCGTGCCGTCTACCAGGGCCTGATTGATGTCAGCCCAAGCGATGTAATCTTCCTGATGTTTGTCCAGATTGAACAACTTGATGCTGCCGCCACGGGGGTGAGGATCAACAACCTGGTAGAGCACCAGATCACTACCAGCCGGACAGATGGCGTCATTGACTCTAAGGGTTCTGTTCATCGGGACACCTTTCTGAGAAGCGAGAGATGCGCAAGATCACCGTCGGCTGAAGTCACCGCCATAGCGCCGTTGATCGGACGTTCGAGCACGTTTGCCGCCAGGACCCCGCTGACCAGCAACATGGGCACAAGGTTCGGATCAAGCGAAATCGCATTGCAAAGATCGTGCTCGGTGCGAGCACCTTGTTCGAGTGCTCTCGCGACCGAGCCAATCAGGTCATCACCCGGCCACAGGTCGATGCGAGATTTGGCCTTGGCCAGCATAGGAACATTGATCCTCATCGGATTGCGGTTGGACTTGGGCCAGACAATCTGCAGAAACTGCATGCCGCTTGCCTCGATCACGTCTCGCCCGCGTGCGATACGCATCTGATCATTGGCATTGCCCTCGTATCCCTCGAGTTTGAGTTCGATGGCAGCGCTGCCGCCAAGCGTCCAGTTCGCCAGAAAGTCAGGTGTGTAGAACTTCTGACCAATCCGTCCCCGATGGCGATGGCGCGCCTGCTTGACCAGCTCTGGAGATCGCAGGATTCGACGGTCAATAAGATCGACGGTGAAAGGTTGTGGCGCAAAGGACCGTACGGCCGGATCTAGCGTCAGCAAATGTGCGACGAGCCGCTCGAAATCTGACTCGACACTCATTATTCCGCTGGCCTTCAGGCTGTGAACGAGGTAGCGGGCCTTGCCATATGTGGGTGCTACCTTGCGCACACCGGTGTCAAAGCCGTGTCGACGGCCACGCGTGCCATACTGGCTGCTGGTATTGGAAACAGAGGGTTTCATGAGCGAATGCCTCCCTGCCTGAGTGCCTGCGCAGATGAACCGATCGCTGAACCCTGAGCGGCCACCCGATGGGCCGGCTCATTCCTTGTATAAATGGCGTGTGCACTATGTGCCATATCTGACTCCATGTTCTTGATAAAAATGAATAAAACGAACATGGGAGTTGCCATCTGACATTTGCCTGAAGGCAAACATCATCCTCCGGCCAATGCTTGACAGCATTGCCGTAACGAGGCACTATATGCACAGGTTCCGACGCCTGATGCACACAGTTTTGAAGTCAGCCACTTTCTGCAAAAAGCGGCTGACGTTGTGCAACTCCCCTCTACTTGGCTATGTCTGTGACATACGCACCCCTCCCTGCTCAGACTCGCTGAGATCAATAAAAAAATTCGACTTTATTTGGCTGATGCCACCAGTCAGTGTTTTCGTGTGTGGATATCGGCAACTGCGTAGCACTTGCAGTCCGCAATAAACATCTCATTCTTTCAACTTTACAGATAGGGGGGCTACGCAAACGAGCGAACTGACCATTTAACTTGCAAAAATCATCTTACGCCTGATTTATTGGGACGACAACTTGTTCTGTTTCTTGAAGTCTTCGATCATCTGAAGCAGAAAAGCATTGGCCGAGTCCTCGCGCAACGCTCCAAACCGCAATGAAGCCCAATCCCTCAAAAAGGATGCGGCGGTCTTACGATTGACGCCAATGTTTTCAGCAAGCAAAGTCGCTGGCGGAAACCAGTGCAGCGATCGCAACTCTGCAAGCCAGGGCATGCAGAACAACCACTTGTCCAGCGGAATATGCGAACGCGACATAATCGTGCCCGTTCGAACCGTGAAAACAAGTGGCTTTGATTCCCCCGAGGGGTGGGGGTGGGGTGCCGTGCAGCGGTAATACCCCGCGACACCATTTCGGGTCTGCTTGTAGATTGGATATCTTGGATCGCCTGGACCGCGGTTTGGATTGCAAACCGGGCAGACGGGCTTTCCACCTGGCCAGCGATATGCCTCGAACACCAGCCTTGCCTGCTCTACGGCATTCGCTTTGTGAACATAGACAGGCGGGGGCGGTAGGCTTGGATCCATCAATGAGAGGCTGTTTTCGCAGGGCCAAAACCGTTCCGGACAATTAATTCCGGTGGTTTTGTCAGCATAACATTGACGGATATTGCCAGCGAAAAGGTAGATTGAGCGCTTGTACCTGAGCTAATCTTTATATTGATTGATCAATGACAGCTTTCGGCCAGAAGCAGACGTTCACTGGAGGTCACCATCGAGTCCCATAGAAAGGACTCAAGCTGTTGTAAGGTACGATGCTTGTCAACAAGAATACCCATGTGTGCGATGCAGCGTAGATAACGCCGCTGGAAGACTGAAGCGGCGGTTGAACTAGTTACCCTAGAATGGGTGTCTTGGTTCAACCACTAGCGCTTGCTCGAATCCATCGATGACGTCCCACCTGCTGAAGCAGAAATACACTACTTTCAGCAACTTGCCGAACCGGTTGAGAGACTGATTTCACTCTAACCAAACCGTCTCCTCGGTTCTCGGTGTGATTCAAAACGGCATTTGCGAGCGGTTTCACAAGACGGCGTGGCGGCGCTGGCAGGCCGCTCTTAGCACCGTAGCTCAATATATTGAACAGAAACATCACGTGCCTTGTTGTGTACCGCCCTAAACCCGCACGCGTACCGACAAGTCCAAAGTGTATTATCCAAAAAGATTTGGCAGCATTGAGTCACTTTTATAATTAATGCGAGACAAATAATGCGAAAATCTTTTGCTCCCATAGTAGTGTTCCTCGCGGCGGTTGGCCTCTCAGGCTGCGCCTTAACCACTGAACAGATCGACTTGATCTACGTTCCAACGGAGGATGCTCAAGTCATTCAAGAGGCGGAAGGTAAGGCGGTCTTCGTACAGGTTAATGACAGCAGAATGGAAAAACCACAGGTCAGCGCGAAGAAGAACGGTTTCGGCATGGAGCTCGGTAAGATCCTCCCTAAGGAAGATGTGGCCATCACATTGCGCCGCGCTGTAGAGCAGGAACTCATTGCCCGAGGATTCTCCATTAGCGACAAAATGCCTCGTGTACTCTTGAGTGTTGACATTACCCGTTTCTGGAACGACTTTAAGTCGGGCTTTTGGGCCGGCGACGCCGTAGCAGATCTGACCATGTCAGTTCACGCTCAGAGTGATCCCGGGACGATTCTCTATTCTCGTAATCTGATCGTTCAAGGGATCGAAGAAAATATTCAGTTGGCAACTGGCTCTAACGCCAAACTGGCTCTTGACCGAGCCTTGCAAAAAGGCGTTCGAATGTTGTTCGATGACGAGCAGTTCTTGGCCGCTTTACTGAATGTAGATGAACGGCTGACCATTCGATCCAACCCTGTGATTGATACTCCGTCAGGTCAAAAAAGAAAGACGCTTTAGGCAATTACCGGCCAGAAGCGGACATTCTTCAAAATTTATATTTGGCTATAAATCTATGGGTTCTGATGTGGCAAGTACAACTGGGCGATTCGTTCCCTTCTTGTTGAGATAATAATTTCCACATTTAGTGAATTTCATTGAATTTCATTGAATTTTTACCAAATGTAGCTTTTTAAACGTAACCAGTTATACTTAACAAGTGGTAGCACCCTCAGGCATCTCTGCAGGTTGCGCTGCACGTTACCAAGCGGCCTAATGGCGCAATGGCGAGCAATCGCTTGTGCGTCATCGGCGGAATCAGCTGCAGGGACGACTCGCAAGAGACGCTCAGCAACGATGCTGCCGACGGAGCGGGAACGTCGCCCTCTACCCTCGGAGTTGTTGAGAAGGCGACTAACAAGCGTGTGGGGCGGTCAGGAGGCGGGGAGGCGGGTGAGCCACAAACGCCGATTTGCAGCATCTCGCTTTTCGCCCGATTTCGCGGTGTGCATGTTTTCGCCACCGCGTTTGCCGTGATTTTGTTGAATTTCAACGTCGGAAAAGGTGAAAGTATGAGCTTAATGAGACGCATTTGCATTGAAGTGGCTGCTACGGTGAATATTCGCATCCCTCAGGCATCTCTGCAGGTTGCGCTGCACGTTACCAAGCGGCAAAATGGCGCAATGGCGAGCAATCGCTTGTGCGTCATCGGCGGAATCAGCTGCAGGGACGACTCGCAAGAGACGCTCAGCAACGATGCTGCCGACGGAGCTTATTACTGCTGGTCCGAGGGGGACAACGCCAGCGGCGTTCCTAAATATGTCAACTAACGCTTTCACGCGGGTGTTGTCGTTGTCCGCGCTTACCAATGCGTGGGAAGAAATCTATCGAAAAGCTTCCCCAGCCTCAAGAAAAACGCTAGCTGTTGATGACTCGTGTCTTAATGACTACGCCGATAACTATCAACGAAATTTGCGAAAACTGAATAACTCTTTGAGAAATGGAAACTTCCATTTTCAAGAACTAAAACCATACAGAATCCCCCGCCCAAACGGTAAAAAAGACAGAGTAATTTGTGTTCCTACAGTTGACGACAGAGTCGTCCAGCGGGCGCTATTAAATTTTTTGTCTGATAAGTACCGTAACCAGTTGGACAATACAGTTAGCTTTGGATTTGTTTCAGGACGTTCAGTCAAAGATGCAGCTGATAAGGCTTGCAGAATTCGACGCAATCATCCATGGATTTTCAAAACTGATATCACCTCCTTTTTCGATAATATTGACCGCAAGCTTCTTCGCGAACGAATCTCAAAAATCGTAAAAGAAAAGACACTGCATCCAATTTTGTTTGCAGTACTTGATTGCGAGATACAAGGGGGCAAGAGGAGTACTGCAGACGCAATAAAAAAATTAGGAATAGTTAGAGGCAAAGGCATCCGGCAAGGAATGCCACTTTCGCCCTTACTTTCAAATCTTTTTCTTATCCCATTTGACAGCGCAACGAAACTGAGTGGTGCGAAGGCCGTTCGCTATGCAGATGACCTGATTTTCATGGCGGATAGTGAAGAGGAATGTAGAGGGCTACTAGAATTCTGTAAGGCAGAATTTAAGAATTTAAGCTTGACCATTCCAGAGCTATTCCCAGGTTCTAAATCAGAGATTTATGAACCAAATAGCCCTGCTGAATTTTTAGGTTTAGAGCTTACTGGACAAGATAAAGGTTGCGTCCTGCGGCTATCGGATAGTCAATTTGAACGCATTCGTGCAGAGCTTTTGAAATATGGCTCAATTAAAGAATTACTTAGCCAAGGGATTACCATGAAAAGCCTTGGAGCCAGCATAAATGCAAAGCGGAACGGATATTTGGCAGCTTATGATGTCTGCACAAACATAACCGAAGTGACAGACAAGCTAATGGATATAGAAAAAAAAGCACTTAGGAATTTGTACCGAGAGGGCCTGGGACTCGACCTAAAGGTTTTGTCAGCTGAAGCAAGAACCTTTCTTGGTATATGAGTTAGTACTCTCAATTCAACGGAGGTGTGGATCGCCCTGAATTTCACAGACACTCGGCAGACCATCGCAATCTTCTTCTTGTAGTTCGCCCAGCGCTTCAGATTCCAATCCGATGATATTTATAAATATTTTGCATGGATGTCCGCTTTGGGTCGGACAGCGACCAGTTGGGTGGCCGCACTGTCCGAGATTAAGTAAACATCACACTTCTGTCTGCTCTGCCATTTCAAGGGCGTCATCGACCTCGATGCCAAGGTATCGCACCGTGCTTTCGAGCTTGGTGTGACCGAGGAGCAATTGAACTGCCCTCAGGTTTTTTGTGCGACGGTAAATTAAAGATGCCTTTGTTCTTCGCATTGTGTGCGTTCCGTATGCTGTCGGATCTAAACCAATGGCGACCACCCAAGCATCGACTATCCGAGCGTATTGCCTGGTCGATAAGTGCAAAGATGCGTGGATCCGGCTTGAGAAAATGAAATCATCAGCGCGCAGTTGTTTGTAGCGTATCCATCTCACCAACGATTCGCGTGTTTGCTCAGTGATTTCAAATTGCACAGGGCGTTGGGTTTTTTGCTGCATAACAATCGCACGAGGTGCCACATGCTCCCCGTGTGCGATGTCTCGGACTCGTAGTTTCACCAAGTCGCAGGCCCGTAGCTTGCTGTCAATGGCGAGATTGAAAAGAGCAAGATTACGGAGATCGTTCGACAGTTGTAGTCGGACACGGATAGCCCATATGTCCTTGAGCTTTAACGGTGCTTTTTGCCCAACGAGCTTGCCCTTGTTCCATGGCTCGTGCGTTAAGGCAGTATGCACATTCGGTTTCATGAGGAGCTCCTTTTTATAGGGAAAGGAGTTTTAGTGTGCTGCCAATGACTCAAATTCCATAGGCTGTCGAGTGAGAACATGATCAAACGCTACCGACCCTTAGCAGTCGTTCATGTCTCGGCTACCGGTATCTGCTGAGCTGCCGGAGCGGTCCGCTGTGGCTGAACTCATCACCGACCTACAGCGGACAAGTCGATGGCTGATGAACGAATGGAGTAGGATAGGACGTGGTCCCTGAAGTTGTTTGCCTAAAGGTATCCACTAGCCGCCAGACATTGGCCTAGCCGTCACTAAACCCGGTCCGCTGCCGGGAACAAGGACACGTAGTTGTACTGAAAGATGTGCTGGAGGCGTCAAAAACCAAGGTTTGGACACGAGCCTAGCGTGAGATGAGAATTTACTCAGTTCACTGTAGAGGGATATGTATGACAGCAAATGCCAACGAAAAGGTACCAGCTAAAGCAACGATTCTTGAATCAGAAGCCGCTAAGGCATGGGTTCGGCAATTCGGAATTCGCGATCAGGCACTCGCATCCGAAATGCTTGGCAGCTTTGTCTTCGTCTCGCGGGACGAGTTCGCGACTGGTCTGAGAGACCAAGTCATGCTCCACGCGGATTCAGTCGATGGTCACATCGCGTTATACGCCGAGCGAGAGATGAGGCATCGGCTTAGAGTTCCACATCGGCTATTTAAAGAGACTAGAGCCAAAGTCAAGCGTGCGTATGGCGTCGGCCCTGCCCCGTGAAAGCCACGAAGGCATACCAACCGGAGGTTGGCAGCGAGGGTATTGTTGCCCAACTCATCACGGACCTCTGCCGTGCTCATCCAAAGCGGTTTCTAAACCACCCGGGGCCCGATGAAATTCGAAAAAAGCGAGTCCGGGCGTTTTGGGTGCTAACCGACTTTGTCGGGTCTGGCAAACGCGCGCATGACTACCTGTCAGCCGCTTGGAAAGTTCGGTCGGTCCGAAGTTGGAAGTCATACCGCTTCCTGCAGTTTGGTGTGCTTGCCTATGCGATGACGCAAGAGGGGAAAGACCGCATCAATTGCCACCCGTGTAGGCCCTTTACAGGGTGCGTTCAGCCATGCCCAACAATCTTCAGCGCGTTCGGAAGTGCGAAGGCGGACGCCTGCGTACGGCTATGCGAGAGATACGACCCGGTTGGCTCCGCTTCAGGCCCAGTCCAAGGCAACCCTGCTCTGGGATATGGCGGCGTTGGCGCTCTATTGGCATTTGCCCATGGAGCGCCCAACAACACTCCACGCCTCTTTCACAAGACTTCGACGCAGGCCAAGGGCTGGATCCCGCTGTTCCCATCACGAGTCACTGCCGGGCTTCCGATCTCGGGGTTTGGACGGAGCCTCCGCCCTGAAACAATTTCGGCTCGATTGGAAGCTCTTGGAAATACTGTTTTGGCCAAGTCACCGGCCGCAAGGGGTGCTCCTGTCGAGGTAAAGAAACGCTACTTAGTGCTGGCCGCCCTGTCCCGTGCTCATCGCGGTGATGACATCCTGGCCATCAAAACGGGCCTTTCGACTGCTGAGGTCAAGCAGGTCTGTCTGGAGCTTGAGGGACTTGGCTGGATAGGCAAACGTAGAGTCATAACGGACGCCGGATTGGGCGAGATGAGGCACCTTCGTCGCACTGGGATACAACGGAAGCAGCGCGCAGACACTATTGTTCAAGCACTCAAACCAACGTATTATCCTACCTCGTTGAGAGCGCCGGTTCTTTTGTCTAGTTGAAGAAGTGGCTTCGGCCATGGAACCATACCTTTTGGTACCGGACTCAGACTACTGCAGCTCCTATGGAATAGCGTCTGCTTGCGGCCAAGGTCGCCCGTCACTCTTACCGTGGCGGTGACTTCGGTGAGCGACGGGCGATCTCACCCCCTTGGGGGTCAAAGTAGATGGAAAACTGGCACCCTCAACACTACCAAGCCGTGGGTCACAGCCAAGGGATCTCGCCTGATGTTCTGGCTGCGGCGATGCAAACTGCGAAGGTCATCCTTCGCGTCAATCCGAGGCTTCAACCCGTTCTGACGCTGCGGCATCTCGCGTATCTGACGGATTGCGACTATGGATATTTGCGCGCCGTCATCGGTCGGGGCATCGAGAACCCTTATCGGGTATTTACGATTCACAAGCGGCCTGGTCCGAGCGGCAACGCTCGGTTTCGTACGATTTGTGCACCAGACTCCCAATTGCTAAAGGTTCAGCGGTGGCTGGTCACCAATATTCTAAATCATGCAACCGCAGCAGTTCACTCTACGAGTAAGGCGTTTGCCCCCGGCTGCACGCTCATGAAGGCGGCTGAAGCCCACTGTGGCGCTCGTTGGCTCATCAAGGTGGATGTTCAGAATTTCTTCGAGTCGGTCTCCGAAATCGCGGCGTACAGGGCATTTCGGAACCTCGGATATCAAGCGCTGGTATCGTTTGAACTAGCTAGGCTGTGTACCCGTCTGGGGCATAACACGCCAAGGCGTGGTCATGCTCAGTGGTTACGCAAAAAGGCAGGGGTTGCCTACAAGATTAGCAAGTACAACCATTCAATGGGAAGGATAGGGCATCTACCCCAGGGGGCGCCAACGAGTCCTATGCTTGCAAACCTAGCCATGCGCGCAGCCGATGCCGAGTTCGACAACCTCGCTCGTATAGATGGGATGACTTACACGCGGTACGCAGACGATTTGGTCTTTTCTACTTGCGACTCGGGATTCACCCGTGATAAAGCATCCGCAATCGTAGGTTCGGTATATCGGATTCTTGGGAAGTATGGCTTTTCGCCGAATGTAGCCAAGACCGAGATCGTCCCGCCGCGCGCCAGAAAAATCGTACTTGGCCTGCTGGTCGATGAGCCCTCTCCACGTCTACCCAGGGAATTCAAGGAGAAGATGCGTATGCATCTGTACTACCTGAAAAAAGATGGAATTGGGCCCGCTCGACATGCTAGCAAGCGCGGTTTCATCTCCGTGGCAGGCATGCGTAACGTCTTGTACGGCTTAGCGGCCTTCGCCACGCAGGTTGAACCGACCTACGGTAGCAGTCTTCGCCAAGACCTCGATGCCATTCCTTGGCCAACCTAAGTTTTTGCAAACGCAGCGAGGCAGTGCAAACGACATCGGTCTTGTCAAAGACGGGTTCTAGGAGAAGCTGACCTCTGTATAGGTTTTCGCGAGCGACTCAGTTCAGCCTGAAGCAGTCGGCCAGGCCTGCGTGGTGACCGGCTGCTCCTGGCCGTTTGCAGCCACTCACCCCTTAGACAAACAGTACCGCATCTGACCGAAGCGGTGTAACCTGATCAAAAGATTCTTGTTCCCCGTCAGCACACCTGCCGGATCAACACACCCCCTGCTTCAACCATGCAGCCACTTCACAAGCGCTTGCCCTCCAATACGAACGGACGCGATTTCATCGTCGGCGACATGCATGGCTGCTACGACTTGTTTGAAGTAGAGTTGGAGAAGGTCAGTTTCGATCCTGCTTGTGATCGCGTCATCAGTGTAGGTGACCTGATTGACCGAGGGCCGAACTCCCTGGCGTGCCTGCGCCTGCTCAAACAACCCTGGTTTCATGCGGTTCTTGGCAACCATGAAATCATGCTGCTCAATTACGCCTACCCTGCTCTGAGGTCCTGCCCGCTCTTGCAGAACGACGACCTGTTTCTCAAAAACGGCGGCAACTGGGTAGAGAGGCTCGATGATATAGGGCAGACAGAGCTGCACTACCAACTCTTACCCCTGGTTGCCGCCCTGCCCTTTGTCATCAGCGTGGGAGAAGGTTCGGACAGGTACCACGTGGTGCACTCAGAGCTGCTGACAGGCGACCCGGAGCTGAACACCCGCTTTTTTGCACAACAGAGTATCCACGAGAAACCCGTACCCGACAGGATCCTGACCGATGCTGAGCTCGATTCGTGCCCCGAGGATGTTCTGGGTACTATGCACGATGCCATGGTGTGGGGAAGACGGGTATTCAAAGCGGCCAAGCCTGGTCAGGCCCAAGCGGTTGATTCTCCGGCCGGCCGGCTTCTGGTGAGCCGAAAGCCATGGCACCCTGGACTGTCGCTCGTCTACGCCGGGCATACACCCGCATATCAGTTGCGACTGCACTCATCGCACTTCTTTCTCGACAGGGGAGCCTTTAAACGAGAGCCACACAGCTGCCTGCAACTGGTGTGCCATCAGCAGATTCATCCTTGGCTAACAGGACTTTGATCGCAAAGACCTGAGAACAACCCGTCAGCAACTTGCAAACAACACTCGATCCATCAGCAGAACCGGACAATGACATCTGCTGGAACATCGCTCCTGCCAAAGAAACCAAAGAGACTGAACATGCCGATGCCGGACGAAGTTGCCATCAAATCCGGTGCAGTTGCGACAGCACATCAGTCGTGAGATGTTTGAAAAGAGAGCTGTGACCTGTAACCTGCGATTGATGACACCAAAACCGATCGTCTCGATGGATTATCGCAACAACGATGATGCAGGCTGGACGGCGGACTAGGAAAGCCGGATGTTGGGTCGTACTGAATCTTCCGACCAGCTGGTCGTGGTCACGACACCACTCCCGGCCACGGCAGACAAGGAGGATCGCGCAATCTTGCAGCAATTTGAGCAACGTCAGGTTAGTGGTAAGTTCCTATTAATAAGCATGACTACGATCTGCAAGAAAGCGCCTCGTTTTGCTGTGTAGCCAACCTGATCCTCCAACACGAACAAATTTTTTCGACGGGCAAGATGCCAGATGAACGCGGTTGAAATCGAACAAGCCATCACAGACCTTGCGGAGCAGCCATTTGATCCAGCAGTGTTCCCCTATGCATTCCTCGAGGCCTTCGGCAACAAAGCGACGACGATCAAACGCCTCCAAGTCGGCACAACGAACAAATCCGACCTTGGTGGTGTTTTACAGACCAGCAATATCCACATCCTGACTTGCGATGCAGGGCAGGTGACACAGACACTCACCGCGCTGAAATCCAGTCCAGCCACAGTCAGGGCCAAAGCGAAGTTCGTCCTGGCCACCGATGGCGTGGACTTTGAGGCAGAGGACCTGACCAGCGGCGAGACGGTGGCCTGTGCCTTCAAGGATTTTCCAGACCATTTCGGTTTCTTCTTGCCGCTCGCGGGTATCAGTACCGTTCGCCAGATCAGCGAAAACGCCTTTGATATCCGTGCAACCAGTCGACTGAACCGACTTTATGTTCAATTGCTAAAAGACAATCCTGAATGGAGCACAGCCGAACGTCGACACGACATGAACATCTTCATGGCGCGGCTGATCTTCTGCTTCTTCGCGGAAGACACGGATATCTTCATCGGCAAGGGGCGTTTTACCGAAACCATCACCCAGATGAGCACCAGAGACTCATCCAATACGCACGAGGTCATCGCAACACTTTTCCGTTCGATGAACACCAAGCGCGAAGAGCGCACGGCGGCCAACATTCCCCGCTGGGCAGAAGAATTTCCCTACGTCAATGGACGCTTGTTTTCCGGCGCTGACGAAGTGCCACGATTCAGCAAGATCGCCCGATCCTACCTGCTGCACGTCGGCGGTTTGGACTGGACCAGAATCAACCCGGACATCTTCGGCTCGATGATCCAGGCGATTGCCGAGGACGATGAACGTGGTGAGCTGGGGATGCACTACACCAGTGTCCCCAATATTCTGAAGGTCCTGAACCCGTTGTTCCTGGATGATCTTCGCTCCAGGCTGGAAGAAGCCGGTGACAACCAGAGAACCTTGCTGAATTTGCGCAAGCGCATCGCCAGGATCAGGGTCTTTGACCCGGCGTGTGGTTCAGGAAATTTTCTGGTCATCGCCTACAAAGAAATGCGTGCCATCGAAGCCGAGATCAACCTTCGGCGTGGGGAGCGCGATCGAGCATCAGACATTCCTTTGACCAATTTTCGTGGCATTGAGCTACGCGATTTCCCTTCAGAGATTGCACGCCTGGCCCTGATCATCGCAGAGTACCAGAGCGATGTTTTATACCGAGGACAAAAACTGGCCCTCGCTGAGTTCCTGCCTTTACGCAACGAAAACTGGATCGTCTGCGGCAATGCACTGCGACTCGACTGGGAAAAAGTATGCCCATCAGAGAACAATACGGTCAGACTGATCTCTGACGATCTGTTTCAAACTCCGCTTGATCAAACCGAAATCAATTTCAGCAACGAGGGTGGAGAAGTCTACATCTGCGGCAATCCGCCGTATCTTGGATCCACGTGGCAAGACTCGTACCAAAAGGCTGACCTACAAGGAGTCTTTGCGCATCGTTGCAAGAGCTGGAAATCATTGGACTACGTAGCTGGTTGGTTCATGAAGGCAGCTGATTACTGTGCACGCAACATTGCAAGCGCTGCCTTTGTATCGACCAATTCCATCTGCCAGGGGCAGCAAGTTCCCGTACTGTGGCCACTTATTTTCAGCACAGGCAGTCGGATTCACTTTGCCCATACGTCCTTCAAATGGGCCAATCTGGCCAGCCACAATGCTGGAGTAACGGTGGTGATTGTCGGTCTTTCAGCATCCCCGCCTGCGTTGCGAAAGCTATATACCCCGGACCTCGAAGACAAGTTCGATGGGATGATTCTCAAAGAGGTCGACAACATCAATGCTTACTTGGTTTCAGGATCGAACACCATTGTCGAGAAAGCTTCAAAGCCGCTTTCGGAACAGTCTGAGATGAGTTTCGGAAACAAGCCTGTAGATGGTGGGCATCTGCTTTTGTCAGCATCGGAGGCTGACGCATTGGGCTTAACCAAAGCACAAGAACGCCGATTCATTCGTCGCATTTATGGATCAGCAGAGTTCATCCGGGGGCTGGAACGTTACTGTCTCTGGATTGATGATCAGCACCTAAACGAAGCTCAATCCATTCCAACCATTCACAAGAGAATCGAAGGCGTTCGTTCCATGCGACTGGAGAGCAGGGACAAGGGGGCCAATGAGATGGCTCAGCGTTCTCACCAGATGAGAGAAATGCGTATAGGAACCAAATGGACAATCGTAACCCCGCGGACCTCATCCGAAGGTCGACCATACTTACCTTGTGGTTTGATTGACTCAAACAGCACCATAACCAGCGAAGCTTTTGCTATGTTCGAGGCTCCCCTCTGGAACATGGCACTCGTCGCCAGTCGCCTGCACCTGGTCTGGGTTGCCACAGTCTGCGGCAAGATGAAAACTGACTTTCGTTACTCCAACACCCTTGGCTGGAACACGTTCCCAGTCCCCACCCTCACCGAGAAAAACAAGGCTGATCTCACGCGCTGCGCTGAAGACATTCTGCTGGCCCGAGAGCATCACTTCCCGGCGACGATCGCTGACCTGTACGACCCCGAGAAAATGCCTGCCGATCTTCGCGCTTCGCATGAGCGCAATGACGAAGTTCTGGAACGGATCTACATCGGCCGACGCTTCAAAAACGATACCGAACGGTTGGAGAAGCTCTTTGACCTCTACACCAAGACGACGGCGACCACGGGAAAAGTAACACCAAGAAAAACTAGCTCGCGGAGGAACGCATGAGTCGACCAGATCCTCTCATGCCTGCATACGATTTCTCTTCTGCACCGGAAACGGTCGTTCTGATGCGAGGGCAAGCGGAAATTGGATTGGACAACGAAAAGTTTGCGGGGACGGCTGACCTACTGCTGAGATTTCAACCACGCCAACGACTGATCTTTAACGCAAAGTCCCAAGCCTCAACTAGAGCAGCATTTCATTTTCTATTTCCAGATCAGTTCAGAACGTCACTTTCATTCAATGGTCATGAGATAGAGGGATTCTATGGACCATTCAAATCAAACTCTGGATCCGGAATCATAGAGCTTGATTGGCATCCAAAATCTGAGCCTGTCATGCTGTCTGACATGCAGTCCAAAACATCAGTTTCTGCAATTCTGCATCTTTTCAATTTCCCTGAATTCAGAGGAGGACAACATCAAGCCGCTGCGCCTTCTGGATGCCAGATCCTGGTTCTGGAATCAGATGAATGGCGAATTTCCATCCAATCATTGCCAAACCATGCCACCTATCAAGCATGGGAAAGAATCAGAAATGAGGATGGGTGTTTCCTGACACATGTAGCAAAGGTGGAGCGCAAAGACAGAGCTCTCTTTTCAGGTGATGACGCACGTGAAGTCAGCTTTCTGCTCTCCAATTTCCTTTCGTTCATCAAAGGTAGCCGGTATTGGACTGTATGTGAGGTTGGGTTCGATCAGACAGGAAATCGAACTTGGGAGACCTTCGCTTCACCGCATATTGGCAAACCACCTTATTCATGGTTCAACCCACACCAAGGCAGTCAGGCTGAAATCCTGTTCCCTCTGTTCGCGACGCGCTGGCAACAGTCAGAGGAATGGATGAAATGTCTACGGTCAGCAATCTATTGGTATCTACAGGCCAACACGAGCGGTGGGTCGCTTGGTATCGATTCAGCCATCATCCTTGCACAAGCTGCGTTTGAGCGCCTGGCCTATCAACACCTGGTCGTAGACAAGAAGATGATATCGCCGGAAGGGCTCAACCGATTAAAAGCGTCAGACCAGCTACGACTATTATTTTCAAGCTTGGACATCCCTGTCTCGATTGGTGATGCAACGCCAAGCATTAAAGGGTCGGCTTCTCAACTCAAGTGGGAGGATGCCCCTCACGCCTTGACTGAAATCCGCAATGAGCTTGTTCACCCTGTCAGCAAGAAGCGGATCCGTGCATGCATATTTGACGCATGGAAATTAAGCCTGTGGTACTTGGAGCTATCTGTGCTGGCGTTATGTGGGTATGACGACACGTACACCAATCGGTTGACCGCCAAGTACGTCGGCGAATCAGAAAAAGTGCCATGGAGTAAATCCACATGAGCGAAAAAATGAAATCCGTACCCTCCGTATCTGTCACCTATGCGCGCAATGGCGCATCAACCAAGTCCAACGAGTTTGGTATGCGACCCATGCAGGAGCGCGCTTATGAAAAGCGGGGTGAACAGTACCTTCTCATCAAGTCGCCACCGGCATCGGGCAAGAGCCGTGCGCTCATGTTCATCGCGCTCGACAAGCTTCAGAACCAGGGTCTCAGGCAAGCCATCATCGTCGTCCCAGAAAAGTCCATCGGTGCCAGCTTCAATGACGAACCTCTATCAGATTTTGGTTTCTGGGCTGACTGGCATGTGGAGCCAAAGTGGAACCTGTGCAATGCGCCCGGCAATGACGGCGGTGGCAAGGTCCGCTCCCTGGGCACGTTTCTCGAAAGTGATGACCAGGTGTTGGTCTGTACGCACGCCACCTTTCGTTTTGCCGTGGATGCCTATGGCGTGGAAGCCTTTGATGCTCGGCTGATCGCGGTGGACGAATTCCATCATGTGTCGGCCAACCCGGATAACAAGCTTGGCGCCCACCTCGGACAATTCATCGAACGCGACAAGGTTCACATTGTTGCCATGACTGGCTCATATTTCCGCGGTGACGCCGAGGCGGTAATGGCCCCGACTGACGAATCAAAGTTCGATACTGTCACCTACACGTACTACGAGCAGTTAAACGGTTACGAACACCTCAAGCACCTGGACATCGGCTACTTCTTTTACAGCGGCTCGTATGTCGATGACATTCTCAATGTCCTCGATCCATCCGAAAAAACCATCCTGCACATCCCCAACGTCAACTCGCGTGAGAGCACGAAAGACAAGATGCGCGAGGTGGAACACATCATTGAGGCCTTGGGTGAGTGGCAGGGCATCGATCCCGCCACAGGATTCCAGCTCGTGAAGTGCCCGGACGGAAGGATCTTGCGCATCGCGGATCTGGTCGATGACGACTCTTCCAAACGGGACCGGGTTTCCGCCGCACTGAAAGACCCGAAACAGAAGAACAATCGGGATCATGTCGACATCATCATTGCGCTGGGCATGGCCAAAGAAGGCTTTGACTGGATCTGGTGTGAGCATGCACTGACGGTAGGCTACCGCGCGAGCCTGACTGAGATCGTGCAGATCATTGGCCGCGCAACCCGTGACGCACCGGGAAAGACCCACGCCCGTTTCACCAACCTGATTGCCGAGCCGGCAGCCACGGAGGAAGCGGTAACCGAAGCCGTCAACGACACGTTGAAAGCCATCGCTGCCAGCTTGTTGATGGAACAGGTGCTGGCACCCCGATTCGAGTTCAAACCCAAGAACGCCGAGAGTGTCCCGACACTGGGTTTTGATTACGGCGAAAACGGATATGATCCGAACCGTTGCAATGTTGGTGTCAATGAAGCCACTGGTGTGTACCAGATCGAAATCACTGGACTTGCCGAGCCCAAAAGCAAGGAAGCCGAGCGCATCTGCAAAGAGGATCTGAATGAGGTGATTGCCGCCTTTGTTCAGGACAAGACCAACATCGAGCGGGGCCTGTTTGATGAGGATCTGGTGCCTGAGGAACTAACCCAGGTTCGGCTGGGAAAAATCATCAAGGACAAGTACCCTGATCTTGATCCCACTGACCAGGAAGCCGTGCGTCAGCACGCCGTCGCAGCACTGAACCTCACCCAACAAGCCAAAGGCCTCGTGAACGATGGCGAACGTGACGGGTCGCCCAACACCGCACTACTCGATGGGGTGCGCCGATTTGCCATGGATGTGCGTGACCTGGACATTGACCTGATCGATCGGATCAACCCATTTGGTGAGGCCTACGCCATTCTTTCAAAGACCATGAGTGAAGAGAGCTTGAAACAGGTTGCTGCTGCCATTTCCGCCAAACGAACAACGCTGACGCCGGAGGAGGCGCGGGAGTTGGCCATCCGTGCTGTTCAATTCAAACGGGAACGAGGCCGTATCCCAGCGCTCGACGCCCAGGACCCATGGGAGAAACGGATGGCAGAAGGTGCCACAGTCTTCATGCGTTTCAAGGCAGAGGGGCGATATGAGTGATCACGACCTCGATGCGTTGGCTGAAGAACTGTCCGAATTTGCACCGAAGGAAAAGAAAGCCGGACGATCTGCCCGGGAAGAACGAATCATCGCAGGCTTCGAAGACATTCAGCGTTTTTTTGAGAAACATGGACGTCCTCCACTGCACGGGGAAGGACGGGACATTTTCGAGCGCCTGTACGCCGTGCGCCTGGATCGACTGCGTGCGCTGCCGGACTGCCGGGCGTTACTGGAGCCCCTGGATCATCAGGGATTGCTCGATGTCGTGAAAGCATCCATTGAGCCCACAATGGATGCGCCGCTGGATCTGGACAGTCTGGCAGCCGAGCTCGTAGACGCTGCGGACACCACTGACATCACGGTCATGCGCCATGTTCGAACCAGCGCAGAAAAAAGAGCCGCCGAAGAGGTTGCAGCCCGACAAGCATGTGAGGATTTTGAGTCATTCAAAGACCTGTTTGAACAGGTTCGAATGGATCTGAAGTCGGGCATCCGGATCACACGGCCCTTCGGACAGTACGCCACGATTGAGGTGGGCCACTGGTTCATTCTCGATGGACAAACCGCCTATGTAGCTGAACAAGGCGAAGAGTTCGATTCACCCCAGGGCAAGAAGGACGCTCGTTTGCGCGTCATTTTCTCCAATGGCACCGAAAGCAACATGCTTCGCTTGTCCCTGGCTCGCGCCCTCTACAAAGATGACACATCGCGACGGATCACTGATCCTGACCTGGGTCCCTTGTTCAGCGACACTCTGGAAGAAGGAGATCTGGAGAGTGGAACCATCTATGTGCTGCGTTCGTGGTCCGATCACCCATACGTGGCCCAACACCGGGACGTGATTCACAAGATCGGGGTCACCGGTGGCAAGGTGGAAACACGGATTGCCAACGCCGAACTCGAATCCACTTATCTATTGGCCAAAGTCGAGGTGGTCGCAACCTACAAGTTGGCCGGCATCAACCGCACCAAGATGGAAAACATCTTCCACAGACTGTTTGCACCAGCCCGCCTGAACATCACCATCAACGATCGGTTTGGCAACCCGGTGCAACCCGAAGAATGGTTCCTGGTCCCGCTGTTCGTCATCGATGAGGCTGTCTCGCGGATCAAGGACGGAAGCATTACCGACTACATCTATGATCCGAGCGAAGCGAGACTGATCAAAAAGTAGATATTGTCCGTAGGCAGAGCGATCGCCCTCGAAAAACCGCCCGTCTGATCACAAATCAGGACCCATCAACAATAGCTATCAAAGCAAATAGACCCATAAACATCTGTAGGATCCGATTAGAACTTAGATTGAGCGATCAACGGATCAAGAACTTAGAAATCTTAAATCGGACACTCAAATCGATCCGTCCGGTTTTGGTTAGATTTTCCTACTAAGATTGGCTTTCAATCAACTACTTGAAACTGTCTCCCGCCTAACGAACAGTCTTTTCCTGGCTACTTCACCAGAACCGACCGAGAAACAAGATATCACTGCAATCGAACTGAGGATAATTGAGGAATGAAAACGGGCGAAGAAGCTTGACCAGGTTGGCGGATCTGGCCAAGCTTGCCTTTCAAACTGAAATCGTCACTTTATTACCATAGCGATTCAGAGGTAGGTGCTGTAGTTTAAATCATCGCTCGGCAGCTTTCGGCCAATAGCCGTCACTGCCGTCGCGCTCTTAATTTCAGCCATATGCGCATCCCGAACGGCAGCAATAAGGTAAGCAAATTAATCCATGGAATTTGGCGCCACAATCAACCCGTCTGCACCAGCGCCACTTTCGCGGCATCAATCACTACCCTCGACAAACCTTCTAGAAGAGACGATGAAGCTCTGGCGTGCTGCCAAAACAATGACACATCCAAGTGAGAATCGGGAACCAACTCGACCAGATCTCCAGCCGCAAGATAGGGAGTGATGAGCGATTGCGGATGCAGTCCCCAACCCATGCCAGCTAAAGCGGCCGTCACAAATGCATGGGGAGAGGGAAAGGTGTGTCGCGGCAATTCCACATGTCGATGGCACAACCGATAGGCCCAACGCGCCTGTAATTCGTCCTTCGTATTGAAGACCAAACTGGGTGCGCGTGCCAACGTACCCGCGCCGACGCCTGCAGAGAAATATCTAGCTACGTAGGCGGGGCTGGCAACTGCCAGATACCGCATGGCACCCAGTGCCCGACTGTTGCACCCGGCAGGCGGTCGCGATGACCCCGTCACTGCAGCGATGACGACACCACTGCGCAACCATTCTGCTGTATGGTCCTGATCATCAAGCGCCACATTAAGCAGCACAGGAGACTCGGCAGCAAACGTTGCTGCCACGGGCGCAAACCACGTCGCCAGACTGTCAGCATTGACCGCAATTGGCATTTCCACTCGGGCGTCACCATCCGTTGCAAGCGTTGGTAACGCATCGTGTAATTCCCTTTCCAGCAACCGTACGCGATCGACGTGCTGGCAAAGTCGCCTACCCATTTCTGTCGCGTGGCATGGCTGCCCTCTCACGACCAAGGGCGTGCCGACACGCTCTTCCAGCAAGCGAATTCGCTGCGACACCGCGGATGGGGTCACGTTCAGGGTACGTGCTGCACGCTCAAAGCTACCCTCACGAATGATGGCGGCGAGCGCAAAAAGCGATTCGTAGTCAAACACTCTTTAGATTTCCTAATCTTGGTTCAGTAAAGATAGTTTGCCTTCATTGCATCCGGAAGGCAATCTGTCTGACATCAAGCATCGGGGAGCAATAAAGATGGCCGTCGCAGTATTTATTCAAGGTCTTGTACTCAGCCTCGGTTTGATTGTCGCTATTGGCGCGCAAAACGCATTCGTCCTGCGTCAAGGGTTACGGCAAGAGCACGTCGGGTTGATTGTGCTGTTCTGCGCTTTGGCGGATGCCTTATTGATTGGCGCAGGGGTCTTTGGCTTGGCCCAGGTTATTGGCGATCGACCCGATTTGGCGAAGGCCATGGCGTTATCTGGCGCCGTGTTTCTTGGTTGGTATGGATGGCAAGCACTACAGCGCATGCGACAAAAAGCAGAATTGCGCGCCGATGCGAGAAGCGATGGACTTAGCCGAGGCGCTGCGGTGGCACAGGCGGCTGCCTTTACGCTGCTCAATCCACACGTTTATTTGGATACCGTCTTGCTGGTCGGGAGCATCGGTGCGCAGCAACCATCTTCTCTCAGGGGATGGTTTGTTGCCGGTGCTAGTTCGGCGAGCTTGGCGTGGTTCAGCGCATTGGGCTTGGGTGCCCGCTGGTTGGCGCCATTATTCGCCAAGCCGAGGTCCTGGCAAGTGCTAGATGGCATCATTGGCGTGACCATGTGGGTATTGGCGGCCTTGCTACTCAGCCACGTCGTGAGCAATTGAAGGAGAAAACATGTACCGGCCGAAATATCACGCCTTAAACGATCTGGCCCAGATGCATGCCCATATCGACCAATATCCACTAGGTGGATGGGCCTGCCAGACGGGCGACGGTCTCGTGGCTAACCACATACCGTTTGTTCTTGACCGAACGTACGGGGAAAGCGGTCGCTTGATCGGGCACGTGTCGAGAGTCAATCCGGTTTGGCGACTACTTCTTGCAGGTGCCCCGTCAGTCGTCATGTTTTTGGGGCCTCAAGCCTATATAACGCCGTCGTGGTATCCCGGCAAGGAGGGACATGGCAAGGTCGTTCCCACCTGGAATTACGTCACGGTTCATGCCCATGGAAATGCGAGGGCTGTTGAAGACGGCGAGTGGATTCTGAGCATGCTGCATCAATTGACTGATGCCCAGGAGTCGTCACGGCCGACTCCGTGGAGCGTGAAAGATGCTCCGACGGACTATGTCGAAAAGCTACTGCGCGCTATTGTCGGTATTGAAATTCGCATTGATCGACTGGAAGGGCGACTCAAGGTCAGTCAGGATGAAGCGCTCGTCGACAGACACGGGACGGTTGATGGATTAATGGCTGAGCAGGACTCCCAATCAAACGCGATGGCGGAACTCGTGCGTCAGCAGATTGACAGCCCCCAGTAGCGGGAGCCGAGTGGCGGCTTCCGAGAATCGAAGTAAAGATTTGAGTGTTCGGGCAACGGCGCCTTAGGGGCTGGCACAACGTCGACAAAGGGTCGGTAGCGTTTGATCATGTTCTCACTCGACAGCCTATGGAATTTGAGTCATTGGCAGCACACTAAAACTCCTTTCCCTATAAAAAGGAGCTCCTCATGAAACCGAATGTGCATACTGCCTTAACGCACGAGCCATGGAACAAGGGCAAGCTCGTTGGGCAAAAAGCACCGTTAAAGCTCAAGGACATATGGGCTATCCGTGTCCGACTACAACTGTCGAACGATCTCCGTAATCTTGCTCTTTTCAATCTCGCCATTGACAGCAAGCTACGGGCCTGCGACTTGGTGAAACTACGAGTCCGAGACATCGCACACGGGGAGCATGTGGCACCTCGTGCGATTGTTATGCAGCAAAAAACCCAACGCCCTGTGCAATTTGAAATCACTCAGCAAACACGCGAATCGTTGGTGAGATGGATACGCTACAAACAACTGCGCGCTGATGATTTCATTTTCTCAAGCCGGATCCACGCATCTTTGCACTTATCGACCAGGCAATACGCTCGGATAGTCGATGCTTGGGTGGTCGCCATTGGTTTAGATCCGACAGCATACGGAACGCACACAATGCGAAGAACAAAGGCATCTTTAATTTACCGTCGCACAAAAAACCTGAGGGCAGTTCAATTGCTCCTCGGTCACACCAAGCTCGAAAGCACGGTGCGATACCTTGGCATCGAGGTCGATGACGCCCTTGAAATGGCAGAGCAGACAGAAGTGTGATGTTTACTTAATCTCGGACAGTGCGGCCACCCAACTGGTCGCTGTCCGGCCATGAGCGGCCGGTGAACTGGTACCCACAGCGCTGAGCCTCTACTGGCCGAAGTCTAGGCTCTCCGTCGAATGCCCCGGATCTAGTGTCAGCACCCTATTTGCTTGTCTATCGAAACGGAGCTGTGCTACAGTTTTTCCATACCAGCGACTAGGAGTAGCTCCAGTCTAATGTCTGGTACCTAGGGCGTTTTATCAACTTACGCGTGCCCGGTCGAAGGCTTGTGCTATGTTCGGCCGGGTATTTCGTAAATGCCAACGGGCTGCAGTCAGGCACGCCTCAGCTTTAGTTGTGAAGGGATGCCCAAGGTGAGTGATCGATGACTCCACGACCGCTGCATCAGTTGTTCGATGCCATGTATCACGGGAAGTATAGGTTCGAAGAGTTCTCTGAGTTAAACCCTAGGGAACACTATACTTCCGTGCAGTGGAACAACAGAACCATCTATAAGCCTTCTAAAAAGCTGAAGGACTTTCACTCGTTCCTCAACGGGTTTCTGCTTGAGTTTCTTCCAGTTAATCAATCTGTGTCGTTTGCTTATCGCAAGGGGGCAACCCTTCTGCAAGCTGTTATGCCCCACTCACGCAGCAGAGCTTTCTACCGAACAGATCTGGAACGGTTCTTCGATAGCATTACCTCTGGCCTAGTCCGATCAGCTCTTGAGAGGGCCGTAACCCCCATCTCTGACTTGGCCGAGCATATTGACCATCTTCTGGACCTGCTCACAATCAACGGCAAACTGCCAATTGGCTACTCAACATCCCCCATCCTAAGCAACGCTTGCCTGCTCGGATTCGACGAACGACTCGCGTCTATAAGTAGAGAGCGACAATGGATATACACGCGCTATGCTGATGACATCATTATTTCAGCAGATGATCGCTCGGCTATTGAAGCTGCTAGTGACGTGATCAAAAGTTGTCTTTCAACTGAGTTGGGAGATGAGTTCGCGCTCAATTCCAGCAAAAGCAAATTTACGACTATCGGAAGAAAAGTGAAGCTGCTAGGCCTTGTCATTTTGCCTAATGGCACTATCGCTATTGATCGCGACGTTAGGAACAGGGTCGAGTCTTGGCTTCACTTCTATGTAAGCGATCGATCGCGGTTGGCGAAAATTTTCGAGGAAGAACGAAGCGAGGGAATGGAGGAAGGGCTGCAAAGGCTAAGCGGCTTGATCAGTTACGTATATGCAACTGATCCTCGCTACTTGGAAAAGCTTAGGGCCAAGTTCGGGACAACAGTCATTGATAGCTTCTTGCATAGATCCGCCCAATGAACAGTCTTCGAGTCCACCTCGAGTTCATCCAGCACGTTATGAGCCTTACGCTAGAACTGGATCTCTCTGCTCCCGGACTGATTTGTTTGGTAGGACGAAACGGAACCGGTAAAACTACTTTGGTTCGTGCGTTGCGCAACCTCTCGAGCGCCGATACTTTTATTAAGACAGCAACACCCTATGCGTTCTCATTCAATAGTCGAATCACCTACATCGTAGACGGAACCAAGTTAGTGTTTTCGTATGACGAGAAGATTCGATCACTGAACTGCAGGGAGGTAATTCCGTTCGAGCTGCGCGGCCTCATTTCAGCCGAGCTGCCGATGCCCCACGGCAATCGCTTCAATTACTTCAAAAGTGCTAGCGAGGCGGACTTAGATATCCGTAAGGCGATTGCACTCGGCAGTCATGGCCGCCCGGATGAGCTTATTGCCTTTCTCACCGCAATATATGGTTCGATACGCTACTCGAGCATGGTAGAGGTGACCGTCAAAGGTAAGAGTTACTACGCGATCGTCAAGGACGATCACACCTACATCCGTGAAGACTACCTGAGCTCTGGGGAGTATTTTCTTATAAACTTGTATCGGACTATCAAGGGGTCAGCTCAACTCATCGTGATTGATGAGATTGACCTTTCTCTCGATGCGGCAGCGCAGGCTAACTTGACTGCGTGGCTACGCGATTTCTGCGCCAGGTATGAGCGCAAGATTCTATTTACAACCCACTCGCTTGCCCTAATGCGACAGCTTGAGGCGAGAGAACTTTTTTATATTGACGAAAGCCAAGGACAGATTTCTATTAGTCCAAAATCTTATAGCTACGCCAAAGCGCGCCTTTTCGGATTCTCGGGATGGGATAAGTATATCTTAACAGAAGATGAAGTTCTTCTTGGTTTCATTGAAGCCATCATACAAAAGTACTGTCCTCAGATATTCTTTCGCTACAAGATCATCTTCATCGGTGGAGGAACCCAAGTGATTAATCTGATGAAGCACAATGAGAGGGAACAATTTCTGTCTTCACCTGGCAACGTGATGGCAATCCTTGATGGTGACCAAAAAAATGAGAAATTTGTTGAACACTCTGGGGTATATACGATCCCTCTCGAAAGCGTTGAAAAGGCTATCTATGCAGAAAGCCAAGTAGATAATCAATTTCCGTTTGTGACGAGCAGAGGTAGCTTTACTGGTCCCAAGGATTTCCATAATTATCTTCAGGAAAAGAAAGTAGCGACACAGAAGGAGATTTTCGAATATTTGATGGACAGAAACGATATAGCGCTGCAGGGCCTTGTTAGCGTGCTTCGTGATTTTCTCGCTCGCGTAGCCTGACTCTGATTGGTGGAACAGCGTGAGATACCCTCAAAATCGGGCAAAGATTCTCTCGAGAACCCCAGTACAGAGCTTCCACTAAAGATCAGGCTCAGCAACTGTTTGTGAGTAAAAACCCATGACTATGCCTGTAAGCCGATACTCCATCGAGAAACACAAACACGTGTACGCTCAATGGTGCGCCGCCGCCGCATATGGCCGTGGCTTGGTCGGCGGCGGTAACTCCCTGGCGTTTGATCTAATAGAGGTAAGTGGCTTAGGTCAGGTAACCGGGCCAGAACATATCGGACAAAATGTCGATGAATGGCAGATGAGTTTTATGAAGAAGATCGAGGCGGAGGCTGCGCGTTTAGGTGTGAGGAGTTTCTCATTCGGCCGTGCCCAGAAGCTAGTCAACATCTACTTAAAAACGATATTGGTCTGCGGAGGCCACCACGACCACCCAAAGGTTCCCTTGCTCCATCCTCCGCTAGACTTAGAGCTGTTCAAAGGGCTACGCACTTTCCTGTCGAAGAACCGGGATGCTATGAGTGAGGCGCGTTCAGCATTTCTCTGTGCGCAAAGGCGTAATCCGCGATGGACCACGTTCTCTGAGGCTGACTACGTGGCCCACATAGATGCCATTAAACTGCTGATGGCCAGCAAGCCACTCTATCAGGTCGAGGAACACTGGAAACTCTGAGTTGATCAGCAACGTAGACTTATGAAAGCTAGCTTGAAACCTCGCGAGAGACAGGTTTGGGTCGGGAGCTGCCACTCATGACCGTCTGGTTTCGACACAAACCGGTAGTTGGCTGCTTGTGAAAGTAGACGTTCACCGTTTGAAGTCACCGGTTTGCGCGGCTTTTCGCGCAGGTCCGGTGGAGTGACAAGTTAGGTTTCAAGTGGGGCGTCTTCTTCCAGTGGATTCGACATAACGGCACTTGGGAAAGCCTCGGCGAATATTTCCTGGTATGCCACCAGAAACTCGGGTTGGGTGCGAAGCTCGCGGAAAAGTGGCCAGTCACGATAGTTCAGCTTTGAAATTGACCCACTCGTTCCGATACGACGCACGATTTCAATTGCCTTTGGCCAATCCTCCCTCAACGTTGCTTCAGCCAACTTAAATTCATCACCTTTGGCTGACCAATCAACTATTCTCAACGTGTTAGTGCACTCAGCTTTCTTTCCAGACCACTTGTACGCTTGCGCTCGATTGATCGTAAATGCAAGTTGAAACCACTCTGAGGAGTGCTTCTTGAACGTGTCGCAAGCCAAGTCGAGAAGAGCTAAGGCTAGATCGTTGTCGTCACGGTCAATCAGTTCGTAAGTAGTAGAAGCGAGATTGCCATCAGCGGATTCTCTTTCATCTGGCAGCAATTTCCTCCATAGGACGTGCCCAAGCTTTACGCCAAGCTCGAAAACGCAGCAATACGCTAGATCAAAATACTTTTGTGGAACTCCTAGCCGTGCGCCCTCTATTGTTTCTGGATCAAGGGTGACACCATGTTGCCTGCAAACTGAAAGGTACTGACTGGAGACCGTTCCGTCGGTATGAACAAACAGGTTTCTTCGCTCCGTCAATTCAATAAACCTTGGCCAAATAGCAAGTCCTTTTGTTAAGGTCAGATCGAAGCGGCTTTCCATCCATTTGATCTGATCGGAGTGGCTCGTTCGAAGCACAGCTTCGATTTCCTTTTCAATTAGATGATCACGAATACTTTCGATCGAAGGAAATGATGCGACCTGCGAAAATGACAGAGACTTTTCTGAAGCATTTAGTAGCTCAGGTCTAGCTAAAAAGATTGCTCTCAACAATCGGCCAATGAACGCGTCGTATTGGCTGACAAGCGATACCATCATGCTCCTTGGCACGAGTATCCTTGCATGTTCCGATTGATCGTGCCGACTGTTTAGCTTCTTCCAGCGCCTTATGTGTTCCAATGGGATAGAAACACGTCGTTTATCTCCGTCGGTTGTTACGGCGCAATTGTCTGTTTCGAACTTCACTAACTCTGAGGAGAATTTCTTCCCTACCTCTTGAATGACAAGCATCGTCATTGGTAGCGTTCCACGAAGACTATCGATGTGGCGAACGAACAAATTGATCTCATCGCCGATTGACTGTTTTGGGGTGGTAGCTTGTGTCATATCGAGAGGGGTGAGTCTGAAACCTAAGTAAAATAGACCGCATGATTGCCGCATAAGCTGGCCGACTGCAGTATGTTCTGGATAGCACTGCACATAGTAAACCTTACTAATACTACTGATCGGAAGACTCCTGGCGATATTTGCCAGAATATATAGCCGTCATACGCGGCGCAGTCCAATGACGTAGGGGTTGTGCCAGCCGTACTCCCAGTTGTTATTCCGTGAGCTTCTATTGCCTAAGGCTGCTTTGGAACAATTTCCCCTGCGTCGGCTCCTGGCCGTTTACAGCCACTCACCCCTTAGACAAACAGTATCGCATCTGACAGAAGCGGTGTAACCTGATCAAAAGATTCTTGCCCCCCCCGTTGAGCACAATTGCAGGATCAATCTGCGTCAACCATGCAACCACTTCACAAGCGCTTGCCCTCCAATACGAACGGACGCGATTTCATCGTCGGCGACATGCATGGCTGCTACGACTTGTTTGAAGTAGAGCTGGAGAAGGTCAGTTTCGATCCTGCTTGTGATCGCGTCATCAGTGTAGGTGACCTGATTGACCGAGGGCCGAACTCCCTGGCGTGCCTGCGCCTGCTCAAACAACCCTGGTTTCATGCGGTTCTTGGCAACCATGAAATCATGCTGCTCAATTACGCCTACCCTGCTCTGAGGTCCTGCCCGCTCTTGCAGAACGACGACCTGTTTCTCAAAAACGGCGGCAACTGGGTAGAGAGGCTCGATGATATAGGGCAGACAGAGCTGCACTACCAACTCTTACCCCTGGTTGCCGCCCTGCCCTTTGTCATCAGCGTGGGAGAAGGTTCGGACAGGTACCACGTGGTGCACTCAGAGCTGCTGACAGGCGACCCGGAGCTGAACACCCGCTTTTTTGCACAACAGAGTATCCACGAGAAACCCGTACCCGACAGGATTCTGACTGATGCCGACCTCGATTCGTGCCCCGAGGATGTTCTGGGTACTATGCACGATGCCATGGTGTGGGGAAGACGAGTATTCAAAGCGGCCAAGCCGGGCCAGGCCCAAGCGGTTGACTCACCCGCAGGCCGGCTTCTAGTGAGCCGAAAGCCCTGGCACCCGGGACTATCACTCACCTATGCAGGGCATACACCCGCATATCAGTTGCGGCTGCACGCCTCGCACCTCTTCCTTGACCGGGGAGCCTTTAAGCGGGATGCAAACAGTTGCCTGCAGCTGTTGTGTCATCAGCACATTCACCCGTGGCTGACGGGACTTTGATCACAAAGTCCGGAGTACAGCCCGTCAGCAACCTGCAAACAACCCTCGAGCCATCAGCAGAACCGGACAATGACATCCGCTGGAACGCCTTTACTGGCGAAGAAACCCAAAAAAGACTGAACATGCCTATTCCAGACGAAGCAGTCGCCGAAAACCGGTACGACTGTGACGGCACGTTAGTCGTAAGATATCTGAGAAGAAGGTCTGTGACCTGCACCTGATGACATCAAACCGATCGTCTTGATACATTTTCGCAAGAACGATGATGCAGGTTGGACGGCGGTCCATGAAAGCCAGATGCTAGGCCGTGCTAAATCTTCCGACCTTATCGAACGAGGAGGCCAAGATTCACAGACAGCAGTCCAGGAACTTCAGTTCTTGTCTCAAGCAGTGAATCTTGCGATGGAATCGGTCGCCGACGAAGCGACTCACATTCAGGCGCGGTTTTTTGAAGGAGTACGAACACTACAAGAAATTGCTAGCGAATTCCCGGAGGGCGAACAACGAGAGGCGTTGGCTGCGTACGCCACTGTCCTCCATTTCTGCTATCTGAATCGCCTTAACTGGCTAGTTGCCGGACATGCTGGCTAACCCATTCCACCGGGCTACGCGAAAAGCCGCGCAGCCCGGTGGATTCGAGCGTTGATAATTTGGCTGTCTGCTATGGGGAGGGGACAGCCGTAAAGGTCTGCAACCGGCCAGGAGCGGTCTATTGCCAACTGAGCAATAATCTGGTGCTAGGAGAATTTATGAAACCGTGGGGCTCAGCATGACGGCCATTGCCATTTGGTTTAATAATGAATCGCAAGAGCACCCGACACTGTGGGTCGCCGCGGACAGCCGTATCAGTGCATCGCAGACCGGAAGAGTACTGCTTGAGGATGGCGCGAAGATTTTCCCTCTTCAGATTGTTTGTCGCGAACCTGGAGCGGACGGTTTCTTTTCAAATCTCAGCTATTTCCATTCGGTTGGCTTTTGCTTCGCTGGCAACACTCTTATGGGGCAGAACGCATATCTTTCACTTGCTCCACTTCTCAGCAATCTAATATCGCCTACAGGATACGTTCCTTCTATGGCTGACATTGCTCGATATGTTCATACCTACCTGCAGCGTACATTCGACGACTACAAGAGTCGAGTGGGGAAACATGCCATATTCGAGGCGGCTCTTTTTGGCTATTGCCACTCAATCAAAGCGCTCGCGATCATTCACTTTAGGCCTCAGATGAGTGACGGCATGTGTGTGCTTGGCGCCTCGACAAAGAATGTAATGCGGACTGGCGAGTTCCAGTATCTGGGAGACAAGAATGAGCTGATGACGAAAAGACTGTCTGAAGCTCTGTCGGGAGTGCCCGCTCCGGGAAGACCGATTAGCAGGATGCCGCGTTACGTTATTCAGGACTGCATCGACGACGAGTCATTGCCAAGCATCGGGGGAGACCTTCAACTTGGCATCGCGAGTTCATTCGGCTTTCAACCATTGGCGCTATGCAAGCCTCGAATTGTTGGGCAGCCCGAAGCCTTCCTGAGCTACCTTGGTAGGGAGCTGACGACTGAGCTCCTGCATGTCGGCGAAGCCCGAGTGGGCTTTCCTGCACTAGCTTAGCGCTGTATCACCGAGCACAGCTTGCGCTTGTCCGGCACCGGCCACAACCCGTCGTTCAGATGTGTCGTCGGTGAAACGTCCAGGCGCAGGATCCGCTCTGTAGCCGATCATTCGATTATCGAAGGAAAATCCTCCTTGGCCGAAAAGGAATTGTCTTGTACAAGGGGAGCCTTGTAGACTTGAAGCAACATTCTGTTTCGAACAGCTTGAGGGCCGCTATAGGGGGACTGAGCCGGTGATTAATCAGATAGACATAGCAAGCTTTGGTAGCTTCCAAGGTCTGGAGTGGAAAAAGACCGTTCGGGACAGCGGCAAAAGCGTCAAGCTCTTTCAGCGTCTGAACATCCTCTATGGACGCAACTACTCTGGCAAGACGACTCTCTCTCGTATTTTTCGTGCGCTGGAAACGCGCAAGCTCCCTCTGAACTATATTGGCTCGTCCTTCACCGTGACTGGTGAGAAAGGTGCGGTCACCGATGCTGATCTGCTGACGCACAACTATGACGTGCGGGTCTACAACCGCGACTTCGTGACCGACAACCTGAGCTTCCTGGTCAATCAGGAGATCGGAGGCGTTATTAAGACCTTCGCCATCGTCGGTGAACAGAACAAGGAGATTGACGACGCCATTGCTGCCATCGAAGCCAAGCTTGGTAGTGTGGAGGGCAAGGCTGGACTGCGCTTTGATCTGGAGGCCAAGAAGAGAGAGCGTGATCGCACCAAGACAGCCCACAGCACGGCTTTGAGCGGCTTAGAACAGAAGCTGCGCTCACATGCTGCTGAGAAGATCAAGAAGAATCCCCTGTACCGCGTACCCGTCTACACCATCGACCACATCAAACGTGACATTGATTCCACCAGTAAGCCCGGCTTCTCCGCCCTGACCCCTGAGGAACAAGCAAGCAAGCTCACCTTGCTCAAGCAGGAAGCCCTACCTGACATCGAAGGCACTCTGGCCATCATCCTCAAGCTGGAGTCGCTGAAGGCCACTGCTGAACCTCTTCTATCCAAGGCGATAACGCCTACCAAAGCGATTGAAGAGCTGCTCAAGGACAGCGCTTTGCAGCTTTGGGTCAAGCAAGGTATCGGACACCACCGGGACAAACGGAACACCTGTGCTTTCTGCCGGCAGGACTTGCCGCACGACATTTGGCAGGTGCTGGACGAGCACTTCAGCAAAGAGTCGGGCGACCTGGAAACCGCCTTGGATGCTGCTATAGCGTCAGTCACGGACGAGATCAAGTCCGTTGCTGGACTCAATACCTTTACAGGTGCTCAGTTTTATGCGGATGAACGTACCGCGTTTGAAGCGAGCAGCAAGGCACTGTCGGAAGCACTTGGTGTCTACGAGAAGGACTTGGAATTCCTGAAGAAGTCGCTTGAGACTCGCAAAAACAACCTGTTCCAGCTTGTGATTCTGAAGCCCCCTTCCCATGACGCCAAGGAGATCGAGAAGCATGTTCAGGACATCAATGCGCTGATCGTCACGAGCAACGGCAAGACGAGGACTCTGGAAAAAGACAAGGCTGCTGCCATAGATGCACTTCGCCTGGCTGACGTGTTCGAGTTTGCTGATGCGATCACCTATGACAATGAGGTTGCCCGCATAGCTACCCTCAAGACCGGCGCCGACACGGCAGGCACGGCCCATACGGACGCGGAAAAAGAGATCCGTGACGCGGAAGCAGAAGTCCAAAATTTGAGAGCCAAGCAAAAGGATGAGCGGAAGGGGGCCGAGCGAGTCAACTCACTGCTCAACAACTTCTTCGGTCATGACGGTATCAAACTTGAAGCCCGCGACGGCGCAGACAAAGCCACGGTCAAGTTTGAAATCACGCGAAACGGCAAGGCCGCGTACAACCTCAGCGAAGGTGAGTGCAGCCTGATTGCATTCTGCTATTTCATTGCCAAGCTAGAAGACCCTGAGAGCAAAGGCAAAGAACTGATTATCTACATTGACGATCCAATTTCTAGTCTAGACGGAAACCATATCTTCTTCATGTTCAGCTTGATTGAGAGCTTGATTGCCAAGCCGATCAAGAATGCTGACGGTTCAAACGCCTACCGCTACAAGCAGCTTTTTATCTCCACCCATAATCTGGACTTCTTGAAGTACCTCAAGCGCCTGTCCATTCCGAAGAAGAAACTCCCTGCTGGTGAAGGCAAGACGAAAAGTACCGATGACCACGAGCATTTCATGATCGAGCGCAACGGCGCTTCTAGCAACATCTTGCTCATGCCGTCTTATCTCAAAGATTACATAACTGAGTTTCACTACCTCTTCCATCAAATCTACAAGTGCAAAGATCAAGCTGCCGCAGCAGATAGCCATGAACCGTTTTTCGGCTTTGGCAACAATCTGCGAAAATTCCTAGAAGCCTTTTTGTTCTTCAAGTACCCCTATCATGATGATAGAAACGACGCGTTTGAACGGATAAAGAAATTCTTTGGGGAAGAGGAAGATACAGCAGTTGCACTGATCAATCGGCTTAACAACGAGTTTTCGCACCTGGAGGCCGTCCCAGATCGAGGCTTTAAGCCCGTAGAAATTCCTGAGATCGCCAAGGTAGCTAACTATGTGTTGGACAAGATTTACGCTGCCGACAAGGTGCAATATAACGCTCTGTTGAAGAGCATTGGAGAGCCTGAGCGAGTAGGCTGAAGGATCGCTCCCAATGTTCGCTTGTGGCCGTTCGCAGCCACTCACCTCCCCAGACGAACAGTACCGCATCTGAAAGAACCGGTGTACCCTACGCAAAAGATTCTTCTTCCCCATAAACACCCTTGCAGGATCGACACACAACTGCGTCAACCATGCAGCCACTTCACAAGCGCTTGCCATCCAACACGACTGGACGCGATTTTATCGTGGGTGACATGCATGGCTGCCACGACCTGTTTGAGGCAGAATTGGAAAAGGCCAGTTTCGATCCTGCATGTGATCGGATCGTCAGCGTAGGCGACCTCATTGACCGAGGACCGAACTCCTTGGCGTGCCTGCGTTTTCTCAAACAACCCTGGTTTCATGCGGTTCATGGCAACCACGCTACCCAGCGCCTCAGATCCGTTTTGAAAGACTCCTTTTCCCCCGCCTTGACGCTCGGCGAACCATGATCGACTTCATCCGAAGTGGAGATCATCTGCTAATGATTTACGTACCCGAGAGAGGTGCGGATAACTGGCTGGTGAAACCCTTGGAGAAGAAAGAAGACATTCCGCTTTCCGGTCGAGCTTTGCACGTCCGTCAGGAAATCTACCAACCAGAGTTCAACGATGGGGACTATGGAATGGATGTCTGCTACCGCTTCTGCGTTGGAAATCTCGTAGATGATTACTACCAGATCGATCGTCGTTTCCTTGGCATTGAGTATGACTTGTTCATCCATCACGCACTCAAGTTCAGGCGTTCAATGTTTGTAGCCGAAACAAATATCCCGATTTTCCGAGGTTTTAACGATTACGGCTTCAACGCCCTGTACGTCGGTGGTGACCATCCCGACGCGCTGCCTGAGGAAGTCTTCAAGGAAATGCTTCGCCAGTTTCCCAATACCTACGAGTTGAAGAAATACGCTAGAGCGCGGGTCAGCAGCATGCTCCGCAGCTATATTCCTATCAAGGAAGACCACGAGGCCCAGTATCTGAAATACCGGCAGCGTAAAAAATCTGCCAAAGGCTATCAGCCCCAAAAGGTTTTCGCATGCTACGAAACAGATAAATTCGCGTTGCTGGTGGAGAAAATCGAAGGAATGTTAGTCAGTGCTGACACCTACAGCGAATCACAATGGCAGGCGGAGATTCTGCAGGTCATCCAGTTTCTTTACCCCAAGTACGTGTGCGCATTCCCCGAAGCCCCTGTGATGGACAGCCTGGCGGGCAAACATAGGAAGATTGATTTTTTGCTCGTAGACGCATCCGGATACGTCGATGCCATCGAAATCAAAAAGCCATTTTCCGAATGCCTGGTCACCAGCAATCGCTATCGAGACAACCACGTCCCCATGCGGGAGCTCAGTGGCACGATCATGCAGCTGGAGAAATACCTCTACCACCTTAGCCGCTGGGGGCAGACGGGCGAAGAAAGACTCAACGATCGCTATTCTGATCAACTTCCCAATGAACTGCGCATCAAGATTGTGAATCCCTCCGGCATGATCATCATGGGCCGCGATGCCGCATTGTCACCGGATCAACGCACTGACTTTGAGGTCATCCGGCGTAAGTTCCGGCACGTCGTTGAAATCATGACCTACGATGATTTACTCCACCGATTAAAAGTCATCCGTGCTCAATTTAAATGTAAAGTAACGCTATGAAGGCCCGCTCCAAGGAATTACTTGATCGCGCCGTTGCAGCCACCGTCGCCGCCATCGAAATCTACAACAAGCCAGACTTTCTCTATCGAGAAGAAGCCTTCTCTGTTCTTGCCATCAACGGCTGGGAACTGCTCCTTAAGGCGAAATGGCTGGCTGATCACAACAACAAAGTCAGTACGCTCTATGTCATGGAGCCGCGCACAAAGAAAGACGGCACCAAGAGCAAGAAGCTTCGAGTCAAGGAAACTCGCTCCGGAAACCCGTTCACCCACTCCATAGACTTTCTTGCCAAGAAACTGATTGAAACGAAATCTTTCGATGCCAACGCGTGGGCCAACATCCAGGCATTGCTGGAACTTCGGGACTCATCGATTCATTTCTACAACCGATCAGGCGCATTTCCCTTGCGCCTCCAGGAGATCGGAGCCGCAAGCCTGAAAAATTTCGTCGCTGTCACGAAAGCATGGTTTGGGCGTGACATGTCGGAATTCAATTTTTATCTGATGCCGCTGTCGTTCGTCACCCTGCCGCAACAGACAGCGGCTGTCGTACTAAACCAGGAAGAGAAGAAGTTTCTCGCATTCATAGAGAGCCTCGAACCCGCAAACGACGATGCCGAGTCTCCCTATTCAGTGACGGTGAACATCGATATAAAGTTCACTCGTTCAAAGGCTAAGGATGCACTTGGCGTGCAGGTGACGAACAATCCCAACGCGCCCGAGGTCCGGCTCACCGAAGAGCAAATCCGTGCTCGTTTCCCTTGGGATTACGTCCGCCTGACTCAAGAATGCCGCAAGCGATACGAAAACTTCAAAGTCGCCCGAAAGTATCACGATGTGCGAATGAAACTGCAGAAGGATAAGCGTTTTGGAGAAATCCGTTTCCTTGACCCGAGCAATCCCAACAGCCCAAAGAAATCATTCTTCAATCCCAGTATCCTGCAAGAACTGGACAAACACTTCACGAAGAAGTGAACGGTGTTAACGAACAAATTGTCAGTTTGATAAGGGCTCACGACCATCTCGCTGGCACACAAGCCAATCCAGCTTGATGCCACGGCATCATAAACCTGTTGTTCCAGAGCGAACCACATAGGGTGGAAACAACCGGCTAGACAGCGTCTCAAAAAATTATATTTGCATAGTCATATATTCCTTTGCGGCAGAACGACCTTGATGCGACTAAGAAAATCCATCAAACGCGGAGTCTTCGCATAGAAGGTCTTACCGCATTTCTCTAATTCGTTGTTGATACCGGACACCGGATAGAACCCTTCGTCCGCCAGCACTACTTTCATTCTTTGTGGTGTGACGTTGAGTTGCGCGGCGATATCAGCCGAAAACACATAGCGCTCATTAAACCGCCTTGCATCGTCACGATGAATTTGCGCACCACATCCACCTCGCTGAGATATCTGACGGGTCAGCTTCACAAACTCGTTTCTTGCAAGCCAGTAGCCCACCCTCTCCGTCACTCCCATCAAAGTCGCAAACGCTGGAATGCTCAGGTATGTCGCGCGTTCCGGGGTGTGATTCGTTACCCATGCTTTAACTGCCTTGATCTCAAACAGCCATCCTGCGACACCTGGAACAGATTCCAAGGCTCCTACCAATTCGGGGCCTTTCGAAGCCATGACATCTCGAATTAGATCGATCACTTCCATATGGCGCCACGCCCAAAATTGCAGGATATGGGCCAGCGAGACCTGGTGCTCTTCAGGAAGCGCAACAACGCGAGTTATAGCTCGTCGCTCAACGTAGTTCTCGACATCAACACGACGAATGCGCCAGCCAGCCTGCCCTGGGACTGACGGAGCCCGAGGGGCGATCGGAAAGAGATGCATCAGCAACTCTCTTGTTCGTATTTTTCCCAGCCCTAACATCCGGGATACGTCCTTGAGGGTAACCTCATTCAATAGGCTGACATCGATGCGATCAACCTCTTCTTTTGCAATGACGAGATAGACGCGTAGACTTTGGGGAGCAATGAGCTTGTATCCCTGGATAACATTTTCCTCGACGAGTTGCTTTAACCGATTCAGGCTTATCCCTAGCTTTTTCGCGACAACAGGTCCCGGGCGCCAGCGAATGTAATCCAAAAGCTTTTCACTTAACCACCGGTTTCGTTTACCGACTGCACCCGTCCAATTCTCAACAAACCAACCCTCGAATGCCTGGCGAAGAGGGTCAAACACGTCGTCCTTGATAACCGCATAAAGGTAGACATAGGCTCGCTTGAAGGTTTTAGGCAAACCCTGTCGGCGCGGCGGTTTGCCATTCAGACGCGTAAAGCATTCCCCAAATGCCTGTGGCCAATTAGCCAGGATGCTGGCGGCATAGCTACTGATTGGCCAAGACCTTTGTAGATCGCTCAAGTTCGCAACTGTTATTGAGCGCGCTGCCGTGTTCGGATCGAGACGAATCCCAACAAACCGGATCAGCCGGTGTAGCTGCTCCAAAGTCATCGGCCCGAGCCATGAAGGCACCAGCTCGTCTTCACGCTCGTGTAACTTCTGATGCAAAGCCTTAGACAGTGCGCACACCTCTGCCGGCGCCTCTCGCGCCACTTCGCATCGAAGATCCGACCCACAATCACAGCGCAGTAGTTCTGTTCGCTTCCACGAGAGCGGTTTTGTACAACTCGAGCAGGCGTCCACCATCCATACTTGGTGCTCATGGCAGGCATCGTAGAAAGTCAGCTCCCAGCACGCTCGCCAACTATCGTCCTCGACAAGACAGTGCGGACAGAATCGCCCGCGTCGGGCATTCCAGAGACGCGGGTGATTTTTGCGCAAGCGAGCAATTCGAGAGATCCACTCCCACAATCCAGGATCAAGCTCTTTCATGGGCATGAGACCATGGGCATCGAGCCATTGCGTATCGAACGTTAGGCCAACATTAGCGAGATCCTTGATGACCAGTCGATTTGATTCTGCCAATCGCAACAGATACCCCAGCGCACCCTCTGTTCGATAGGGTGCATGTTTGAACAACAACGCGTCCATCATCACCTCCCTTTGGGCACATGTAGTCTTGTTCGGGTCGACGTCTCTTTCGTCCGGCCCTGGCCAGCGTTGTGGAGATAGAAAGGTTCACCACCCTTGTCCAAAGGCTGAAGATAAGAGTCAGGGTGAAACGGGTTCTTGCGATCCGGGACTTCACGCCAGATATTTTCCCTAAACGCGGCTGCGAACACCTCCTGCGTAATTCGGTCGAGACCTGCTCGCGCGCATACACTCGTGGCACCCTCAATTAATTTTCGAACATAGTCCAGTAACCCATAACTCGCGAGGTGTATTCTGCGCGCAAGATTTGCGTCGTGAAACGGCGTCTCGGACTCAATCGGTAAAATTGACTGCAACATCCTGAGTACACTGCGGAATTCTTTAAAGTCTTCCGCGTCCTCCAGATCAAATCGCGACATTTGAAAATGAGTCGAAAAGCGACGTTGCAACTGCTCATTCGATGACACGACCAGACTCGATTCATGCAACCCACACGCCACCACCACGACTTTTACGAGATTTATCAGATTCTTTAGCCAGTCGGTAACATCCCGATACAGCGCATTGGTGGGTGCATAGAAGAGGTGCTGAAATTCATCGAGCACCAGCACTTCGACATCGCAGCGTGTGATCAGGTCGCAAATCAAAGCCGTTTTCTGTGGAGCACTGCCATTGTGAGCTTTGGGATAGCCAAGTGCCAGCAGAATCGCGGCAGCAAGGCTTTTGGAGGTTGGCGACGAAGGCACCGTGACCATCAAAACCGGAATCTTTGTGTGTTGCAGGTTGGCCTCTCGCTGATGCTTCTCGGCGTACGCGCCAACGAGCATGGTTTTGCCCACACCCGAAGGCCCGGTCACCAGAATGCCTGCCGCTCGGCCATGCAAACGTCGAGCATGGTGAAGCTCCCCTATGGTGTAAATACCTTTCTTGAACCGTTGATGAATGATGGGTGACGTTTTCAGACGGTATCCGTACAGATCCCGCTGCGTGGCCTCCTCAGATACACAGTTGGCTAGCCTTTCTGCGAAAGTCATCACTTACCCTCCGTGCCAAAGACATCGAGGTCAGGCAGATCGTCATCTAGACCATCTGGTAACGGGTCCGGCAAGGGTGTACGACGCTCCTCTGGTACCGGATTGAGGGCGTCGTCAATCGGATTCTCCTTGCGCAGTACCGCTTCGCTGTCGTGCATGACGGTGCGAGCCGCTTTCTTTCGATGTGCTGTCTTTTTTGACACGATAGAGTTAGCGACCATCTCTCTGATCGCTTCCTCGGCTTCGTACAATTCCCGGATACTGTGGTTTTCGCCAAACGTCTTTCGGGCGTACTCCCGGATCAATCGATGCATTGGACGGTTGCGCCCAACCGCATATTCCTGGTCTTTGGCGGGCACTTTCAAATAGCATGCTGCCTGCTCATCAAAGACATGCACATATGCAATCTGGTCTTCATCAAACTTCAATTGAACCTTTGGGTTCTTGCCTAATTTCTCACGTAGTGCATTCAACTCCGGGCTGTGATAAAAGAGGCCTTCCAACTCGATACCATAATGAAACACAGTCCGCTCTGCTTTCTGTGCCGCCAAAATTGCGAGTGACTCTGGATAGGCCGGCATCTCAATAATGGCTCGCTCGGCCAGCTTCGCCCACTCTCTGATTGGACTGTTTTTCAGCGTTCTATGATGCTTGATGTGATAGACATCAACAATCCACTTCACCAGTAACTGCGTTAGATCGGTCAATGTGATGCAGCTCTCAAGCTCCGAAGGGTAATCGCCGCGCTCTCTCGGATTCGAAAAGGTCGTTCCGGGCAAACGATGAATGAGCCCTTGACCGGACGTTCTCATAAATCGCTCGATTACAGCCTTGAACTCAGGTCCCCCCGCAGGGCAAAAAAGAGTCTCGATGCCAGTGTCCTCGCAAAACGCCTCCACCGACGCTGCATGAAGATCCATGCCGTTGTCGACCGCCACTAGCGTTGGCAATCCCTGGGCAGGCCAGTTCCCAGTAACTTGCTTGAATCGCTCGAGCCACTGGTTTTTTGGCAAAATCGCGCATCGGATCGCCTGGTTGACACTGTGGGCACTCGGGGCACCAAAAGAGATATAGAAGCCCATGATCATGCGTGTAGCGCAATCGATCACTAGGGTGATCCAGGCTCTGCCCAACACAAGATTGGTTACGCTATCAAACACATGCAAATCGAGCGGCGTGTGGTCGATCTCCCATCTCTCATTAACTTCTTTTGTTTTGACATGAAACAGCGCCGCCCGGTACTTGAGCCCCGCCTGTTTGGCGCCTAATCGCTCGACGTCGACCATCTGTTGGTTTAGCTCTTTGAGCCACTCATAAACTGTGGAGCGAGACACCGGTTTGATCTTCTCAGGTGAGCCATCATTGACGTTCCTGATTCGATGGTCAACCCTCTCAAAAACCAGCTGTGCCGGTAATCTCTGCTTGTTTAGATAGACCTCCTCGATAACCTCCAGGAATATGCTGTGTCGCGGGCACTCTATGGGTCTGCGACGCCCCTTTCGCTTAGGAATCAGCGCGTTAATCGACTTCGTGTTCCGATACTGCCTCCACCAGTTCTGAACGCTGGCGACACAAGGGGGCCTCTTGTCTACGGTCTTTTCGGCATGTTCGCTGATCAGCGAACCCCACCGCTCCCGATTGAATCGATTGACTGACGGATCGACAGCCTTAAGGTATCCGTAGCGATATCTCGCCGTGCGCTGTTCATAGTCAGTGAAAGTGGAGAGATCTCGGGGTGCCACCATGTAGGTAGCTTTCGAAAGTGAGCCAATTGAGGCCTCATCGATCACCCATTCCCCCGCAAGCCACTTGCTATCAATCTCTGACCGGGTAATTTCAAGATGCTCGCCCTCGCCCGAGATCAGCTGGTACTTGTTGGTCACCAGCAGACGCTCCAACTGCCAACGCGTCTGCCCTTGAATGAAAACCAGGCCGCGCTTATAGGTATAACGAATCATGTCCGACCTCCTCAGCACGTTGAACCAGCAAAGATCCCTGGAGCGGTTGCTCGAGATTGCACTGCCAGATGCCCAATGCGACCCGCTTCATGAGCGCGTAGTGGCCAACCCTTGATTCCAGCCCCTCCCATGGCTCGCCACCCCCACGCAGCGATAGCGTCTCAACATCACCCGTCGGCCGAGCGCGCAAGCCAGAAAGCTTGCGCAGGTTTGAGTGAAGTGGCTCTCTTCGCACCACAGTCTCTGTGACCACCTGATATTGCTCGGAACGATGATTGGCATAGTGCTGAGCGATGTGGTCGTACTTGGTCCGTGTCTTGATCGAATCAAGCTTGGCCTGCGGTTTGGCCTCCAAGTGAAGTCTTTGACCCGTAACCAGTTCAACCGCAAAGTCCGGGAAGTACACCCGCATCGTTTCGCCATCAAAGTACTCAAGTCGCTCGGGTTGTTCCTCATACGAAACAACCCCTGTGGAGAACTCCAGCAACTGGATCAAATCCCTCTCAATCAGTGACTCGAACTCAACCATCCTGCCCATCTTTCGGGACGGATAGCGACCCCGAAATCCGCGCCCACTGCGCGTAATAACCCGTCTTGCAACCATGATTCTTCTCCTGTGCGTCAGGCAACAGAAAGCCCTGCGCCCTTGCACGCATCAAAATGAAATGTGTTTCAAAGCCTGATCGACGGCAAAAGTGAACCCCTCGCGGGTATCAAAAGCCACGATCGATCGTCTGAAAATGGGGATAAGGCCTTGACGCCTCTGGAGAAGAATTCGATACTGCAGGTGTCAAATCACAGTATCTCTTCCCTTTGAGCGGCGGGCCTGCCTGACTCGCTTGTCTCTTTTAGGTCATCAACTTCTCCTCTTTGATCTGTCCTGTCTTCCCTAGCGTTCGCGGGCACACGCGAAGTGCGCGTGTTGCTCGTGATCGCTAGCCGTAGACATGGGTAAGGAAAGTGCAATCTGAATCAGCGCAATTTGCTGTTCAGAAAGGTTGCCCAGTTGCGGTTCAAGAGCCCGGATGAGCGCGTATTCTTCCTGTGGTGCGTTTGCGGGCAATACGATCTGACGGCGTGACAAGCGCAAAGCGTCATTGAGCTCGGATCTCTCGGCAGGTGTCAGTTTGAGACCCCGAACCAGCCGGGACAGGAAATCATGACGGGGCGGGCCCTTCACGCTGCGTTCGAGCGCAGACAAATAGCTCTGCTCATACCCAAGCAGATCAGCCACGTCCTTTTGCTTCAAACCTCGACGCTGACGCACGGTTCTCAAAAACTGCGCGAAGGGGCTCATGACATGCCTAACGCCAGACAGTCATCATGCCAACCCGGGTCCCGAGTCTTGCTCGGGCTTCGCCTGCCAAATCCTGACCATCATGCCGACTCCTCAACCACTCTTTGGTCGATCAGATTACATCGGAATGGCAAGGCTAGTCAACATTTTATTTAATAAAATCAATATGTTATGAGAATCATACTGATGATTCAAATGTAATTTTCTGGAAATTAATTGTGCGAAATGTCCGTGCCCTTCCAATTCCAATTGTTTTGGTCGTATGGAAGCACTCCGATACTGCAGCCCCGAAAACTATTCGATGCAAAAGTCATAGCAGCCGCATCACAACGACGCCTCTAGCCAGTTGGAAATAGTGAATTTGGGGTGTACCAAGATGCTCCGGGGCATGCTGGTCTCCAGCACCATGGGTGTACTCGAGGGGTGTTTTCCCTTGGGCAAATTATTTGCTAAACATTAATGAGTTCGCTAAGGCACGGAAAGGGTATGGCAATTGAAGTGTTGTGCGTGTAGATGGTTTTATTGTCGTTACTGGCAGGCGCTTTAGGGGCTGTGTCGTTCAGTGACGTTCCAATGATATCCAGCGCCGGCATGTCCTACCATATAGAGAGATCCTGGTGGTTTGTGACCTACTGGCTGTCTGGTGGAGTGGTAACTACTTTGCTCTGGTACGTACTGAACGGAATCGGCACCATGATCAGATAGGCAGAGATATCTTCAAGTTCAGGCTCTCGTGGCAAAGTTGGATCATCAGATTTGCGTGAAAAATACACAGACACGGACAGTCTCAGTTAAGCTCAAAAGGATTATTGGAGACCAAGCAATGCTCCTTTGCTGGCCATCTGGAGCGTGATCGCATTCATTGTGGTGATCGTCATGATCGTTGGTCGTTGATACCGTGGTCCAAGAGTAGTCCTGAGCCATTGCGCTTGAGCGCTCCTGATCTGGGGTCGATATCCAATACTGTTGTCATTTCGTAGTCCCGCTTTTCTGCGTGCCAGCCACGACCCTATCCTTTTGTCCAAACAACGGATTGACATGTCCTTCTTCCAGCACGTGGTCTACAAGATCACCTTCCCGAACGGCAAGATCTATGTCGGTATGGACATCGGAAATCCCGGGCACTCCATCCGTTATTTCGGAAGCTGGGACCGGGACCTTGTCAGCAGAGACTTCACCCGAGAGCAGCTCGCGGATTTCACGCTGCGCAAGCAGATCCTGTTTGAATCCAACGACAAGGCTGAGATTGCCCGCATGGAAAGTCATTTCATTCGTGAGCTGCGAAGCAATGAGCCTGCCATTGGTTACAACCAGACTCACCGGGGCCAACCGATACCTGAGCCAAAGGATCAATGATCATGCCACCAGCCCACTCAGGACGGGCGTGAAGAGACGGCAGCCTTCCCCCTGGGCGTAGAAGTACGGTAACCTGCAATTTCTTTAGGCGTGCGGTGCCATCGCGTTGCTGCGACAGGTTTCGTCGCAACCGGATGGCACCCTTGGCCGCGTCGACGCCTGTCAATGGCGCGATCTTTGCGGTCGGCTCACCCCCCTATACACGGACTCTCGACGAGACATGTCAGACACAAGCCAAACAGAACAACAATTCCTCAAACAGCTGGATGACAAGCTCTGGGCTTCGGCCAACAAGCTGCGCTCAAATCTCGATGCCGCGAACTACAAACACATCGTCCTCGGTCTGATCTTTCTGAAGTACGTCTCAGACGCGTTTGAGCAACGGCAGGAACAGCTTGTCGAGCTCTTTCAGACGGATAACGACGACAACATTTACTACCTCTCACGCGACGACTACGACAGCGAGGCGGAGTACCAGCAAGCGATTCTGGATGAACTGGAGGTGCTGGACTACTACCGGGAAGCCAACGTCTTCTGGGTACCCAAAGCCGCGCGCTGGAGCACGCTCAAGGAGAAAGCGGTTTTGCCCATCGGATCCGTGATCTGGCAGGACGCGGCTGGGAATGATGTGAAGCTGCGCTCGGTGTCCTGGCTGATCGACAATGCCCTTGAAGAAATCGAAAACAACAACCCCAGACTCAAGGGGATCCTGAACCGGATCAGTCAGTACCAACTCGACAACGACAAGCTCCTGGGTCTGATCAACACCTTTTCTGACACGTCCTTCACCAAGCCCGTCTTCAATGGCGAAAAGCTCAACTTAAAGAGCAAGGACATTCTGGGTCACGTTTACGAGTACTTTCTGGGCGAGTTTGCGCTGGCCGAAGGCAAGCAAGGCGGTCAGTACTACACCCCCAAGAGCATCGTGACGCTCATTGTGGAGATGCTTGAACCCTACTCTGGCCGTGTGTATGACCCGGCCATGGGCTCTGGGGGATTTTTCGTCTCCAGCGACAAGTTCATTGAACAACATGCGGGTGAGCAGCACTACGACGCCTCCGAACAGAGAAAGCGCATCTCGGTCTACGGCCAGGAATCCAACCCCACCACCTGGAAGCTCGCTGCCATGAACATGGCCATCCGGGGAATCGACTTCAACTTTGGCAAAAAGAACGCCGATACCTTTCTGGATGATCAGCACCCGGACTTGCGGGCCGATTTTGTGATGGCCAACCCGCCCTTCAACATCAAGGACTGGTGGAGTGAGTCGCTGGCTGAAGACGCGCGATGGAAGTACGGAACACCACCCAAGGGCAATGCAAACTTTGCATGGGTTCAGCACATGCTGCACCACTTGGCTCCAACTGGCAGCATGGCCATCTTGCTCGCCAATGGTTCCATGAGTTCCAACACCAACAACGAAGGTGAGATCCGCAAGCGTCTGATCGAAGAGGATCTGGTGGAATGCATGGTGGCCTTACCCGGGCAACTGTTCACCAACACGCAGATCCCGGCCTGCATCTGGTTCCTGACCAAAGACAAAGCCAACGGGATGGTCCACAATGAAAAGAAGCGTGACCGCCGCAAGGAATTCCTGTTCATTGACGCTCGCAACCTTGGATTCATGCGCGACCGTGTCTTGCGCGACTTCACCAACGAGGACATCGCCAAGGTTGCCGACACATTTCACGCCTGGCAACGTGGTCAGAGCTATGAAGATGCCCCTGGCTTTTGCGCGTCTGTCACGCTCGATGACGTCAAGAAGCATGATTATGTGCTCACACCAGGTCGATACGTGGGCGCACCAGACCAGGAGGACGATGGTGAGCCGTTTGCTGACAAGATGGCCCGATTGACAACACAACTCTCGGAACAGTTCGCAGAGAGCGCCCGGCTGGAGGCAGAGATTAAGCGGAATCTTAGGGGGCTTGGGTATGACATCTAAGACGCGCTTATTTCATTTAGGAAATCTTACAGTTTGGTTTTCTGGAGGCACCCCTTCGAAAAAAAACACTGACTACTGGGACGGAGACATACCCTGGATAAGTGCCTCATCAATGGAAGGTGATTTATTTTCGAATTCCGAACTTAAAATCACAAAGCAAGGACTATTAGCCGGATCACGACTTGCTCCATCTGGCTCAATTTTACTTTTAGTCAGAGGAAGCACATTACACAAAAAGATTCCTCTCGGTATGGCCTCTTGTGACGTCGCCTTTAACCAAGACGTTAAAGCTATTCGGGTCAAACCGAACCTACTCAACGAAAAAGTCGTTGACGAACGCTTCTTGTATTACTGGCTAAAAGCTAACGAGCCAAAATTACTCGAGATGGTAGAACATACCGGAATCGGTGCTGGCAAGCTCGAAACCAAACGTCTTCAAGAAATGAAGGTAGAACTCCCGACTTGGGACGAGCAAAGACGCATTTTGGCGGTTGCTAGCGCGCTTGATCAGAGAATCCGAAACAACAACCAAATCAACCAAACCCTCGAATCGATGGCTCAGGCGATTTTCAAGAGCTGGTTCGTAGACTTTGATCCGGTTCGCGCCAAGATGGCTGCCCTCGAAGCCGGTGGGTCAGAGGAAGATGCCCTTCTCGCAGCAATGCAAGCCATCTCCGGAAAAGATCCCGAGCAGCTCGCTCAAATGGCCGAGGAGCAGCCCGAAGAGTACGCGGAGTTGAAAACGACTGCGGGGCTTTTTCCGTCGGCCATGCAAGACAGTGAGCTTGGGGAGATTCCGGAGGGGTGGTACCTAAGACCCTTTGGCTCCGTTTTACTCAAGACCATAGGGGAGATTGGGGCAAGGACTCACCTGATGAAGAACACACAGAGAAAGTCAAAATCGTTCGCGGAACAGACATACCAAACATCTACTCCGGTAATTACGGCACAGCACCAGTTCGCTATGTAAGTACGAAAAAGCTATTGCAGCGCCAACTACAGCCTAGCGATATCATTCTAGAAGTATCCGGGGGTAGCAAAGGCCAGCCAACCGGTCGATCGCTAATGATCACGAAACACATGTTTGATCAACTGGGCGTAGCAGAGCCAGCAAGTTTTTGTCGTCTCCTTCGACCGCAGAGCAATGACATCGGACTGATTCTCGGACTGCATCTGCAAAAAATTTATGCTGACGGTAAGACTTGGCTGTATCAAAACCAAAGCACTGGGATTAGTAACTTTCAGACAAAGGTCTTCCTTGAAAAAGAACTCGTAGTCATTCCCAACGAGGTAACAATGTCGTGCTTCTCATCGATAGTAATGCCACTAGTTGAGAAGATATCCAGCAACTCAAACACGAACCTAAATGCACTTCGCGACACCCTCCTCCCCAAACTCCTCTCAGGCGAACTGACGGTTTCAGATCTGCCTTCGATTGAGATACTGGAGACAGGCGATGTTTAAGATCGACGTCAGCCAGAACCGGATCATGCCGCTGGAGACAAAGCGCTTTATTGAGCTCGGATTCACTGAGCGCAAGCATTTGCAAGAATGGCTGGAGAACTGCCCACAGGCCCTGGCACAAGGCGATGGTGACGAGCTTCTCATCATCCAGAAAGAGTTTGACGGCTTTGATGACACTCGTGAGCGCCTGGACCTCCTGGCCATCGACAAGGAAGGCAACCTTGTCATCATTGAAAACAAGCTCGATGACTCCGGCCGGGATGTGGTCTGGCAGGCATTGAAGTATGCGGGCTATTGCGCCAACCTCAGCAAGACGCAGGTGGTGGAGATCTACCAGCGGTACTTGAACCAGAGAGCCCAGGTGTCCGGAGAGTCCGTCGGAAACGCCGCAGACAATCTGATCGAGTTCCTGGAGGTGGATGATCTGGATGCGGCCCAGATCAATCGGATCAAGACCCAGCGCTTGATCTTTGTTGCAGCACGCTACCGCAAGGAAGTGACCAATACGGTCTTGTGGCTCAGCCAGTTCGGAATCGCCTGCCAATGCTTCAAGGTCACGCCCTACCAGGCAGGCGGGGAGCTCTTTCTGAACGTGGAGCAAATCATCCCCACGCCCGAGTCCACCGACTTCATGGTCGGCATGGTGGCCAAGGAAGCCGAGGAGAAGAATGCCGACACAGAGCTCAAGCTCCGTCACAAGCTGCGCCTGGAGTTCTGGGAGCAAGCACTGGAGGCCTTCAGCCACAGTCAGTGCACGCTGTACACCAACATCAGTCCCGCCAAGGATCACTGGCTCAGTGCTGGCTCAGGTATTCGGGGCATGCCCTTTCAGCTGATCTTTGGAAAGGACGAGATCCGCGTGGGATTCAGTCTGCAAAGCGGTAGCGCCGAGGTCAACACCTTCGTCTATGACCGACTGTACGAGCAAAAGGCAGAGATTGAGTCGCAGTTTGGTCAGCCACTCGTTTGGCTGCCCCTACCCAACAAGAAAGCCTGCCGGGTTCAGTTCGAAAAGTCGGTTGACGGCTACGACAAGGGTAACTGGCCCGACATGATCAGCTGGATGGTGACTCATATGACAAGGCTAGAGTTCGCCCTACGCAAACCCCTTGATCAAATCAAGCGAGAGTTGCGGCAGACAGACTTCACCACAGAGCCTGTCGAGGAATGAAGGCGACCCGCGGCTAACAAGAGGATTGCGGCATGACCGAAGATCAACTGGAACAGCAATGCCTGCTGTGGTTCGCTGAAGGCGGATGGGATGTGGCCCATGGACCCGATCTTGCGCCAGATGGTCCCTCCCCTGAGCGCGTTGATTACCGACAGGTGCTGCTCTTGGGCGATCTCGAACACGCCATCAGCCGCATCAATCCCCATTTGCCTACCAGTGCTGTCGAGCAAGTCGTTGCTCGAGTACGAAAGCCTGAGAGCCTCGACACCGTTATCAATAACCGAGCCTTTCACCGTATGCTCCTCGATGGTGTGCCCATCGAGTACAAGCGCGATGACGAGTGGATCCATGATCGCGCGTTTCTGATCGACTTTGAATCAATCGAGACAAACCGGTTCCGCGCAATCAACCAGTTCACCCTTCAGGGCAGTCGACAGCCGCGAAGGCCCGATATCATCTGCTTCATCAATGGTCTGCCTTTGGCTGTCCTGGAGCTCAAAAGCCCTGGGGCAGAGAACGTCGATATCTGGGATGCCTTCAATCAGATCCAGACGTACAAGAGTGAGATCCCAGACCTCTTTGCGTACAACGAGGCACTGGTCGCAAGCGACGGATACACCGCCCGTGTCGGGTCCCTGACCGCTGATCGCGAGCGGTTCATGCCCTGGCGCACCCTCAAGCACGAGAATGACAAACCCCTGTTGTCCTGGGAGCTGGAAACCATGGTCAAGGGCTACTTTGATCGGGAACTGTTTCTGGACTACATCCGCTTTTTTGTGATCTTTGAGACCGAGTCTGATCGGCTGACCAAAAAGATTGCCGGCTATCACCAGTTCCACGCCGTGCGAGAAGCCGTCCGAGCCACCGTCCTGGCCGCCAAGATCCCCAAAGGGGGTCAACTCTCCTCAGATCGTCATTACGGCAGCAAGAAGGCGGGTGTCATCTGGCACACCCAGGGATCCGGCAAAAGCATCTCCATGTGCTGCTACGCGGGCAAGCTCCTGCAACAGCCCGAGATGAACAATCCGACGATTGTTGTTGTAACGGATCGCAATGATCTGGATGGGCAGCTGTTTGCTACCTTCACGGCCGCGAGAGACCTGCTCAAGCAAGATCCCGTGCAAGCCGATGATCGAGACACGTTGCGGCAATTGCTGGCTGAGCGCGAGTCCGGTGGCATCATTTTCACGACGGTCCAGAAGTTTGCCTTGCTGGACGATGAAGATGGACACCCCATCCTGAACGCGCGTCACAACATCGTGGTGATCTCGGACGAAGCCCACCGCAGTCAGTATGGCCTGAAAGCGACCTTAAAGAAGGACGGCAGCTACAAGTACGGGTACGCCAAACACATGCGCGATGCGCTGCCCAATGCCTCTTTCATTGGCTTTACCGGTACCCCGATCGCGTTTGAGGACAAGGACACCCGGGCAGTCTTTGGCGATTACGTTTCCGTCTACGACATCAAGGATGCGGTCGATGACGGGGCAACCGTGCCCATCTACTACGAGTCTCGTCTGGCCAAGCTTGATATCAACCAGGAGGCCATTGAGGAACTCTCTGCGCAGGTTGAGGAGGTGGTTGAGGACGAGGAAGACGTCAGCACCCGCGAAAGAACCAAAAGCCAGTGGAGCCGGCTGGAAAAACTTGTCGGAGCCGAACCACGCCTGAAGGAAGTTGCCAAGGATCTCGTCGAGCATTTTGACGCTCGCAACCAGGTCATTGAAGGCAAAGCGATGATCGTGGCCATGAGCCGGGAAATCTGCGTACACCTGTACAACGAGATTATTGCGCTGCGCCCAGAATGGCATGATGTCGACCCGGAGAAAGGCGCCATCAAGATCGTGATGACAGGGTCCGCATCGGACAAAGCCTTGTTGCAACCCCACGTGTATAACAAGGCCGTCAAAAAGCGCCTTGAGAAGCGCTTCAAGGATGTGAACGACCCGCTCAGACTCGTGATTGTGCGAGACATGTGGCTCACAGGCTTTGATGCGCCCTGTTGCCACACCATGTACGTCGACAAACCCATGAAAGGTCACGGGCTCATGCAGGCCGTGGCGCGTGTTAACCGGGTATTCAAGAACAAGCCCGGTGGACTGGTGGTGGACTACATCGGCATTGCCAATGAGCTCAAGCAGGCATTAAAGACCTACACCGAATCGAAGGGCAAGGGTGAGCCCACGCACGATGCTCACGAGGCGTATGCCGTGCTTCTGGAAAAGCTCGATGTCATCCATGGATTGTTCGCCAAAGGACCCGAGTCTGACGGTTTCGACTACAGCGACTATGAGGAAAACGCGAACCAGTTGCTGATCCCGACCGCAAACCATGTCCTGGGGCTCAAAGACGGGAAGAAGCGTTTCCTGGATGCAGTATTGGCCATGAACAAGGCCTACTCGCTATGCAACACCCTGGACGAGGCACGACAGCACCAGAAGGAGGTGGCATTTCTCTCTGCGGTCAAAGCGGCCATCACCAAACACACCAGCGTCGACAAGAAATTGACCGAGGACGAAAAGAACACCGTCCTGAAACAGATCCTGGACAATGCCTTGGTTGCGGAGGGTGTGTCGGACGTATTCGCATTGTGTGGGCTGGACAAACCCAACATCGGACTCCTGTCAGACGAGTTTCTCGAAGACGTGCGACAGATGCCGTACAAGAACTTTGCCGTGGAGCTACTGGAGAAGTTGCTCAAAGATGACATTCGCGCCAAAACGCGCAACAACGTGGTGCAGGAAAAGAAGTACGGCGATCGCTTGCAGGAAACCTTGCGCAAGTACAACAACCGAGGCATTGAAACGGCCCAGGTAATCGAAGAGCTCATTGCCATGGCGAAACAGTTCAAGGCAGATCTTGAGCGAGATGAAGCCTTGGGACTGAACCGCGATGAAATCGCCTTTTACGACGCGCTGGCCAACAATGAAAGTGCTGTCCGTGAGCTGGGTGACGCCACGCTAAAAAAGATTGCGATCGAACTGACTGAGAAGTTGCGTAAATCCACGACGGTTGACTGGCAAGTGCGAGAGAGTGTGCGAGCCCGATTACGCATTCTGGTCCGGCGAACGCTCCAGCGTCACAAATATCCACCCGATGGACAGGAGGATGCGATTGACATGGTGCTGGAACAGGCTGAGGCGCTATCAAATGCTTGGAGTAACTAAAAGCACCTTCCCTGTGATGGATAATGTAATTATCACCCATGAAAAAAGAGGGTTTCATGTGTAACGCCCATAATCATCCTCCGGGATGTACTTGTGGTTGGGGTGGAGCATCATATTCCAGTCTTGGACAGGGATATTCTCCAAAAATTTTTAAGGCTACCCCTCGTCTTGCCCCCCAGATTCCAAATTTCTCTGGTTTTGCCTCGAGCTATACAAAGCCGAATGCGCGGTGTCCGGTCTGTGGTGTCCCTGTATTTTTTTACGCTTCTGAGAATGGCGGCCGCGTATTTTTTGATTCACTCGGGCCTCCTTGGCCAAAACATCCTTGCACGGATCGAACTGGCTCAGCAATATTCTCAAATAATGTTATCGGTGCCACCCTGTCTCAAGTAAAGCATCAGCCCCCAGAACACTCAAACGAATGCTGGAAGGAAGTTTCATCATTCTTCTTCAGTGTAGATGAATACGAGGGTTACAGACACAAAATAGTAGCTGAGCTTGACGGTAGAAAGTATGCATTTTTTACCTACTTCAAAATTGAAGAGGGACAGCCAGATTTTTTGTTCGTGAGAGATTTGAAAAATGGTAAATACGTTTTCGAACTGATGTATTTCGGAAACAACTACCAGGAAGAAATCATGACCAAGAAATTGCTGGCCATATACGACAGCAGAGCAACTCGTTATATTAATATCGATCAGTGATCTGTTTTGAAACTCATTAAAATATTTGTTATTAATTAATCACTCCTAAGGATCTTGATGCAAAAAAAGACCACCCGAAGGTGGCCTATCTAAGATTAAACCGGAAAATCTAAACTACTCCGGATAAATCTAAGTTCTAATCGGATCCTACAACATCTCTGTTTGTGGGTCTATTTGGCTCATATTTTATATCTACCTACAACAACGCTTAAATGTCTATATTTGATGCATAAAGTGCATTACGTTCTATGAACGCGCGTCTTGGTTCGACATGATCCCCCATCAGCGTCGTGAAGATTTCGTCCGCAGCAATCGCGTCTTCAATCTGTACTTTCCAGAGTCGGCGGACGGTCGGATCCATCGTGGTTTCCCACAACTGTTCAGGATTCATCTCACCTAGACCCTTATATCGCTGCTTGGAAACACCGCGTTCGGCTTCCGAGCGCAGCCACTTCATCACCTGACCAAAATCCTCGACCGGTGATTCTCGACGCTTCTCTCCGTCACCTTTGTAGACAACACCACCCTCTCCGATCAGATCCCGGAAAGTCCGAGCCGCATTGACCAGGACCTCGTTGTCCGCGCCTATCAGAAAGTCTTCTGTTATGTGAGAAGCCTTGACGTTGCCATGATGTACACGCTCGATAGCGAGACGGCGCTTCTCTGTTACCTCGTCATACTCAGCCCGTACAGCCAATGCTTGAGGTGCAAGAGGATCCGTGAGTGCCTCCTGAAGTTGTTGCGCACTCTTGTTTGCCGCTTCCTCACTACTCAGATCAAGTCGGATACCGTTCATGATTGCCCACAGCGCCTCAGCGTCCATGTGACGAGCCAACCTGCCGACTACAGCCTCTGCTAGCGCATACTGGCGTGCCAGATGATCAAGTCCTTCACCAGCGATAGGTTCTGCATCCTTTCGAGGTGTAAGACCAGCGTCCTTGAGTGCCATCTGCAGCATGAACTGGGCTTCTTCGGCCTCGTCCTTAAGATAGCGCTCATCTTTGCCAACTTTTACTTTGTACAGAGGTGGCTGAGCAATGTAGATGTGACCTCCCTCTACAAGCTGCGGCATCTGGCGATAAAAGAGCGTCAGAAGTAGTGTACGAATGTGTGCACCGTCTACGTCCGCGTCAGTCATGATGATGATGCGGTGATATCGCAGTTTCTCGATATTGAAATCCGGCCCAATGCTGGTGCCAAGTGCCGTGATGAGCGTGGCGATCTGATCGCTGGCAATCAATCGATCAAAGCGGGCTTTCTCAACGTTGAGAACTTTGCCTCGCAGAGGCAGAATTGCCTGAAACTTGCGGTCGCGCCCTTGCTTGGCCGACCCACCAGCAGAGTCACCCTCGACGATATAGATTTCGCTAAGCGCTGGATCCTTTTCCTGACAGTCAGCAAGTTTGCCTGGCAGACCCGCTCCTTCGAGAACACTCTTTCGACGCGTCATTTCACGAGCTTTTCGAGCGGCCTCGCGTGCTCTAGCTGCCTCGACAACCTTGGCACATAACGCCTTTGCATCGGTTGGGTTCTCAAGCAACCAGCTTTCGAGCGTTCTAGCAACGGCCTCTTCAACAGCTGGACGCACCTCACTGGAGACCAGTTTGTCCTTTGTCTGGCTGCTGAACTTTGGTTCGGGAACCTTCACCGACAACACACATGACAAGCCTTCACGCATGTCGTCACCGGAGGTCTCAACCTTTGCTTTCTTGTTGATCTCGTTGTCGTGAATGTACTTGTTGATGATGCGCGTCATCGCAGCGCGCAGGCCTGTCAGGTGGGTACCACCATCGCGCTGAGGGATATTGTTGGTAAAGCAAAGCACTTGCTCGCTGTATCCGTCATTCCATTGCATTGCCACTTCAACACCGACAGAGACTCCCCCGGCATCTGACTCCGTGGAGACACTGAAGACATTCGGATGCAGAACTGTCTTGCTGCGATTGATGTATTGAACGAATCCCTGAACACCACCGGCAAACGCAAAGTTCTCTTCCTTATTGTGGCGTTGATCAACGAGACGGATCTTGACACCGTTGTTCAGGAAGGAGAGCTCACGCAAACGCTTGGACAGAATCTCGTAGTGATACTCGACGTTGTTGAAGATGTCCGTATCAGCCAGGAAATGGACTTCCGTTCCCTGTCTCGTCGTGTCTCCGATGACTTTCAGTGGCTCGAGTCGCTCACCACGACGAAATTCCATCTGATGAACTTTTCCATCACGTCGAATCGTCAGACGTAGCCAGGAGGAGAGTGCGTTAACGCAGGAAACACCTACGCCGTGCAGACCGCCAGACACTTTGTACGAGTTCTGATCGAACTTTCCACCAGCGTGCAATTCGGTCATCACGATTTCAGCAGCACTACGCTCAAACTCGTCATCCTTATGGATAGCAGTCGGAATTCCCCGACCATTATCTGTCACAGAGATGGAGTTGTCCGAGTGAATAGTGACCACGATGTCATCACAATAGCCCCCAACGCCTCATCAATCGCGTTGTCCACCACCTCGAAGACCATATGGTGCAGACCCGTTCCATCGGATGTGTCTCCAATGTACATGCCGGGACGCTTCCGCACAGCCTCAAGGCCCTTGAGCATCTTGATCGAATCGGCACCATATCCGGAGTTGGCTCCAGCGTTCTGAGTATCTGACATATTGATTAAATCCGCATTGGCATTACGACGTACTGAAAGGAATCCTCGCCTGGTACTCCTAGAAGTACTGAGGAACTGGTCTCTGGCTTGACCGACCAGCGAACTGTTTCGGACTTCACGCTCGACAGGAAATCCTGCAGATAGGTTACGTTAAAGCCGATATCAAGGGGCGAGAATGAATAGTCGATCTCGAGTTCTTCGTTCGCGGCTTCCTGGTCCGCATTACTTGAAGAGATCGTCATGAGGTTATCCCCAAGCTGAACTCTGACACTGCGCAGCTTTTCGTTTGTAGTGAGAATCGCCGCGCGATTCAGACTACCAAGGAGCTGTTCACGCTCGACATCGAAGTAGCAGACATAGTCGGTCGGAAGAACCCGTTTGTAATCCGGGAATTTGCCTTCGACCAGCTTGGAAATAAGTTCGACATTACCAAAGCTGAATCGCACCTGTCCGATACCTACCTGTAGCCTTACCTGATCGTCCGAGTCTGGAAGCATGCGTTGAAGCTCTGTGACTGTCTTTCTGGGAAGAATGATGTCATGTGGTTCTTCCACTCCTTCAATCTCGACCGCGCAATGTGCCAGACGATGAGCATCGGTACCGACCGCATGAAGCAACGTCGGCTCGAACACCAGCAAAGTACCATTCAGGTAATACCGAATGTCCTGCTGGGCCATCGAATAATGGGTCATATTGAACAAGTGCTTGAGCTTGTTCGACGGAATATTGATCTCAATGTCGCTGCGTGTCAGTTCGGTCAGCGTCGGGAACTCGTTCGCGCTGACAGTCTGAATGGTAAACCGGCTCTTGCCGCACTGGATCAGCAACTTGGACTTTTCCACCGACAGTGATACCTGTCCTACCGACGGCAAGGCCCGGAGGACATCTATCAGCTTGCGGGTGTTGACGGTTGTTGCTGATTCTTCAGGAGTCTCATCGAAGACAGCCTTCGCGGAAATCTGTACTTCCAGATCGGTCGCGATAAAGAACACCGATGTACCCACTTTCTTAATCAGGACGTTGGCAAGAATGGGCATCGTGTGCCGTCGTTCAACAATACCAGCCACTGTCAATAATGGCTTTAGCAGTTCATCCCTGCTTGTCGAGATCAGTCGCATGGATCATCCTTTGAGAGTTTGTTCGAGCACGTGCAACGCGTGATTCAATTCTGCTTGCTTGCCCCGTAATTCGGTAATTTTTCTGACTGCATGTAGCACCGTGGTGTGGTCGCGTCCCCCAAAAAGTTCGCCAATCTCTGGCAGACTTTTCTGTGTCAGCTCTTTCGCCAGGTACATCGCTATCTGCCTGGGAACCGCAATACTGGCAGGTCTGCGTTTCGAGTACATGTCGGCGACCTTGATCTTGTAGAAGTCCGCGACCGTCTTCTGAATATTCTCAACCGTAATCTGTCCATTGAAGACCGACAGCAAATCCTTCAACGCTTCCCTGCACAATTCGACTGACAGTTCGTTACGTCCGTGAAAACGGCTGTAGGCGAGGACCTTGTGAAGCGCACCTTCAAGCTCCCGCACGTTACTACGCAGATGCTTTGCAATGAAGAACGCCACCTCTTCAGGCATGCGCACGCCCTCGACTTCCGCTTTGCGCAACAGAATAGCCACTCGCATCTCCAGTTCCGGTGGCTCAATAGCCACCGTCAGTCCGGAGTCGAAGCGAGAGATCAGTCGGTCATCGATTCCGGACAGCTCCTTGGGATAGGTGTCACTGGTGATGATGATTTGCTTGTGCTGAACCACCATTGCCTCAAACGCATAGAAAAACTCTTCCTGCGTCCGGTTCTTTCCCGAGAAAAACTGAATATCGTCAATCAAGAGCAGATCAAGCGAATGATAGTACCGCTTGAAATCGTCAAATGCCTTACGCTGGTAGGCTTTGACCACATCGGAAACGTACTGGTCAGCATGGACATACCGTACTCGTACGTCATTGCGGCGCTGGAGCATCGAGTTACCGATCGCATGGATGAGGTGCGTTTTCCCGAGGCCAACACCCCCGTACAGAAACAGCGGGTTGTAAGAACGTCCCGGATTCTCTGCAACCTGCAATGCTGCAGCCCGTGCAAGCTGGTTGGCCTTCCCGGTCACAAACGTCTGGAAAGTCAGGTTGGCATTCAAACGCGACGGGTTAGGCAGATTCTTCTCACTGTCAGCCGTTGCCGGTTTGGCGTGCACAGCAGGCTGACCTGACAACGGCTGAACGGATGTGAGATTCGGTGTAATGCCCCCCTGCTGCGCTGCTGCCTGGGTACCACTCGCTCCTGCAGACTGTCGTGCACCCGTCTCAGGGCTAGCCAGTGGACGCAGACCAGATCCCGCTCCAGGAGCAGCCAGGGTCAGCGTCAAAGAAACAGGTTTCTCGAAAAAGTCACTTGCGAGCTCTTCAATCCGCGAAGTGAAGTTCTTCTTGACCCAGTCAAGCTTGAAACGATTGGGCGCAGCAATCCGCACCGTCGATTCCGCATCATCGAAATCGATCGGTGTCAGTGGCCTGATCCAGGCGTTCATTTGTTGAGGGGGAAGCTCCTGCTCGAGCGTCTCGAGACAGGCTTGCCAGAATTCATCCATAATGCTGCTTAGGTAAACCTTGATTTTAACTGTTTGTAGATAGGTTATCCACAGGGACAGGATACTCTAGGACATTTGGATACATCGACTGAAGAAATTGTGATATTTGACTATCTTTCAAATAACTGTTGAAATAGAGGGCTTTTCCGGGGGACCGGGATTACATTTCGAGTGATGTCATGAAAAGAACTTATCAACCGTCAGTTACCCGCCGTAAGCGTACGCACGGATTTCGTGTGCGCATGAAAACGCGTGGTGGCCGCGCAGTGATCAATGCACGTCGTGCCAAGGGTCGCAAGCGTCTGGCCGTCTAACATGTATCAGACTGCCTCCGGCCCCAGTGTTTCCGACACTGGGCCTGGCGACCTGCACAACTTGCACTTTGTTTTACCGTCTATCTGGTAGGTGGCGTTATGCCGGAGTTTCCGCGCGCCGCTAGGATGCTGCAACCTTCCGACTTTGCGGCTACCTTAAGAACACGGCCTGTCGCAAGAGGGTCCGTTCTCGTCCTGAATCACAAGCGGGCCAGCAATACCGAGTGCGCCCGACTGGGATTGATTGTTCCTAAGCGCTTCCTGAAGCACGCCGTTTCCCGAAACGCCGTCAAGCGGGTCGTGCGAGAATTTTTCAGAAACAATCAACATCTGCTTCCCCAGGAACTTACGCATTTAGAGTGCATTCTAAAGTTGCACCCTTGTCCCTGACAGCGCTCAAGCAATTGATCGCTTTCGAATGCAGCAACCTGACCCATAGACTGCTCAAGTCATGATTGCCTGGCTTCTCATCAAGCTCGTAAGAGGCTATCAGTTTTTTCTCAGTCCATGGGTTGGAAGTAACTGCCGTTTTACACCAACCTGTTCACAGTATGCGATTGAAGCACTGCGCGAACATGGCGCTTTGCAAGGCAGCTGGATGACCATCAGGAGACTTTCCCGATGTCATCCCTGGAGTCACGGTGGCCACGATCCGGTTTCGAAATCCAAACCACATGATCACTGACACCGAATAAGGCTACACTGCCATGTTTTCTTGAATTCTCCTCAGGTAGCTCGCTAAGAATGGATATCCGTCGCACTATCCTACTGATGATTTTTGCTTTCTCGTTGCTCATGCTCTGGAGCAACTGGCAGATTCATCAAGGTGGAACCTCAATATTTGGTGGACCCGCCCCTCAAAGCCAAGAGTCCACGGCATCTGGTAATGCTTCTGGGCCAGCTGGTGTTCCCAGTGCTCCGCAAAACGCCAGCGGAACCCCTGCTGCCACGCCGATGGCGCAACCACCCGCACCCGATCCAGCTGAAACCATCACCGTAACGACTGACGTCCTGAGACTGCATTTCGATCTCAACGGAGCTCAGCTCGTTGGTGCAGACCTGCTCAAGTATCCATCTTCGGATGACAAAAACGAGCCTTTTGTCCTTCTGGAGCAAGGCAACCTGCACACCTATGTCGTGCAGACCGGTGTTGTTGGCGCAGAGGATGGCTCTAGCTTTCCCACCCACCTGACCCGGTTCGAGTTTGTGGGTGGCGACACCAACATGACCGGAGACACTCTGCCTGTTCAGTTTGTTGCCGAGTCCGGCGGTGTCAAAGTAACCAAGACCTTCACTCTGCACAAAGGGTCCTACGCAATCGATGTTGACCATCAGATTGAGAACCTTAATGACTCGCCCGTCAATCCTTCACTGTATCTTCAGATTACGCGTGATGGCGAGGACCCGGAGAACACCTCAAGCTTCTATCACACCTTCACCGGGCCAGCCATTTACTCGGAACAGGACAAATTCCAGAAGGTATCCTTCTCAGACATCGAGAAGAAGAAAGGCGACTATATCCGTCAGGCTTCAGACGGCTGGTTCGCCATGATCCAGCATTACTTCGTTACTGCCTGGGTTCCACCACAAGGAAAAGAACGCTCCTATGAAATGGCGCCTCTCGGACAGAATCTGTATGCAGTTCGCAGTATCGAGCCGCTTGGTTCCATCAATGCCGAGCAAAATGCATCCCTGCAAGCCAAACTGTGGGTCGGACCTCAAGATCAGGACCAGCTCAACGAACTCGCTCCCGGACTGGGCCTGGTGGTTGATTACGGCTGGCTGACCATCATTGCACGTCCTTTGTTCGTTCTGATGACCTGGATTCATGATGTCATCGGTAACTGGGGGTGGACAATTGTTGCCCTGACGATCCTGATCAAGCTGGCCTTCTACCCGTTGTCGGCCGCGAGCTATCGTTCGATGGCCAAAATGAAGCTGGTTGCGCCTAGACTGCAGGCACTTAAAGAGAAATATGGCGATGATCGCCAGAAGCTCAACACGGCAATGATGGAGATGTATCGGACTGAGAAGATCAATCCACTTGGAGGATGTCTGCCGATTCTGATCCAGATCCCTGTCTTCATTTCACTTTACTGGGTGCTACTGGCCAGTGTGGAAATGCGCGGGGCTCCCTGGATTTTGTGGGTGGACGACCTGTCAGCGCGTGACCCGTTCTTTATCCTGCCAGCAGTCATGATGGCAACGATGTTCCTGCAGATCAAACTCAACCCTACACCTCCGGACCCAATGCAGGCCAAGGTCATGATGCTCATGCCGCTGGTGTTTGGTGGAATGATGTTTTTCTTCCCGGCCGGACTGGTACTTTACTGGTGCGTGAACAACATTCTCTCGATTGCACAGCAGTGGTATATCACCCGCAAAATGAACCAGTCGGCGAATCAGCCGCACCGATAAGTGCCGATTCAGGCGCGCCTGAGCCCATTGCTGCGATCGCAACAGCAATGGGTAAGGGTGGCGTAGGTGTGATTCGTATCTCCGGCCCAAACCTGCGCCAGTTCATCAAGAAACTCCTCGGGCGGGACCTGATCCCACGGCACGCTCACTACCTTCCTTTCCCAGGCGCTGACCAGACAGTGCTGGATTATGGTATTGCCCTGTATTTCCAGGCACCCGCTTCCTATACCGGAGAAGACATACTCGAACTGCAAGGACATGGTGGTCCTGCGGTGCTCCGCATCCTGCTTGCCCATTGTCTTGAAGTTGGAAAGGCATACGGACTGCGTCTGGCCAACGCTGGGGAGTTCACCCTCAGAGCCTTTCTGAATGACAAGATCGACCTGGCTCAAGCAGAGGCAATCGCTGACTTGATTGATGCCAACTCGACCGCAGCCGCTAAAGCCGCGGCAGCATCACTTAGCGGCAGGTTCTCTGAAGAAGTCACCAGACTGATCGAAGATCTGGTTGAACTGCGGATTCTGGTTGAAGCCACACTCGATTTCCCGGAAGAAGAAATCGAATTCATCGAGAAGTACCAGGTGCGATCCCGTCTGGAAACGGTATACAGCAAGCTTTGTGAGACGCTTGAAATTGCGAAGCAGAGTCGCTTCCTGAGAGAAGGCCTGAAGGTTGTTCTGGCAGGGCAGCCCAACGTCGGAAAATCCAGTCTGATGAACGCGTTGTTCGATCAGGATATTGCGATTGTCACTGACATCGCTGGTACGACTAGAGACTCCATCCGTGAAACCTTGAATCTAGATGGAGTGCCTGTCACGGTCACTGACACAGCTGGCTTGCGTGATGCGACAGATCAGATCGAGATGATAGGTATCGAGCGAAGCTGGGCTGAGATCCGGTCTGCTGACGTTATTCTTAATGTCATGGATAGCCGTCATCCAGTCTCCGTACTGGACCCGACACTCCACGGGGACGTACTGAAAGGAAAGATCCTGCTCAACGTCTTAAACAAAGTGGATTTGATCGACTCATCCTCTGAGCCATTTCAATCGTCTGGAACGGTCCGGGTATCAGCCAAGACAAGGAAAGGGCTCGACAGCCTTCGCCAGGCTATCCTGGATGCTTCAGGCAGGACACTGGGTGAGGCATCTCCCTGGCTCGGTCGCGAGCGTCACATCCAGGCCATGCAAGCCGCGTTGGAGCACCTTGAGCTAGCCAGGGACCATGCAAGACTCAATGATGCTGTTCTGGATCTGTTAGCAGAAGAATTGAGGCTATGCCACGACCAGCTTGGGGAAATCACCGGCAGGATGACGTCAGACGACCTGCTGGGACGTATCTTTTCTAGCTTTTGTATCGGCAAATGATTGACAGGCTATGGATCAGCTTCATCGACAACACCTGAGGCTTCGCAAGAGTCGGCTGTCTGGCTTCTTGATCACGGAAAAGATACTATTTTTGAATAGCATCAATATGCATATTTCTTAAGCATATAAGTAACTGCTGTTTCACATCGGTAGAATGTCACGAGTTTCCTTTTCGGGCGAGTTGCATGGCGTTCTTCCCAGGCTTTCATCATGACGGCATAATTTGTATGCATCAGTCCGGTTAAGGCCAACGATGCCGTTACCTAGACCCTTACCTGACAGGTTGGTAGGCGACATGATGAACAGACCCGATGAGCAGTCGTTGCTTGACTCACAGCAACGAATACACGAAATGATTGTCCATCAGCACTCTCTATCAGAGACGCTCGGTGCTATCACGAACTGGATTGAGCTGATGATTCCCGACGCACTTGTGTCGGTCATGCAGTACGACCAGACGTCCCACACACTCAGCCTGGTATCGGGGCCTCGCTTCTCTGAGCACTATGTTCTGGCAATGCAAGGTATCCCGGTGAATGCGCACACAGGCACTTGTGGATTCGCCGCTCACAACAAGAAACTGGTTATCACCAAAAACATTTCCACAGATTCCAACTGGTCCGGCTACCATCATCTGGCGCACGAGGAGGGGTTGAAAGCTTGCTGGTCCATGCCAATCATTGGGGGCAACGGCGAGTTACTCGGAACGTTTGCGACCTATTATCAAAAGCCCCATCTTCCTCGTGAAAACGATCTCAGGTCTCTTGCAAGAGGAGCGGGACTGGCGGCTCTCGCTTTACTTCGCGATCGGGACACTCACAAACACCTGGTCCTGACCCAATGGCATCAAGCCCTGTTCGAGAATCACCCCGATGGCGTCTACACATTTGATCTGCAAGGAAGATTTTTATCGGGCAATCGATCGTTTGAAAGGATTAGTGGTTATGGACAGGCTGACATCATTGGCTTTCACTTTTCTGAGTTCATTGACCCTGCCTATCGTGACAGCACTCTGGAAGCATTTCAAAGAGCATGCTGTGGAGAATCCGTCACCTACGAAACCGCTGGACGCCATGCCAGAGGACATACTTATCATCTCGAGATTACAAATTTTCCTGTTCTCATTCAATCCAAGATTGTTGGCGTGTACGGAATCTGCCGTGATGTGAGCGAGCGCAAGAAGCAACAATGCGAACTTCGATACCTGAAACGCGGCATCGAAGCCAGTCCACACGGACTGGTGTTACTCGACGCGCGACAAATGCATACGCCAGCTACCTATGTGAATCCTGCGTTTCTCCAGATTACTGGATATGCACCAGAAGAGGTCATAGGGAGGGATCTCAGCTTTCTCGAAGGTCCCGATACCTCACCTGAACATGTTAGCTTGATATACGAAGGTTTGAAGAATCAAACAGAAGTAGACGTGGTGATCAAGAACTACCGTAAGGATGGAAGCTGGTTCTGGAATCATCTCATGATTCGACCTGTCTTCAATGAAGAGAAGGAGTGTTCACACTTCATCGAGATTCAACAGGACGTCACGCGAGAACGACAGCAGGCGCAACAGATCACCTACCAGACAACTCACGATGTACTGACCGGACTTCTTAACCAATCCGCGTTCACTGATTTGATGAACGAAGCGTTCGAAGAGAGCAAGATCTCGCCATCCCTGATTGGCTTGCTTTCCATCGATCTGGATGATTTCAAACCAATCAATGATGGGCTCGGGCATCACATCGGAAGCAGAGTACTTTCGATCATAGGAAATAGGCTCAAGAAACTTGCTGGTCCACGGGATTTCGTCGCAAGAATAGCGGGGGACGAATTTGCCATATTGTTACGAGGATACTCCAACAGGACAGAGATAATTCATGCGGTCAACAGAGTTCTTAGGGCAGTTGGTGAACCGCTTCTTGTGGGAGACCGTCCCATTCACCTGAGTGCTAGCATTGGGATAGCCTGCAATTCTGAGCCACTTGATCACGCTCACGAACTGTTCCACTATGCGGATCTCGCCTTATCCGAAGCCAAGAAACAGGGCCGCAATACCTGGATCTGGTCGAAAGATCGTAGAGAAAAGGCAACCGTTCATAACGTGACCGTGCGACAGGAATTACACGAAGCGCTCAATTCTGATCAGTTCCAGATACACTATCAACCCATCTTGCGAACAGCCGATCAGTCCATCTGTGGCGTCGAAGCACTTGTGCGATGGCTACACCCAAAACGAGGGCTGATCATGCCGAGTGAGTTCATCCCATTGTCGGAACAATCAGGTCAAATTATTCCGATTGGAAGATGGATTCTTCATCATGCCTGCAAGGAAATCGGTTCGCTCAATGACAAACTTGATAAGCCCTTATCTGTTGCAGTGAACATATCCTCATTGCAGTTCCACCGCGACGGATTTCTTGACGATGTACGTAGTGCGCTTCAGGCGGCAGATATGCAACCAGGACAGCTGGAACTCGAGGTAACCGAGAGCATCTTGCTCGATGGGACTGACAACGTTCTTAAACTGATGGACTCCCTCAAACATCTGGGAGTCGGAGTCGCGATTGACGATTTCGGAACAGGGTTCTCGAGCTTGAGTTACTTGTGCGATCTACCGACACATAAACTGAAACTAGACCGGACTTTTGTACAGCGCACCAAATCAGAGCAACGGATGGCAGCCATCGTTGAAGGAGTGATCACGATGGCCCACCACATGGGGATGCTGGTTGTTGCTGAAGGCATAGAGACCTTAGAACAACATAAAGAATTAGCAAATCGGCAATGCGATCAGATGCAGGGTTTTCTCTTTGCGCGGCCCATGCCTCTCAGCCAACTTGTCACCTACTTGCAGAACCATCCGACTCCAGTCACCCATTAGCAAGGGCTCCGTCAGAGCATGTCAACCTTACCGTCGCCGGAATCACGCATCCGATCTCGTTTTATCTTTAACCTGAATCTCTGCTTTCACCGCTTCCCTCTCGTTCCGGGTCGGGTTGAGGTAACCGCAACGACAGGAGACCCATTCCTGGCTTGGTCCGGGCAACGTGGTGGATTCGTCCGTTTCCGCTGTTAGTAAAGCGTATAGCGGGCATCCAGAATCCGGGTGTCTTCACCACGATACTACGTGCCGACATGACGGACGCGATACCCCCATGTGCCAGTGTTTATGGTTATTCCAGCATAAACAAAATCGCTCTCCATCGCTATCTCCCATTCAGGAAGACTGTAGTGGGCGTGTACGGCCTCTGTGAAAGGGTCTGGCCATGTTGCCTGAGTACACCATAGATCGTGGCCTCAGAGCCCATAGGAACACCTTCGTCAGCCAGCATCGGCACGATGCACGCAGGGGACAGTCCGCAAGACTGGCCGCTTGCTGATGGGCTTAATCAATGTGATGGACAAGTACCGGTATATCGCGATCTTTCTGGCCAGCCATTCTGACACAGCGCGGGGATCGTGCTTAAGTTCCTGGATCCGTTTTCGATCGACCTTGGAGCGCTGACGCGATCAGCACGCGCCATTGATCAAATTCCTGGTAGGGGTAGATATGCCTCACACATTGTCAGACTCTGGCCCGTAGACGCCAACGTACACGTTTCCATGTCATAGCCATCGCCACATCGCTGTCGCCCATCGCTTCAGCAGCATGTGCTTGAAAGTAATCGAGCATAGAGCTTCATTCCAGACCCGGTCCCTCGGAAATTGAGAGAACATTTCAGCCTGGTGCGATTCAAGCTATCCAGGCATCTAAAGCAACCACATCTGGGGAAAATTTCGCCAGAATACTGAAAAAATGTCCACTGGATAACGTTGTTCACAAGGTGTGCGTGGTTTGTGGACAAAGCAAGATATTGCTTTGAAGAAGAAAGTTATCCAACTTGGTCCCCAATTTCAAACAGATCTTCTGCACAGCAAAATTTGACTGTAACCATCTGATAAAAAAGATTCATTTCAAGATGATCAAGTTATCCACAACCTGTATTATCCATTAGTAGTTATATATAAAGAATGTTGGTAACAACTACTGGTTTGCCATTGTTCTGGCGTTCATCGAAGTTCCGGGCAGTCATCAAAAGATAGTTTCAGACATCTGGTCCAGCCTTTTTTGTACCGATAAGGCTGGTACGATGTTGTCTGTATTTGAATTGAAGGTCAGACAGGTTCGTACTGCTGCTGGAACAACTGGAACTCAGGCCAGAGCGCCATTTTTTTGAAAAAATATATATATTTCAATTAGTTGAAACTGATAATCCGGAGCTGTCGACTGGGGTGTGAATGACCGCCACAGGCCGGAAACAGCGGTTATTTGACGGCAGGCTTTCGGTCACAGCCAGAGTTGCCGAGCAGGTCTACCAACTCTGCAAGAAGGCTGTGGGTGCTTTGATGGGTAGCAATGCGCGTCAAATGCCATACCCAGCCAGAATTGCCGAGCCATGTGCTTGTCCAGCTGCGCATAGGCTAGCGTGTCAGATGTCGAGAAGCATTGATGAAAAGAGGTACGTCTCGGGCAGACTTCTAGCGGTGTTCAGGACGATTGTTGGGTGACGGTTACCGACAAGTCTGAAAGCTAAAGTAGCTTTGTGAACAAGCATGCCTGTTCATCAGCGTATCTTGTTTAAGTCAGTTGCCGGTTGGTGAATCGATGGTTGACTTCTGACAAGAAAGAAGCGCGGCCAGGTTCTCAGTGTTGCTTCTGAAGATAAAGACTACCTGAACCTTTCATCTTGGAAACCAAAATATTTCTTTTTGACTGATTGTTGGTTTCATTACCGAAGCGTTTACAGCCCCATGGCGCTGTTTTAGATACCATGTTCACCCCGGGGTATGAAAAAGGTTGTAAAACCGGCTAGAGGGCTCTTAAGACCTCTCAGTGGGGCTGTTTTTGAAGTGGCCAGCCTGGATTTGACTTGCTGACAGGACTGGCTAGCTGACTCGATATCTTTCACTCACATTGTTCTCACGAGTCATCCTTACGGTGGATAACCCTGTTTAGAAGCTGTGCTGCAATTGGTGACAAGTACCGATTGTCACGGTCTGTCCGAAGTTATCCAACTTGGTCCCCAATTTCAAACAGATCTTCTGCACAGCAAAACTTGACTGTAACCATCTGATAAGAAAGATTCATTTCGAGATGATCAAGTTATCCACAACCTGTATTATCCATTAGTAGTTATATATAAAGATAAGTATTCATAACTACATGTCGTACGATCAAAGGCTAAAGACTCATGAGCTGATCTACAGCTCTGTCGAGTGTTGCGTCTTGTTTTGCAAAACAAAATCGGACGATCTTGTGATTGGATGAGTCAGACAGAGGATCACCGTAGAAGGCAGCAACTGGAATGACAGTGACGCCGTGTTCTTTTGTCAGCCAGATAGAAAAATCTGATTCGTTCATATCTGAAATTTCACTGTAGTCTGCAAGCAAGAAGAATGTGCCGGGACAGTCAAGGGGACGGAACTTCGTATTCAGTAATCCTTGCTGTAGTCTGTCTCGTTTGGCTCGGTAAAATTCTGGCAGTTTTCTGTACGTCTCAGGATTGCCCGTGTATTGTGCAAGCGCGTACTGAAATGGTGATGGTACGGTGAACACCATGAACTGATGGACCTTTCGCAGTTCTGCAGTCAGGTTGGCCGGCGCACAGCAATATCCCACCTTCCATCCGGTTGTATGTGTTGTCTTGCCAAAAGATGAAATCACAAAGCTGCGCTCGGCCAGAGAGTCCCGGCTTGCGAGACTGATGTGTCCTTGGGGCGCAAAAATGATGTGCTCGTACACTTCGTCAGAGAGGAGCAGGATGTTAGTATTGGTGACAATCTGTTCCAGAGCGTCAAGATCGTCTTGCTTGAGGACTGCACCGGTCGGGTTATGCGGAAAGTTCAGGATAATCATCCGGGTTCTGGGTGTAATAGCATCAGACACCTTGTTCCAGTCGATCTCGAATGTTTCATCCAGGGTTTCGGGTGGTCGCATGCTTACACGGACTGGAATGCCACCTGCTAGTCTGATCGCCGGAACGTAACTGTCATAACACGGCTCAATCACGATTACCTCGTCGCCGGTGTGTACGACTGCGGTGACTGCTGCCATGATGGCCTCTGTTGCACCACTGGTAACGGTGATTTCTGAATCCTTGTCGTATTGCTTTCCGTATAGCGCACTCACCTTGTCAGCAATCACTTGACGCAGAGGTTCGACTCCAGGCATGTATGGATATTGATTATGCCCGGCGTTCATTGCATCGGTCACTAATGTGAGTAGTTTTTGATCAGGATTGAAGTCTGGAAATCCTTGACCGAGGTTGATTGACTTGTGTTCAAGAGCCAATTTGCTCATGACGGTAAATATCGTTGTGCCAATCTCTGGCAATTTTGAAGCTAGTTGCATGTTGACTGTCGCTCTCGTGGATTGTCGATAGATAAACTGATCATAGATAATTTTTTTGCCTAATGTTTGAGCATCTTTTTGCTAGGCGAGTCCTTGGTGGACTAACAGCCTTGAGCGGGGCGTTACTCGCAAGTTTTCTTAATTTTCCTTTGCCATGGCTGCTCGGGCCGATGCTTTGTGTTGCTACCTTCAGACTTGCTTCCGCTCCAGTGTCTGCGTATAAGCCATTCAGATCGACTGGGCAATGGGTCATCGGAGTATCTCTCGGGTTGTATTTCACGTCCGAGATCCTTGATCTTTTTGCGCAGTACTGGTTCGCGATAGGTATCGCTACACTTGTCCCTATCCTTATCAGCATTGTTGGAACAGTGGTGTTGAAGTATGTCGGAAATGCTGATCTGAAGACGGCCTGGTTTTCTTCAGCGATTGGCGGCGCGAGTGAAATGAGCACCCTGGCCGAGCGATACAGTGCCAGGGTTGATCTAGTTGCAAGCGCCCATTGTCTGCGGATTCTTGCCGTTGTTATTGTTGTGCCGTTTGGTTATCAGGCTTGGAATGTCACTGGTGGTGATGTTTCAAGTCTTACTCAGCGTTTAGTTAATTGGGAACAGATTCCGGTTCTTTTGCTCGCAACAGTTGCAACAGGATTTCTTTTCAAGAAGTATCGCGTTCCAACATCCTGGGTTCTCGGCCCTTTGTTGGCTGCCGGAGTTCTTTCCATGTCCGGGTTGGTTGAAACAACTTTGCCTGGGGTGGTGGTGAATGTAGGGCAACTTCTCATTGGCTGGAGTCTTGGAGATAACTACCGACCAGCTTTTTTCAAAGCGGCGCCGCGATTTCTTCTCGGTATTGCCTTGTTTTCCGCTTCTGCGATTGGAATTGCTGCCCTCGCCGGGTATGTCATTTCATTCATGACTGATATTCCTTTGGAAACGATCTGGTTGGGACTAGCGCCAGGCGGGCTGGCAGAGATGACGATTACTGCCAAGGTTCTGGGGCTTGGAGTTCCTATAGTTACTGCGTTTCAGGTTAGTCGACTCGTGTTTGTCGTGATGGTAACGGGGTGGTTGTATAAGAGGTACCTGGCACATCTCGAGAAGGAAGATCAATAGTCTTGCACAGGTTATCCAGGACTTATACACATAGTTTTCCATATGTTTCACGTGGAACATATGGTTAGTGGGATCTATAATATGAACCTTCAACAGGTCATTGGCTACGTGGATATATATGTCATCTGACAATTTCTTTGATGTGATCGTTGTAGGTGGAGGCCACGCCGGAACAGAAGCAGCCTTGGCGTCTGCTCGCACCGGCGCGAGTACTTTATTGATCACGCATAATGTCGACACACTCGGCCAAATGTCTTGTAATCCATCGATCGGCGGTATTGGGAAAGGGCACCTTGTAAAAGAAATCGATGCGTTAGGTGGCGCAATGGCGCTTGCAACTGACCACGCCGGTATTCAGTTCCGAATACTGAATAGCTCAAAAGGACCGGCAGTCAGAGCAACTAGAGCGCAAGCGGACCGCACGTTGTATAAGCAAGCTATCCGGCATACGCTTCAGCATCAGCCTAACCTCCGGATTTTTCAGCAGGCGGTTGACGATTTACTCGTCACTGGGGATCGTGTCACCGGAGTCGTTACTCAGCTAGGATTTGTCTTTAACGCACGCTCTGTCGTTCTTACCGCTGGTACCTTTCTAAACGGTTTGATTCACGTTGGGCTTCAAAATTACCAGGCGGGAAGAGCTGGAGACCCACCGGCTGTCTCGCTGGCTTCTAGATTGAAAGAGCTCTCTCTTCCTGTTGGACGTCTCAAAACCGGGACGCCTCCAAGATTAGATGGCAGATCGATCAATTTTGCGCAACTTGCAGAGCAACCCGGAGATAACAATCCTGTGCCAGTATTCTCTTTCATGGGGAATTCGGAGATGCACCCGCGACAGGTGCCATGCTGGATCACCCATACGAGTGAAAGGACACACGAAATCATTCGAAAGGGACTGGATAGATCACCACTATACAGTGGAGTTATCGAAGGTGTAGGCCCTCGGTATTGCCCTTCCATTGAGGACAAAGTCAATCGATTTGCTGACAAAAACAGTCATCAGGTCTTCCTTGAGCCAGAGGGTTTGGACACTACTGAGATCTACCCAAATGGTGTCTCAACGAGTCTTCCGTACGATGTTCAGTTGGAATTGATTCGATCCCTACCGGGTTTGGAGAGTGCATGTATTGTTAGGCCGGGATATGCGATCGAATATGACTATTATGATCCACGAGGTCTTCTTCCTTCCCTCGAAACAAAGGCTATAAGCGGTCTGTTTTTCGCTGGTCAGATTAATGGCACCACAGGATACGAAGAGGCTGCTGCGCAAGGTTTGCTAGCCGGACTGAATGCTGCAAATGTTTCACGTGAAACAGAACCGTACATTCCTACACGGGACAGCTCATACCTAGGGGTACTTATAGATGATTTGGTCACAAAGGGTGTGACGGAACCTTACCGTATGTTTACTTCTCGCGCTGAATATCGCTTAAGCCTCAGGGAAGACAACGCTGATTGGAGGTTGACAGAAATCGGCCGGAAGATGGGGATCGTGTCAGATCAGAGGTGGGATTCTTTTTCTCGGAAGTACGATGCCGTCACAGCTGAAGTTCGACGTCTTGGCCAGACCTGGGTCCATCCTGGGAATGTGGATCAATCGGCAATTGAAACTCTACTCGGAAATCGAATTGAGAAAGAATATCTGTTAGCAGATCTGCTGCGTCGTCCAAATGTTAAGTATCGAGATCTGTCGAACTTACGTACAAACGACGGAAACCCATTTGGCAATTTATTAGAGGATGAGATCCATGCCGAGCAGGTCGAAATTCAAATCAAGTACGAAGGCTATATCAGTCGACAGAAAGAGGAAATCGATCGCCAGCGCAAGAGTGATCAACAGCCGATCCCGCAAGATCTTGATTACGACGAGATAAAAAGTCTTTCTTTCGAAGTTAGACAGAAGCTTAAGGAGCACAGCCCTTTAACGATAGGCCAGGCTTCCCGAATTTCCGGCATTACTCCAGCTGCAATCGCTGGTCTGATGATTCACTTACGTAAGCTGAGCCGCTCTCGTTCGAGTGTTGCAGACAGAACTGATTGTTGATAACGATTGAATCGTTCAGGACCATAATTGAGGCTATTGGGTTGTCTAGCGTGGGCCGGGGGCTAAAGGTTAGCTTCAATCGAGCCCTTAGAGACCCTATTTTTATTGAACCAAACGCGACCGTATTTCGCTCGTGCACCCAAGTACATTTACCAAAGATGACGTACTGGAACTAATCCTGGTCAGGATGCAATTGTTCACAAACCGTCCACTCAGTTTGGTTAACGCTATTGACTAATGACTAAAGCGAACAATTCTGATTTTGCCACCTCTTCAAACTGTCAGATAGTGGAGAGGGTCACAGCTGCAGCCACTTTATTGGAGATTGATGTTTCACGTGAAACACTCCAGAAAATATACTGCTATGTCGAACATCTTCAAAAATGGAATCGAACTTACAACTTAACGGCACTCCGAAACTTCGATGACATTCTGATCCACCACATCTTTGACTGCATGGCAATCATCCCGGTAATAAGCTCGTTAACAGGCGGTAAAAAATTCACGCTTGTGGACGTGGGAAGTGGAGCGGGATTACCAGGTCTTGTCATAGCGGCGTGGTTTCCTGAGAGTCAGGTAGTGTGCGTGGATAGTGTCGAGAAAAAGACTACATTCATACGCTATGTAGCTGGACGAATGGCATGTGTGAACGTCCAAGCGTTACACAAAAGAATAGAAGACATTCCGATCCTGAATGCTGAGATTGTCATCTCTCGAGCGTTTGCTTCTCTTAAACTATTTTCAGAGCTTGCCGGAAAACATGTCAGCGAGGGTGGATGGTTACTCTCGATGAAAGCCGCAATGGTGAATGAAGATATAGCAGAGCTGGAATCGTCGGAAGATAAGGAATGGAAGGTTAGCTTGACTAAACAACTAACGGTCCCTGAAAGCGTTGCGTCACGCTACCTGGTTGGTTTGCAGAGGAATCGAACGAGATGGATCAGACAGTGAAGAGCAAAGATATGCAAGTCTTTTGTATCGCAAATCAGAAGGGTGGGGTCGGTAAGACGACGACAGCTATCAACTTGGCCGCTGCACTAGCCAAACATAAAAAGAAGGTACTTCTTGTCGACCTGGATCCTCAAGGCAATGCAACGATGGGAAGCGGGATCGATAAGGCAGCAGTTGAAAGAAGTGTTTATAACGTGCTAATTGGCCAGGCGACGCTGGATCAGGCAACACAGTATTCCGAGACAGGAAACTACGATGTCATCGCTGCCAATCGAGAGTTGTCTGGTGCGGAGATCGATCTGGTCAGCATGACTGAGCGCGACAAGCAGTTAAGAAAAGCAGTTGAGGCAAGCGAGAAAAGTTATGATTTCGTTCTGATTGACTGCCCGCCAACGCTTTCGTTGTTGACGCTGAATGGGCTCGCCGCGGCAGATGGGGTGATTATCCCAATGCAGTGCGAGTACTTTGCGCTGGAAGGCCTCTCTGATCTGGTGAACACCATTAAGCGTGTATATCGAAACATTAATCCGAACTTGAGCCTGATTGGATTACTTAGAGTGATGTTTGACGGAAGGGTAACGCTTCAGCAACAAGTGTCTTCCCAACTGCACAATCATTTTGGTGAAAAGGTGTTTGATACTGTCATTCCACGAAACGTCAGACTTGCTGAAGCTCCGAGTTATGGCATGCCAGGTGTTGTATATGATCCATCGTCACGTGGAGCGAAGGCGTACATGGCATTCGGCTCAGAACTTATTAAGCGAGTTAAATCCAGCAAAGCCTAGTGAACACAGAGAACAAGACAATGGCCACAAGAAAGCAAAAGGGTTTGGGAAGAGGGCTCGACGCACTGTTAGGCGTTGATAGTGATGTTATCTCAAGCTTGGGAAAGGGAAATCCTGTACTGAACAGCCTTCAGGAAATGCCGATTCAGAGCCTTCAACCGGGAAAGTACCAGCCGCGTTCGTTCATGGACACTGAGTCGATTCAAGAACTGTCGGAGTCAATCAAAGAACAAGGTGTGATGCAGCCTATCATCGTCCGAAAGGTCGATGGAAAGAATGACTTGAAGTTTGAGATTGTCGCCGGTGAGCGACGGATGAGGGCCGCAAAACTGGCTGGTCTGGAAACCGTACCGGTGATCATCAGGGATATATCGGATGAAAGCGCCGCTATCATGGCGCTCATCGAAAACATCCAGCGCGAAGATCTGAATCCAATTGAAGAGGCGCAAGGAGTAAGGCGGTTACTGGACGAGTTTGGCCTGACTCATGAGCAGGCATCAAAAGCGATAGGGAGATCTAGATCTGCTACAAGCAACATTCTTAGGCTGCTAAACCTGGTGATGCCTGTCCAGAAAATGTTACTAGCCGGTGACATTGATATGGGCCATGCCAGGGCACTGCTTTCGCTGTCTGCTGCTGAGCAGATACAGATTGCAAATCTCGTTGTAGCGAAGCGACTCTCCGTACGTGAAACAGAGAAACTGGTTCAGAACGGATTGAATGAGCCTGACAATACAAAGGTAAATTCAAAAAAGGAAAAAAGCCGCGATCTTCTGAGACTAGAAGAGGCATTATCTGATCGTCTGGGCACATCAGTCCGTATTTTGTCAGCAAAGGGACAGAAAGGAAAAGTAGAGCTTCCTTACCATGACTGGGAGCAGCTACAAGGTATTTTGCAAAGGATGGGGCTGGATAGTGTTCTTGAGGAAAACTGAACAGAATATATTTTCCCTTGTAACGACAACAGGCAAGCACCAAGCACCTGGTGGACTCGTGAAGACTTTGAATTAGCCACTCCGCGATGCAGTGAGTTTGTACGCCCCATGTTCTGCAGTGTTTCTGAAACCTCTGCAGCACCGCCCCTGATTCACGGGCTCCAGGTTCTTCTCCTCGGACACATCTCATTAACAGCAAGACATGAAAAGTGACCAGGCACCTAGGAGCATCCACACCATCGCCTCCCGTACACAGCTAAAGAACTAAAATCCATCGTCTGAAACATACCTACCACTTGAGTTGTATTGATTAATATTCTTTAAAATCAATTAGATAGAAAAGACATTCAACCTGAAAAACATAAAATCAAAACATCGGTTAAACTATCGCCCAGATGCACTCGATATAGACAAGTCGTTCCTTGAATTACCAAAAATTTATTGATCGACTTGACAACAAGAAAATATACGAGCATAATCTTCGGTTCTCATATGGAGGGGTGCCCGAGTGGTTAAAGGGGGCAGACTGTAAATCTGTTGGCCTTGCGCCTACGTTGGTTCGAATCCAACCCTCTCCACCAAGAGAAACCGGTTTTTAATTGGAAGCCGAAGATTAAGGAAAACAACTCGTGCGGGTGTAGCTCAATGGTAGAGCAGAAGCCTTCCAAGCTTACGACGAGGGTTCGATTCCCTTCACCCGCTCCAGCGATTTTGACATCCTGATCCTGATTTCATGGCTTTACTGAAATAAGAACCGATCAGTAACAGTTTAAATACGCGTCAGATGTAAAATCTGTCGTTTTGCCCATGTGGCTCAGTGGTAGAGCACTCCCTTGGTAAGGGAGAGGTCACGCGTTCGATCCGCGTCATGGGCACCAAAAATATTTCCGAGTACGGCAGCAGTTAAGTCTAGTAGTTTTTAAACCTACCAGCTTCCATTCAGGTTCAGGAGTTTGTCATGGCAAAAGGCAAGTTTGAGCGTACCAAACCACACGTGAACGTGGGTACGATTGGTCACGTGGATCACGGCAAGACGACGCTGACAGCAGCGATTTCGACAGTGCTGTCGCGCAAGTTTGGCGGTGAGGCCCGGGACTATGCAGCGATTGACGCCGCACCTGAAGAGCGTGCACGAGGTATCACCATCAACACGTCACACGTGGAATACGAGACCGAGAGCCGTCACTACGCGCACGTTGACTGCCCGGGCCACGCTGACTATGTCAAGAACATGATCACGGGTGCAGCGCAGATGGACGGCGCGATCCTGGTGTGTTCGGCCGCTGACGGCCCAATGCCGCAGACGCGTGAGCACATTTTGCTGTCGCGCCAGGTGGGTGTGCCCTACATCGTCGTGTTCCTGAACAAGGCTGACATGGTCGATGATGAGGAGCTGCTCGAGCTGGTCGAGATGGAAGTGCGCGAGCTGCTGTCAAAGTACGACTTTCCGGGTGACGACACCCCGATCATCAAGGGATCGGCACTCAAGGCACTTGAGGGCGACACCGGCGAGCTGGGCGAGCAGGCGATTCTGAAGCTGGCCGAAGCACTGGACAGCTACATTCCGACACCAGAGCGAGCCATTGACGGCACGTTCCTGATGCCCGTTGAAGACGTGTTCTCGATTTCGGGTCGCGGTACTGTGGTGACGGGACGTATCGAACGTGGAGTGGTCAAGGTTGGTGAGGAAATCGAGATTGTCGGTATCCGTGACACCGTCAAGACGACCTGCACGGGCGTGGAGATGTTCCGCAAGCTGCTCGACCAGGGTCAGGCGGGTGACAACGTGGGCATTTTGCTGCGTGGCACCAAGCGTGAAGACGTCGAGCGTGGTCAGGTACTGGCCAAGCCCGGTTCGATCAACCCGCACACCGAGTTCACCTCCGAGGTGTACATTCTGTCCAAGGAAGAGGGTGGCCGTCACACGCCGTTCTTTAACGGATATCGTCCGCAGTTTTACTTCCGTACGACGGACGTAACCGGTTCGATCGAGTTGCCGGCCGACAAGGAAATGGTGTTGCCAGGTGACAACGTGGCCATGACGGTCAAGCTGATTGCTCCGATCGCGATGGAAGAAGGTCTGCGCTTCGCGATCCGCGAAGGTGGCCGTACGGTTGGTGCCGGCGTCGTCGCAACCATCCTGAAGTAATTAGTTGTTCAAGGCTGGGTTAAAGATAAGTAATCTTCAACCCAGCTATATCAAGGTAAAGGGGCATAGCTCAATTGGCAGAGCGTCGGTCTCCAAAACCGAAGGTTGGGGGTTCGAGACCCTCTGCCCCTGCCACCTAAATATGGCTCGATATAGCCAACATCGTGCCCACGCACAATGAGTCACTGTTGATGTCCAACACAAGCGTACAAACTGTCACAAGCGCAGCCGACAAGGTCAAATTGATCCTGGCGGTTCTTGTTGTTATTGCAGGTATCGTGGCTTTTTCCGTACTTGAGACTCAACTTGCCGCTCCTGTCAGAGCAGCGATATTTATTGTCAGCTTGCTCGCCGCAGCAGGAATAGTTGCAATCAGTGAGCCGGGTAAAAGATTTATTGGATTCGCCCAGGACTCCTACTACGAAGTTCGCAAGGTTGTTTGGCCTACCCGCAAAGAAACGTTTCAAATGACAGGAATCGTTTTTGCGTTTGTTGCGGTAATGGGCATCTTCCTCTGGATTCTGGATAAAAGTCTGGAGTGGCTTCTCTATAGTGTGTTGCTTGGCTGGCGATAACAGGGGCAACAGATGAGTAAAAAATGGTATGTAGTCCATGTCTATTCAGGCATGGAAAAGAGTGTTCATAAAGCACTCGTAGAAAGAATTGACCGGGCTGCGTTACAAACATCATTTGGCCGGATACTCGTTCCATCGGAAGAAGTGATCGAGATGAAAGGGGGCCAACGGTCAATCAGCGAAAGAAGAATCTTTCCTGGGTATGTTTTGGTTGAGATGGAGCTGACAGACGAAACCTGGCACTTGGTGAAGAGTACACCGAGAGTCACAGGGTTCCTTGGAAGCTCTGCAAATAAACCGACACCTATTTCAGAGAAGGAAGTTGAAAAAATTCTTTCTCAGATTGAAGAGGGTGTTGAAAAGCCAAGACCCAAGATTCTGTTTGAAGTAGGTGAAATGGTTCGAGTCAAAGAGGGCCCGTTCGCCGACTTCAATGGAAACGTGGAAGAAGTTAACTACGAGAAAAGCAAAGTCCGCGTTTCAGTAGCTATTTTCGGACGTTCCACACCAGTGGAGCTCGATTTCAATCAGGTCGAGAAAACCTGAGTTTTTTCACCGGGGAGTCAGCGCGAATGTGCTGACGTTAGCACCCATCAGGAGTTAACAAATGGCGAAGAAAATCGTCGGCTATATCAAGCTGCAAGTACCAGCTGGTAAGGCCAATCCGTCCCCCCCAATTGGTCCCGCACTCGGTCAGCGTGGCTTGAACATCATGGAATTCTGCAAGGCGTTTAACGCCAAGACTCAGGGCATGGAGCCCGGTCTGCCGATTCCAGTGGTTATTACTGCCTTTGCAGACAAGAGCTTCACCTTTGTGATGAAGACTCCACCTGCTGCGATCCTGATCAAGAAGGCAGCAGGAATTCAGAAAGGTTCGGCACGCCCGCACAGCGACAAGGTCGGCAAGCTAACCCGCGAACAGGCTGAAGAAATAGCCAAGACCAAAACGCCAGACTTGACTGCTAGCGACCTGGACGCAGCTGTGCGTACCATTGCAGGTAGCGCTCGTAGCATGGGCATCACGGTTGAGGGAGTCTAAGATGGCTAAAGTTTCTAAGCGCATGGCCGCTATCGCACAAAAGATTGATCGCAGCAAGGTTTACGCGGTAAGCGAAGCGATCAATCTGATTAAAGAGTGCGCGAATGCAAAGTTCAACGAATCAATTGACGTTGCAGTTCAACTTGGTATTGATCCAAAGAAATCTGACCAGTTGGTTCGCGGTGCGGTTGTGATGCCCGCCGGCACAGGTAAAGATGTCCGTGTGGCCGTTTTTACGCAAGGTGAGAAGGCAGAGCAAGCAAAAGAAGCTGGTGCTGACATCGTTGGCATGGAGGACCTTGCTGAGCAAATTAAAGGTGGAAACCTGAATTTTGACGTGGTGATTGCTTCTCCAGACGCAATGCGTGTTGTAGGCGCACTCGGACAGATTCTTGGTCCACGTGGTCTGATGCCGAACCCGAAGGTTGGTACCGTGACTCCAGATGTTGTGCAAGCTGTGAAGAATGCCAAAGCTGGTCAGGTTCAATACCGCACAGACAAAGCGGGCATCATCCATGCGACGATTGGACGGGCATCGTTCGACACAGAACAGCTAAAGATTAACCTGAATGCATTGGTAGATGCTTTGAACAAGGCTCGCCCCGCTTCAGCAAAAGGTGTTTATCTCCGCAAGTTGGCCGTGTCGTCTACCATGGGCGCTGGCGCACGTGTGGAAATTGCTTCTCTGAATGCTGACTAAACTAGTCAAGCATTGTTGTTAAAGACTTTGGGCTGTACCGTGCACGCCGTTGCGCGGTGCTGCTGTCAAAGACCGCTGGAGTCTTCGAGTTATTAGGAAAAGCCTTTCCTGAAGCTCAACGACTTAATAGAGGAAGTATCCGTATCCAGCGTAGACGGCGTCCATGGAAGATTTCTGTAAAAGAGCTCGACCAGGTTCGCCGCGTTCGGAAGATGCAAAGGATTCTCTTTGCATTCATTGATGGAGTGTTCAAACCGTGAGTCTCAATCGTACTGAAAAAGCGGTCGTGATCGAGGAAATCGCTGCAGAAGTTGCTAGCGCACAATCGATCGTCGTCGCTGAGTATCGTGGTCTGGACGTCGCTGCCGTCACCGTACTGCGCAAAAATGCGCGCGAGGCAGGCGTTTACCTCCGTGTTCTCAAGAATACGCTGGCACGCCGCGCACTGGCAAACACCCCGTTTGAGGGTTTGTCAGATCAGCTCACCGGACCCCTTATCTACGCAGTTGGTAAGGATCCAGTGGCTGCTGCAAAGGTACTTGCTGAGTTCAGCAAGACCAACGACAAGCTGGTTATCAAAGCTGGTTCGCTGCCAAACAGCGTGCTGGATGCCAACGGCATCAAAGCTCTTGCAACCATGCCGTCTCGCGATGAGTTGCTGTCCAAGCTTCTCGGAACGATGCAGGCCCCTATCGCGCAATTTGTTCGTACTCTCAACGAAGTGCCTACGAAGTTCGTTCGAGGCCTTGCTGCGGTCAGAGACCAGAAGCAAGCTGCCTAATCTAACGACCCATCGTTTGGCACATCCTTGAGATGGCAATCGATTTCCAACACCTGGTAATTAAATTTAATCGGAGTTCTTAAATGACTAAAGCTGAAATCCTCGACGCAATCGCCGGTATGACCGTGCTTGAATTGTCCGAGCTGATCACTGAAATGGAAGAGAAGTTTGGTGTGTCGGCTGCTGCTGCTGCTGTTGCAGTGGCTGCACCTGCTGCTGGCGGCGCTGCCGCCGCTGCTGAAGAGCAAACCGAGTTCGACGTTGTTCTGACTGAAACCGGTGCTAACAAAGTTAGCGTCATCAAGGCAGTTCGTGAGCTAACCGGTCTTGGCCTGAAAGAAGCCAAAGACCTGGTAGACGGCGCTCCGAAGCCTGTCAAAGAAGGTGTTGACAAGGCTGAAGCTGAAACTGTCAAGAAGAAGCTGGAAGAAGCCGGCGCCAAGGTCGAAGTCAAGTAATCGACGGCCCTGCCTGACCCGGGGAGGCCATTTGTGCTCTCCGGGTTTTGCGCCTTCAGGAAACCTGGTTATCAAAGGTAGCGAAGTTTCCTGAAGTCGTACCCCCCTCCGAATCGCATTCAGCGATTCCAGTAACCTCGAGTCGGAGTGCTCATGCCTTACTCGTTCACCGAAAAAAAGCGCATCCGTAAAAGCTTTGCCAAGCGGGAGGACGTGCAAGCCGTCCCTTATCTTCTGGCTACGCAACTAGAATCTTTTAGGACATTTCTTCAAGCCGATGTTACGCCTTCAAAGCGTAAGGCAGAAGGGCTGCAAGCCGCTTTCACATCCATTTTCCCAATCGTAAGCCATAACAATATGGCAAGGTTGGAGTTCGTCAGCTTTTCGCTGGCAGATCCCGCGTTTGACGTTAAAGAATGTCAACTGCGCGGCTTAACTTTCGCGTCTTCGCTGCGTGCGAAAGTGCGCCTCGTCCTTATGGATCGCGAGGTAAGCAAACCCACCGTTAAAGAGATCAAGGAACAGGAAGTCTATATGGGTGAAATCCCGTTGATGACGAATACTGGTTCCTTTGTGATTAACGGTACTGAGCGCGTTATTGTTTCTCAGTTGCACCGTTCGCCAGGCGTGTTTTTCGAGCATGACAGGGGCAAGACACACAGTTCAGGAAAATTGCTTTTTTCTGCACGGGTCATCCCTTACCGTGGCTCCTGGCTTGACTTCGAGTTCGATCCGAAGGATGTCCTCTTCTTCCGCGTCGATCGCCGCAGAAAAATGCCGGTGACTATTCTGCTGAAGGCGATCGGAATGACGCCTGAGGCAATCCTTGCTCATTTCTTTGAGTTCGATCAATTCGAGATGATGTCAGATGGCGCGTTGATCGACTTTATCCCGGAGAGATGGAAGGGAGAAGTCGCAAGGTTCGATATCAAGGACAAGGACGGAAATGTCCTCGTCGAGAAAGACAAGCGGATTAACGCCAAGCACCTGCGTGACATTTCAAACGCTGGTGTTAAACGCATATCGGTCCCGGAAGATTATTTGATTGGCCGCATTCTTGCGACCAAGCTGGTCGACCCCGATACCGGTGAGATGATTGCGACAGCGAACGAAGAAGTTACCGAAACGTTGCTTGCCAATATCCGGACAGCAGGTATCCAGACCATTCAGACTTTGTTCGTGAATGATCTTGATCGCGGCTCTTATATCTCGCAGACCCTTCGGACTGATGAGACAGCGGACCAGATGGCAGCCCGTGTTGCAATCTACCGCATGATGCGTCCTGGAGAACCTCCTACCGAGGACGCTGTCGAGGCGTTGTTCCAACGTTTGTTCTACAGCGAAGAGACCTACGACCTGTCACGCGTTGGACGCATGAAGGTTAATAGTCGACTAGGACACCCGGATGGCGAAGCTGACCCGATGACCTTGACTGACGAGGACATCCTCGACACGATCAAGGTGTTGGTCGAATTGCGAAACGGGCGTGGTCAGATCGATGATATCGATCACCTTGGTAACAGACGTGTTCGCTGCGTAGGTGAACTTGCCGAGAATCAGTTCCGTGCGGGTCTGGTGCGAGTCGAGCGCGCAGTTAAAGAGCGTCTGGGCCAGGCTGAAACCGAGAACCTGATGCCGCACGATTTGATCAACTCCAAGCCAATCTCTGCGGCTATCAAGGAGTTTTTCGGGTCAAGCCAGCTTTCTCAGTTCATGGACCAGACAAACCCATTGTCTGAGATCACGCACAAGCGACGCGTTTCTGCGTTGGGACCCGGTGGTCTGACACGTGAACGTGCCGGATTTGAGGTTCGCGACGTACATCCGACTCACTATGGACGTGTTTGTCCGATCGAGACTCCAGAAGGACCAAACATTGGTCTGATTAACTCGATGGCTCTCTATGCACGCCTGAATGAATACGGTTTTCTGGAAACGCCCTATCGCAAAGTCGAGAACGGACGCGTAACAGATCGCATCGAGTATCTGTCTGCGATTGAAGAAGGTACTTTCATCATCGCCCAGGCGAACGCCAAGATTGACGAAACCGGCGGGTACGTTGATGATTTGGTTGCTTGCCGACAAGCTGGTGAGACGCTGTTGACCGCGCCTGCCAAGGTCGATTACATGGACGTGGCTCCTTCGCAGATCGTGTCGGTTGCCGCTTCCTTGATTCCGTTCCTGGAGCACGACGACGCAAACCGTGCGCTGATGGGTGCAAACATGCAACGTCAGGCTGTGCCTTGCCTGCGTCCGCAAAAGCCGCTCGTTGGTACAGGAATCGAACGCACTGTTGCAGTTGACTCTGGCACCACCGTTCAGGCATTGCGTGGCGGCGTTGTTGATCACGTTGATGCCGAGCGTATCGTGATTCGTGTCAATGACGAAGAAAACGTCGCTGGTGAAGTTGGCGTCGACATCTACAACCTGACCAAATACACCCGTTCCAACCAGAATACAAACATCAACCAGCGCCCTGTTGTCATACGTGGTGACAAGGTTGCACGGGGCGACGTACTCGCGGACGGCGCATCGACTGATTTGGGCGAACTTGCGCTTGGTCAGAACATGTTGATCGCGTTTATGCCTTGGAATGGCTATAACTTTGAGGATTCAATTCTCATTTCCGAGAAAGTTGTATCGGATGACCGTTATACCTCGATCCATATTGAGGAACTGACTGTTGTTGCTCGTGATACGAAACTCGGACCTGAGGAAATCACAAGAGATATCAGCAATCTGGCAGAGATCCAGCTGAACCGCCTTGATGAGTCCGGTATTGTCCATATCGGTGCAGAAGTGCGCGCTGACGACGTTCTGGTGGGTAAGGTCACTCCGAAAGGCGAGACCCAGCTCACGCCGGAAGAAAAATTGTTGCGTGCCATTTTCGGTGAGAAAGCCTCGGACGTAAAAGATACTTCCCTGCGCGTTCCATCCGGAATGGTCGGAACCGTTATCGACGTCCAGGTCTTCACACGTGAAGGGATCCAGCGGGACAAGCGGGCTCAGTCAATTATTGATGATGAGCTTCGTCGCTACCGCCAGGACTTGAACGATCAGCTCCGGATTGTTGAAAACGATACCTTTTACCGTGTCGAGAAGCTCCTGGTTGACAAGACAGTGAATGGTGGTCCGCGCAAGCTGGCTAAAGGATCTGTCATCACGAAGGAGTATCTGACTGAACTCGACCGTTGGCAGTGGTTTGATATTCGACTCGCTGACGAAGGGCACGCCCAGGTCCTTGAGCAGGCAAAAGATTCGCTCGAAGCAAAGCGCCATCAGTTTGATCTTGCATTTGAAGAGAAGCGCAAAAAGCTTACACAGGGCGATGAATTGCCGCCAGGCGTTCTCAAGATGATCAAGGTCTACCTTGCCGTCAAGCGCCGTTTGCAGCCTGGTGACAAGATGGCTGGTCGTCACGGTAACAAAGGTGTTGTTTCTCGCATTACGCCAGTGGAAGATATGCCTCACATGGCGGATGGAACACCGGTCGACATCGTTCTGAACCCGCTTGGAGTTCCATCGCGGATGAACGTAGGACAGGTTCTCGAGGTTCACCTGGGTTGGGCCGCAAAAGGTATCGGACGCCGAATTGATGCCATGCTGAAGGATCAGCAGAAAGTCGAAGTGGCCAACGTGAGAAGTTTCCTGGATCGTGTCTACAACGAAACCGGTGCTGGAGCGCAGATTAACGACCTCTCCGATGGCGATGTAATGGAATTGGCACGTAACCTGCAGGACGGGGTGCCATTCGCGACACCAGTTTTCGATGGTGCATCAGAGGCAGAAATTGGCATGATGCTGGAACTTGCGTATCCCGACGAAATCGCAAGTGAACTTGGTCTGACCGAGAGCCGAGCTCAGGCTTGGTTGATTGACGGCAGGACGGGTGATCAGTTTGAACGTCCCGTGACGGTTGGCTACATGCATTACCTGAAGCTGCATCACCTTGTTGATGACAAGATGCACGCGCGCTCAACAGGACCTTATTCGTTAGTGACTCAGCAGCCACTCGGTGGTAAAGCCCAGTTCGGTGGTCAGCGATTCGGTGAGATGGAAGTCTGGGCACTGGAGGCATACGGCGCTTCGTATACGCTGCAGGAAATGCTGACGGTCAAGTCTGACGATATTAGTGGTCGTACCAAGCTTTACGAGAACATCGTGAAGGGTGATCACACGATTGATGCCGGGATGCCCGAGTCGTTCAACGTGCTTGTCAAGGAAATTCGTTCCTTGGCTCTGGACATGGATTTGGAGCGTAAATAATGAGAGCGCTACTCGACCTTTTCAAACAGGTATCTCACGACGAGCAATTTGATGCCATCAAAATCGGCATTGCGTCGCCAGAGAAAATTCGCTCATGGTCTTATGGAGAAGTTCGTAAGCCAGAGACCATCAACTACCGGACGTTCAAACCAGAACGTGATGGTCTTTTCTGCTCCAAAATCTTTGGCCCTATCAAGGACTACGAGTGCTTGTGTGGCAAGTACAAACGTCTGAAACATCGCGGTGTGATTTGCGAGAAGTGTGGCGTTGAGGTAACTGTTGCGAAAGTGCGACGTGAGCGAATGGGCCATATCGAGCTGGCAAGTCCTGTTGCGCACATCTGGTTTTTGAAGAGTCTGCCGTCCCGTCTCGGAATGGTTCTCGATATGACTTTGCGCGATATCGAGCGAGTGTTGTATTTCGAGGCATGGTGTGTGATTGAGCCCGGAATGACGCCGCTCAAGCGTGCTCAGATCATGTCTGATGATGACTTTCTTGCAAAGACTGAAGAGTACGGTGACGAGTTCAAGGCACTCATGGGTGCCGAGGCTGTTCGTGAGCTTCTTCGCTCGATCGATATTGATCGTGAGGTAGAAACCTTGCGCGGAGAGCTGAAAGCCACGAGCTCAGAAGCGAAGATCAAGAAGATTTCAAAGCGCCTCAAGGTTATCGAAGGGTTCCAGAAGTCTGGTATCAAGCCGGACTGGATGGTCATGGAAGTACTCCCAGTGCTTCCTCCCGATCTGCGTCCACTTGTTCCTCTGGATGGCGGCCGATTTGCGACGTCTGATCTGAACGATCTTTACCGTCGTGTCATCAACCGCAACAATCGTCTGAAGCGATTGCTCGAGTTGAAAGCACCCGAGATCATCCTGCGTAACGAAAAGCGGATGCTTCAGGAGTCGGTTGACTCGTTGCTGGACAACGGTCGTCGTGGCAAGGCCATGACAGGTGCAAACAAGCGCCAGTTGAAGTCCCTTGCCGACATGATTAAAGGCAAGAGCGGTCGATTCCGGCAAAATTTGCTGGGTAAACGAGTCGACTACTCGGGTCGTTCCGTGATTGTGGTCGGTCCAACCCTCAAGCTGCATCAGTGTGGCCTTCCAAAACTGATGGCGCTGGAGTTGTTCAAGCCGTTCATCTTCAATCGACTGGAGATGATGGGCCTGGCGACGACCATCAAGGCAGCAAAGAAGCTGGTGGAAAGCCAGGAGCCGGTTGTATGGGACATTCTGGAAGAGGTGATTCGCGAACATCCGGTCATGCTCAACCGTGCGCCGACTCTTCACCGCCTTGGTATTCAGGCGTTTGAACCTGTTCTGATAGAAGGCAAGGCGATTCAACTGCATCCGCTCGTCTGCGCTGCATTTAACGCTGACTTTGACGGCGACCAGATGGCCGTTCACGTACCTCTTTCGCTTGAGGCACAGCTTGAAGCCCGTACGCTCATGCTTGCATCGAACAACGTCCTGTTCCCCGCAAACGGTGAGCCTTCGATTGTTCCGTCGCAGGATATCGTGCTCGGTCTCTATTATGCGTCCCGAGAGCGGATCAATGGCAAGGGCGAAGGCATGTTCTTTACGGACGTTGCCGAAGTACAGCGAGCCTACGACAATCGCGAAGTCGAGTTGCAAAGCCGTATCACTGTTCGGCTCAAGCAATGGAGTCACGATAACCACGGCGAGTGGGTATCCGAGATCAAGCGATTCGAGACGACCGTCGGTCGCGCATTGCTCTCTGAAATCCTTCCGAAAGGTCTGCCTTTCGATAACCTCAACCGTTCGCTGAAGAAGAAGGAGATCTCACGTCTGATCAACCAGTCTTTCCGTCGTTGCGGTTTGCGCGATACCGTGATTTTTGCGGATAAGTTGATGCAGTCGGGCTTCGCGCTCGCAACTCGTGGCGGCATTTCCATTGCGATGCAGGACATGTTGATCCCTGACGTCAAGCATGAGATTCTTGCGCAGGCGTCTTCTGAAGTTAAAGAGATTGACAAGCAGTACTCATCCGGTCTCGTGACCACCCAGGAACGCTACAACAACGTAGTTGATATCTGGGGCAAGGCAGGCGATCGCGTAGGCAAAGCAATGATGGAACAGCTTGCGACCGAGCCAGTGCTTGATCGCCACGGAAAGGAGGCCCGGCAGGAGTCATTCAATTCCATCTATATGATGGCAGACTCAGGTGCTCGTGGTTCCGCAGCACAGATTCGCCAGCTTGCGGGAATGCGCGGTCTGATGGCAAAACCTGATGGATCCATTATCGAGACACCAATCACAGCAAACTTCCGTGAAGGCTTGAACGTACTTCAGTACTTCATTTCGACCCACGGTGCTCGTAAGGGGCTGGCCGATACCGCACTTAAAACAGCGAACTCCGGATACCTGACACGCCGCCTGGTAGACGTGACCCAGGATCTCGTAATCACAGAGAGCGATTGCGGCACCTCGCAGGGCTATGCCATGAAGGCGCTCCTCGAGGGTGGCGAAGTGATCGAACCTTTGCGTGAGCGAATTCTCGGTCGCGTAGCTGCAGTGGATATTGTGAATCCGGACACGCAGGAAACAGCGATTTCTGCAGGTACGCTGCTTGACGAGGACATGGTTGACTACATTGACCGTCTCGGTGTTGACGAGGTCCGTGTACGGACCCCACTGACTTGCGAGACCCGTCACGGTCTGTGCGCACACTGCTACGGACGTGACCTTGGTCGCGGTTCGCTCGTGAATGTGGGTGAAGCCGTTGGTGTGATTGCCGCTCAATCGATCGGTGAGCCCGGTACGCAGTTGACGATGCGTACGTTCCACATCGGTGGGGCTGCCTCGCGTGCGGCGATGGCAAACAGCGTTGAAACGAAGTCGGCCGGAACGGTACGCTTTGCCAGCTCAATGCGTTATGTCACCAACCCGAAAGGTGAGCGTGTTGCGATTTCGCGTTCTGGCGAAATCGTGATCTACGGAGATAACGATCGGGAACGTGAGCGTCACAAGGTACCGTATGGTGCTACGTTGCAGGTCAACGACGGAGACATCACAAAGGCTGGTTCACGTCTCGCAACATGGGATCCGCTGACTCGACCGATTGTGTCAGAGTATGCTGGCACGGTCAGATTCGAGAATATTGAAGAAGGCGTGACGGTTGCGCGTCAGCTGGACGACATTACGGGATTGTCTACGCTTGTTGTCATCACCCCCAAGACGCGCGGTGGAAAGACCATGCAGCGCCCACAGATCAAGTTGGTCGGTGAGAACGGTGAGGATGTGAAGATTGCAGGGACAGATCACCCAGTCAATATTTCATTCCCTGTCGGCGCACTGATTACCGTTCGTGATGGACAAGAAGTTCGAATCGGTGAAGTACTTGCCCGTATTCCGCAGGAATCACAGAAGACCCGTGACATTACAGGTGGTCTGCCGCGTGTGGCCGAATTGTTCGAAGCTCGTTCACCGAAAGACGCTGGCATGCTTGCCGAGGTGACTGGCACGGTCTCCTTTGGTAAGGATACGAAGGGCAAGCAGCGTCTGGTCATCACTGACATGGATGGTGTTTCTCACGAGTTCCTCATTGCAAAAGAGAAGCAGGTGCTGGTTCACGATGGCCAAGTCGTGAATAAAGGCGAGACAATCGTTGACGGTCCTGCGGATCCACACGACATCCTTCGCCTGCAAGGTATCGAGCGCCTCGCAACTTACGTTGTCGATGAGGTCCAGGACGTTTATCGCTTGCAAGGCGTGAAGATTAACGACAAGCACATTGAGGTGATTGTTCGTCAAATGCTGCGTCGTGTGCATATCGTGGATGCTGGAGATACCTCCTTCATCCCTGGAGAGCAGGTAGAGCGTTCGGAGTTGCTCAACGAGAACGATCGGGTCGTGGCGGACGGAAAGCTTCCTGCTACCTACGACAACGTTCTCCTCGGTATTACAAAGGCTTCTCTGTCGACAGACTCGTTCATCTCTGCAGCATCGTTCCAGGAAACAACTCGCGTGCTGACCGAAGCAGCGATCATGGGCAAACGCGATGACCTGCGTGGGTTGAAAGAGAACGTGATCGTTGGACGACTTATTCCTGCTGGAACGGGTATGGCCTACCACGATGCTCGTCGCGAGAAGGAAACCACTGAGGCGAGAGAGCGAGAAGCAGCTCGTGCACTGGCGAACCCCTTTGAGGAGACACCGGTTTCAGCCGGCGATATTCTCGAAGGAGATCCTCCATCCGAGGGTATGGATGGCGGATTGCCAGAGGAGTAAGTTCAATGCGGGCCGAGGTTCTTTAACTGAGGCCCGCATTGTGTAGTAGGTGTCAACCCGACTTGACAAGCTGCGCGCGTAGGAAATTATCTTGACAATGTCAAGATAATCACGCTATGCTAGCTGGCTAGGTCATAAGTACATTGACCAAAGTACCAAACAGGTGTTCTCAGCTGGGCTCGGCGGCACCTGTAAAGCATTCCCGCTCTTTTTCGGATCTTCGTGAGGCGTGGGCGTGCATCATATGCCCAGAACAGGATCAGGGAAAAGAGATCTGGCAGCAAGCTCGTTGTCAGACATTTAAGGGAACTAATATGCCGACTATCAACCAACTCGTGCGCAAACCACGTTCGGTTGCGACAGTAAAAAGCAAGAGCCCCGCTCTTGAAAATTGCCCGCAACGTCGTGGCGTATGCACACGTGTATACACAACAACCCCAAGAAGCCAAACTCGGCACTGCGTAAAGTGGCCAAGGTTCGTCTGACCAACGGTTACGAAGTCATTTCGTACATCGGTGGTGAGGGACACAACCTGCAAGAACACTCGGTTGTTCTCGTACGTGGTGGCCGTGTGAAAGACCTCCCAGGTGTTCGCTACCACATTGTTCGTGGTTCGCTCGACCTGCAAGGCGTCAAAGACCGTAAGCAATCCCGTTCGAAGTACGGTGCCAAGCGCGGCAAGAAAGCTTAATACAAGATACAAGGCGACTCAGCTGAGTCGGTATTGAGGCTGCGCGTTTTAGCGCCCAGCGTCAAGTGCAACTGGACACTTTCCAGGAATCGTAAGTGGCTCGTGGAATCACGGGTCGTGAGTAGAAAGACTTGAACTGGTCAGGTCCTGCTCAACTGAATGACACTTAAAAAGGAACTGCAATGCCTCGTCGTCGCGAAGTCCCCAAAAGAGAGATCCTCCCTGATCCCAAGTTTGGTAGCGTGGAACTCGCTAAATTCATGAACGTTGTCATGCTCTCCGGCAAGAAAGCCGTTGCAGAGCGCATCGTCTACGGTGCTCTTGATCATATTCAAACCAAGACTGGCAAAGAGCCGCTCGAGGTTTTTCAGACGGCTATCAATAACGTAAAGCCACTGGTCGAAGTCAAGAGCCGCCGCGTCGGTGGTGCGAACTACCAGGTGCCCGTTGAAGTACGCCCTGTACGTCGCCTGGCCTTGTCGATGCGCTGGATGCGCGAAGCCGCCAAAAAGCGTGGTGAGAAGTCGATGGATCTGCGCCTTGCAGGTGAATTGATGGACGCTGCAGAAGGCCGCGGCGCAGCAATGAAAAAGCGTGACGACACACACAAGATGGCGGAAGCTAACAAAGCCTTCAGCCATTTCCGTTGGTAATTTTAGGAAGTCATCATCATGGCCCGTAAAACCCCGATCGAGCGTTACCGTAACATCGGTATCTCCGCTCATATTGACGCAGGTAAGACAACAACTACCGAGCGTATTCTGTTCTACACCGGCGTGAACCACAAGCTCGGTGAGGTTCACGATGGCGCTGCTACCATGGACTGGATGGAACAGGAGCAGGAGCGTGGTATCACTATCACGTCAGCTGCGACAACCGCGTTTTGGCGTGGCATGGGTAACAACTACCCAGAGCATCGCATCAACGTTATTGATACCCCGGGCCACGTAGACTTCACCATCGAAGTTGAGCGTTCCATGCGCGTTCTGGATGGCGCTTGCATGGTGTACTGCGCAGTCGGCGGTGTTCAGCCACAATCTGAAACTGTCTGGCGTCAGGCAAACAAGTACGGTGTGCCACGTCTGGCTTTCGTCAACAAGATGGATCGTACGGGTGCAAACTTCTTCAAGGTCTATGACCAGCTGAAAGTCCGCCTGAAGGCGAATCCTGTGCCTATCGTTATTCCAATCGGCGCGGAAGAGAACTTCCAGGGCGTGGTTGACCTGATCAAGATGAAAGCGATCATCTGGGATACGGCTAGTCACGGTACGAAGTTCGAGTATGTTGACATTCCTGCCGAGTTGGAGGCGACCGCCAAGGAATGGCGCGAGAATCTCGTTGAAACGGCGGCAGAGTCTTCTGAAGAACTGATGGACAAGTACCTCGAAGAGGGAGATCTGTCCGAAGAAGATATGTTCAAAGCGCTACGTGCCCGTACCATTGCTGGCGAGATCCAGCCAATGTTGTGCGGTACGGCGTTCAAGAACAAAGGTGTTCAGCGTATGCTGGATGCGGTCATTGAATTCCTCCCTTCTCCTGTGGATATTCCACCGGTTGAGGGCGAGCTCGACGACGGATCGGAAGCATCCCGCAAGGCTGATGACAGTGAGAAGTTTGCCGGGCTTGCGTTCAAACTGATGACAGACCCGTACGTTGGTCAGCTGACGTTTGTGCGTGTGTACTCGGGCGTTCTGAAGTCCGGTGACACGGTGTACAACCCCGTCAAAGGCAAGAAGGAGCGTATCGGCCGTATTCTTCAGATGCACGCGAACAACCGCGAAGAAATCAAGGAAGTTATCGCAGGTGATATTGCGGCTGTGGTTGGTCTGAAAGACGTGACTACAGGTGAAACCCTGTGCGATGTCGATTCACACATTACGCTTGAACGCATGGTCTTCCCGGAGCCGGTGATTTCTCAGGCTGTAGAGCCCAAGACAAAAGCCGACCAGGAAAAAATGGGTCTCGCATTGAACCGTTTGGCTCAAGAAGATCCATCCTTCCGTGTTCGCACGGATGAAGAGTCCGGCCAGACCATCATTTCCGGAATGGGCGAGTTGCACCTGGAAATTCTGGTAGACCGGATGCGTCGTGAGTTCAATGTCGAAGCCAACGTCGGTAAGCCGCAGGTTGCCTACCGCGAGACCATTCGCAAGACTTGTGAAGAAGTCGAAGGCAAGTTCGTCAAGCAGTCGGGTGGTCGTGGTCAATACGGTCACGTGGTGCTCAAACTTGAGCCGCTCGAGCCAGGTGGTGGTTACGAGTTTGTTGATGCAATCAAGGGCGGTGTTGTTCCTCGTGAATACATCCCGGCAGTTGACAAAGGCATCCAGGAAACACTTCCTTCCGGTATTCTCGCCGGCTATCCAGTGGTTGATGTCAAGGCAACGCTGTTCTTCGGTTCCTACCACGACGTTGACTCCAACGAGAACGCGTTCCGCATGGCTGGATCGATGGCCTTCAAAGAAGGTATGCGCAAGGCAAGCCCGGTTCTGCTCGAGCCAATGATGTCTGTCGAAGTTGAGACGCCTGAAGACTACGCAGGAACAGTGATGGGCGACCTGTCATCGCGTCGCGGCATGGTCCAGGGAATGGATGACATGGTTGGTGGCGGAAAGGTTATTCGCGCTGAAGTGCCCCTGGCGGAAATGTTTGGCTACGCTACCAATCTGCGTTCCCTGACGCAAGGTCGGGCGACATACACCATGGAGTTCAAGCACTACGCCGAAGCTCCAAAGAATGTGGCTGACGAAATCATCGCAGCCAGAAGCAAGTAATTCAATTGAAGATTTGAGAGGACTATCATGGCAAAAGGCAAGTTTGAGCGTACCAAACCACACGTGAACGTGGGTACGATTGGTCACGTGGATCACGGCAAGACGACGCTGACAGCAGCGATTTCGACAGTGCTGTCGCGCAAGTTTGGCGGTGAGGCCCGGGACTATGCAGCGATTGACGCCGCACCTGAAGAGCGTGCACGAGGTATCACCATCAACACGTCACACGTGGAATACGAGACCGAGAGCCGTCACTACGCGCACGTTGACTGCCCGGGCCACGCTGACTATGTCAAGAACATGATCACGGGTGCAGCGCAGATGGACGGCGCGATCCTGGTGTGTTCGGCCGCTGACGGCCCAATGCCGCAGACGCGTGAGCACATTTTGCTGTCGCGCCAGGTGGGTGTGCCCTACATCGTCGTGTTCCTGAACAAGGCTGACATGGTCGATGATGAGGAGCTGCTCGAGCTGGTCGAGATGGAAGTGCGCGAGCTGCTGTCAAAGTACGACTTTCCGGGTGACGACACCCCGATCATCAAGGGATCGGCACTCAAGGCTCTTGAGGGCGACACCGGCGAGCTGGGCGAGCAGGCGATTCTGAAGCTGGCCGAAGCACTGGACAGCTACATTCCGACACCAGAGCGAGCCATTGACGGCACGTTCCTGATGCCCGTTGAAGACGTGTTCTCGATTTCGGGTCGCGGTACTGTGGTGACGGGACGTATCGAACGTGGAGTGGTCAAGGTTGGTGAGGAAATCGAGATTGTCGGTATCCGTGACACCGTCAAGACGACCTGCACGGGCGTGGAGATGTTCCGCAAGCTGCTCGACCAGGGTCAGGCGGGTGACAACGTGGGCATTTTGCTGCGTGGCACCAAACGTGAAGACGTCGAGCGTGGTCAGGTACTGGCCAAGCCCGGTTCGATCAACCCGCACACCGAGTTCACCTCCGAGGTGTACATTCTGTCCAAGGAAGAGGGTGGCCGTCACACGCCGTTCTTTAACGGATATCGTCCGCAGTTTTACTTCCGTACGACGGACGTAACCGGTTCGATCGAGTTGCCGGCCGACAAGGAAATGGTGTTGCCAGGTGACAACGTGGCCATGACGGTCAAGCTGATTGCTCCGATCGCGATGGAAGAAGGTCTGCGCTTCGCGATCCGCGAAGGTGGCCGTACGGTTGGTGCCGGCGTCGTCGCAACCATCCTGAAGTAATTTCTACTGGAGAGCGTTTTAAAGGCGCTCTCCTAATTCGTTCTTTGGAAACTAACATGAAAAATCAAAAAATCCGGATTCGTCTCAAGGCGTTTGATTACAAACTCATCGATCAGTCTGCCGCTGAGATCGTTGATACAGCCAAACGAACTGGTGCTGTGGTTCGTGGTCCGGTGCCTCTGCCAACGCGTATCCGTCGCTACGACATTTTGCGTTCACCTCACGTGAACAAAACCTCGCGCGATCAGCTCGAGATGCGCACACATCAGCGACTGATGGACATCGTTGATCCGACTGACAAGACTGTCGATGCGTTGATGCGCCTTGACTTGCCAGCTGGTGTTGATGTCGAGATCGCACTTCAGTAATACCGTATCTTTGGTGCGCAGATATTGCGCACTGATAAAAAACATGTTATCGTCGAAGGCTATCTTTTTTCCGTAAGGAGAAAGGGTAGTCTAGTTTGATAAGAAGCGCCCGGAATTACCGGGTTTTGTTTATAGCCCCGACCAATCGAAGTCGGGTATCGGGTCCAACCCGGGAGATTAGAATGTCGAAACCGACACAGACGCCTGCCGCCTATCGGCTTGGGCTGGTGGGTCGCAAGGTCGGCATGACCCGCATTTTCACGGACGAAGGTGAATCCATTCCCGTGACAGTGCTGGACGTGTCGAACAATCGCGTTACCCAGGTCAAGCTGCCAGAGACCGATGGCTATGCCGCCGTTCAGGTGGCCTACGGGAGCCGCAAAGCATCCCGCGTGACCAAGCCCCTTGCAGGCCACTTCACTAAAGCTGGCGTAGAGTCAGCATCGCTACTCAAAGAGTTCCGTCTTGATCCCACACGCGCCGCTGAGTTTCAGCCAGGCGCTGTAGTCGCTGTCGATTCAGTCTTTGAGACTGGACAGCAAGTTGACGTGACAGGAACAACTATTGGTAAAGGCTTTGCCGGCACCATTAAGCGTCACCATTTTGGGTCACAGCGTGCATCGCACGGTAACTCTAGATCGCATCGCGTACCTGGCTCCATCGGTCAGGCTCAAGATCCAGGCCGCATCTTTCCTGGTAAGCGCATGGCTGGCCACCTTGGCGACGTCACACGGACTGTTCAGAACCTCGACGTTGTACGCGTCGATGTGGAACGTGGTCTGCTGATGGTCAAGGGAGCTGTTCCTGGACATGCAGGCGCAGAGATCATTGTGCGTCCCGCTGTTAAATCACCAGTCAAGCAAGGAGCCTAAAGCATGGATATCAAGCTCCTGAATGAGCGGGGCGAAGCCGCTTCAACTTTCAGCGTCCCAGATACCGTTTTTGGTCGTGATTTCAACGAAGCGTTGATTCATCAGGTGGTTGTTGCCTATCAAGCTAACGCCCGTTCTGGTAATCGTGCTCAGAAAGATCGCTCTGAAGTTCGTCACTCCACCAAGAAGCCGTTCAAGCAAAAAGGTACGGGACGTGCACGTGCCGGTATGACATCCTCGCCACTGTGGCGTGGGGGTGGTAGAGTTTTTCCGAATAGCCCGGAAGAGAACTTCACCCAGAAGGTCAACAAGAAGATGTATCGCGCTGGTGTGCGTTCCATTCTTTCGCAGCTGGCACGCGAAGATCGTATCGCCATCGTCGACGACTTTATGCTGGAATCGCCAAAGACCAAGCTTGCTGCGCAGAGACTGCGTGAGATGGGACTTGACTCGGTTCTGATCATCACCGATACAGTTGACGAGAATATCTATCTGGCAACACGCAACCTGCCTCACGTGGCTGTTGTTGAGCCACGTTATGCAGATCCGCTTTCGCTGATCCACTACAAGAAAGTGTTGATCACAAAGCCAGCCGTTGCACAACTTGAGGAGATGCTGGGATGAACAACGAACGTTTGTTGCAAGTTCTCCTCGCGCCGATCGTCACAGAAAAGGCGACCGTGATCGCCGAGAAGAACAATCATGTCGCCTTTCGCGTTGCGCCTGATGCAACGAAGCCAGAAATCAAGGCGGCCGTCGAAATGTTGTTCAAAGTTGAAGTTGACTCGGTTCAGGTATTGAACCGTAAGGGCAAGGAGAAACGGTTTGGTCGTTTCGTTGGTCGTCGCCGTAATGAGCGCAAGGCCTACGTTGTCCTGAAAGAAGGTCAAGAGCTCAACTTTGCGGAGGTGAATTAAATGGCCCTCGTTAAAGTAAAACCGACCTCGCCAGGCCGTCGGGGCATGCTCAAGGTCGTTACGCCGACCTTGCACAAAGGTGCTCCAGTCGCATCGCTGGTCGAGAAGAAGAGTCGTGGATCCGGTCGTAATAACAACGGCCATATTACGGTTCGCCATCGTGGAGGTGGTCACAAGCAGCACTACCGCTTGATAGATTTCCGCAGGAACAAGGACGGTATTCCGGCTCGTGTAGAGCGGCTCGAATACGACCCTAACCGTACTGCGCACATTGCTCTGTTGTGTTACGCAGACGGTGAGCGTCGGTACATCATTGCGCCACGTGGTCTCGAAGTTGGCGCTACGCTGCACTCCGGAATCGATGCCCCGATTCGTGCGGGAAACACTCTGCCGATTCGCAACATTCCGATTGGTACGACAATTCACTGCGTCGAGATGATTCCCGGCAAGGGTGCCCAGATGGTCCGCTCAGCCGGGGCATCAGCTGTTCTCCTGGCTCGTGAAGGCACATACGCTCAGGTTCGTTTGCGTTCGGGCGAGGTTCGCCGAGTGCATATCGAGTGCCGTGCAACGATTGGTGAGGTCGGTAACGAAGAGCATAGCCTGCGTCAGATCGGTAAAGCCGGTGCGATGCGGTGGCGTGGTATCCGTCCGACGGTACGTGGTGTAGCCATGAACCCGGTAGATCACCCGCACGGTGGTGGTGAAGGACGGACTGGCGAAGCCAGAGAGCCGGTGAGCCCATGGGGTACGCCATCCAAGGGTTTCAAGACCCGTCGCAACAAGCGGACGAACAATATGATCGTCCAACGTCGCAAGCGTAAGTAAGAGGGCGAATCATGTCACGTTCGATTAAGAAAGGCCCGTTCGTAGATGCACACCTTATTAAAAAGGTAGAAGCATCGATTGCGGAAAAAGGTAAGAAGCCGATCAAGACCTGGTCGCGTCGTTCTACTATTCTGCCCGAGTTCATCGGGTTGACCATCGCCGTCCATAATGGCCGCCAGCACGTTCCCGTTTACATCAACGAGAATATGGTTGGACACAAGCTCGGCGAATTTGCACTGACCCGTACGTTCAAAGGTCATGCTGCAGATAAAAAGGCCAAGAGGTAAGCAATGGAAACCACAGCGATTATTCGTGGGGTGCATATTTCAGCGCAGAAGACACGCCTTGTTGCGGACATGATCCGTGGCAAGTCTGTTGCTCAGGCACTGGAACTTCTCACCTTCACAAACAAGAAGGCCGCCGGGATTTTGAAGAAAGCCGTTGAATCTGCTATCGCTAACGCGGAGCATAATGACGGCGCGGATATCGACGAACTGAAAGTAACCACGATTTTTGTGGATAAGGCTCAGTCGATGAAGCGTTTCTCGGCACGTGCAAAAGGGCGCGGTAACCGCATTGAGAAACAGACCTGCCACATTACCGTCAAGGTCGGCGCATAAGGAGTCACGATGGGTCAGAAAATTAACCCGATTGGGTTCCGTCTCGCAGTCACCCGTAACTGGGCGTCTCGCTGGTATGCGTCAGATAACGACTTCAGTGGACTGCTTCAATCAGATATTCGTGTACGCGAGTATCTGAAGAAGAAGCTTAAGTCCGCCTCTGTTGGCCGTGTTGTTATCGAGCGTCCTGCCAAGAACGCAAGAATTACTGTTTACTCTGCCCGTCCAGGCGTGGTGATCGGTAAGCGTGGTGAAGATATTGAAAACCTGAAGGTCGATCTGCAGCGCCTCATGGGTGTTCCCGTTCACGTGAACATCGAAGAGATCCGCAAGCCGGAAACCGACGCTCAGTTGATTGCCGATTCTATTGCACAGCAGTTGGAAAAGCGCATCATGTTCCGTCGCGCAATGAAGCGTGCCATGCAGAACGCAATGCGGCTTGGAGCACAAGGCATCAAGATCATGAGCTCAGGTCGTTTGAATGGTATCGAAATCGCACGGACCGAATGGTACCGGGAAGGTCGCGTACCGCTTCATACATTGCGTGCACACATCGACTATGGCACATCTGAAGCCCATACCACCTACGGTGTGATCGGGATCAAGGTCTGGGTCTATAAAGGTGATATGTTGCCCAATGGTGAGTTGCCAGTCGAGCCGGCAGGTCCGGCACGTGAAGACGAGCGCCGCCCGCGTCGTTCACCTAGAGGTGAAAGACCAGGACGCCCGTCCAATCGATCTCGTGGTGCCCGTCGAGGCGAAGCCTCTGCGGCTCCCGAGGCGGCGGCATCTGAAGGAGAATAAACATGCTGCAACCGTCACGTAGAAAGTATCGTAAAGAGCAGAAAGGCCGTAACACTGGCCTGGCAACCCGCGGCGCTAGCGTATCTTTCGGTGAATTTGGATTGAAGGCGACGGGTCGGGGTCGTTTGACCGCTCGTCAGATCGAATCCGCGCGTCGTGCGATCAACCGCCACATCAAGCGGGGTGGTCGTATCTGGATTCGTATTTTCCCGGATAAGCCAATTTCACAGAAACCTGCTGAAGTTCGTATGGGTAACGGTAAAGGCAATCCCGAGTACTGGGTTGCAGAGATCCAGCCGGGCAAAGTGCTTTATGAGATGGAGGGCGTTAGCGAGGAAATGGCTCGCGAGGCCTTCAGACTGGCTGCTGCCAAGCTTCCGATATCGACGACGTTCGTAACTCGTCATATCGGCGGATGATCGGCCTCTAGAGGAAAATATTATGAAAGCTAGCGAACTCCGCGAGAAGGATGTTACCGAGCTGAAGACCGAGTTGGAGAGTCTGTTGAAGGCGCAGTTCGGCCTGCGTATGCAGAAGGCGACCCAGCAGTTGTCTAACACCAGCGAGATCCGCAAAGTGCGTCGTGACATTGCTCGCGTCCGCACGTTGCTGACTCAGAAAGCGGGAGCCTGAAATGACAGAAGTACAAGCTACTCCGGCAAAGCGTCAACGTACTTTGGTTGGCAAGGTCGTCAGTAACAAGATGGACAAGACAGTTGTTGTCCGTGTCGAGCGTCGCGTCAAGCACCCGATTCTTGGCAAGATCGTGATGCGTTCTGCCAAGTACAAGGCGCACGACGAAACGAATCAGTACAACGAAGGTGATACGGTAGAAATCGCAGAAGGTCGTCCGATTTCTCGTAGCAAAGCCTGGACGGTCACACGTCTGGTCGAAGCTGCGCGGATTATCTAAATAGCAGGGACCTTATCGGATCCCGACTTTGTCGGTTTCCGATTAAAAACGCGACTCTCTATGACGTCGCGTTTTTTTTTAGATCGTTTGTTGTTTATTTCGTGGTAGCGATCTAACCGAAGTTAGAACACTACCAAGATTTGTTACTTAAACGTGGGTAACAAATTTTGTGACCAAATATCCGTCAAAAGTTTCACTTCCGCCCTCACTTCCAATACCGCTATCCTTTACGCCACCAAACGGTGTTTCTGGGAGTGCACTGCCAAAATGGTTGATATTGACCATGCCGACCTCGAGTGCGTTTGATACGCGTGTAGCTGTCTGCAGCGAATTCGTGAATACGTAGGAAGACAAACCAAATGGGAGGCTGTTTGCCTTCTTGATGACTTCTTCTGTGTCGTCAAACGCGACAACTGGCGCTACCGGACCAAACGGTTCTTCGGTCATCAGCATGGAATCGTCAGGGAGATTGGTTACAACGGTGGGCGGGAAGAAAAAGCCTTTCCCTTCAATCGGATCACCACCAAGAATCACATCACCTCCGCGCGCTCTTGCATCTTCAATAAAGCGCGAGATAGAAGGGATACGTCGCTCGTGCGCAAGTGGTCCCATTTCAGTACCCTCTTCAAGACCGTCTCCGGTCTTGATGCCCTTGAGGACATCCGTAAACGCGGCGAGAAACTTGTCGTACGCCTTACGCTGAACGTAAAAACGGGTAGGCGATACGCAGACCTGGCCTGCGTTGCGAATCTTGAACTTAGCAAGCATTTTTGCGGCTTTCTCGATGTCCGCATCATCAAAGACCAGAACAGGCGAGTGACCACCGAGTTCCATGGTTACCCGTTTCATGTGTGCACCGGCAAGGGCTGCGAGTTGCTTGCCGACTGGAACAGAACCGGTAAAAGAGACCTTTCTGGAAATCGGTGATCGAATAAGATAATCAGAAACCTTCGGAGGATCACCCCATACAAGGTTGAGTACGCCTGGGGGAAGTCCAGCATCGTGGAACATCTTTGCAATTGCCATCACTGCACTGGGTGAGTCTTCTGGCCCTTTCAAAACAATTGTGCATCCGGCGCCAATAGCAGCGCAGACTTTCCGGATAGCCTGGTTATACGGGAAATTCCATGGTGTGAATGCGACACACACACCGATTGGCTCGCGCAGCACCATTTGACGAACATTTGGCGACCTGGGGGTAATAATTCGACCGTAAATACGACGACACTCCTCAGCATGCCAATCCGCGTGATCGGCACATGAGACAAGCTCGCCTAAAGCCTCGGAGAACGGTTTGCCCTGGTCAAGAGTAAGGTTCCTCGCGATGTCCTTTGCTCGCTCACGTGTCAGTTCGCCAACCTTCCGTAGAATCGCGGCCCGATCCATTGGGTTGGAATGCTTCCACGACTGAAATGCACGGTCAGCGGCTTCTAGTGCAGCTTGTAAATCTTCCTCAGTGGCGTGGGGGAGGTGACCCAGAACCTCCCGGTTGGCGGGGTTAACCACTGGCTGTGTGTGTCGGCCTTCAGCCGCAATGAACTTGCCATCGATATAAAGAGTAAGGTTTTCGTACATAAGTGAAGAATTCCTGGTGGATTGGCTTCGAAAACAAATAATACTTCTGTAATCGTACCGTTACGGACGACCAAATGCCATCAGGTACCGTGCACGCCAATTGCTGAACTTCCATCGCCCAGTCATGAAGATCGCTGTCACGCGAGATCAATTTAAAGATCAAGGCTTGCAACAAAACTCCTTATGCGTTATATTGATGGACTTTTCCGGGAAAAGGTGAGTTGCTGTCGAAGACAAAAGCCACTTATCTCGAAAAGCACGGCATCAACGGTGAACGCAAGTTGCCAGGCAACACGCCTGGTAAGTGTGATCGCTGTAACGGATTTCTAACGAATTTCGACCCAGGGTGTAAAAAGCCTGACGGGGCCAAAACTGGCTTATATGCAATTGTGTATAAGTTAAGTTGGAACAGGAAAAATCATGATTCAAATGCAGACCACGCTAGACGTGGCCGACAACACTGGTGCACGTTCAGTCATGTGCATCAAGGTGTTGGGCGGCTCGAAGCGACGCTACGCCGCAATTGGCGACATCATTAAGGTTAGCGTCAAGGATGCGGCGCCTCGCGGTCGCGTCAAGAAAGGCGAGATTTACAACGCCGTCGTCGTGCGTACAGCAAAAGGTGTACGCCGGAAAGACGGTTCACTGATCCGCTTCGGCGGCAATGCGGCCGTATTGCTCAATGCAAAGCTTGAGCCAATTGGAACCCGCATTTTTGGGCCGGTCACACGTGAACTGCGCACAGAGCGCTTCATGAAGATCGTGTCGCTCGCGCCTGAAGTGCTGTAAGGGGCAAAAAATGGAAAAAATTCGCAAAGGTGATGAGGTCATCGTCCTGACAGGGCGTGACAAGCAGCGCCGCGGCACGGTGTTGGCACGTGTAGACTCCGATCACGTTCTGGTTGAAGGTGTCAATGTTGTGAAGAAGCATACGCGCCCGAATCCGATGCTTGGCACACCTGGCGGCATCGTTGAGAAGAACATGCCCGTCCATATCTCTAATGTTGCTATCTACAACCCTGCTAACGGAAAAGCAGATCGTGTCGGCATCAAAGAGGTTGATGGCCGCAAGGTGCGCGTGTTTCGTTCCAGTGGCGAAGTTATCGGCGCCAAGGCATAAGGAGCATAAACATGGCACGTTTGCAAACTGAGTATCTCGAGAAGATTGCTCCTCAGCTGAAAGAGCAGTTCAATTACAAAAGCGTGATGGAAGTACCTCGCATAAGCAAGATCACGCTGAACATGGGTGTATCCGAAGCGGTTGCTGACAAGAAAGTGATCGAGCATGCGGTGTCGGATATGAGCAAGATCGCTGGTCAGAAGCCAGTTGTAACCAAGACGAAGAAGTCGATCGCAGGATTTAAGATCCGCGAAGACTATCCGATCGGTTGCATGGTTACGCTGCGCGGTCGCCGCATGTACGAATTCCTCGATCGCCTGATCAATGTTGCATTGCCACGTGTCCGCGACTTCCGCGGTATCTCGGGTAAGGCTTTTGATGGTCGGGGCAACTATAACGTTGGTGTGAAAGAGCAGATTATTTTCCCGGAAGTCGAGTACGACAAAATCGACGTTCTGCGTGGAATGAACATCAGCATCACTACGACCGCCAAGACTGACGAAGAAGCGAAGGCGCTGCTTACAGCGTTCCGCTTTCCGTTCCGTAACTAAGGGGCAATCAAGTGGCAAAACTCTCACTGATTAACCGTGACGTCAAGCGCGTAAAGCTGGCAGAAAAGTACGCCGCGAAACGTGCCGCACTCAAAGCAATCATCGACGACTCAAACAAGTCCGATGAAGAGCGTTATGAGGCAAGGTTGAAGTTGCAACAGTTGCCTCGCAACTCAAATCCCACTCGCCAGCGTAACCGCTGCGCGATCACTGGCCGGCCCCGCGGTGTTTTCCGCAAGTTCGGTTTGGCTCGCAACAAACTGCGTGAATTGGCCATGAAGGGAGAAATTCCCGGCGTGACCAAGGGCAGCTGGTAGGAGAATAGAACATGAGCATGAGCGATCCAATCGCAGATATGCTGACGCGCATCCGCAATGCGCAGCAGGTCGATAAGGCAACTGTAACGATGCCAAGCTCGAAAGTGAAGGTGGCGATTGCCAAAGTCCTTCAGGAAGAGGGCTATATCGACGGTTTCCAGGTTAAGGGTGAACAAGCCAAGCCGGAACTCGAGATTGCGTTGAAGTATCACGCCGGTCGTCCGGTAATCGAGCGAATCGACCGCGTTTCACGCCCTGGACTGCGTATCTACCGAGGTAGGTCTGCGATCCCCCACGTGATGAACGGACTGGGTGTGGCTATTGTTTCGACCTCGCGTGGTGTGATGACCGACCGCAAAGCCCGGGCAACCGGCGTCGGTGGCGAAGTTCTTTGCTACGTCGCTTAAGGGAGAATCAAATGTCACGTATTGCAAAATACCCCGTTGAGCTTCCAAAAGGCGTTGAAGCAACGATTCGTCCCGAAGCAATTACAGTCAAAGGACCGCTCGGTTCAATGACTCAAACGCTCAGTGGCGATGTCATCGTCAACGAAGATGCTGGAAAGCTGTCTTTCGTTGTAGCTAACGAGTCCCGTCAGGCTAAAGCAATGTCCGGAACGTTGCGTGCGCTGGTTGCGAACATGGTAACGGGTGTCAGCAAGGGTTTTGAGCGCAAGCTTAACCTGGTTGGCGTGGGTTACAGGGCGCAGGCACAGGGCAACTCCCTCAAGCTACAGCTTGGTTTTTCGCACGACATCATCTATGCACTGCCCGAAGGTGTCAAAGCTGAGTGTCCTACCCAGACGGAAATCATCCTCAAGGGATCGGACAAGCAGGTTGTAGGCCAGGTTGCTGCAGAGATTCGTGCTTATCGTCCGCCAGAGCCGTATAAGGGTAAGGGTGTCAGGTACTCCGATGAGCGCGTTGTGCTCAAGGAAACCAAGAAGAAATAACCGGGCCGACAAGGAAAGATTATGGATAAGAAAGTCTCCCGTTTGCGTCGCGCGATTCCGACACGTCGGAAGATCGCCGAACTGCGTGTGCATCGGCTTACGGTTTTCCGTTCAAACCAGCACATCTACGCAAGCATTATTGGACCAGAAGGCGACCGAGTACTCGTGTCGGCATCTACCAATGAGCCAGAAGTTCGTCAGCAACTCGCTGGCCAGACTGGTCGTGGTAGTAACACATCGGCTGCTGCCATCATTGGCAAGCGTGTCGCTGAGAAGGCAAAAGCGGCTGGCATCGAGACAGTTGCGTTTGATCGTGCCGGGTATCGGTATCATGGGCGTGTAAAAGCCCTGGCAGACGCCGCGCGTGAAGCCGGTCTGAAGTTTTAAGCGAGGAATTGTCAAATGGCTAAAGTACAAGGCAAGGGCGCCGCGGAAGAGCGTGATGACGGTCTTCGCGAGAAAATGATTGCGGTCAACCGTGTAAGCAAGGTTGTTAAAGGTGGCCGCACGATGAGTTTTGCTGCGCTGGCAGTCGTCGGTGACGGTGACGGTCGTGTGGGCATGGGCAAAGGCAAAGCGCGTGAAGTGCCAGTCGCTGTTCAGAAGGCTATGGAGCAAGCCCGTCGGGATCTGTTCAAAGTGCCTCTGAAGAACGGTACGGTGTTTCATACGGTTGTTGGCCAGCATGGTGCATCCAAGGTTCTCATCTCACCTGCTGCAGAAGGTACTGGCGTGATCGCTGGCGGCCCGATGCGTGCAATTTTTGAAGTGATGGGTGTGCGCAACGTCGTTGCGAAGAGCCTCGGTTCTAGCAACCCATACAACCTGGTGCGGGCTACGCTTAATGGACTGCGTGCAGCGGTTACTCCTGCGGATATTGCAGCGAAGCGTGGCAAGACCGTTGAAGAGATTCTGGGGTAAGTCATGGCACAAAAGCAGATCAAGGTCACTCTGGTCCGATCAGTGATCGGTACCAAAGCAGACCACCGCGCCACCGTGCGTGGACTGGGCTTGCGCGGCGTTAACAGCTCGCGCGTACTCGTCGATACGCCAGAAGTGCGAGGAATGATCCGTAAGGTGAACTACCTCGTCACTGTCTCGGAAGTCTGAAAGGATTCTAACCATGTCGGACATGCAACTTAATACACTCAAGCCGGCAGAGGGCTCGAAGCACGCCAAACGTCGCGTTGGTCGTGGAATCGGCTCTGGCTTGGGAAAGACCGCCGGACGCGGCCACAAAGGCCAGAAGTCTCGTGCGGGTGGTTTCCATAAGGTTGGCTTCGAAGGCGGTCAAATGCCTTTACATCGCCGTCTGCCAAAGCGCGGCTTTACGAGCCGTGATCAGCACCTGTATGCGCAGATTCGTCTGTCGGATCTTGAGGCTTTGCCTGTCGATCAGGTTGACCTGCAGGTTCTGAAGCAGGCTGGTGTGGTTGGCCAGGCTGTCAAGTTTGTGAAGGTCTTCAAATCAGGGGATCTGAGCAAGAAAGTTACACTGCAAGGCGTGAGCGCAACAGCTGGTGCCCGTGCTGTGATTGAGGCAGCTGGCGGCTCGATTGCCTAAGATCGGAGTTGGGATTGGCTACACAGGCAACTGGTAAGACTGGACCACGCTACGGTGACCTCGGTCGTCGTCTCGGATTCCTTATCCTCGCTCTGGTGGTATACCGGTTAGGGACACACATCCCTGTTCCCGGTATTAACCCAGATGCGTTGGCGGATCTTTTCCGTCAGAACGAGGGCGGGATCCTGGGTCTGTTCAACATGTTCTCGGGGGGGGCATTGTCGAGATTCTCGATATTTGCACTCGGGATCATGCCGTACATTTCCGCGTCGATCATCATGCAGTTGATGTCGGCAGTCGTTCCTTCGCTGGAGGCGATCAAGAAGGAAGGTGAGGCAGGGCGTAGGAGAATCACCCAGTACACTCGCTACGGAACAGTGTTTCTGGCGCTGATTCAGGCTATTGGTATTTCAGTTGCCTTAGAAGCTCAGCCCGGTCTTGTTATCGAGCCCGGTATCATGTTCCGCGTCACGACAATCGTCACGCTAGTTACTGGCACGATGTTCGTCATGTGGCTGGGTGAACAGATTACTGAGCGTGGTATTGGTAATGGTATTTCGATCATCATCTTTGCCGGGATCGTAGCTGGTTTGCCATCGGCTCTGGCTGGATTGTTCGATCTGGTTCGTACGAATGCGATGTCGATTCTGTCAGCACTCTTTATTCTCTTGCTGGTGGTGCTCGTCACTGCGTTTGTTGTTCTGGTCGAGCGCGGCCAGCGCAAGATTACGGTGAACTATGCCAAAAGGCAGGTGGGCAACAAGGTATATGCGGGTCAAACCTCGCACTTGCCCCTCAAGCTCAACATGGCTGGTGTCATTCCGCCTATCTTTGCTTCGTCGATCATTCTGTTTCCGGCGACCGTGAGTAGTTGGTTCGCAAGTAGCGAGAACATGACGTGGCTGGCGGATTTGGCAGCAGCTTTGGCCCCAAGGCAGCCGCTTTATATCGTTCTCTATGCAACTGCGATCATTTTCTTCTGCTTTTTTTACACTGCACTGGTGTTCAACAGCAAAGAGACCGCAGACAATCTGAAGCGCAGTGGAGCGTTTGTTCCGGGTATTCGACCGGGTGAGCAGACAGCCAGGTTCATCGACAAGATCCTGACTCGCCTGACCCTTGCCGGATCTCTGTATATCACTCTGGTGTGTTTGTTACCTGAGTTTCTGGTGATGCGATGGAATGTCCCGTTCTATTTCGGTGGCACTTCCTTGCTGATTATTGTGGTGGTCACCATGGACTTCATGGCCCAGGTTCAGGCCTACATGATGTCCCACCAGTACGAGTCGTTGCTCAAGAAGGCAAACTTCAAGGGCTCGAATCTACCAATGAGATAAGCGAATAGCATGTCAAAGGACGACGTCATCCAAATGCAAGGGGAGGTCCTTGAAAACCTTCCCAACGCAACCTTCCGTGTCAAGCTTGAGAACGGCCACGTAGTACTAGGGCACATATCGGGCAAGATGCGTATGCATTACATCCGGATTCTGCCGGGCGACAAGGTCACTGTGGAACTCACGCCATATGATCTGACTCGTGCAAGGATTGTGTTCCGTTCCAAATGACGGAACGGTTCAGACAAGGACTATAGGAGTCAACCATGAAAGTTATGGCATCGGTTAAAAGGATTTGCAGGAACTGCAAAGTCATCAAACGTCACGGTGTGGTACGTGTTATCTGCACAGATCCACGTCACAAGCAGCGCCAGGGTTGATCTGGTCGCGACCAACGTTTTTATCTAAGGAAAAGCTATGGCCCGTATTGCTGGGATCAACATTCCGCCTCATCAGCACGCTGAGATCGGTTTGACTGCGATCTTTGGGATTGGTCGTACCCGCGCCCGCAAGATTTGTGAGTCCGCTGGTATACCGACCTCAAAGAAAGTTAAAGACCTCACGGACGCCGAACTTGAGCGTATTCGTGAGCACGTAGGTGTATTTGCCGTTGAAGGCGATCTTCGTCGCGAAGTTCAACTGTCGATCAAGCGTTTGATCGATCTGGGGACCTACCGCGGAATGCGCCACAAGCGCGGTCTGCCGGTTCGCGGACAACGTACCCGCACGAACGCCCGGACCCGTAAGGGTCCCCGTCGCGCTGCGGCTAGCCTGAAAAAGTAAGGGGATTGCAAGATGGCAAAAGCCAACTCTGGCGCATCTCGGGTGCGCAAAAAAGTTAAGAAGAATGTATCGGACGGCATTGCCCACGTACATGCTTCTTTTAACAACACTATCATCACTATCACCGATCGCCAGGGCAATGCGTTGTCATGGGCTACTTCCGGTGGTGCTGGTTTCAAGGGATCGCGTAAGTCGACGCCGTTTGCTGCACAGGTTGCTGCAGAATCCGCCGGTCGTGTCGCGATTGAGTACGGTATCAAGACGCTCGAAGTTCGCATCAAAGGCCCCGGGCCAGGTCGCGAGTCTTCTGTTCGTGCCTTGAACGCACTGGGAATCAAGATCAGCAGCATTGCTGACATTACGCCCGTGCCGCACAACGGATGCCGTCCGCCCAAGCGTCGTCGTATCTGAGGATTAATCACATGGCACGTTACACAGGACCGAAATGCAAACTCTCGCGTCGCGAGGGTACCGATCTTTTTCTGAAGAGCGCTCGTCGCTCTCTGGATTCCAAGTGCAAACTGGATTCGAAGCCCGGCCAACACGGACGTACGTCCGGTTCCCGTACTTCGGATTATGGTCTCCAGTTGCGCGAGAAGCAGAAGCTTAAGCGTATGTACGGCGTACTTGAGAAGCAGTTCCGCAAGTATTTTGCGGAAGCTGATCGTCGCCGTGGCAACACGGGTGAGACCTTGATTCAATTGCTTGAATCGCGTCTCGACAACGTTGTTTACCGCATGGGTTTTGGTTCAACCCGTGCAGAAGCACGGCAACTGGTTGCTCACCGTGCAATTGAAGTCAACGGCGTTACCGCAGACATCCCGTCGATGCTCATCAAGGCCGGCGATGTTGTCGCAGTCCGTGAGAAAGCAAAAGCGCAAGGTCGCATCAAGGAAGCGCTTGACCTCGCAACAGGCATCGGCCTGCCGCAGTGGGTTGAGGTTGATACGAGTAAGCTGGCAGGAACCTTCAAACAGGTCCCTGACCGTGCAGACGTTGCACGTGACGTGAACGAGTCAATGATCGTCGAATTGTATTCACGTTAATCGCAAAAGGGGCGTGCCAAAGGTTGGCGCGTCCGTTTTCGCATTTTTGCCGGATCCCCGGTTTCCATCAGCCTTATCGGTGTAACGAGCCGAGGGTATTGAAAAAGGAATCGTTGAATGTCCACACAGGGATTTTTGAAGCCCCGTTCGATTGAAGTCGAATCGGTTGGCAGCCATCATGCCAAAGTGATCATGGAGCCTTTCGAGCGCGGCTATGGCCATACGCTTGGAAACGCGCTTCGTCGTATCCTCCTTTCTTCAATGACAGGGTACGCTCCGACAGAAGTACAGATCACGGGTGTTGTTCACGAATACTCCACCATTCCAGGCGTTTCTGAGGATGTGGTCGACATTTTGCTGAACCTCAAGGGCGTCGTGTTCAAGTTGCTTGGTCGTGACGAGGTTACTCTGGTTCTTCGTAAGCAGGGTGAAGGTCCAGTCTACGCTTCAGACATTGATCTCCCTCATGATGTCGAGATCATCAACCCGCATCACGTTGTCGCTCATCTGACGGAGGCTGGTCGCCTCGAGATGCAGATCAAGGTGGAAAAAGGTCGTGGTTACGTTCCTGGAAACGTGAGAGCGCTGACCGAAGATCGTAGCCAGACGATTGGACGTATTGTTCTGGATGCGTCCTTCAGCCCGATTCGTCGCGTCAGCTACACCGTCGAGAACGCTCGTGTTGAGCAGCGTACCGACCTTGACAAGCTGGTTCTGAATGTTGAGACAAATGGTGTTATCTCACCTGAGGAAGCAGTCAGACAATCGGCCCGTATTCTGATGGACCAGATCTCTGTATTTGCTGCTCTGGAAGGTGCAGGTGAGTCGTTTGAGGCTCAGCCGCGTGGTACACCGCAAATCGATCCGGTTCTGTTGCGTCCGGTTGATGATCTCGAGTTGACTGTACGCTCGGCGAACTGCCTGAAGGCTGAGAACATCTACTACATCGGTGATCTCATTCAGCGGACCGAGAACGAATTGCTCAAGACGCCGAATCTCGGTAGAAAGTCTTTGAATGAAATCAAGGAAGTTCTTGCTGCGCGTGGATTGACTCTCGGAATGAAACTTGAGAACTGGCCGCCAGTTGGACTTGATCGTCCATAATCGTTTAAAGTTCAGCCCGCCAGATTATTGATCTGGTTGGCTTTTAACCCTTAATTGCCCCGCGGGATTCCCGATAGAAGAGGCAATTATCTAGATTCAAAGGAAATTAAGATGCGTCACGGTAACGGTCTCCGTAAACTGAATAGAACTAGCAGCCACCGCCTTGCGATGTTTCGTAACATGGCTGTTTCGCTGATCACCCACGAGGCGATCAAAACCACACTGCCGAAGGCGAAAGAGCTGCGTCGCGTCGTTGAGCCGCTGATCACGCTCGGTAAAGAGCCGACGCTAGCAAACAAGCGACTTGCCTTTGCCCGACTTCGCGATCGCGATGCTGTCGTTAAACTTTTCGCAGAAATCGGTCCTCGGTATGCCGCACGTAACGGTGGTTACACCAGGATCCTGAAGATGGGATTCCGTCAAGGTGATAACGCGCCGATGGCATTCATGGAGTTGGTTGATCGTCCAGACGTGGATGACCAAGGATCTTCGGATAAGGCATCAGACGAGTAAGTCTCTCGGAGTAGAGCCTGCTAAACAGGTGATGAGAGAGTACCTAACGGTGTAAGTAAAGAAGCGGCCTATGGCCGCTTCTTTACTTTTAAGGAACGTCATGAACGCGTTCAAGGTACGTTTTCTGAGTGGGAGAGGTCAGTAGAATATTTTTCATAAGGTGCTTCTACGGGTTTTTACGTACGGCATAGGCTCTCTGGCTACAATGCCCGCTCGGAGGAGAGTGTTATGACACAGGTGACTGCATCAGAATTTGCTGCTGTTGTGATTCTTTCAACAGCACCAGATCTAATCCTTGCCAAACGGATTTCCCATTTGCTTATCGAAGAAGGGCTTGCCTCTTGTGTGCATATCGGACAGCCATCTCTTTCAATGTTCGCATGGGATGGTGACGTGCAAGGGGAACAAGAGCTTCCAATGACCATCAAAACATCCGAGCGGGTACTCGATCAGGCGGTTGCGCGCATTGTTGAACTTCACCCGTACGACGTTCCTGAAGTGATCGTCCTGCCAGTTATCGCAGGCTATGGGCCTTATCTTGAGTGGATTAATGCGACTACCAAATCTTGATGCTGTGATTCCGTCCCGGTGGGGTCACTGGGTAGCGGGGTTGTTTTTCCTGGCTCTCACCGCGCTTGCGCAAGCACAGGATTTTTTACCACCGGATCGTGCTTTCGCCATGCAGGCCCGACAGGTCAGCCCGAACGTCGTAGCTGTTTCGTTTCAAATCGCTGACGGCTACTACATGTACAGGGACAGGCTGGAAATTCCGAGTGAATATTCTGACTGGAACCCTGTCATGCCTGAGTTGCCACCAGGAGTCGTGAAATATGATCCAACATTCGATCAGGACATGGCGCTTTACTATGACATGTTCGAGTTCACGCTTGATCTGCCACGCTGGCCATCTGAAAAGGATAGCGCTCCATTTATTGTGAACATCATCAGTCAGGGCTGTGCAGACGCAGGTTTGTGCTATCCACCGATGACCTCTGCAATCGAACTTGAGCCTGATGGAGACGGATTTCGTCTATTGCGTCAGCAGGCGTTAGTCGATTTCGAGCAACCGTTTGGAGTTAACACCCGAGTAGGTAGCATTGAGCCGTCTTCAACCCAGTTTGTTGGGTCAACTCCGGATGGGCTTGGAGCCTCGAATACGGCTAGTTGGTCAGCGTTGCTCTCCACGGGAAGTGACACGCAGATAGCAGATGCTCTGGGCAGTCAGAGCCGACTTGCACTACTTGCCCTGTTTTTTGCCCTTGGTCTGCTTCTGGCATTCACACCTTGCGTCCTCCCGATGATTCCCATCCTGTCGGCTGTCATCGTTGGTCAGTCAGTCAGGGTGACGCGTTTGAGAGGTCTAGCGCTGGCCGCTGCATACGTTGCCGGAATGTCGATCGTCTACACGGCTCTGGGTGTGCTTGCCGGTATGACGGGTGCCGGGCTTGCTGCATGGCTGCAGACTCCGTGGGTGCTCACGTTATTCGCATTACTGCTTTTTGTGCTGGCTCTTGCCATGTTTGATGTGATCACGATTGAAATGCCGTCGTCACTTCAAACCAGATTGACCAGTTTGTCGTCGCGGCTGCCAGGTGGGCATTTGACGACATCTGCCGCAATGGGTGCACTCTCTGCCCTGATCGTCGGTCCATGCGTAGCTGCTCCGCTGGCTGGGGCGCTCCTATACATATCTCAGACAGGTGATGTGATCCTGGGTGGTGGTGCGCTGTTCTCAATGGCATGGGGAATGGGCGTACCTCTGTTGATTGTTGGTGCATCGGCCGGCAGTCTCTTGCCGAAAGCCGGTCCATGGATGTCTGGTGTGAAAGGGTTCTTTGGGGTACTGTTGCTGGCAACTGCTTGGTGGATGGTCAGTTCGGTCATGTCATCGGGAGTCGTTCTTTTTGGCTGGTCTGTCCTTGTCATCTTTTCCTCTGTTCTGCTCGGTACATTTGAGCCATTGCGTATGTCGGCAGGTTCTGGAGAGGAAAGGGCGTTTTACGGAGCCGCTCTCCGAAAGACTTTCGGGGTGGTTCTCGCAATCATCGGACTGATCTGGCTGATTGGCTTGGCGAGCGGCTCTACATCGATGATCCGCCCGTTCGAAAAACTGACTGCGTCAGGGGAGAGTTCCATCTATTCGCCAGGCCCTGTCCCAGCGGTTGTGTTTGAGCCGGTTCGATCTGTTCAGGAACTCGACCGCATCGTTAGAAATTCAACCAGACCTGTCATGCTGGATTTTTACGCTGACTGGTGCGTATCGTGCAAAGAAATGGAAGCCTTTACATTCTCGTCACCCGAAGTGGCACAGAAAATGCAGCAGTTCACATTGCTTAAAGCAGATGTGACAGCGAATGATTCGGAAGATCGCGCTTTGCTGCGTCGCTTCAAACTCTTTGGCCCTCCGGGCATTATGTTCTTTGAGCCAGGCGGGCAATACCGTGAAGACATCCGTGTGATCGGTTTTCAGGATGCACGGAAGTTCGCAGAAACACTCGATCAGGTTCTTGATAGCACACAGAGATGAATCCAACCTCTCGTGTGGTCGTGATTCTGGCGATTGCTGCGTTTGCCAGCACGTCGGCGTTTCGCGTGCTGGACCCGGCGATACCTCAACTTGCTGAAGAGTTCAATGTCACCACAGGACGAGCTGGTGACGGAGTCATGTGGTTTGCGCTGGCGTACGGGATCGCGCAGTTCTTCTACGGGCCGCTAGGCGATCGTTTTGGAAAGTTTCGAGTCCTTACCCTCGCGACTGTGGCAAGTGCTGCTGGAAGCCTGGTTGTCGCACTGGCGCCGACATTCGAGATGGTACTGTTTGGGCGCTTCCTGTCGGGCGCGACCGGTGCGGCGATCATACCGTTGGCGCTCGCATGGATCGGGGATCACGTTCCTTACGAACAACGCCAGGCAACACTCTCGCGATTCATTTTAGGGAACATTATCGGAATCACGTCCGGGCTTTGGATCGGCGGCTTCTTTGCTGATGTTACGGGGTGGAGGGGAGCGGCTTTGTTTCTGGTCGGTCTGTATCTTGTTGTAGGTGCGCTTCTGTACAGTCAGCGTAAGCACGTCGATGAGGTGCCTTCTGCCTTTGCGAAGATTGACTTCTTTCAGCCGCTGGCAGAGGTGTTTCGGACGAAATGGGCGTGGGTGATCCTGACAGCAGTGATGTTTGAAGGAGCGCTTGTATTTGGGTCGGTGGCCTATGTCCCAGCGTATTTACAGTACACCTATGACATTTCACCGACCAGGGCGGGTGTCGTTACCAGCCTGTTTGCTGCGGGTGCATTGACATACGTTGCCAGTGCGAAGTGGCTCATCGGATCACTAGGTGAGTTCAGGATGGCGATGACCGGCGGTGCTGTCCTCGCGGTTAGTTACATAATCTATTTGTTTGGCCCAACCTGGCAGTGGGCGCTGCTTGCGGGTGCTCTTTGTGGACTAGGATACTATTTTTTGCATGCTGTTCTGCAGGCACGGGCAACCCAGATGGTCGAGCATGCAAGGGCGACTGCCGTTTCTATGTTTGCCTGTTTCATGTTTGTCGGACAGGCAGTTGGTATTGTGCTCGGTTCGATGCTCGTTGATGCGTTTGGTCTGCGTGCATTGCTCTGGGTTTCAGTAGTGGCACTGCCTTTGCTAGGAATATGGTTTGGACTCAAGCTCAGGCAGTACATGAGTCAGACCCAACTTAGAAGTCAATCATGACAACCCATACTGCCAATCCTCAGCAGACAAGCCGTATCATACTTTTACTGGCGCTTGCAGCGTTCTCCAGTACCAGTGCTTTCAGAGTACTGGACCCTGCTTTGCCACAACTGGCTCAAGAGTACTCGGTGTCCACCGGAGAGGCTGCAGACGTTGTCAAGGTCTTTGCGCTAGCTTACGGCGTTCTACAGTTCTTCTATGGACCGATGGGTGACCGGTTTGGTAAGTTTCGTACCCTGGCGTGGGCAACACTGGCGTGTGCCCTTGGAAATGTCCTGGTCGCTTTAGCTGGAAATTTTGATGTGCTTCTGCTCGGTAGAATCATGTCGGGTGCGACTGCGGCAGCGATTGTTCCGTTGTCTATGGCGTGGATTGGAGACCATGTGCCCTACGATCAGCGTCAGGCAACGCTTGCACAGTTCATGACAGGCACCATTCTTGGCATGACCTCCGGCCTGGTGCTCGGTGGATTATTTACCGACACGCTAGGTTGGCGTGCGAGCTTCTGGTTTCTTGCTCTTGTTTATACCGTCATCGGATTGTTGCTCCTGAGCCAACTTTCAAAGGTACCGGAGAGTGTCAGTACAAACAATAACCGTCTTCAGGTTATCGGGCCGATCATGCAGGTCTTGAAGACGCCTTGGGCAAGAGTGATTTTAGTCGTGGTTCTCCTCGAGGGTGCACTCGTTTTTGGCGTGATGTCGTTTGTTCCTTCATATCTTCAGCTCCGACACGGCGTGTCCTCGACCATGGCCGGACTGATCACTAGTCTGTTCGGGTTGGGGTCATTGATCTACGTTGCGCGCGCAAGGTGGCTGGTCGCAAAACTTGGCGAAGCACGTATGGTCTGGATTGGTGGATGGGCGATGGGTTCTGGCTATCTGCTCTACACCCTCGGATTCCACTGGTCGATTGGTGTGGTGGCCAGTATCGCCTGCGGGTTCTCGTATTACCTTGTACACGCTGTTTTGCAGACAAATGCAACCCAGATGGTTCCCGAGTTCAGGGCAACGGCCGTTTCCTTGTTTGCCTCCTTTCTCTTTTCCGGTCAGGCAATCGGCGTGGCGCTGGGGGCCTTGATTGTCGATCACATTGGCATCATCTGGGTGATTGCATCGGGTGCAATGATGATGCCATTTCTGGGTATGTACATGGGCTGGCGTCTCAAGCAGCGTCCAGCCCAGTCCGGTTAACCGGACTGGTGGGTGCGATTCCCGCGATCAGCGGGATCCGTTCAGAATGCGCGCCGCATCCGGTGCAAAGTACGTCAGGATTCCATCAGCACCAGCTCGCTTGAAGCCGAGAAGCGACTCCATCATGACCTTGTCGTGGTCGAGCCAACCGTTGCCAGCAGCTGCTTTGAGCATCGCGTATTCGCCACTTACCTGATATGCAAAGGTCGGAACCCTGAATGCATCCTTGACCCGGCGAATGACATCCAGATAAGGCATGCCTGGCTTGACCATGACCATATCGGCCCCTTCGCGCAGATCCGCTGCCACCTCGCGCAATGCTTCGTCGATGTTTCCAGGATCCATCTGATACGTCACTTTACTGGATTTTCCAAGGTTACTGGCAGATCCAACCGCGTCTCTGAAAGGACCGTAAAAAGCGCTGGCGAACTTTGCTGCATAGGCCATGATCCGTGTGTGGATGTATTGATTGGTTTCCAGCGTCTGGCGAATTGCACCGACTCGTCCGTCCATCATGTCGCTCGGTGCAAGAATGTCAACGCCCGCTTCAGCTTGCACCAGAGCCTGTTGAACCAGGATATCCAGGGTGACGTCGTTGATAACATAGCCTTCGTCATCAATCACGCCGTCCTGGCCATGGCTGGTGTAAGGATCAAGTGCGACGTCAGTCAGTACGCCCAGATCGGGGAACCGCTCCTTGAGGGCACGCACCGCGCGGGGGACAAGCCCTTGCGGGTTTGTGGCTTCCGAACCTTGCAAGTCTTTCAGTTCGGGTGCGATAACCGGAAACAGCGCCATGACGGGAATGCCGAGCTTTACACAGTCTTCCGCTACTGACATCAGTTCGTCAATCGAATAACGATTGACACCTGGCATGGATGGGACGGGCGTGATCATGCCGCTACCTTCCACAATGAAAACTGGATAAATCAGGTCGTTGACAGTGAGCGAGTGCTCGCGAACGAGTCGACGAGTGAAGTCATCTCTGCGCAGTCGGCGTGCACGATGGGTCGGGAAGTCTGCGAACGGAAAATGGGGAGTGATCATGGGACGGCCTTAGGTGAAATCCAGTTTTCGATATGGTGAGTGGCCTCTTCAATTCCAATGCGGGCAGGTGCCGAGAAAGGAATGGCCGCAAGCTGGCCAATGTCTGCCAACTGTTTCTTGACTGCAAATACGGCGTTCATACGCTGACCATAGGGTAACTTGTCGGCTTTGGTCAGCAAAGCCAGCACCCCCTTGCCGGTCGGGGCAATCCAGCGAGTCAGTCGCAGATCAAGGTCAGTCACCCCGCGCCGGATATCGATCATGATGACAATACCGGCGAGTGAGGGTCGGATTCTCAGGTAGTCTCCGAGAACGTCAGCCCACTCTTCTTTGGCGTGTTTGGCGACAGAAGCGTAGCCGTAGCCAGGGAGGTCGACCAGGTAGCCGTAGTAATCTCCAGGGTTGAGTGGGTCCGGAAGACCAAACATGTTGATCAGTCGGGTGCGACCAGGTGTCTTGCTCGAATACGCCAGTCGGCGTTGATTGGTGAGCAGGTTGATTGCCGTTGACTTGCCCGCATTGGACCTTCCTACGAAACAAACCTCCGGCGCACCAGGCTCGGGAAGCTGATCCAGCCGGGCTGCAGAAGTCACGAAAGTAGCGCGATGTAAGATGGACAAGTTGTTTCTTCCAGTACAGTTGTTTCCCTATTGTATAATCCCGGGGTTTGGTAAGAGTGCCGAATTCTGTCGAGGTCCTAAATATGAAGCAAGTGATGTCTTGGGTGGCAAAGGTATCGGGCGTAGCACTGACCAGTGGTCTTTTGCTCGGAGTATCCGCAGTCCATGCTGCCGACGTTCCGCAGGGTCCGGTCAAGCCTGATGTGAAGGCGGGTGCCCTGTTGTACCAGCAAGGTGATCCTGCCAGAGGAATTGTTGCCTGTGTAACCTGTCACGGCGAAGCCGGAAACAGCGCGTTGCCAGCCAACCCCAATCTGGCCGCGCAACCACATGAGTATATTTACAAGCAGCTTGTCGAGTTCAGGCCCAAAGAGGGTCAGGACGCGGCACCTCGTCGTGGTTTGGATGGTGCTCCATCAGTTATGACGGCTCTTGCAACGCCACTGACTGAGGCGGACATGCGCAACGTGGCGCTGTATCTGGCTGAGCAGCCACTGACCGAGCCAGCAACGGCCGGACACGAAGATCTGATGGCACGTGGGCAGAAAATCTGGCGTGGTGGTATCCCGGATAAGAATGTGCCTGCCTGTGCTGCATGTCACCTGGCCAATGGTGCTGGTATCCCTGCTCAGTATCCACGTCTCAGTGGTCAGTTTGCATCGTATATTGAAGAGCAACTCAAGCTCTTTCGCGCCGGTCACCGCGCAAACAGTGAGATGATGATTCAGATTGCTGATCGCATGACGGATGCGGATATCAAAGCTGTTTCTGATTATGCAGCTGGTCTGCGTTAACTGACAGGAACACGCATTCTGAGCCAGACAGACTCTGCGCACTCTGGTCTGGTTGGGGCGCCCAGGAACTATTGGGGACAAGGCCCAGTCTGATATGGGGCACTTGGTGCCCCATACTTTTATGTGGGTGCTGTAGATTTAGAGGCACTTCCTAGTGACATCGACTGTAACTACCCCTCGCCAGAGATCCAGACGTAAGGTCACGGCGGCATCGCTATTCGAGCTGCTCGGGTCAATGCGATTTGCGATCTACCTGCTCGTCATCATTTGCGTTGCCAGCATCATTGGTACTGTGTTGCCGCAGAATATGTCGGAGAACACCTACATCGACCAGTTTGGCCCGTTCTGGTTTGATGTGCTTTCCAAATTTTCTGTCTGGTCGATCTACAACAGCGGCTGGTTCCTGGTCATCATGACATTTCTCGTGATCTCGACCACAATCTGCCTGATCCGCAACACGCCCAAGATGATTCGAGAAATGCGCTCGTTTCGTGAACAGGTGCGCGGGTCTTCACTTCGGGCGTTTAGACACCGCGTTGATTTGATCACGGAGCGTAGCCTTACGTCGTGTGATTCGGCTGTGAAGAAGTGGCTCCAGAGTCAAGGCTATCGTTTCAAGACTCGTGAAGAGCCTGGTGGCGTGATGATTGCGGCCAAAAAAGGCTCAGGCAACCGCCTTGGTTATATCTTTGCGCACGCGTCGATTGTCATCATTTGTATCGGTGGACTGCTCGATAGCGAGTTACCAGTACGGGCGCAGGTGTGGCTATTGGGTAAGACGCCAATCGTAGAGAACATGCTGATCGCCGACGTGCCCCCGGAGGGCCGACTGGCGCTCTCGAACCCAAGTTTTCGGGCGAATCTTCTGATTCCGGAAGGTGCGACGCGCGCCAATGCGGTTGTCAACGTGGGTGAGGGTGCGCTGGTGCAACCCCTGCCTTTTGAACTGACACTTAACAAGTTCATTATCGACTATTACTCCACAGGCATGCCGAGTCGGTTCGCCAGTGAGGTGACTGTCAGAGATTCAGAAACCGGCGAAACTTTCGATCAGACGATCGAGGTCAATGAGCCTTTGCGCTACAAGGGTGTGACGGTTTATCAATCGAGTTTTGATGATGGTGGCAGCAATGTGGATCTTGCTCTCTACCCGTTGAGTGGAACCCAGAGCGGACCCTTTGATCTGGCCAAACGGGTAGGCGAGAGCATCGATTTCCCGGTAGGAAGCTCAGGCAATGTCCGTCTCGAGATTACAGGGCTACGTCCCATCAATGTCGAGGATCTTACCAGTGGTGAGCCGCAGCCCAGGCAGTTAGCGGAACACGTGGCGGCGGTGACTGGAAGTGCCGCATCCCGACGTAACGAGAATCTGCGCAATGTGGGACCAAGCGTAGAGTTTCGTATCATCGATTCCAGCGGTCAGGCGACGAATTATCACAATTACATGTTGCCAGTCGAGCTTGATGGTGCCTTTGTCATTCTCGCTGGAGTTGATCAAGGCGGTGGACAGTTCAGCTACTTGCGAATACCGGTGGATCAAGACAATTCAGCGGGTGAGTTCATGAAATTGCGGGCTGCACTCGCGAATCCTGAGATGCGTGAGGAGGCTGCGAGGCGTTTTGCGCTTTCAAACACATCTGACCTGACTGACCAGGAAGCGCTACAGCTATCAGCAAGGCGCGCCCTAGACACATTCTCTGTGGGGGGATTGCAAGGGTTATCACAGTTTCTCGAGAAAAATGTGTCTGAAGAGGAGTTGCCCCGGGCTGCGCAGGTCATTGTGCGCTTACTAGGCTCCTCCATTGCGACACTGAGGAACGTTGTGCGTGAACAGGAGAACCTGCCTGTGCTTGACGCTGCGGATCCAGGTAATCAGCAATGGAATCAGATGGCCGTCGCTGCCCTGTCGGATCTGCAGTTTTATCCAGCTCCGGTTCTGGTAACAATGACTTCGTTTGATCACTTGCAGGCAAGCGTATTTCAGGTCAGCAGGACGCCAGGCATGCTGACGGTTTATCTTGGCTGCCTGTTGTTAACTATTGGTGTGTTTGCGATGTTTTATGTGAGGGATCGACGCATCTGGATCTGGTTGCGCCGGGATGATACCGGTACGAAGACCGAGGTTCTGGCTGCGATGACCTCACAAAAGCGTACGCTGGATTTCAATCGAGAGTTTGAACGATTCAAGCAGACGATCGGAATGCTTGATCAGAAGGAGAGTGGATGATGGCTCAGACAATTGCAGCCACAAACGAGCACGTCTGGAAAGAACTTGTCGAGTCGGGTGACAGCCGCCAGATGCGGGGTCGTCCGGACTGGACGGACATGGTGTTCTTTCTGTTGCTCAGTGCGGGAGCTGCGTACGCGCTTGTCGCCCTCAGCCAGTCAATGGATATCTACGAGAAACTGATTCTCGTGGGAACTGTACCTTCACTAGTATGGCTAGGATGGCTCTGGCGTCCGCTTCGGACGTTGCTGGTGGCCAGTGGCCTGTCTGCGTTGTTCGCTATCTGGTTATATCAGGGCGATATTGCGAGGGCGGACCAGGCGTTCTTGCTGCAATACTTGTTTTCGTCTCAGTCGGCCATTCTCTGGATGTGTATGCTGTTCGTGCTGGCGACTGTCTGTTACTGGCTAGGCTTTGTCAGTCAGACCGCGGCATGGCTTGGAACGGCACTTTCCTGGGGAGCAGTGTACGCAGGAACAACAGGGCTGCTAGTGCGCTGGCGTGAAGGTCACCTGATGGGGCCTGATCTGGGCCACATTCCAGTGAGCAACCTGTATGAGGTGTTTGTACTATTTGCCCTCATCACGACCCTGTTCTACCTGTACTACGAGCGACGATACGCTACGCGCACGCTCGGTGGTTTTGTCATGCTGGTGGTTACGAGCACGGTTGTCTTTCTGCTTTGGTATTCATTTACCCGGGACGCCTATGAAATTCAGCCACTTGTGCCCGCACTCAAGAGTTGGTGGATGAAGCTGCACGTGCCCGCCAATTTCATTGGATATGGCACCTTTTCTCTCGCTGCTATGGTCGGATTCGCTTATCTGGTCAAGGAAAACGGAGAAACGAAATCCTGGCGCAAGCTTCTGCCTCTTTTCGTCCTTGGGGTATTGCTGGCAGTCGAGCCCATGGTGTTTCGCACCGAAGGGCTTTCTGCGACCTGGATGATTTATTTCGGAATTGGCGTTGTTCTGGTGGGCGCAATTTTGACCTTCCGGGGACCCATTTCCAGAAAGCTGCCCGCACTAGAGATTCTTGACGATATCATGTATCGGGCAATTGCCATCGGTTTTGCGTTTTTCACCGTGGCAACAATCCTGGGCGCGTTGTGGGCTGCCGACGCCTGGGGTGCGTACTGGCAATGGGACCCCAAGGAAACCTGGGCCTTGATCGTCTGGCTGAACTATGCCGCCTGGCTGCATCTGCGACTAATGAAGGGGCTTCGTGGAACGTTGGCTGCTTACTGGTCGCTTGTAGGTCTGTTGATCACTGGATTCGCGTTTCTTGGCGTGAATATGTTTCTGTCCGGTTTGCATTCATATGGCGCCTTGTAGCATGACTGATTGAACAGATAGAAAGTGACGACACCGACCAGACCCTGGATCATTCTCTCCGCAACATTGGCAATTCAGGCGCTAGTCGCCATGGCGCTCATTACGCTTCCGGTGGTGGCGCCAGTCGTTGGTCAGGCCATCAATTTGTCCCCGGCATACGTCGGGGTTTATGTCGCGTTTGTCTATGTCGCGGCAATGACTTCGAGCATTCTGGGTGGGTCTCTGGTCAGGCGCTGGGGAGCATTGCGCGTCAGTCAGATCGGGATGTGTTTTTCAGCGACAGGGTTGGCGTTATGCGCTGTCGCCCACCCCGTTTCTATGGCGTTGGGTGCCGTGCTGATCGGTTTGGGATATGGTCCTGTTACCCCCGCAAGCTCGCATCTTCTTATCAAGACCACGCCGCCTGAGCGTATGTCCCTGGTGTTCTCAATCAAGCAGACGGGTGTGCCGGTTGGTGGCATGATGGCGGGCATGCTGGTGCCTTCATTCGAGGTGCTGGTTGGATGGCAGGCGGCATTCATGATTGTCTGCGCCATGTGTCTGCTGCTTGTCGTACTGGTTGGGCCGTTGCGACCTGTTCTGGATGACGATCGAGATCCGACGATTCGACCTTCACTTGTGAACAGTTTCGTAGCTCCAATCAAACTGGTACTCAAGACGAAGAGTTTGCGGATACTTGCAGCCGTCTCCTTCATGTTCTCGGTTACCCAGTTGTCGGTTACCACCTACATGGTGACATTTCTCTACGAAGATCTTGGCTGGAGTCTGGTGGCCGCGGGTGTGGCTCTGACCGTTGCACAAGCCGCTGGAGTCGGGGGACGAATTCTGTGGGGATGGGTTGCAGACAACTGGCTGGGATCCGGCATCATGCTGATCCTGGTTGCAGCCTTGCTGGGAGTTTCCGCCATCGGACTCGCACTATTTACATCCGCGACCCCGCACTGGGTGCTTTATCTTGTGTTGATCACGATTGGATCAACTGCGATTGGCTGGAACGGTGTGTTTCTTGCGGAGGTGGCGAGACAGGCGCCGCATGGGATGGCCGGGATGGCCACTGGCGGAGCCCTTGGCTTCACCTTCATGGGAGTGTTGTTCGGGCCGCCGATTTTTGGTGCTGCCGCATCGACCTTGCACAGTTATGGATCCGGTTATGCACTATTGGTGGTCCCGGCTTCGATCATTGTGGTGCTTTTGTGGCGCAGTCGAGCCCGCTGGAAGAATTCCAGGGCAACTTGACACGGCTCCTGCCGGGTTCTCGGTTCTGCGACGCGACGGCATGAAAATTGCATGTTAGATGACAGCATATTGCCAAGGAGAAGTAGCTCATGTCCTCAAACGTAGAAACCCCAGTCAAAGTGTCGGCAAGCCGGCTTTACGAGTCTCTGATGGAGCTTGCCCGGATTGGCGCGACTGATAAAGGTGGTTCCTGCCGCCTCGCGCTGACTGAACTCGATGGGCAGGGGCGCGATCTCGTGACGCAGTGGATGCGGGATGCGGGCATGAGCATTCATGTCGATCAAGTTGGGAACATCTTTGCACGTCGATCGGGTCTTGATGACTCTTTGCCAGCCGTGATGACCGGCAGCCATATCGACACACAGCCAACTGGCGGGAAGTTTGATGGCTGCTTCGGCGTGCTGGCAGGCCTGGAAGTGATCAGAACGCTGAATGATCATGGAATCCAGACTCGTGCGCCGCTTGAGGTGGCCATCTGGACCAACGAGGAGGGCACCCGCTTTGTGCCCGTCATGATGGGCTCTGGTGCTTTCATCGGGCGTTTTTCGGTTGATGAGGTACTTGCAACCACAGACAAGGATGGCTTGACGGTTGGCGATGAGCTAAAGAAGATTGGTTACGCGGGCGAATTGCCTGTTGGGCAGCGAGCAGTCGGTGCCTACTTTGAAGCGCATATTGAGCAAGGTCCCATTCTGGAAGCTGAGCGCAAGACAATCGGAGTAGTCACAGGATCTCTGGGCTTGCGCTGGTACGACATCACTGTCACTGGTATGGAAATGCACGCTGGCCCGACCCCGATGACGGGCAGGCGTGACGCGTTGTACACATCGACTATCATCATGCAGGATGTTGTCAACTACGCCAGGCAACACGCTCCATATGGCCGAGGGACTGTCGGACTGGTAAACGTTTTTCCAGGGTCAAGAAATGTCATTCCAGGGAAAGTGACTTTCACTGTCGATTATCGCCATCCAGACGCCTCAGTGTTGCAACAGATGCATGAGCGCCTTGAGTCCGTCTGCGAGCAAGTCGCTCAAGAGCACAATGTGGAAGTGAAAGTCACGGAAGTATCTTATTTTCCACCGACGCCTTTTGATGTGAAGATGGTGCAGTCGGTTAGAGAGGCGGCAGTTGCTTGTGGTTATTCACATATGGATATCGTCACAGGGGCGGGGCATGACGCCGTGCATATGGCCAGTATTGCCCCAACTGCGATGGTCTTCGTTCCCTGCAAGGATGGCATCAGTCACAATGAGATTGAAGATGCGACCCCTGAGGATCTTGGTGCCGGCGCGCAGGTACTGTGTGACGCCATGCTGAGCGCTGCTAGTTAGCGTAGAAGATGCTCGCCCCGCACGAGATCTTCAAATGTTTCCCGTTCCCGAATCACATGGTGCTCTACGCCATCAACCAGTATTTCCGCTGCTTTGGGACGGGAGTTGTAGTTGCCGGCCATGACAAACCCGTAAGCACCCGCAGACTCGATTGCGAGGACGTCGCCTTGTTCGATTGCGAGCATTCTTCCTTTTGCTAGCCAGTCGGCACTTTCACACACGGGTCCGACCACATCCCATTGGGTAGGAGCAAAGTCTGAGCGTGGCCTGACCGGCAGCACGCCGTGCCAGGCCTCGTACAGCGCGGGGCGCATCAGGTCATTCATGCCGGCATCCACGATTGCGAATGACCGGTCAGCAGTTGGTTTTAGAAACTGCACTTCTGTGAGCAGAACTCCAGCATTGCCAACAAGTGAGCGACCGGGTTCGAGCACAAGCTCCAGGTGAGTGAGTCCGAAAGAGTCCAGGCGCGCAAAAACTTTGTTCAAGAGGATCGATGGGTCAAGCGGTGTTTCGTCGTCGTAACGAATTCCAAGTCCACCCCCCAGGTCGAGATGCTTGATGTGGATTCCGTGCCCGGACAGTTCCTTGATGAGTGCGATGAGTTTGTCCAGTGCGTCCAGATAAGGAGACACCTCCGTAATCTGGGAACCGATATGACAGTCAAGACCTACAACCTCCACACCAGGTAAAGACTTTGCGAGTTGATATGCCTCAGACGCAGTTTCAATCGCGATTCCGAACTTGTTTTCCTTCAGACCAGTTGAAATATACGGATGTGTCTGTGCGTCGACGTCCGGGTTCACACGTAGCGAGACAGGCGCCAGGCGACCCATTCTGCTGGCAACATCAGAGAGTCTGTGCAGTTCCGCGACAGACTCGACATTGAAGCACTTGACGCCAGCAGCGAGGGCCTGCTCCATCTCCCAGGCTTGCTTACCCACCCCCGAAAAAACGACTTTTCCCGCATCACCACCCGCTTTGAGCACACGTGCAAGTTCCCCGTCCGAAACAATATCGAAACCGCTACCAAGTCTGGCAAACTCCTGGAGAATGGCAAGGTTCGAATTCGCCTTCATTCCGTAGCAGACCAGCACTCGGCGTGATCCGATGGCATTGACATAAGATTGCCAGGCTTGACCAATCGCGGCGCGCGAATAGACGTAAAGCGGTGTGCCATACTGTTTCGCTAGTGTGGACAGTGCGAGCGATTCGACGTGAAGTTCGCCACTCACAAAGTGAAAGTGAGGAAATCCCGCCGGTTGTGGCAGGTTTTGTAGGTCTGACGGTGAGGACATGTTCGACAATCTGGTTTTGGGTTATTCAGTCAGGACTGGAGGGGGAGAGAGCAGTGACTCTTCCTCGATGGCGGCCGGCTCACCCCGCCGTTCTTCTGCATTTGGCAAGGAGCCTGCGTCAGGGCTATTGTCCTGCCCTCCCAGCGTATCCGGGGGCGGTGGTAAATACAGAGGACCTTTGTAGCCACACGCGCTAATGGCCATTGCCAGCAGCATGACAAAAAACGCCTGAGTGATTGACCGTACCGTTTGGCTCACAGGGTTGAACACTATTGCTCCATATGGGTTTAAGGACACAATTATGACTGAATCAGAATTTGAAGATCGCGTTGGCAAGATTCTCGATGCAATTGAAGCACATTCGGACGACTGGTTTGACCGTCTCGATGTCGATCTGGACAGCAAGCGGGAGGCAAATGTTCTGAACCTGTTGTTCGATAATAAAACGCCTGTTGTCATCAACAGTCAGGCACCGATGCAGGAAATCTGGGTTGCGGCACCAAGTGGTGGTTTTCATTACCGCTTTGACGGGCACCAGTGGGTCGACACTCGCGGCGGCCCTGATCTTGAAACAGCACTGAAAGTTATTTTCTCTGACGCAACCGGCCATGACGTCGAACTCAAGTTCTGACAAACCCTGTTGATTCAGGTGGGATGGATCACATCCCACCTGTTGCTTGCAGACTGTTTTTATCCGCTACGCGTTGCGTGTCAGTTCAAGGCCTCCTGCGGAATAAAGTTGACACTTTCCTGAGATGCTCCGCCTAGTGAGTTCAGCAAATCGTCAATCGATTCCTTTTTCTGATCAAGTCCGACACGTGTGATTGCCTGGGCGGGCGGGTACTCCGCAAAATACATGCTGTTTCCTTGCACGATCAGGCCACTGGGTGGCGCGCTGCGTGCCTCCTCGGGATATCTTTCCAGCGCCTTGGACATGTAGCCCAGCCAGATTGGCAGCGATGCTCCACCACCCGTTTCTCGGCTACCCAGCGATTTGGGCTGGTCGAATCCCAGCCATGCAACGCCAACCAGCGACGGTGTGTAGCCCGCAAACCACGCGTCAACCGCGTCATTGGTTGTTCCAGTCTTGCCAGCCACATCTCTGCGTTTGAGTTCCCGACTGGCGCGCGATGCAGTGCCAGACTGAGCCACACCACGCAGCATGTCATCCATGACATAGGCTGTCCTGGGATCAATGACGCGTGCGGTTGAGTCTCCGGCGATGGTCGGGTTGGCCCGCATCAGGACTTTGCCCTCAGAGTCTGTCACGGAGCTGATCAGGAATGGCGTTACTTTGTAGCCACCATTTGCAAACACGGTAAATGCGCTTGCGAGCTGCAAGGGCGAGACTGCACCTGAACCGAGCGCCATGGGCAGATAAGGCGGATGCTTTTCCGCTTCAAAGCCAAACCGGGTGATGTACTCCTGCGCATACTGCGGGCTGATTGCCTGCAGGATGCGGATGGAGACCATGTTTCGTGACCGGGCAAGCGCCTCGCGCATACTTAGAGATTCGCTGTAGGCGTTACCGTAGTTTCGGGGTTTCCAGCCCTGGTTGGAGCCAGTCTGCGCAGCAGTCAGTTCGAATGGCTGATCAGAGATCATGGTCGATGGCGTCATGCCCCGCTCCAGCGCCGCCGCGTAGATGAAGGGCTTGAAAGCCGAGCCTGGCTGACGCCAAGCCTGCGTGACGCGGTTGAAGTTACCACTAAAAAAATCAAATCCACCGACCATCGACTGGATGGCGCCATCTTGTGGGGTCATGGAAACGAATGCGCCTTGAACTTCAGGCAGGTTCAGAATCTCCCACTGACCATCGGTACGCTGATTGATTGTCACAACCGATCCTCGTCGTATCCGCATGGCTTCCGAGGCCTTGGGGTTCAGGGAGCGGGCGACAATCGCCAGGACCTTTTTGTCGTCGATCGTAATCGTTTCGTTCGCGCTGCGGGCAACGGTGACAGCCGTCGGACTGGCTTGCAGGACGACTGCCGTGTTGAAACCGGCTGTATCAGGATACTCGTCAAGCACTTGGTCCATGAATTCATCAAACCGGACCGTGTCCGTTTCAAGTCCATCCGGAAGGGTGGACTGACCCAGTGGACCCGGATAAGGCGCACGCCGTGTGTAGTCAAGCACCCCGTCACGCAGCGATCTCCATGCCCACTCCTGGTCATCTGACCGAATGGTTGTATACACATTCAGGCCACGCGAATACACCTCTTCGCCGTAGATGGAGAACATCAATTGACGTGCAAGTTCTGCAGCGTACTCACCGTGCACGGTGTATCCACCAGCCGGGGTCCCTTTTCCAGACTCGAGAACGATAGGCTCCTTGAGCGCAGCGTCATACTCCTGCGTTGTGAGATAGCCCAGGTCGTGCATGCGTCCGAGGACGTATCGCTGGCGGGCAACGGCACGTGGCATGTTTGAGACCGGGTTGTAACGGGAGGGGGCCTTGGGAATGCCGGCGAGCATGGCAGCTTCTGCTGCGGTCAGGTCCTCGACGTTCTTGCCAAAATAGGTTCTGGAAGCGGCAGCAAAGCCATAGGCACGACGACCCAGGAAGATCTGGTTCAAGTACAGTTCGAGGATCTGGTCCTTGGAGAGACTGGATTCGATCTTGTAGGTCAGCAACAGTTCGTAGAACTTGCGGGTATAGGTCTTTTCCGAGGACAGGTAGAAGTTACGCGCCACCTGCATGGTGATGGTACTTGCACCCTGGGTCTTGGACATCGCGGCGAGGTTGGCCAGTCCGGCGCGGGCGACGCCCATCCAGTCGATTCCACCGTGCTGGTAGAACCGATCATCCTCGGCTGCCAGGACGGCTGATTTCAGCACATCCGGGAACTCGTTGAAACGCAGAACGTTGCGACGTTCCTCACCGAACTCGCCAATGAGTACTTTGTCCGCTGTGAATACGCGCAAAGGAACCCGCGGTCGATAGTCGGTCATTGCGTTCAGGTCCGGGAGATTCGGCCACGCAATTGAAAGCGCGATGATCAACAACAGTGCTCCACTAGCCGCCAGTCCGGCACCCAGTGCAATCGTTTTGAGCAGAAACCGGAGAATCCATGGGCTCTGGGAGCCTGTCGATTTGTCGGATTCATCGCGCGAGCGGGAAGTGCTTTTTCTCATAAGTTCAGGATTCTACGCTTTCACGTCACGGCGGTGGGATAATAGCGCCATGAATCAAAAGCATGCGTCAATTTATCTGGTTGGCATGATGGGATCGGGCAAATCCACCATCGGCAAGGTTCTTGCCCGCTCTCTGAATATGCCGTTCATGGACCTCGACCACCAGATCGAGTCGAAATGTGGTGTCAAGATTCCTCTGATATTTGAGATCGAAGGTGAAGAAGGGTTCCGTAAACGTGAGGCTCAGGTTCTGGAAGAAGTGACCCGGCAAACAGGCATTGTGATGGCGACAGGCGGCGGAGCCATTCTTCAGGAACACAATCGGGCATTATTACGTGAGCGAGGTATTGTCGTCTATCTTAAGGCGTCCGTCGAGGAACTTTACAGGCGAACCTGTCGTGATCGTAACCGACCTTTGCTCGCAACCCAAGATCCCAAGGCTCGACTGCGAGAAATTCTGGCAGATCGCGAGGCCCTCTATGACGAAGTCGCAGACATCATCATGGAAACCAGTTCTTCGACCGTGACCTCGGTCGCCCACAAGCTGATCGAACGTATCAACCAATATCGGGATTTTCAATGCACGTCGTGAATGTCAAGACGCCCTCAGGGGAATACCCCATCCATATCGCTTCTGGCCGCCTTGACCAGATTGCCAGGAGCGTACCTGCTGATGCCAGCGCCATTGTATTGGTGACCAATCCCTCTATTGACGCGTTGTATGGGGAGCGAGTGCGCACAGCGCTGTCGCACCTGAGTTGTACTGTACAGACGGTTCTCTTGCCAGACGGTGAAGGTCACAAGGATTTCAGCAGCCTGAATCAAGTTTTTGACGCCATGCTGCAAGCCCGGTATGACCGGCGAGCTATCATTGTTGCCCTTGGTGGAGGGGTGATTGGTGACATGGCCGGCTTCGCGGCTGCGATTTACATGCGAGGCATCCGGTTTGTCCAGGTGCCAACTACCTTGCTGGCTCAGGTTGACTCATCTGTCGGCGGCAAGACCGCCGTGAATCATCCGCTTGGCAAGAACATGATCGGTGCATTTCACCAGCCTGTGGCGGTCGAGATCGATACCGATGTGCTCGACACGTTGCCACAGCGGGAAATCAGTGCTGGACTGGCTGAGGTGATCAAGTATGGTCTGATCATGGATGCCGGGTTTTTCGCATGGTGCGAATCCAATGTAGCCGGCCTGGTGGGTCGGGATCCGTCTATCCTGTCAGAAGCGATCCGTCGTTCGTGCGAGTTCAAGGCTGAAGTCGTGGGAGAGGATGAGCGGGAATCCGGTCGCCGGGCAATTCTGAACCTCGGTCATACGTTCGGTCATGCGATTGAAGCGGGTCTCGGGTATGGGCAATGGCTGCACGGTGAGGCGGTCGGATGTGGACTGATTATGGCTGCAGAGCTTTCAAACAGGGTTTGCGGGCTACCTGAATCAGATGTCAGACGGGTTCGTGATCTTGTGGGGGCGATCGGTTGCCCGGTCGTTGCACCCGGACTCGATGGTCAAGAGCACTGGATCTCGCTGATGAAAGGCGATAAAAAGGCAGAATCAGGTCAGATCAAGTTTGTTTTGATGCCCAGGATCGGGCGGGCTGTGGTTCAGCCTGTCGATCCGGGCGCGCTCAGGGAGGTACTTGCTACCTGCTGTGAGTGAGATCAACCTTCGGAGCCCAGTTCCTTGATATATACACGTGCCCCATATGCCAGTCATCCAGATCAGAGTCGTGGGCGTCGTCATAGCGAACCGCCGCCAGGGAACCGCTCCCAGTTTCAGCGCGACAGAGACCGGATCATTCATGCCAAGGCCTTCAGGCGCCTGGAATACAAGACTCAGGTCTTTATCAATCACGAGGGTGACTGGTTTCGTACCAGATTGACACATTCGCTCGAAGTGGCGCAGATCGCGCGTGTCATTGCCCGTAGTCTGCATCTGGATGAGGACCTCACAGAAGCGATTTCACTGGCGCATGATCTGGGTCATACGCCCTTTGGCCATGCGGGTCAGGAAGAGCTCAATGCTTGTATGCGAGATCTGGCACCAGAAGTTGGCGGCTTTGAACACAATCTTCAGAGCCTGCGAGTGGTCGATGAGCTCGAGGAACGGTACCCGGCATTCAATGGCTTGAACCTGTGCTTTGAAACCCGGGAAGGTATTCTGAAACACTGTTCGCTTAACAATGCCCGCAAGCTCGGTGATGTTGGCCAGCGTTTTATCGACCGCAAGCAGCCAGCCTTAGAAGCACAGCTCGCAAATCTGGCTGACGAGATTGCCTACAACAATCATGACATCGATGATGGTATCCGTTCGGGGCTGATTACACTCGAACAGTTGCTGGAAGTTCCGATATTTCACGAGCACTTTCTGGCGGTGCGCGGGAAGTGGCCCGCGTTGCCAGAGCATCGGGCTATCTCTGAAACCATCCGCCAGATGATCAACACCCTCATAACGGATGTCACTCGAACCACTCTGCGTAACCTTGAGACGAGCAAACCCGACAGTGCGGACGCCGTCCGGGAATGTCCCCCGCTCGTGGCCTTTTCTGCTGAAATCAGGGCGCAGGCCGATGAGCTGAAGCGATTCCTCCTGCAACACCTGTACCGGCATTACAAGGTCATGCGAATGACCTCCAAGGCGCGCAGAATCGTGCGTGAGCTATTTACAGGGTTTCTTGATGAGCCTATCCTGTTACCACCGCGGTTTCGTTGCGATGGCCATCATCAACAGGCGCGGGCCATTGCGGACTACATTGCCAGCATGACAGATCGCTATGCCATGCTGGAACACCGGCGTTTGTTCTTGATTGACGAGAGGTTCTGACAATGAAGTTCTCACTTCCCCTTAAAATTTTGATGGCGGGCTCTGCGCTTGTTATTGGAGCAGTTGTTCATGCACAGACAGCCACGACTGCTGTGGAATTGTTTGTCGTGGATTCATGCAAGCCTGCAGCCCAGGGAGGGCGTTGCGCGCTGGGGCTGGTTCAGGTACCCCCGGGCGTGACCCCGCCCGCCAACGTTCAGACTTCCTGCGCACCAGGCTGGATCGTCCATTTCACTGCCGAGCAGGGTACCGTGGAGCAGGGTGGCATTAACCGTGGTGCGAGCCTGGTATGTGGTTACCAGGATGCTGAAGCAGCACTCAGGGCTGCGATCCAGGCCTGCAATGAGCGGACTTTTGTCAGGTGTGATTCCGCCAGTCAGATTGCCGCTCACTGGGCCCGCTGGGACGGCGGTTCGTTGACCGGGCAGCCACCCACCAGCGTGGCCGTGACGGTTGACACGGTGCCTGGTGCGCTCTCTTGCAGCTCTTCCTTGCCGATAACGGAGTCCGCGCAGTGTCCTCCCGCGGCAGCTGTCCAGCTAAGAAGCGCTGGTTTGCGTTAATTCAACGACTGGTCCTATGCCCTGAAGGTCCCCGGCAAGCATTGGTTTGTCAGGCCTTCAGGACGCCTTGGATTCATCAGCCTGCTGTCGACTGTAGCATTGCCAGATAATGCCCCGTCAGGCTGGCTGAGCAGTTTGCAATATCTAGCGGCGTTCCCTGCACGACAACCTGTCCCCCACCATCTCCACCCTCAGGCCCCATGTCCACAATCCAGTCGGCGGTTTTGATGACATCCAGATTGTGTTCGATGATGACGATCGTGTTTCCAGCGTCGACCAGTTGATTCAGGACTTTGAGCAGCAGATCGATATCATGAAAGTGTAGCCCCGTCGTGGGTTCATCAAGAATGTACAGAGTACGCCCTGTCGCACGTTTGGAAAGCTCCTGGGAGAGCTTGACCCGCTGGGCTTCACCACCCGATAGTGTCGTGGCACTCTGGCCCAGCCGGATATAGGAAAGCCCAACGTCCATGAGTGTCTGAAGTCGACGTGCAATAGAAGGAACTGCTTCGAAGTAAGGTAGCGCTTGCTGAACCGTCAACTCCAGTACCTCGTGGATATTCTTGCCGCGGTATCGGATTTCGAGGGTTTCCCGGTTGTACCGCTTGCCGTGGCAGACATCGCAAGGAACGTACATGTCTGGCAGAAAGTGCATTTCAACCTTGACCACTCCGTCACCTTGACATGCTTCGCATCGACCACCCTTGACGTTAAAGCTGAATCGTCCTGGGTCGTAACCCCGCGCTTTGGCCTCTGGCACACCTGCAAAGAGTTCCCGGATGGGCGTGAACAGACCGGTGTAGGTGGCCGGATTGCTGCGAGGTGTCCGTCCAATGGCGCTTTGGTCCACATTGATGATTTTGTCAAAGTGCTCAATTCCCAGCAATTCTTCGTAGGGCGCTGATTGACTCTGGGCCCGGTTCAGGATTCTGGCCGCAGCAGTGGCCAGCGTGTCGTTCACCAGTGTTGATTTGCCGGAACCCGAGACACCACTTACACAAACCAGATGACCAACCGGTAGTCGAAGGTCGACAGACTTCAGATTGTTGCCCGTGCATCCTTTAATCTCCAGCCACTTTCCCTGCGGATCTACTTCGCGACGGTTTGACGAGGAGATCTCGCGTACTTTAGTGAGGTACTGGCCCGTTAATGAGTCCTTGCTTTCGCAAATCATGGCTGGTGTGCCTTGGGCAACGACCTCACCACCGTGCTCGCCCGCACCCGGCCCCATGTCGACAACCCAGTCGGCGTGCCGGATCATGTCCTCATCGTGCTCAACCACAATGACGCTATTACCCAGATCACGCAGATGTGTCAGCGTGGCAATCAGTCTGTCGTTGTCACGCTGGTGCAACCCGATGGACGGCTCATCCAGTACGTACATGACCCCGGTGAGACCGGAACCAATCTGGCTGGCCAGGCGGATTCGCTGCGCCTCACCTCCCGAAATTGTGTCTGCCCGACGATCCAGCGACAGGTAGGTCAGGCCAACGTTGTTCAGGAATGTCAGACGGGCCCGAATCTCGCGTACGATCCGTTCGGCTACTTCTTGCCTCGCACCAGTCAGTTCAAGTGATTCAAACCATGTCAGGCATGCTGCAAGCGTGAGCGCCTCGACCTCGTAAATAGCCTTGTCTGCAATCCTCACCGAGCGCGCCTGAGGCTGAAGGCGAGAGCCATGGCAGTCAGGGCAAGGTTTTGATGTTCTGAGTTTGTTGAGTTCTTCCCGAACCGCACTGGAGTCGGTCTCACGCCAGCGGCGCTCGAGATTGGGGATGACACCTTCGAAAGGATGCTTGCGAACAGTACTCTTTCCGGATGGACTCAGGTAGAAGAACGGGATCTCGGTATCGCCCGATCCGTAGAGTACTGTTGTGTGCACATTCTCCGGAAGATCCTGCCAGGGTGTCTCGAGATCAAATTCCAGATGAGATGCAAGACTCGCCAGCATGGCATAGGTGAAGGCGTTGCGTTTGTCCCATCCGTGGATTGCGCCAGCTGCCAGGCTTAGTTCTGGAAATGCAACGACCCGGTCCCGATCTATCGTTTCAACGTGCCCGAGGCCATCACAGGTCGGGCAGGCCCCGCTCGGATTGTTGAAGCTGAAGAGTCTCGGCTCAAGCTCTTGCAGCGTGTGGTCACAGACCGGGCATGCGTACCGGCTCGAGAATGCCTGTATACGATCGCTGTCGAGGTCCACCACAATGGCTTTGCCTTGTGCGAGTCTGGTCGCTGTTTCAAAGCTTTCAGCAAGCCGACTCTGGATGTCAGGACGGATTCTGAGCCGGTCGACCACCACCTCCAGATCAAACAAATCCTGTTCAGGTAGCTCTGGAATAGGATCCAGCGAGACCATTTCACGGTTGATCCTCACTCGCACGAACCCTTGCGCTTGCAGCCCTTCAAGGGTGGATCGCAACCCCGATGCCTGTTGTCTGGCAACCGGGGCCAGTATGGCGACGCGCGTTTCTGCCGGCCATTGCAGGAGTTCGTCCACCATCTGGCTGATGCTCTGGGCATTCAGCGGCTCATTATGTGTCGGGCAGAAGGGCGTACCGACTCTGGCAAACAACAGGCGCAGGTAGTCGTGAATTTCTGTGATGGTTCCAACGGTCGAGCGAGGGTTGTGACTGCCAGACTTCTGCTCAATCGCAATCGCAGGTGAGAGTCCTTCGATCAGGTCGACATCGGGTTTCTCCAGCCGCTGCAGGAACTGTCTTGCATAGGCGGAGAGACTTTCAACATAGCGGCGCTGTCCTTCGGCATAGAGCGTATCGAATGCCAGAGATGACTTTCCTGATCCGGACAAACCGGTCAGAACCACCAGCGCATTACGCGGCAAGTCAAGGGAGATGTTTTTAAGATTGTGGGTGCGAGCACCCCGAACGCGGATATGATCCATTCGGCTTGGACGCCTTCGGCCAGAAAATTTTAGGTAACTTGGTACTATAACGCGCTCACCACTTGCTTAGATATCCAATGCCAAAACCAGCGAAACTGTCCTTGAATCCCAGTGAACGACGCGCCAGCGTGTGTCTGGCGGGATTGTTTGCAGCGCGAATGCTGGGTTTGTTCCTTTTGTTGCCGGTTTTTGCGGTGGCAGCCCAGAGTCTCGAGGGAGGGCTCGATCCGGTTCAGGTCGGGCTCGCGTTGGGGATGTACGGCCTGACGCAAGCCGTCATGCAGATTCCATTCGGAATGGCATCTGACAGGGTGGGGCGCCGTCCAGTGATCTTGTTCGGCCTGGTGCTGTTCATTGTAGGTAGCGTGATCTGCGCGCTTTCCGAGAGTCTTTTCTGGGTCACGATCGGCCGCGCGGTTCAGGGGTCTGGCGCCATTTCGGCGGCGATCACAGCCTGGCTTGCCGACTCTACTCGCCCAGAAGTCCGCACCCGGGCCATGGCCATGGTGGGTGCTTCCATTGGTTTGTCGTTCGCCGTTTCACTCGTGCTCGCTCCGGTTTTGGTCGGGTGGGGTGGTCTGCAGGGGCTGTTCTGGGTCATTGCCGGTTTGGGGGGAGTGGCATTTGCCGTGGCCGCCTGGGTGGTGCCCGTTGTACCGAGGGATACCCATGCGCCGGCGCAAACAGGCACGGCCCTTGAAGTGCTTGGCCATGGAGGATTGATCCGACTCAACATTGGGGTGTTCAGTCTGCACTTGACCCAGGTCGCACTGTTTGTGGTTGTTCCACCGCTTCTCGTGCAGTTTGGTGGCATATCGGCTGATCACCTGTGGCACGCCTATCTGCCTGTTATTCTTGTGTCGTTCCTGCTCATGGTTCCCATTGTGTTCCTGACGGAAACACGCCGGATGCATGTGCTGACACTTAAGCTTTGCGTGATGTTGCTGATGATTGTGGGGGCGGGGCTCGCGCTGGCCACCTCGGGATGGTGGTCATTGTTGTTCTGGTTGACGGTGTTCTTTGTGGCATTCAACGTACTCGAAGCATTGCAGCCATCATTGGTTTCCCGAATTGCACCACCCCACATGAAGGGACTTGCACTTGGTGTGTACAGCACGACGCAGGCTCTGGGATTGTTTCTCGGGGGTGCGTTGGGAGGATGGCTCGCGCGCGCAGGTGGGCCGGAGTCTGTCTTTTGGGCTGTGACGATTCTCAGCACGGTCTGGCTCGTCGCAACATGGTCACTCAAGTCGCCACCCATGGTTCAGAAGGCGACAGTCGCGACCGAGCATCCCTGATCGCCGAGTGCGCGGACTAGCCGTTTGATGGTGTTTTTGACCTTTCGATCACTCAGCGGTGTGCGGATAGTTCAAATGGTCTGGCTTCGATGCTCGTTGGACGGCCAGAGATCTTGTCCGCCACCAGGACAGCAGTGGCGCAGGCCAGCGTGAAACCGAGTGCGCCATGCCCGATGTTAAGCCACAGGTTCGCAGTGTCAGGTGTACGATCCACGATTGGCTTTCCAGAAGGTGTGGCGGGCCTCAGACCTGCCCAAGGCACACCCTGGTCGACCTCAAGCTCCGGAAAGGTTTCTTTCACCTGCCGTGCCAGGCTGCGCATGCGATCGGGCCGGATATCCGTCGTTTCATCTCCGATGTCGACCATGGCAGCTGCACGAAGTGTGTTGCCAATACGGGCGTAAACAATCCGCCGCTGATAGTCCGTGATGCTGATTTGCGGCGTCTGACCGGATTCACCCAGAGGAATGCCCAGGCTGTAGCCTTTCAGGCCGTAAACAGGGACATCACATCCCAGTGGGCGAAGAAGTTCACGACAAGCCAGTCCGTTGGCAACTACAAATGCGTCAGCGTGGATGACGTCGTGGTCGGTTACTGCGGAGACAATTCGGCCTTGCTCCCTGACCAGTCTTTTGACTGTTGTTCCCATCCGGTAATCAAGATCAAAGTCTGATCGCAAATGGTCAAATAGCGCTTGCGTGAAACGATGACAGTCGCCTGCCTCGTCGTCTTCCGTGAATACGCCACCAGCGATCAGATGCCCGATCTGTTCGAGAGAGGGTTCAAGCGCCAGCACTTCGTTCCGGCTCAGTACGCTCTGTTTTGAGCCGTACCTGGCCTGATAATCGACGAGCTTGCGTGCCGATTCAAATGAGTTCCTGTCTCGATGGATGATCAGCTTGCCGTTCGTTTTGTGATCAAAGTCCAGGGCAAGCGTTTGCTGCCAGGAGTGCAGTGTGGTCTGGCTCAATGCGGACAGGGTCAGCATTTCCGATGTGGACCGGGCCGAAGTGCTCTGGTTGCATGCCCGCAGGAATGAGAGTAACCAACGCCACTGGTGCAGGTCGAGCTTTGGACGAAATCGTAAAGGAGAGTCGGAGTTCAGCAACCAGCCAGGCATGTTGGAGATCACACCCGGTCCGGCCAGAGGAGCGACGTAGCTATAACTCAACTGCCCACCGTTTGCCTTACTCGTCAATTCGCCAGGACCATGCAAGCGATCGATCAAGGTGATCTGATGGCCTTCACTGGCAAGGGCGTATGCACTCGTCACACCGACGACGCCAGCTCCGATGACACAGATTCTCATAGGGATCCGATTGGGTGAGTAATCGGTTCATTCTGTCGGGGATGACGCAGTGAGGTCAAATTCCAGTTTCGGCATTACCTATAACTTTTTGATATGGAACAGGGGTTTCATCTCAATTCAAGCCATTGCCTGTCTTGAATAGCTACAACAGAGCTGGATATTGGCTCTGGTGATGACCTGCTGCAAGTTTATGCGGTCAACGAATTTAAGCCCGGTACGGTTTCATCGATCGGTTGAACACTTGGCAAAGTGTTTACTGAGATCGTCAAGTAGGTCCTGAAAGGGTTATGTGTTGCTTTATTTATGTGTTTCAGCAGAACCGAGTGTGCGGCAGGTGACGCGTATTGCGTCCAGGACGAGATCGTGCTGTACCGAGAGAGGGTCCGCTGCCGGGACGAGTGCGTTGACTGGAACTCGCAATGTTGGATTCAGTCGACTGATGTAGAGACCCGGTTTGTCCATTGAGCGTGCCGTGATGTGGTCAATGATGGTGTTACCACAACCCGCTTCGACCATTGCAAACGCGACGTAGTGGGTTTGGACGCGAGAACTCACTGGCAGAGTCATTGCGCCAGTTGATAATGCCTGTTCGAGAATCTGACTCGAAGGGTCGCTAGCATCTAGCGCAATGAAAGGTTCGTCAGGAAGTGCATTCAGGGAAACCGGATTGGGAATTTCTGTGCGCGACACAAATACCAGTTCGGTCTGTCCGACCGGAATCTGTCTGATGCCAGGGCGGGTGTTGGCGTCTAGCGTGACTGCAATATCAAGCTCTCGAGTCTGAAGCTTGGAAACCAGTTCATCGCTGTGGTGCGTATATAAGTCAAACGTCACCCTGGGCTGGCTTTCGTTGACTTTGCGAATCACCCTGGGAAGCAACCCCAGCCCCAGGGCCGGGGTTGCCCCGATCCGGAACTGCCGTTGCTGGTCATGATTCAGGTTGTGGGCAAGTTTGCGCAGGACTGAGAGATCAGCGATCAGGTTCCTGCACCTGGGCTCGAGAATTCTCGCCTCAGGCGTCGGGTGCAAACGTCCTTTTACCCGATCGAACAGTCGATAACCCAGCTGGGCTTCGACCGAAGCCAGTAGCTTGCTTGCGGCGGGCTGGGAAATGTGGACGTGATGGGCTGCCTCGGTGATCGAGCCCGTTCGGAGTATCGCTTCTACAAGTTCGATGTGTTTCAGACGCATGATTCTTCAGTTGATTTCCCAAGACGGCTCTACCCAGTGGGCTGTCTCGTCCAGGGGCCAGACTGGTCGTGGCAAGCGCTTGAAAGGAACCTGGGCCAGGTTGGGCGTGGTCAGACCTTTGCTGTCCACATCATGAATTTGATCCGCTTTGAAGAATTCGTCAAATCCGGCGCGATAGTGTCCACGGCTTTTGACTACGAGGATGCGAATCCTTGAAATGTCGAGTTCGTGCATCTCCAGCATTGCAGGATCGGCCAACTGTCTTCTGAGGCTGCCCACAACCACCCGTACGCATGAGTCAGTAAGCTCGAGCACCGCACTGGGTCCGAGCGAGAACTCCCGGCCCTTGTAGATACCGCGTCTTCCGGTCCCATTTCCATCACTTAATCGAATCACTGAGGCTTGCGCTTCATAGCGATGAGCGAACTCATTAGGTGTCTGGTTAAAGACAGCACGAAACTGCGCGCCGACACCTGCCAGGTGAGCGTTTGCGACCACAGCAGGATCGATGAAGACCCCAAGCGTCACGCCAGGTACCCTTGCTTCGTGAAATGCCTTTAACAGCCATATGGTGTTGCCTCCACCACCGCCCCCGGGATTGTCGGCAACATCCGCGAGAAGCAAAGGGCTGTCAGCAGTGCTGGCCATTTCCACCGCGCTGGCTACACTGATCGTGTCGGGTACGTAGCGAGCTCGATCAGCCCAAATTGATCGGGCAATTTCCAACGCTGTATAACGGGCTTTTGGCAGATCGCCTCTTGCTGTGACGATGACAGTCATGCCGCATTTGGGAAGATCCGAAAAAACGAACCCTGCACAGACCGATACCGCCGCAATTGGCCCTTCTCCTCTTGCCTGGATCATTGCTGCCCCTTTGTGGACCGCATCTGCGTAGGGCCCGTGTGCGGTCAGCAAGGTGACCGAGGGGGGTGTAATTGGCAGCCGGATGTAGGCGCTGACTAGCTTCTGGCCTGAGAGTGCTTCGTGCATGAGGTCTGCGGCTTCTGCTGCTCGTTCACGCTGATCGACGTGCGGGTTTGTACGGTAACTGATCAGCGCATCGAGAGCCTTGATGGTTTCTTCCGATACGTTGCAGTGAAGGTCGTGGGTAGCGATGATAGTGGTGTGGGGGCCAACAATCGATCGGATCATGCGGACCAGCTGTGTCTCGGTGTCGTCGAGTCCGATGGCGGAAGATGCACCATGATTGGCGATATAGACACCATCAAACTCTCCGGCGTTGCGAAGCCCTGATTCAACCTTTTCCATGAAAGTGTCCCAGACGGCTCTTTGTGCCGGACCTCCCGGAGGTGTCGCTGCTACTATGATCGGGACTGGAATCCACGGGCCGGTTTCATCCATGCGTTTGTAAAAACCGGGGATTTCGACAGGCAGGTGACTGGTTTGACGGGCCAGCGTAGAGATGACCTCCCCCTCCTCCCAGCATTGCGCCGTAAAGTCTGCCATTGTGGAGACAGGAGAAAACGCGTTGGCTTCAAGATGAAAACCCAGAATGGCGATTCGGGGTATCGAACAAATCATTTCGGTGAACTCCGGTTGGTTCAGACCAGATGTTGCCCGACCGTACCCATGTAACTTCCCAGGAAATGCCAGCCGATGTCCAATCTGGCCCGCTCAGTGGAATGCTGTCATGAATTTCGTATCGTACTCTCATAGGATAGATCTGGGCGAACTGACCGGTGCATGTTGGACTCATCTGCACTTGGGCAACGAAAACATCCCGGTTGCGCTTAAACTGACAGGTTTTCCGGGGTGGTAATCCTTTTTCATGCGCGGTTGAGGTGGCAGGACCGTTCTGGCCGACAGGTTTTGCCCGGATCAGGTGAAATATTTTATAAAGGGGATCTGTATGGCATCGGTTAACAAAGTGATTCTGGTGGGCAATCTTGGGCGCGATCCGGAAGTGCGTCATAGTGCTGATGGTGCAGCGATCTGCAATCTGTCGATCGCGACAACTTACGTCACAAAAGATCGCAACACCGGAGATCGCCGGGAAGAAACCGAGTGGCATCGCGTTGTCATGTTCAATCGCCTGGCCGAGATTGCAGGCGAGTATCTGCGTAAAGGTCGTCCGGTTTATATCGAAGGTCGTTTGCGCACCCGCAAGTGGCAGAACCGCGAAGGACAGGATCAGTACACCACCGAGATTGTTGCCGAGCAGATGCAGATGTTGGGGAGTCGTGAAGGCGGCGGACCTGGCGCAGGTCAAGGACGAAACGACACTGCGAGTGGTGACTATGGTACCTCTCAGGGTCAGCGTTCCGAGTTTGAACAAGGTACACCAACACCGCCTCGCCCATCCGCACCCCGACCTGCCGCACCGGCTTCAAGTGCGGCAATGAATCCGGGTGACCTGGACGATGACATCCCGTTCTGACAACCTTAGCGTACAAAAACAGTCAGGGCCATGCCGGGAAAAGTGTCCGGCATGGCCCTGATCTCTTTCATTGCATTCACTGATCCAGCGAACGAGGGGGTTCGTGATCAGTCAGGATCTTTGAGTGTGATCACAGCGTCAGCCGCAAACGCACCCTGACCTTCTGGCATTGCGAATACCGGATTCAGGTCAATAGATTCAAGACGCGGGCCCGCCGCAACTGCAAATGCAGACAGGCGTGAGAGCATTCCGGCCAGTGCCTTGATGTCCGCAACCGGACGACCACGTGCGCCTAGCAGCAGGGGAGCACCTTTGATCGAACGAATCATGTTCTCGGCAACATCCTCGCCAAACGGGCAGCGATGCAGAACCACGTCTTCCAGGATCTCGACAAAGATGCCTCCGAGTCCGAACATGGCCATCGGCCCAAACACAGGGTCGCGATGAATACCCAGAATGCACTCAACACCACCAGAGAGCTGTTTGGCGACCAGTACCCCTTCGATCCGAGCATTCGGTACTGCCTTCCTGGCGCGTTCGATCAGCGTGTCGAAACCAGCCCTCACAGCTGCGGCACCCTCAATGTCGAGTAGCACACCACCGATCTCCGATTTATGAAGGATGTCTGGCGACACAATCTTCATGACGACCTTGCCACCCATTGACTGGGCAGCTGCAACTGCCTGATCAGCGTCTTTGCAGACGGATTCAGGTGCGCTTTCGATCCCGGCTTTGGCTAGCAGTTGTTTGGCCACGGCTTCGCTAGGATTGCTTTGTGGCAGTTCGACCGCGTTGATCACCGGAGCGGGAAGTGCCTCAGGCCGTTCAAAAGCAGCACCAAACCGTCCCATTGCGTCGATCGCAGTGACTGCGCGGCTGGGATCTTCAAAGATTGCAAAACCGTCGTCTTCGTACTGACGCATCTGTTCGCGCGAACCCATAGCCGCCAGCACAAACAGGCGGTCAGGATACTGTTCACGCACGCCTTTGATTTCCTGACGTAACCGTGCACCCGTGCTGGCTGCACTGGTCGTGTAGGTAAAGAAGCCCAGAATGGATTTGTAGCCACCGTCACGTACCAGAGACTCGGTGAACCGTCTAAGTAGTGACATGTCGTTCAGAACCTGTGCAGTCGTGTCAACGGGGTTGCGAGGCGCGGCGTAAGGCAGGACTTCAGTCAGTTCTTTCTGTGCTTTTTCGGGCATGGGAGGCATCGGCAAACCAAGCGCCTCGGCTGCATCAGAGATGATGACGCCAGCACCGCCACTCACCGTGATCACACCAAGCGAATTGTCGGCCGGGTAAATGCCACGGGTTGCCAGTCGGGCAATATCCAGCATCTGTTCGGTGGTTTCCACGCGGATGACGCCGAGCTCTTTCATCACCGCGTCAAATACACGATCATCGCCGGCAATCGAAGCGGTGTGGGACTGGGCTGCAGCCCCTCCCACCGCACTGCGACCGACCTTCATCATCACCACGGGCTTACGCTTGCGACGAGCACTTTCAAGTGCCTTGACCAGTACGTCCGCACGACGCACGCCCTCGGAGTACAGGGCAATGACTTGGGTCTTGGGGTCATCAACCACCATCTGGACGATGTCACCGACTGAAAGATCCGCTTCGTTGCCGGTCATGACCGCAGCGGACAGACCGATATTGTTCTGCACGGCAACCGCCATCAGGTGCGCGCCATAGGCGCCGGACTGGCTGACGATCGCAACGTTGCCAGGCTCGGGGAAGCCGAGTTCAAGTCCGGTTGCAAATGTGCCGTAGAAGTGCGTTTGTGGGTTGAGCATGCCCAGCGAGTTGGGACCCAGAAGACGCATACCGTGGGCTGTGGCCACCTCAGCCATCTTGTTCTGGATGGCCGCGCCTTCCTCATTCATTTCTGCAAAGCCGGCGCTGAACAGAATTGCACCACCTGTACCGCGCTTGGCCAGAGCCGTGATGGTTTCAAGTGCGGCTGATGCGGGGACCGCGACAATTGCAATATCCGGTGTGTCTGGCAGGGCGTCTACGCTTGGATAGCTTTTGATTCCCTGAACCGTGTCGCGCTTCGGATTGACAGGCAAAATCTTGCCTGCGTACCCTTGTTTGACCATGTATGAAATAGGCTTTCCACCGATGCGGGTGGGATCATCAGATGCGCCGATGACGGCAATAACTTTCGGGTTGAGTAAACGCGACAAATCGTTAACAACGGACATGGTACCCTCGACAGATTAGATTGGGTCAAGTGTATGGGTAGCGCGCACCTGACACAATTTGTTTTCTGGAAGGTATTGCTTCATAAAACTCAAACACGGTCTGATTTGGCCGCCTGGTCTAGGAATTGGATGCCAGTTTTAAGCCGGAGGACAGGTTAACCTTACGCCGGCCCACATAAGTTTTGATATTTCACCAATTATCAAAATATAATCCGTGTCTTAGCGCCACCTTGGTTCAGACTGGATAAGTGGTGCATGGGGTAGGAGTACTTAACCATGAGAGCGACCTGATGGATGTGGAGAAAGCAGCGAGTATGCTTGCAGCAATTGGTCATTCGGCAAGATTGCGTGTTTACCGTGTGCTGATCGAGGCGGGTCCATCTGGTCGGGCGGCAGGCGAGCTCGCGCATACCCTCGATATTGCGCCATCGTCGCTAAGCTTCCATCTCAAAGAGCTCGTTCATGCGGGGCTGATTCAGTCCAGACAGCACGGTCGGTTTGTCATCTATTCAGTGATCTTTGAGTCCATGAGTGAACTGATGTTGTTCCTGGCAAAAGATTGTTGCGAAGGCAATCCATGTCTTCCAGTCAATTTCTCACCAGCCGAAGCAGTTAACAGTATCGATTGTGAAGGTTGTGGTGAACCACAGCCGACGAAGTAGCAGATCAAAGTGAGTCAGCATGGGTTTTTTTGAACGATATCTGAGCGTCTGGGTCGCACTGTGCATTGTTGCCGGTGTTGCACTGGGCAAGTCCTTTCCTGGTGTTGCGCAGGCTGTGGGTTCGATGGAAGTCGCGCACGTGAACCTTCCTGTCGGTATTCTGATCTGGGTCATGATCATCCCGATGCTCATGAAGATCAACTTCAGCACCATTCGCGAAGTGGGTGGCCAGAAGGCGGGAATCGGCATCACCCTGTTCGTGAACTGGGCAGTCAAGCCATTCACGATGGCAGCCCTTGGCTGGCTATTCATCGGATACGTTTTCAGGCCCTGGTTGCCTGCCGACCAGATAGATAGCTATATAGCAGGACTCATCCTCCTTGGTGCTGCACCATGTACTGCGATGGTATTTGTCTGGAGTAATCTCTGCCGTGGAAATGCCAACTTCACCATTAGCCAGGTCGCATTGAACGACTTGGTGATGGTCTTTGCGTTTGCGCCAATCGTGGCGCTCTTGCTTGGTGTGTCCTCCATTCCGGTGCCCTGGGATACCTTGTTCCTGTCGGTCGTCATTTACATCGTGATACCGCTACTGATCGCGCAGACCGTCAGAAAGATGCTGCTTCGAAAAGGGCAGGAAAGTTTTGAGAGGGTATTGGCGCGGCTTGGACCATTTACCATGGCTGCTTTACTTGCAACGCTGGTGTTGTTGTTCGCGTTTCAGGGCGAAGCGATTGTTCGCCAGCCATTGATCATTCTCATGCTTGCAGTGCCGATTTTGCTACAAGGGCTTTTGATCGCAGGGCTTGGGTACTGGCTCAATCTGAAGTGCCGAGTCCGGCATGATGTGGCTGGGCCATCTACGATGATTGGCGCATCGAACTTTTTTGAACTGGCAGTTGCAGTCGCAATCGTTCTGTATGGTTTTGACAGCGGAGCCGCGCTCGCAACTGTCGTAGGCGTGCTGATCGAGGTGCCCGTGATGTTGTGGCTGGTCAAGATGGTTAATCAGTCCAGAGGCTGGTATCAGCAACAAATCAAAGTGTCATCCTAACTCGATCGCAAGGGCATGACGGACGACCAGACGAGCCAGCGCGGGCCTGGTGATGCGCTGCTGTCTTCTGGCGCGCCAATGAAAACGGGCCGGATCATCCGGCCCTATCCATCACTACTGTCGAACAATTCAGTTAATCGGTACGATTAATCAGCGTTTTCTCGCAATCAGATCAACTAGCGCCGATATGCCACGGTGTCCGGCCCCTTCATTCAGATCTGAATCGTATTCTTCGAGCAGCAGGATGTCCATGTCGTCGAACGAGGATTTCATGAGATCAAGCGTGTATAAGTGCTCTGGAATGTCCGGGCCGCCGGTCTTGTATTCAAGCTGCTTCAGGCCATAGCCTTCGATCATCAGGACACCACCTGGCTTGACTGCTCGCTTCATCCCCTCGAACAGCTCGGCACGTAGTTTCGGGTTGGCGAACTGGAAGAAGATACCAATGACTGCATCAAATGGCTCGGCGGCCCAGTCCCATTTGGACATGTCGGCGGTTTCAACTCGTAACTGAACGCCACGCTCTTGCGCCAGACGTCTGGCTTTCTCTGAGGCGGCGGGAGCTGCGTCAACCGACCAGACATCAAAGCCCTGTTCAGCGAGCCAGACCCCGTTTCGCCCTTCACCGTCCGCAACCGCCAGGACTCTCATGCCTGGCTGAATGTAGGTTCCAGCGTGTCTGACCATGAACTGATTGGGCTGGGTACCAAACACATAGTCGTCAGTTGCAGAGAATCGATCGTTCCAGCGAGATACGGCAGGGTTCATCGTCATCAAAAGGGTCCGTATATTTATTTTAGAAAAGCCTTATGTTAGTGGACTTTGACCATCCATTGGTGTGGATCAGGCAGACGGCCGTATTGAATGTCCGTCAGTTCTTTGCGAATAGACATGGTGAGCTCGCCCGCTGGTGCGTCCTCGCGACCAGCTGAGACTCCGTCTCCTTTAATCATGGCGATTGGCGTTATGACCGCAGCGGTACCACACGCAAACGCTTCAACAATCTCGCCAGTGGCAAGACCATTGACCGTTTCTTCGAGTGTGATCTTGCGTTCTTCGACCGCACGACCACGATCTTTCGCGAGTGTGATGATGCTGTCGCGTGTTACGCCTTCGAGAATGCTTCCCGTCAGTGATGGCGTGAGGAGCGAGCCGTCTTTGCGTACCAGGAACAGGTTCATCCCGCCGAGCTCCTCCAGGTACTTCCCTTCCTGCGCATCCAGAAACAGAACCTGCGAGCAACCGTTGCGAGAGGCCTCTTGCTGCGGCAATAGCGAAGCAGAGTAGTTGCCGCCACATTTGGCTGCACCAGTGCCCCCTCGACCCGCGCGAGTGTGTGCCTGGGAAACCCAGATGTTGACCGGTGCGACGCCCTTGGGAAAGTATGCACCAGCAGGTGAAGCGATCACATAGTATGCAGCGTGTTGCGCTGCACGAACACCCAGGAACCGTTCATTGGCAATCATGAACGGGCGGATGTACAGACTGGTCTCGCCTGAACCCGGCACCCACATGTGGTCAACCTTGATCAATTCCCTGATGGACTGAAGAAAGTCCTCTTCTGGCAGTTCAGGCAGTGCCAGACGGGCCGCCGATCGCTGCATGCGACGAGCGTTGTCCTGGGGCCGGAACAACCAGATCGAACCATCCTGATGGCGGTAGGCTTTCAGCCCCTCAAAAATCTCCTGCGCATAGTGAAGTACCGAAGACGCTGGATCGACCAGTAGCGGACCATACGGCTGCACTCGCGCACCATGCCATCCCTTGGTGAGCGACCAGTCAATGACGACCATGTGATCAGTGAAGTGCAGACCAAACCCGGGATTGTCGAGGATCTTTTGGCGGTCCTGCTCGCTCTGGCGTTGGGTTGATTCGGTGATTTCAAAAGCTAGCGCAGCGGAAGAGTTCATGTTCAGGTAAAAAATGGGTCAGGGGTTATGGCAAAAAAGCTTGATCCTGTATTGTTTCAACATTCAGACAGAATTACTACAGAATACGCTTTTATACAGAATTTGCGGGCATCAGAGGAGCATTCGGCCATGGAAACCAGAACGAGTTCGGACAGCATGGGGGAATTTGACTACGTGGTGGTTGGCGCAGGGACGGCCGGTTGCCTCCTGGCCAATCGCCTGAGCGCAAACCCAAACCATCGAGTATTACTGCTTGAGGCAGGCGGACCCGACAACTACCACTGGATCCACATTCCAGTCGGCTACCTTTATTGTATCGGCAATCCAAGGACCGACTGGTGCTTCAAGACCGAGCCGGATTCCGGACTCAACGGACGTTCACTCGGATATCCGCGCGGCAAGGTTCTGGGAGGAAGCTCGTCGATCAATGGCATGATCTATATGCGAGGACAGAGGCAGGACTACGATGGATGGCGTGATCTGGGCAATCCAGGTTGGGGCTGGGATGACGTTCTACCTGTTTTCAAGTCCATGGAGGACTATCACAAGGGGACAGACGAATGGCATGGAGCAGGAGGGCCATGGCGAGTGGACAAGCAGCGGCTGTCCTGGGAGATTCTGGATGCGTTCCAGGCCGCAGCACAGGAAGCTGGAATCGAGCCAGTGGAAGACTTCAATCGAGGTGACAACGAGGGCAGTGGTTACTTCGAAGTCAACCAGCGCAAGGGATGGCGATGGAATACATCCAAAGCGTTCTTGCGTCCGGCTATGAAGCGAAGCAACTTGAAGGTCGTGACGCATGCACGGGTGACCCGGTTGCTATTTAGCGGAAACAAAGTCAGTGGTATCGAGCTCATTGCGGACCAGAAGCGAATGCGAGCGCAGAGTCGGCGCGAGGTGGTGCTTTGCGCGGGTGCGATTGGTAGCGCGCAGATACTTCAGACGTCAGGAATTGGTCGCAGCGAATTGCTGGGCAAGTATCAGATTCCCGTGGTGCATGAACTTCCCGGTGTTGGTGAGAATCTTCAGGATCATCTCCAGTTACGTACTATTTATCGGGTCGAAGATGTCAAGACGTTGAATGCACAAGCCAACAGCTTGCTTGGCAAGATTTGCATGGGGATTCAGTACGCATTGACTCGCAGCGGGCCATTAAGCATGGCTCCATCCCAGCTTGGGGTTTTTGCGCGATCTGGTCCATCACAATCTCGCGCAAATGTCGAGTATCACGTTCAGCCGCTGTCACTGGAAAAATTCGGAGAGAATCTGCACGACTTTCCGGCATTCACTGCATCCGTTTGCAACTTGCGCCCAACCAGCAGGGGGCGAGTGCAGATTGTCTCGCCCGATACTGCTCAACCACCGTCGATCTTGTGCAACTACTTGTCTACCGAAGAGGATCGTCAGGTTGCTGTCGAAAGCATTCGCCTCACCCGAAAGATCGTGGGCCAGCGTTCGTTAGTGCCGTTTCAACCTCAGGAACTCAAGCCGGGCGCACATCTCAAATCAGATGAGGAACTGGTCCAGGCTGCAGGAGACATCGGGACTACTATCTTTCATCCCGTAGGGACTTGCAAGATGGGGCAAGACGAGATGGCCGTTGTAGATTCTGACCTGCGTGTGCACGGTGTGCGAGGATTGCGGGTGGCGGACGCCTCGATCATGCCTACCATTACGTCCGGGAATACGAATTCACCAACGCTGGTAATTGCGCAGAAGGCAGCAGACAGCATTCTGAGCAGATCTTGATCTTGACATCCTTGGTGCCGGGAAAGCATCAAGGATGTTTATGCCAAATGCCAAGCAGGCCCCGCGAGACGAGGCCTGGTCTGGCCAAGGGGTTGAGCGAGCTCCCTCAATAGTTTCTTGCAGTTTCCCGTGCTTGCCATCATCCGGTGGGGATTATGTTCAGGCAAGTGTTCAATGATCGCCCGCAAAGATCTCTTCAATCGTCTTCGCATCGAGCAGGTTTCGTGCCCATCGAGACAGTTCTTCGGGGCTTGCGTTCTCGAGGCGCAGCAGAATGTCCTCAGGGATAGGCCCAAAGCGATACGACATCGTGTCAGCCAGTTGCGCTGCCTGGCCTTGTCGGATCCCTTTCTCGATCCCTTTCTCGATCCCTTCCTGTCGCCATTGTTCTTCCCAGTTACGTGTGTTCATAAGCATGTTGATGACCTCGGAAATGCTGATTGTGGACGAAGCGTTCAGGTTCTCTTGTGACCCAGTCTTGCATTGATGCAAGGCTGGCAAACTGCGGGGCAACACGACAGAATGAAGCCAGTTTGCGAAGACGTCTTGCGTACTGCTGTTGCCTTGCGAACCGGATTCGTGGAGCTCGCTAGATTGCTGTTGTCCGAGTGACGGTTGAGTCAGGCTCACCAGACGGTGTATCAAGTCGATCACATCGTCGCGCCCTTTGTTGTGCTCAAGCCGGAACTGTAACCATGCCAGATTGTCCTGCAGATCGGCATCGGTGATTGCCCCGGGGGTTGCCGTGCTCTCCAGAACTTGTCGGGTCAGAGTCTGAGTGTCCAGTAAAATATATTTTAGCCTGGGCTGGAATGGTTCGAGCAAGTCGTTAACCGGCAAGATCAGGTCCCGTATCTGGTGCGGTGCCTTCCAGCGTCGGATTCCGCTGTAGAGCACGATCGGAATCATGGCCGGTAACAGACCGCCGGTGGCCTGGGTGTCTTGCCCGGCTTGCCTGCTGCGCAGGTCTTCGTACAGCAGGCCGCGGTAAGTCATCATGCGCAGCGCCATGTCCTGTCGAGGTTGTGACTGGTGTTCGACATGGATCTGGATGCACGCAGGCTGGTCGTCCAGGGTACGTGCCTGCCAGAGGATATCGACACGGCGCTGGCGCAGACGGGTGGTGACGAGATCGGTGCAATCGCCTGGGCGAAGGGTGTCAAGATCAAGCGTCACGCCAAGCTGGCGCAGCCATGGCAGGCGTAGCAAGTCACGCATCACGGCGTGGTTGCCAAAGAGCTGTCGATAGCTAGGGTCGTTCTGGGTCATGGGTATTTCTGGATCAGGAAAAAGGTCCACCAGAATAGAGTTGCCACGAGAAATGCAATAGCCGCAATGTCCACGCTCTGCCATGCGTGGAAATGCCTGATGCCGCATTTTGGGGATCAAGGAGATGGGGCGTGGTGACGAGGGGAGAGCTTGGTGTCTGGTCGATACGATCAAACAACTACCGCGTGATCTGATCTTGCTGCTGGTATCCATATAAGCCAGGTGGACCAGATTCAGCGTGTCAGCACAAAAAATTGCCGGATGCCGCCACGTATCAATCGGTAAGGTATGCCTTGAGCGGTGGCTATGCCCGGCATTGCCCCACTTGAATGCTCGTGATGAAAGCGTTCAAGAGAGGACAACTGGCTACGAGGAGCTAACTAGAAGAAAACTACAAACGCACCAAACAGCCCCAGGAAAAGTGCAATCCATATAGTCGTTGCACCGATGCTCCAGGTGTCACCCAGAACACCGCCACGACCAAAGTCTCCGCGCAAAGACCGGATGATGGCACCAATCATTCCCAGTGAAGCACCGATGAGGCTGCGCCAGGTCTGGCGAACATGGTCAGCCACTTTGTAAACCAGTCCAGGTCCAGCCTTGCGGTAAATCCAGTCAGTATCGACACTCAGCTTGCGCTCCCCACCCAGTTGTTTGATCATCAGGAAAAACCCAAGTCCTGTGAAGAGAAGCAACTGGATTTCCCAGAACAAGTGTCCTGCAGAGTAGGCGTTGTAGTTTACCGGTGCGGGCATGAAGCTATAGAGCCATGCTGGATACACACCGATAAAGATGCAGAAAAAGGCAGCAATACCCATGGCAAGCAACATGTTCCAAGGAGCTTCCTTTGGTTTGAGCCCAGAGTCTTTACCAAGAAATGTAAAGTAAGGCAGTTTGAGACCAGTGTGCAGGAACGTACCGGCAGAGGCCATTGACAGCAATAGCCAGACCCAGGCGCGGTGATCCACTGCCGCTGCTTCCACAACCATGGTTTTACTGACGAATCCACTAAACAGCGGGAACGCTGAAATGGAAAAGGCCCCGACCATATACAGAACAAATGTCAATGGCATGTATTTGTAAATGCCACCCAGTTCGGTAAGTTTTGATTTGCCTGTCATATGCAGAACGGCACCGGCACCCATGAACAACACGGACTTGTAGAGAATGTGAGTAAATGCGTGCGCCGTTGCTCCATTCAAGGCGATTGCAGTTCCCATCCCTACGCCTGCAACCATATATCCGACCTGGCTGATGATGTGATAAGCAAGCAGGCGACGGATGTCGTTTGCCAGAACCGCGTAAACCACCCCCAGAGAGCCATGATGACTCCCATCCAAATCAAGAAATCAGTGCCTGGGAACCCCCTGATCAATGTATAAACAGCGGTCTTGGTGGTCAGGGCACTCAAGAAAATTGCACCGGTTATTGTAGCTTCTGGGTAAGCGTCCGGTAGCCAGGCTCCAAAAGGAGGAACCGCCGCGTTAATCAGGAATCCGATCAGAATGAGATAGAACGCAAGATTCTGGGTCTGCATCTGTTCGAAGGCGATTGATCCTGTTTCGCCGTACATGATCACGATTCCAGCCAGCAAGAGCACCCCGCTGACCGCGTGTACAAGAATGTATCGGTAGCCTGATGTGTAGGCGGTTGGAGTCGCGCGACGCCAGATCAGCCAGACCGATGCCAGCATCATCATTTCCCAGAACACGTACAGTGTCATGAGATCGCCCGCCAGGGCCACGCCGATTGCAGCGGCCGCGTAGATCATGCTCGTGACGTGCTGAATGTTGTCCTTGACGTGAAGCGAATAGATCGTAGCGATCAGTGTGATCAGACTGAAGACATAGACGAAGGCGAGACTGAGTTTATCTGCTCGGCCAGTAACGATGTCCATACCGGCAACGTTGAATTGACCGTAGATGCCGTGCTCTATGGAAAAGGCAATATAGATGACGAGTAACGCCAGGGCGACTCTGAAAAACTTCTGGGCATTCCCGCGAATGAGAGGCGTCAGGAGTGCTCCAAAAATCATGACAAGAGACGGATGCAACCACATGCCTGAAGAAAGCGTCATCGTTTCAGTCATTACGATTCTCCCTGTCCGCTGGGTTGCCAATCAATTCGTTTGGGCGTGACTCATTATCGTAATAGTCTTCCTTGCGATATAAAAACTTGTATCCCAGAAACTTGGAAACAACAACGATCACGAAGCAGGAGAAAATTCCATAGATGGCTCCTGCTGCGGGTAAGGACTCCCAGAAGAAGCGATCATAACCAGCCGGAAAGATGAAATTGGTGATCACCAAGCCTGCCATGATGACCAGCATGACCCGACTGAGCGTCTTCGAGTTGTTGACCATCCACTCAAGCAGTTGTCCTAATTTGTTCACTTTCATAGTCCGGCTCCACGTTCGGCGGTCACGTCTGGTGAAAGAAAAGGAAATTTCTGCGAGATTGTTCCAGATGCGATCACATTACGCTCCCGAAAATTGTGCCGATAAAGCCGCGGATTGGGTCTGCTACAAAAAAGAGAACAAATGTCCCGATTGCGGTCAATGTAAGGGGGACCAGGCAGAACAGCGGCGCCTCTTCGATTCCAGGCTTACTCTGCGCGCCATCGGCCGGTTTGAGCAGGAATGCCCGAATGACTGGAGGGAGCAGGTAGGCAATGTTCAGTAGCGTACTGATCAAAAACACTGCGATCATGATGCTGTGTTGTGCATCGGCAGCGCCAAGCATCAGGTTCCATTTGCTCCAGAATCCGCCTAGCGGTGGTGCTCCGATGACTGACAGTGCACCTAGCAGGAAGGCCCCCATTGTGATTGGCATTTTTCTTGCCAGACCATCCATTTCGTGTATTTCAGTCTTGTGAGCTGCAACATAAATCGCACCAGCGCAGAAGAAGAGAGTGATTTTTCCGAAAGCATGCATCACGATATGCAATCCACCGCCGACAATAGACAACTCGCTGGCAAGCATTGCACCGAGAGTGATGTAGGACAATTGGCTGACTGTAGAGTATGCAAGACGGGCTTTCAGGTTTGTCTTTTGCAAAGCGACGATCGATGCAGCCAGCAGCGTGAATGCAGCGACCCACATGATCAGGTCGCTACTCCAGAGACTCTCCAGATAGTCCAGTCCGAACAGATAGATGCTGACTTTGAGAACGGTGAAAACACCCGCTTTGACCACAGCCACGGCATGCAGAAGGGCACTGACTGGTGTCGGAGCGACCATAGCAGATGGTAGCCAGCGATGAAATGGCATCAGAGCCGCTTTGCCGATTCCGAACATGTAAAGCAGTAGCAAGACAGCTCCGACCCCACGACTCACATTGTCCTGAAGGATGCCACCCGACTGGAAATCAAGCGTACCTGTCAGATGCCAGGTGACCAGCATGGCGGGCAGCATGAGTCCGATAGATGTGCCGATCAGGAGTCCAAGGTAGATTCTGGCGCCACGTTTCGCTTCTTCGTTACCTTTGTGGGCTACCAGCGGATAGGTCGACACCGATAGAACTTCGTAAAAAATAAAGAGCGTGAGCATATTCTCTGCAAATGCAATACCAAGTGCAGCAAATATCGCTATCGAGAAACATGCGAAGAATCGAGTCTGGTGCTTTTCTTGCGCACCTCTCATATAGCCGATCGCATAGACGGACGTCAGGATCCAGAGTCCAGACGCGACAAGTGCGAACACCATGCCGAGTGGTTCAATCGCAAATGCAATTGACAGCCCTGGCATCATTGTGACGAGGTTTACCGCTAGGACGCTGCCATCAAGGACCGAAGGAAGCAGGCTTAATACTGCGATGAAGCCCAACGTTGCACCGCCGACCATGAGAGAGTCGCGCAAGTTCCGATTATGACCGCTTAGTGCAGTGACAACCGCGCCAATTAGCGGAATGGCAATTGCTACCAAAAGGAGAAACTGATTTGTCACTTGCCCACCCCCATCAGATTGACGGCCTCTGAACGAGCGAGTGAGAGTACAAGCTCCGGATCAATACCAAACCAGAAATTGGCCAGAACCAATGCCCAAAGGACGATCAGAACGGGTGCGGGAGCCTCCCGGCGACCTGGTGGCAGTTCTTGCCTGGCTGGTTGGAAGTATGCAATCTCAATGACTTTCCATATGTAAATGACTGCCATAAGCGAACTGGTCAGAATGAGAAGAGTCAGGAGAATTCCGAGTGTGCCACTCTCAAGTACAGCCTGTATCAAATACCACTTGCTGATAAACCCGGCTGTGAGTGGGACGCCAATGAGGGAGAGTCCGGCAAGTGCAAATCCTAGCATTGTCAGTGGCATTTGCTTGCCGACGCCAGCGAGGTCCTCGATTTTTGATGAGCCAAATCTAAGTACCATGGCCGCAACCGCCGCAAAAAGTGCTGCTTTCATGATCGCGTGGTTAAAGGTGTGAATGATGGCAGCACTGATCCCAGCGCTTGTCCCGAGGCTGATGGCGAGAACGATGTAACCGAGTTGGGCGACTGAGGAGTAACCGAGGAGCCGCTTGAGGTTATCTGAGAAAATAGCAATCAGTGAGCCTGCGATGAAGCCAATTACGCTGAGCGTCATGATCAGCGCGTTCAGTAGCTCCAGATGGTTGCCCAGATTCGGGGTCAGTATCTGGAATTGAAAGCGCAACATGACGTAAAGCGCTACCTTGGTTGAGCACGCAGCAAAGAATACGGCCACAGCGGATGGAGCGAACTGGTATGCATTGGGCATCCATGCGTGCATGGGAAACAGGGCCGCCTTCATGGCCAGACCAAGAATCAGAAAACCTCCGGCGACGATCACAGGTAACGTGTCCGAGACGTCTTCAAGTCTGACGGCCATGTCCGCCATGTTCAGAGTGCCAGTCATCATGTAGAGATAGCCGACGCCAATCAGATAGAACGTGGCGCCCATCGTACCTGTGACCAGATACTTGAAGCTTGCTGTCAGGCCCTGGCGAGTAGGACCATTGGCGACCATGACATAGGATGCCAGCGACGAGATTTCCATGAATACAAAGACGTTAAAAGCATCGCCTGTGATCACGATGCCGATCAGGCCAGACATGGCAAGCAGCCAGCATGAGTAAAGCAGTGACTGATGCTCTGCTGGCACTTCGTTGTCCATGGCACTGGCCGAAACAATCAGGCCAGCGAGCGATGCACCGCTGATGATGAGTGCCATCATTGCGGAGAAGGGCCCTATGTACAAGCCAATTCCGAATGGGATGGGCCAGTTTCCAAGCAGGTACGTGAGGCTGCCTGTTTCAAGAACCTGGGTGACAAGACTGATCGAAATTGCAAAGGTCAGCGCGGTTGTAATGGTTGCAACCAGCCACGGTAATTTGCCACGACTCGGCAAAGTTGCCACCAGTGGGGCGAGAAAGAGCGGCAGGACAACAACAAGGACGGGGAGTTGATCGTACAGTGTCATCATGATTGATCATCCATACGACGGGTATCTGCCTCTTCGACTGATCCGTATTCCTCTCGAATCCGGATTGCGATCGCAAGTCCGAGCGAAGTCACCGCGATACCCACGACAATCGCCGTCAGGATCAGAACTTGTGGCAAGGGATTCGCGAATAACTGCCCTTCAGTCGGTACGCCCCGAAAAATAGGTCCAGTACCGCCTTCCACCTTGTCCATGCTGATAAACAACAAGAAGACCGCTGACTGAAAAATCCCCAAGCCAATCATGCGTTTCACATAATTGCCTTTGACGAACACAGCGTAAAGACCAACAACCAGAAGAAAAATGTAAATCCAGTAGTTATAGAGACCGAGCAGATTCATCCAGCTACCCTCAGTATGTCGCCCGGTTGGCGATCGCGTTGAAGATCATGATCAAAACAGCCGTTACCGTCAGACCGACTCCGAATTCCACCATCAGGATTCCGTAATACTGGGCGATCTGCGGATCAGTCCAGAGTGCGTTGTAATCCAGGAAATGGTGACCTAGCAGCATGCAGGCGACGCCAACTCCGGTATATATGGTGCAACCTAGCGCAGCAAGGTTGATCATGACCTTTTGCGGCATGGCCTTGGCAGAACGGTCCGCGCCTTCAAGGATGCCGTAAAGCATGATTGCAGCTGCAAACAAGGCACCGGCGGAGAATCCGCCTCCAGGGCTATATTTGCCGTGGAACTGCACCAGCAGTCCGAACAGTAAAAGCACAGGGATCAGCAGTTTTCCGACCACGCGCAGAACGGCGTGGTGTTGCAAACCGCGTATCGCTTGTCCGAGTTCCTCGCTTGAAATGGATGCGCGTTTTTTTGGCTTGAAGCTTAGAACAGACAGTACGCCAATGCCGGCTGTGAAAATGACGAGGACTTCACCCATCGTGTCATAGCCTCGGAATGAGGCAAGAATGGCAGTCACAATGTTCGGGATGTTGATGTACTCAGGGGTCTTTTCTATGTACCAAGGCGCGACGTGCTGATGAACCGGTGCCAGCGGATCGCCCAGGCGGGGTTGTTCCAGCGTTGCGATCAACAAAACCAGGCCTACGACCGCAACGACCACAATTGGTAACAAGCGACGCCCTTGCCTGATGCTTTCCTTGTCAGCGGTTAGGGAGAGTGCACCCATGAAAAGTACGGTTGAAACACCGGCGCCCACGGCTGCTTCAGTCAGCGCAACATCCGCCGCATCCAGAATGAAAAAGTTGGAGGCCATCAGCAAGCTGAAAATGCCGAACCACATGCTCGCAACAAACAGATTGCTTGACACGACGGTCGCTACCGCCACGACTGCAACCATTGTCAATGTGAAGAATCCAAAGAATGTCATCATGGGAGGGTCTCCTGATCGTTCTCGTGAGCGAGCTTGGGCTTGACCCCGCTTATCAGTGCAGCATTGGCCATCGCGTAGGAGGCAACCGGTGCAGTAAACAACAGGAATACGGCGATTGCGAACAGTTTGAACGTAGCCAGTGACCATCCCTGGGTGAGCAGGAGTCCCACCATCACCAGCAGCATTCCAAGTGTCTCTGTCACGCTCGACGCATGCATCCGTGTGTACAGATCAGGCATCCTGATCACACCAAATGCACCAATCACGACAAAAGCAGCACCGGTGGCGAGCATTGCATCTGAAATCAGGCCCAGAATCATGAGGAAACTCCCTTTCGTTGCCTGCGCTCCTTGTTCGCGCGGCGCGCATCCCTGTTTTGTACAAACTGGAGAACTGCCAGCACGCCGATAAAGTTAATCAGCGCATATGCAAGTGCCAGATCCAGAAAATCGGGTCTGCCATACAGAAGTGCAACAATGGAAATAAGAAGCACTGTCTTGGTGCCAAACATGTTCATGGCAAGTACCCGGTCATAAACGCCGGGCCCGAGAATGCCTCGCAAGATGGCCAGGGCCATGCTGACCAGAACGGCAAGTCCAGCAGCTGTCAACATTAACGATCTCCCCTTGCTTGGAGGTTGGCTACGCGGTCATTCATGTCGCCAGTCAGGACGCCTTCAGCGGTGTCCTGGGTGATGCCGTGTACAGTCAGTTCTCCCTTCTCGTCAATGTCGATCGTGACGGTTCCCGGCGTCAAAGTGATCGAATTGCCAAACAGGACCCATCCTACGGATCCTCGACTTTTTGATTTCACTTTGACGATGCCGGGACTAATCGGCATGGAAGGAGAGAGAATGATGCGACTGACCTGAATGCTTGAGACAACGATTTCCTTGAGAAGCCATGCCCAGTAAGTGATGACGCCCAAGCCCAGGTGACTGGGGACTGACTCGTGATCAATGGTTTCAAGTCGCCCGACTAACCACACGGTTAGCAGACAAGAGCACAGTCCCAGAAAAATCATTAACGGAGAATAGACACCGGACCATAAAAGCCAGAGTATTGCCAGAGCAAAAAGCAAAACGAATTTACGCATGACGCAGTTTTCCTTTGGTCCTTTCTATTCTCGTGAGTGTTAGCTCACCCGGTTTTAAGCTCGTTGAAGTTTCAGTGATACACGATAGAAACTCAATCTGAGCCATTTTTCTGACTTTCGTATTGTTTTTTGGCCCGCTGCACTGCTACTAACTCGACAGCCGGTATCGCGTGAAGAAATCCGATTTCCTTATTCCGAACCGGGATAAGAAAAGTGGTGCTGGATATGAAATCCAGGCTCAGAGCGACACGCTAGTGGCAAAGTAAACCGCCCATATCGTAGCAGGGATGAAAAATCTTTGGGGGCTGAAAAGTCCGTCGATTGGCCCTCTAATTCCCCGACCTGGAGATAACTCAGGGATATCCCTGATAACGCATTTGCTTGATTCGCATTGTCGAATGTTGATCATCACGCTGTGTTTTCAGGGAAGTTCCATGTCTGAAACCTTTTGGCTGTAATTATGCTGGCGCGCATTTTGCTTGCTCAGAATCGAGCTGCCCAATCCAGGCGCAGTGCTGATCAAGGTTATGCTCCCATTCAGTGCATAGTTGCGCGGATGGAGATGCCTTGCCCCGCATCGGAACCATTACGAGGACCTGAACGTGAACGCTGACATCGCTTTCTCAACACTGACTGAATTATCTGCCGGACTGGCCGCGAAGAAATGGAGCGCGCTCGAGCTGACGCAGGCGTATCTGGCCCGCATTCATCAGGCCAACGGCAAGCTGCACGGATATGTTCAGGTTGACGAAGGTATTGCGCTGGCAATGGCCAGGGCCTCGGATGAGCGCAGGGCAAACGGCGTTTTGCTGAGCGAGCTTGACGGAGTGCCTTTTGCAGCCAAGGACTTGTGTGAGCTCGAAGGCCAGGTGACCACTGCCGGATCGCAATACTGGGTGGACCGACGAAGCACTCAGACCTGTACACCGCTGCTACGTCTGATGCAGGCCGGGATGGTGATGCTGGGTAAAGTGCATATGGTCGAGTTTGCGTTTGGCGGGTGGGGCACCAATCCGGTCATGGGCACACCCTGGAACCCCTGGGACCTCGAGACACATCGAGTGCCAGGTGGCTCATCGAGTGGGTCGGCCGTTGTCGTGGCGGCCGGCCTGGCGCCGGCGGCAATTGGGTCAGATACGGGAGGCTCCATCCGGATCCCGAGCTCTCTGAACGGCCTGACGGGGCTTAAAACCACGCGCGGACTGATCAGCCTGCACGGGGCAGTGGCTTTGTCCAGCACGCTTGATACGCTTGGTCCCATGGTTCACAGTGCCGAGGACGCGGCGATCTGGACCAGGCTCATGGCTGGGCCTGATTCGCTGGATCCCGGCAGTTTGCACCGACCGCAGTTTCAGTGGAGTACCCCTGCGCCAGTCAGTAAGCCACTTCAAGGAGTCAGGCTTGCTGTGCTACCCGAGTCGGAGTATCCGATCAAGGTGGCTGACGATGCCATGAGTGCGTTTGAGCAGGCCTGCAAGACCTTTGAGGCGCTGGGCGCCACGATTAGTGAGCTGTCCCTGCCTTTCGATTTTGGTGATCTGGTTACCCGCAATGGCCAGATCATTGCCGCCGAGGCGTTCTCGGAGCACTGCGATTACATAGAGGACGAGTCCCTGCCCTTCGGTCCCGGTGTGAGAGGCCGCGTCCTTGGAGGTCGGTCAGTCACGGCTTCTCAATACATCAAGGCCATTGCACATCACCGCGCAAGCAGTGCATTATGGAAGGAACTGATGCGCGACTACGTGGCACTGGTCACGCCCACGACGCCATTTGCAGCTATTCCTGTGTCGGAAGTTGATGAAGCGGTAACTCCGATGGCGTCATTCTCCAGAGCCGGGAACTACCTGACTACCTGCGGGTTGACGTTGCCAGCAGGACAGAGCGCCGAGGGCCTGCCACTGGGTGTCCAGTTGCTTGGCAAGCCCTTCGACGAGGCTGCACTCCTGCGGGCTGGTGTTGCCTTTCAGCGGGAAACAGACTGGCATCGCGCACGTCCTGATCTGAGCAAACTGGGAATATGAAGCAATGACACAAGTGATGCGTGACTGTGAACTGGCAATAGTCGGTGGCACGGTAATCGACGGGACCGGGGCGCCTCGACGTCTGGCGAACGTCTATGTCAGCGATGGCCGGATTGTTGGCATAGGTAGCTCCCAGGAGGGGGGGCGACCCTTGAGAGTGTGAACTGGAGACCGGAACAGACAATTGATGCGACTGGCAAGATTGTGGCACCGGGTTTTATTGATGTGCACACTCACGATGACCGGGCCGTGTTTTCCCCTGCCCAGATTCTGCCTAAGGTGTCCCAGGGTGTCACGACAGTCATTACCGGCAACTGTGGCATCAGTATCGCGCCTTTCACCAAGGCCGATACTCCACCACCAATCGATCTCGTCGTGGAGAGTGAGGATATCAACCCGGCACCCATGCGGTTTCCGACATTCACTCAGTACATGCGTGCGCTGGATATGGCCAGTCTCAGTGTCAATGTGGCACCGCTGGTTGGACACAGCTCACTACGAGTCCAGGCTATGGACGACCTGGATCGCCCCGCGACCGACGCAGAGATTCAGGTCATGCGCCACTGGGTGGACGAAGCCATGCAGGCAGGTGCCTGGGGGCTGTCTTCGGGCGTGTTTTACCCTCCCGCCAGGGCAGCGACAACACGGGAGCTGATCGAGGTGGGAAGGCCACTGAGTGCCGCGCGCGGACATTACGTATCCCATCTTCGGGACGAGGGCAACAACATTCTCGAGTCGATGGCCGAAGCGTTTGAGATCGGACGTACGCTGGATATACGGGTGGTGCTGTCTCACCACAAAGTGGTTGGGGTATGCAATCATGGGCGCTCCACTGAAACACTGGAGGCCATCACGCAGGCTGCACGCAGTCAGCCGGTTGCGCTCGATTGCTATCCTTACCATGCTTCTTCCACAGTGCTCAGGCCCGAGTTTCTGCACCGGGCCAAGCGCACTCAGGTCACCTGGTCTCGCCCGCATCCGGAGATGGCTGGTCGAATGCTTGATGAGGTCGCGCGTCAGTGGGGCGTTAGCGAGCACGAAGCGGCTGAGCGCCTGGTTCCGGCGGGTGCGATTTATTACGCCATGGACGAGCAGGACGTTCAGCGCATTCTGGCGTATGAGTCGACAATGATAGGGTCGGATGGCATCGCCCACGATGCCATTCCGCATCCCCGGCTATGGGGTACATTTCCGCGAGTGCTAGGTCACTATGCCCGGGACCTTGGGTTGTTTTCTCTTGAAACTGCGGTTCACAAGATGACCGGGTTGCCAGCATTGAATTTTGGTCTCAAAGGCAGGGGCGAGGTTGCTCCTGGTGCGTGGGCTGATCTGGTGCTTTTCGATCCGGAAACAGTGGTTGATGTGGCGGACTTTGATGAGCCGACCAGACCAGCGGCCGGAATCTCGCATGTTCTGGTCAACGGGCGGGTCACCTTTACGCCTGACCAGGGGTTGTCATCCGGGGCGGGGCAGGCGCTGCGACGGCCATAATGTCCAGTAACCGTAAAAGCGGGGTAAAATTGAGGGCTTTTTAGCAGATTTTCCCTCTTTTTCTTAAAAATCTCATTACCCGCTTTTTCAAGGAGTGGAGTATGCCCATCTACGCCTACCGTTGCTTGGCCTGTGGCCATGAGCAGGATGTGCTTCAGAAAATGTCCGATGCCCCGCTGACGGTTTGCCCCGCCTGCAGCAAGGAAACCTATGCCAAGCAGGTGACTGCTGCCGGGTTTCAACTTAAGGGATCAGGCTGGTACGTGACTGATTTTCGAAACGGTTCGTCCGGTGGCAGTTCGGCCACCACCTCTTCCACCGCAAAAGGTGGAGATTCTGGCCAGAGTACCGACACGACATCGACGGGCCCGGCCTCATCGACGACCGCAGCAGCCGCCTCGAGTGACAAGACCCCTGCTGCAACGACCTGAGCAGACAGGCGGATCACCTTGTCCGCAGGATGAGCACAATGCGAGCCTTTAAGAAGTACCTGATGGCGGGTCTGCTGATATGGGCTCCGCTGGTCATCACCACCTGGGTTGTCTGGACGCTGGTCAGCACGCTTGAGAGCATCCTGCCAGAGTCCCTCTCTGCGAGGGCACTCCTGGGTGTGGATGTGCCTGGTCTGCGTTTTCTGATTGTCCTGCTGGTCTTGTTACTGACAGGCGCTTTGACGGCGAACTTTATCGGTCAGGCGCTTGTCGATCGGTGGGAGCGCCTGATGGGACGGATTCCGCTGATCCGTTCGATTTACAATTCGGTCAAACAAGTTGGTGACACCCTGCTGGCTCCCAACGGGCAGGCCTTTCGTCAGGCTGTCCTGGTTCAGTATCCGCGCGTAGGTGCCTGGACCATTGCTTTTGTAACCGGTGTGCCGGGTGGCGAAGCTGCCAGGCACCTGTCGGGTGATTACGTCAGCGTGTACGTTCCGACCACACCTAATCCGACCTCAGGTTTTTTTCTGATGGTTCCGCGGGCAGACATTGTTGCATTGAACATGAGTGTCGATGCAGCGCTCAAATATATTGTTTCGATGGGGGCGGTTGCTCCTCCCCCACCTCCTCAGGAGTCTCACTGAATGCGTACTTGCTATACCGGCCAGGTTTGTCGGGATCATCTGGGCCAAACAGTCACCCTTTTCGGGTGGGTCCATCGTCGACGCGATCACGGTGGCGTCATTTTTATTGATATGCGTGACCGTGCCGGACTCGCACAGATCGTGTTTGATCCGGACAACGAGCAAGCATTTGCCATTGCAGAGAAGCTTCGCAACGAGTTTTGTGTGCGGATCACGGGTCTTGTGCGCGAACGTCCTGAAGGGACGGTCAACACGGATCTGGCATCTGGCGAGATTGAGATCCTGTGTCGTGAGGTCGAGATTCTTAATGCATCGGTCACACCGCCATTTCAGCTTGATGATGAGAACCTCTCTGAAACGACCCGCCTGACTCACCGCGTCCTCGATCTGCGTCGTTCACAGATGCAGAAGAACCTGACACTGCGGTATCGGGTCTCCATTGAGGTCCGCAAGTTTCTGGATGAGCTTGGCTTCATCGATATCGAGACGCCGATGCTGACCAAGAGCACACCTGAAGGAGCCCGAGATTATCTGGTTCCATCCCGCGTGAATGCAGGCGAATTCTTTGCGTTGCCTCAGTCCCCGCAGCTTTTCAAGCAGATGCTGATGGTGGCCGGGTTTGACCGCTATTACCAGATCACAAAGTGTTTCCGTGACGAAGATCTGCGCGCAGACCGTCAGCCGGAGTTTACGCAGATCGACTGCGAGACATCCTTTCTGAATGAAACCGAGATCCGGACAATTTTTGAAAGCATGATCCGGCACGTGTTTCGTGTGGTTCAGAATGTTGATCTTGCTGATCCATTCCCGATCATGCCGTATTCCGAAGCGATGCGCCTGTACGGCTCAGACAAACCCGATTTGCGCGTGAAACTGCAGTTCACAGACTTGTCTGATGTCATGAAGGACGTGGACTTCAAGGTGTTCTCGCAGGCTGCTCAAACCCCTGGAAGTCGCGTAGTGGCACTGCGTGTGCCTGGCGGAGTGCAACTGTCTCGTAGCGATATTGATTCTTACACCAAGTTTGTGGGAATTTATGGTGCCAAAGGTCTTGCGTGGATCAAGGTCAACGAGATTGCCAAGGGGCGTGAAGGGTTGCAGTCACCCATCGTCAAAAACATTCATGATGCCGCTCTTCAGGAGATGCTCGCTCGAACGGGCGCTCAGGATGGCGATCTGCTCTTTTTCGGGGCTGATCGTGCCAAGGTCGTCAACGATGCAATCGGTGCCTTGAGAGTCAAGATCGGTCATAGCGAATTTGGCCACCAGAATGGTCTGTTCGAAGCAGGGTGGAAGCCTCTGTGGGTGGTTGATTTCCCGATGTTTGAATATGACGAGGAAGCCGGTCGCTACACCGCTGCCCATCATCCGTTCACCAGTCCCAAAGACGGTCATGAGGATCTACTCGCGACTGACCCGGCTCAAGCGCTGTCCAAAGCTTACGACATGGTCCTCAACGGCTGGGAAGTTGGCGGAGGATCGGTTCGTATTCACCGCGAGGAAGTCCAGAGCAAGGTCTTCCGGGCCTTGAAGATTGATGAGCAGGAGGCGAGACTGAAGTTTGGATTCCTGCTGGATGCCTTGCAGTACGGTGCGCCACCACATGGTGGGATTGCGTTTGGTCTGGATCGTCTGGTTACTCTGATGACCGGAGCCGAGTCGATCCGCGATGTGATTGCCTTCCCTAAAACTCAGCGTGCCCAGTGTCTGCTGACTCAGGCCCCTTCCGCTGTGGACGAGAAGCAACTCAAAGAGTTGCATATTCGACTGCGCCAGGTTGAGCTGGCCGCAGACAAGAAGTAAGTAGGTCATGCCAGGGCTGCGTATCGTCAGTTACAACATCCATAAAGGCCGCTCCATGAGCGGCAAGGATTCGCTGTACGATCTCAGGCTTGGCTTGCATCGCTTGCGGCCTGACCTCCTGTTTCTGCAGGAGGTTCAGGGCCGAAATGAAAAGCACGTTAATCTGGATGCCCAGCACGCCTCGCTTGCTGCGGCCTTGCAGATGAATGCCGCTTACGGGTGCAATGCGATCAGAGACATGACGGATCATGGAAACGCGTTGCTGTCACGCTTTCCGATCCTCAGTTTCGAGAACGAAGATGTGTCAGATCATTCGCTTGAGCAACGAGGGCTGCTTCATGCTGTGGTCGATATCCAGGGACATGAAGTCCACTGTTTCGTGATTCACCTCGGTCTCTTTGGTGGTAGCCGGATCCGCCAGATTGAAGCGATGGCGGCCCGTATCCGAAAGATGGTCCCTGATAATGTGCCGTTGCTGATCGCAGGCGACTTTAATGACTGGCGCGACGAGCTTGCACCGCTCTTTGTCCAGCAACTCGGGGTGCATGAAGTGTTTGCCACAGCGCCGCGAACAGAAGGGGATATTCCCAGTCTGCGAGACTCGGTTCGACACTTGAGGCAGGTCCTTAAAGGTGAGCAACCGCTCAGACTGATTGCCAGGAGCCGCCACGCGGATCCCAACCAGTTGTCCATGGCGGGTGCTCAAGCACTTAAACGCCCCCCTAAGACATTTCCGTCCAAGTTTCCAATGTTCAGGCTGGACCGGATCTATCAAAGAGGATTCGCAGTCAGGCAGGCACAGGTCCTGCGAGGTCGTCCGTGGAGTCTGCTTTCCGACCATGCCCCTCTACTGACCGAACTGGAGCTGTGCTGAGTCATGCCTGCCCTGTCTGAGTCTGTCGCGCCACGGGCGACCGTGATTGCGGCGTTTTATAACGACATCGATACTCTGATTCTGCTCATGCGAGCACTTGATGAGCAGGCCGATGGCAGTTTTGAGTTGATCATTGCCGATGATGGGTCGCGCGACGATGTTGTTCAGGAGATCGCCCGCCACATGGCGCGGTGCAGCTATCCGGTCAGACATATCTGGCAGGCCGACAACGGGTTTCTTAAAACCGTCATTCTCAACGATGCCGTTCGCCAGGCGCGAGGTCAGACGCTGATTTTTGTTGATGCGGATTGCGTGGTGCAGACAGACTTCGTCAGAGATCATCTTGTGCACGCAGGTCCAGGCATCATGCAGACCGGTCGACGTGTTGATGTTTTTCATGATGCCTACCAACTGCTCGACTGCTCTCACGCCAGCCAGATTGTGCGACGCAATTTTGTACGTTTGTTGCTCTGGACCTTACGCTCAAAGGCGCGCAATCTCGAAAAAGGCATTCGTTTCCCGATCGGTATCAGAAGGCTGTGGAGAGGGCGGGACTGGGGGTCCTGGGTTGCAATTTCTCGGTTGACCGTGAGGACTTGATCGCTGTCAACGGATTTGATGAACGGCATGGTGTTCAGTGGGGAGCAGAGGATTCCGATGTGGAGCGTCGTCTAAAGAAGATCGGTGTTCGCGTAAAAAGTCTTCGCTTTGCAGCCACCATGATTCATTTCGATGGACAGTATTTCAAACGAGGTCCATCCGAAGATGCTCGCGAACGCTGGAAGCTTTATCAGCAGGCCGAGAAAGAGAACCGGACCTGGACGCCTGACGGTTTGATCAAGCAGGACCGTCCGGACACGAGTATCACGCGTTCATATCGTAAAAACGTTGACCATTAGTAAGACCGCAATCGCGAGCATGATGATGGCGACCAGACCGTCGATCCAGTGTGCAATCCGCTTCAGTTCCAGCCTCTGACCAAGCCAGCAGGCGATTCCTCCGAGAAACAGAAACCAGATGATTGCACCGGTCATCGCACCCAGGCCGAACACAGTGTTTCCCGGTGTCTGGTAAGCCAGAGAGGCTGTTCCGATCAGCACAGCAGTATCGAGCCACGCGTGCGGGTTGAGCCATGAGAATGCGAGTGCGGTTAGCACGGCCTGCTTGCGTGTCATGTTCGTAGCACCAGGATAGGCCATGGTGCTGGTCATTTCACCTGGGGTGGATGCTACTTTCGGAAACTCATCTTTTAACGAGTCGCGACTAGCCTTCAGTCCGTGCAGAAAGTTTCTCGCGGCTTTGCTTCCGTAGATCAGCAGAAAGACCACACCGGCGAGCAGCAGTAGCCGGTGCACAGTGGGAGAAAGTCCTCCGAGCTTTGACAGACCAATGACGCCCAGACTGATGAGCACGATGTCACCGATGGCACACACACCGACTGTGAGCCAGAGATGCTGGCGTCGCAGCCCCATTCTGATCAGATGGGCATTTTGAGGGCCGATGGCCATGATCAGGGAAATGCTCAAAAACATTCCTGCAGAGAAAGCTGACATGTTGACACCTGTTTCCTGAATCGGCTCCCGTCGAATCCGGAGCCCGCGAACGATGGTGAGCATGATGCCGGAGTATGCAAAAGAATTAAATTGAAGTAAAAATATTTTATGTAAATTTAATAGAAGTTAATTTATGTTCGACCCAAAGCATATTCAGACTTTGCTGGCTGTTCATCGTGAAGGCAGCTTTCAGGGGGCTGCACGGGTGCTCAATGTGACCCCGGCGGCTGTGACACTGCGGGTCAAGGCGCTTGAGAGTGACATCGGCGCAATGGTACTGATACGGGGCAAATCCTTGCGATTGACGCCGCAGGGGCAGGCTATCGTGTCCTACGCCCAGCGTGCCCAGTTGCTGGAAGATGAACTGATGCGATCGCTCTCGCTTGACCAGCAGACATTTCATGGTGCAGAAAGCTGGAGCAGCCTTAGAGTCGCCATCAATACGGACTCTCTCGCCACCTGGTTTCTACCTGGCGTGAGCGCAGACCTTCAGGCCAGAAACATTTTGCTGGACATTGTCGTGGACGATCAGGACTACACACATGAGGCGCTCGCCAGTGGTGAGGTCGTTGGCTGCGTGACAACACTCTCCAGGCCGATGAAAGGCTGTGTGGCGGAACCGCTAGGTGTGATGACTTATCGTGGACTCGCACATCCGGCGTTTCTGGATCGCTGCAGATCAACACAGGGAGAACTTTCCATACATAAGTTGCTTTCCAGGCCAGCCATCATCTTCAATCGCAAGGATGCGTTACATGATCAGTTCATTCAGACACATCTCGGATTGCGCCAGCCTAGCTATCCACGCTACTTCGTGCCGGCACTTGACGCGTTCGAGAGAGCGATTGAGCTGGGGCTCGGGTGGGGGGTTGTCCCACAACCGGTCCTGCGAAGAAATAATGAACCGGTGGTGCGCCCGCATACCATGGACCAGCTTGCAGAGATCGTCCCGGGTGCCAGGCTGGATGTGTCGTTGTACTGGCAGCACTGGGAGAGGGAGTCAGAACCAGCACAGCGATTGACTCGCGCGGTAAAAAGTGCCGCGAGAGCTTACTTGCGACCGTAGTGATCTTCAAATCGAACGATATCGTCTTCGCCTAGATAGCTTCCTGACTGAACCTCAATGATCTCAAGGGGGATCGTGCCCGGGTTGGCGAGCATGTGTCTTTCGCCTAATGGAATGTAGGTCGACTGGTTCTCTGACAGGAGAATAGTCTTGTTCCCACAGGTCACAGCCGCGGTGCCCTTAACCACAATCCAGTGTTCGGCCCGATGATGATGCATCTGCAGGCTCAGACTGGCTCCCGGTTTGACCATGATGCGCTTGACCTTGAATCGATCTGATTCGTCAATGCTGTCATACCAACCCCAGGGCCGATAGACCTTGCGGTGTAGCTCATGCTCTTGCCGCTTGCTGGAGATCAGCTGCTGGACAATGGCTTTGACATTCTGTGCCTTGTCTCGTCGCGCCACCAGAACAGCATCCGATGTTTCGACTACGACCAGGTCGTCAACGCCAACTGTACTGACGAGTCTGTGACTGGCATGAACCAGGGTATTGCGTGTGTCTACACAGACTGCATCGCCGGCAAACGCATTACCCTGGTCGTCGTGTTCATTGACCTGCCAGACTGCATCCCATGCCCCGAGATCACTCCAGCCGGCCTCAAGTGCAACCATGCGGATCGGTATGTCACTACCAGGACAGTTCTCAAGTACAGCATAGTCGGCCGACTCCGATCGTGTACTTGCAAAGTCGGTTGCATCGGGCCTCAGAAACAGACCGTCATGTTTGCGCTTCTCCCATGCCTGGCTGACTGACTGAAGAATGTCTGGTGCGAATCTGTCCATGGCTTGCAGCCATACGCTGGCTCTGACCACAAACATACCGGAATTCCAGCTGTACTCGCCACTCTCCAGATAACGCCGAGCCGTTTCGAGGTCCGGCTTCTCTGCGAAAGCAATGACCTGGACTTCTTCTTTGACTATTTCGGACTTCTCATGCTGGATGTAGCCGTAACCGGTTTCAGGACTGGTCGGCGTGATGCCAAGAACAACCAGATGACCCTGTGCCGCACTGCTGACCGCAAGTCGTAGTGCGTCATTGCACGCGGCCAGATCCGTCACAATCTGGTCAGCAGGTGAAACGACCAGGACCGGATCATTACTATTCTGAAGCGCCTGGAGTGCAGAAAGCGTGATGGCGGGCGCTGTGTTGCGTCCCTGCGACTCGAGCAGGATGTCAACATGCGCGAGCGCATCGAGCTCTCTGAGCTGATCAGTGACCAGAAACCGATGGGCTTCGTTGGTGATCACCAGCGTCTTGTCCGCGCGAAATGCTTCCGTCTCGATCGACCTCAAGCGCTCGTAGGCCTGCTGAAACAAGCTGTTGCGACCGTTAAGAACCAGGAACTGCTTCGGAAAACCGGTTCGCGAGAGCGGCCATAGCCGTGTCCCGGAGCCACCACAGAGAATTACCGGAGTAAATAGAATCTCTTGCTCGCTCATCACCCGTCCGTTATGAGTAATCACTGACCATAATGCGCCATATGGCAGCGTGGCTGACATCCAGTTGCCAGATCAGTACAGTGCAGACCAAGTATAAAGGGAGTCCGTTCAGACCGTTCCGACTTCACCAGGTATTTGTGGCGTTGCGCCATCCTGACGTCGCGTGTGGTTGGTCGTCACTTCCAGAACCAGTCGACCCTCGATCCCGAGTAATTTAGTGCTGACCACGGCAGTGAGTCGGCCTCGATGAATAACCTCAGAGTGTGCGGTCAGTTCATCACCCTCACCCGGGCTGACATAGCTCGCCGTAATGCCGACCAGAGCCCACTCCGCTGGCAGAGCGGCGCTCGCACTTTCAATCACCATGCCCATGCTGATCCCGCCCTGGACGTGACCAACCCGGTTTCCAACGTGCGGCCCATTGTCCATCCGGGTACGGGCACTACGATCACCTGCCTCGGATCTGATGTTGAGGAACTCGGTCAGAAAAGCTGTTCCCCGGGATCTGGATGCAGCGATTGCGCGTTCGCCGCGGCTGACGATCTCTTGTTCTGACTCATCCAGATTACTGATCGCGGGTAGCGTGACGTCACCAGGACGGTTGTTGATCCATGGAATCGGATCGAGCTTGCGGCCACCAGGCGGGGGCAGGACCATGAATGTACTGGTTCCGAATCCGACCAGCTGGTTATCGGATTCAAGATGAAACCTGGCCAGACCGAGTCGACCCTTGACGCCCTCGAAGAACCCGTCAAGCGTTCCGTACGCGACCAGATCACCCGAAATTGGTGCGTTGGTCAGTTGCATGTGCAAGGAAACGGTTGCCAGTCGATCCGAGGGATCGCCTGCTGTTCTGATTGCCGTGGCCGCCGCAAAATCTGCCGCAACGGCTAGCGGGGTGGGATCCATGTTGCCATCGATGCCGGTTACGTGCGGCGCTGACTTGATGGTCACACGGGCCTTGCCATCATGAACATCTTCGAACCACAGATCAAAAAAATTGCCACAGAAGTGGTAGCCCGGTATCCGGTTCAAGGCAATCGCGCGCAGAATCTGCTCGCGTATAAACTCGTCGTGATTCAGGATTGACGAACTGTCCATGGCTTGGCTCTGTCTGATGAGGATTGGATTCAATACGGCGAACACTATACACTTGTGGCGCGCT